>CAZOPE010000019.1:0-67976 GCA_964581625.1 uncultured Cellvibrionaceae bacterium
GACGTAAAAGGCGAAATTCTGGAATTGAAAAACACCATCAACGTGATGGTGGATCAGCTCTCGTCATTTGCATCGGAAGTAACCCGTGTGGCAAGGGAAGTGGGCACCGAAGGTAAGCTCGGTGGCCAAGCGCAAGTAGAAGGCGCTGCAGGCACTTGGAAAGACCTTACTGATAACGTGAACTTTATGGCGGCGAACTTGACCGCACAGGTGCGCGGTATTGCGGGTGTGGTAACGGCGGTAGCAAACGGTGATTTGAAAAAGAAATTAACCGTGGCGGCGCAAGGTGAAATTGCCGCACTCGCGAACACGATTAACGAAATGACCGACACGCTCGCCGTGTTTGCAGACCAAGCCACAACCGTAGCGCGTGAAGTGGGTGTGGAAGGTAAGCTTGGTGGACAGGCGAGCGTACCGGGTGCATCGGGCACGTGGAAGGATTTGACCGAAAACGTAAACCAACTTGCCGCGAACTTATCAACACAAGTGCGTGCAATTGCTGAAGTGGCCACAGCGGTTACGCGCGGTGACTTGTCGCGTTCAATTCAAGTAGAAGCGCGCGGCGAAGTGTCAGATTTGAAAGACAACATCAATGAGATGATTCGCAACCTCAAAGAGACAACGCAAAAGAATGCGCAGCAAGACTGGCTTAAAACCAACCTCGCGCGCTTCACGCGTATCCTTCAAGGTCAGCGCGATTTGGAAACCGTAACCTCGTTGATTCTTTCAGAATTGGCACCGCTGGTAAGCGCGCATCACGGCGTGTTTTATATGATGGATGGCCGGAATCGAGATTCGCGCCTGCGCATGATTGCAAGTTACGGCTACCGTTCCAGCAGAAAATTGCCAACCTCATTCTTGCCTGGCGAAGGTTTGGTAGGGCAGTGCGCGCTGGAAAAAAATCGCATTTGGCTAACGGATGTCCCCACGGATTACATTCAAGTTTCATCCGGTCTTGGTTCTGCAACGCCCAACAACATTGTGGTCTTGCCGATTTTGTTTGAGCAGGAAGTAAAAGCGGTTATTGAAATCGCCTCGCTCGATCGCTTCACCGAAACGCACTTGTCGTTCCTCGATCAGTTGATGGAATCCATTGGTGTAGTGCTCAACACCATTGAAGCGAACAGCCGTACGGAAAGTTTGCTCACTCAATCGCAATCACTCGCACAAGAGCTGCAACAAACCAACCAAGAACTGGCCGAAAAAGCACGCTTGTTATCTGAGCAAAACATCGAGGTGGAACGCAAAAATACCGAGGTGGAACAGGCGAAATTAGCCTTGGAAGAAAAAGCCAGCCAGCTTGCTCTTTCGTCAAAATACAAATCAGAATTCCTAGCCAACATGTCGCACGAGTTGCGTACGCCGCTGAATAGCTTGCTTATTCTTGCGCAGCAATTGAGTGATAACCCGAACGGAAACCTGTCAGATAAGCAAGTGGAGTTTGCCAAAACCATTCACGGTTCCGGTAGCGATTTGCTGACGTTGATTAACGATATTCTGGACTTATCGAAAATCGAATCCGGTACGGTTAGTTTGGAAATCAGCGAATACCGGTTCCAAGCGATTCGTAACTACGTGGAGCGAACCTTCCGTCACATGGCTGAAGCTAAGCAATTGGATTTTCAAATCGAATTGGCGGAATCCCTACCTCCCGCCATGATGACCGACACCACGCGCTTGCAACAAATTTTGAAAAACCTGTTGTCCAATGCGTTCAAGTTTACGTCGCGCGGACGTGTAACTTTGCACATAGGTTTAATCAGTTCTGGTTGGACTGTTGATCACCCCGCGTTATCGCAAGCAGATGCAGTGCTCGCCTTTGCCGTAAGCGATTCTGGTGTGGGGATTCCTAGTGATAAATTGCAATTAATTTTTGAAGCCTTCCAGCAAGCAGATGGCAGTACTGCGCGCCGCTACGGCGGTACAGGTTTAGGTTTGTCCATTAGCCGGGAACTTGCGCGCTTGCTCGGCGGGGAAATTAAAGTGGAGAGTGAGGTAGATGTGGGTAGTACATTTACTTTGTTTCTTCCCTATCACCGCGCTAGTAATAAAAGTGACACGCTATCTCAATCCACTGCGTTATACATGCCAGCTTTACCGCCCAATGTGATTTATACAAGGCCGGCAAATACAGAAAGTGTTATTGACGCTGAATATACCAATGTTCAAAAAAATGCAGCAGAAAGTGGCAGCGCAGAAAGTTTTGACGATAGGGCGCTTATTACGCAAGGCGACCCCGCTGTTTTAATTGTTGAAGATAATTGCGAGCGATCAAAAATTTTATTGAACGCTGCACGAGAACAAAACTTCAAAGGTATTGTGAGCAACTCTGGCGATGCTGTTTTAACCTTGGCGCGTGATTATTCGCCATCAGCCATACTACTTGGTTCCAAAATGGATGATGCAGATGGCTGCGCAATTTTGGAGCGATTAAAACGTGATCCCACCACACGGCATATCCCTGTGCATGTTATTTCAAAGTTGCCAGCGGATGAGACTGCTGCACAAGATGAAGAACGTGAGCGCTGCTTGCAATTGGGAGCAATTTCGCATTTGGCAGAACCCGTTACGCCTGAATCATTGCAAATGGAGTTTCAGCGAATTCAGCGTTATTTAGTTCACGGAAAACGAAAATTGTTAGTGATAGAAGATGAAGAGGTTCAACGCAATAACATCATCGATCTCATAGGTACTGACGATATTCTTATCGAAGCTGTAGCCACCGGTGGTGATGCCCTTATGGTGTTATCTGAAAATCGATTTGATTGTGTTGTGCTCGATTTAACATTGCCAGATATGAGCGGCTTCGACGTATTGGAAGCCATGAGTGAAAGCGAATCTATGCGAGAAATTCCGGTGGTGGTGTATACCGCAAAGGATTTGAGCAGAAAAGAGCTTGCCACGTTAAAACGTATTGCGAAAACCGTTGTTGTAAAAGACGCTCGTTCACCAGAGCGCTTGCTAAATGAAACCTCATTATTTTTACATAGAGCGCATGCCAGCATGTCTGAACAGCAGCGCAAAATGATTGATTCCATGCAGGCGGCAGACGGTAGTTTGAGTGGTCGCAGTGTTCTTATTGTCGATGATGACTTACGCAATATATTTGCGTTGAGTTCTGTGTTGGAGCGGCAAAATATGAAGGTTTCTTTCGCAGAAAACGGTCGCGATGGTATTGAGGTATTGGAAAAAGATTCATCCATAGAAATTGTGTTAATGGATATTATGATGCCGGAGATGGATGGCTACGACACCATGCGTGCAATTCGTAAAATTCCACGCTTTAAAACCTTGCCGATTATTACCCTGACGGCAAAAGCTATGAAGGGCGACAAAGATAAATGTATTGCGGCGGGGGCTTCAGATTACATTACCAAACCTGTGGATGTCGCACAGTTGTTATCGCTTATGCGGGTATGGCTACATTAACCCAAATGAATGGGAGCGTGGTAGGGAGTGATTATGGGGTGCTCAAAATCGCTGGAAGATCTTGAAATTACGCTTTTGCTAGAAGCGATATATCAACGTTTTGGTGATGATTTTCGTGGTTATCAGAAAGATATTATTCGTGACAAGCTGCACGCATTTATGCTCGCGCACAATATTGGTACTGTATCGTCTTTGCAGAATTGCGCACTACACGATTCTAGCTACATAGGCCCACTGCTTTGCGCCTTAGATGCGCATACGGCAAGTTTATTCGATCACCCGAACCACCTTTGCGAATTACGTTCAGCTGCAATTCCTTTGCTGCGCTCTTGCCCCGCGCCTAAAGTATGGATCACCGAATGCACTTCTGCGGAGGATGTATACACAATTGCAATTATCCTCATGGAAGAAGGTGTTTATGATAAGACGCAATTATTTGCGACTGGCGTGAATCCATTGTTATTAACTCAGGCTCGTGAAGCAAAATTTTCGTTAGAAAAATTGCCGCAATATGAAGAGAACTATGTGCAGGCGGGTGGGGCGGAATCATTAGGTAAGTATTATACGCTCGTGAATGGTGAAGCTGTATTTAGAACAGAATTGAACCGCAATATTACGTGGGCGCAATATAACTTAGGAACTGACGCATCGTTTAACGAATTTGAATTAATTGTGTGCCGTGGAGGTCTAACAGATTACGCAACAAAATTGCGCCGCCGCGCTCTGCAAGTGTTTTATGATAGCCTTCCCGTTTTTGGTATTCTCAGCGTCGCTAATGCACATTATGCTGATTTAGCGCCCCTGATAACACGCTTTAGCGCTCATTCATCCAAGCATGGGTTGTATCGTAAAATTCGTTAATTGTTGCTTACAAATAGTCAACTACCAAGTTACTACATCCACTGCGCTACCAGTTTTTATCACGTCCAGTTTTACGTTCGCATTATTAATTTGTACGCGGTGATTCATTACCGAGCCCAAGGGGCCGCCTGTAATGACGAGATCATAAGTGCCATTTGACAAAGGAATGGAATAAGCTCCACTCGCATACACGGGGTAAGACTTGCCGTTGGTTGAAATGGTTACGCGATCAAGTCCTTCGCCTACGTCGTAAAATGTGTTGCCGTTCTTGTCATCGTAAACAGCGCCCGTTAAATAAAAGCTGGTACCTGAACGCGCAAAATTTTCTGTCAGCATGGAAGATAGGTAAGTGATTCCGTTGCTGGTGAAATTTCCTTGCTGTTGCCCAACACCAATTTCGCGAAAAGTTTCACCCAAAATATTAACTCTGTGGCCGGGTGATTTAAAAAGCCCTTCATGATGCCCAAGCGCGTATTGGGTTAAGTTAATAGCACTACCCGTGGTGCCTGCCCACGCAATATTTTCACCGCTGCTCCAGTTGCCAGAAAAAATGTAATTCGCAGCCATCATGCGTTCTGTGGGTGTACTTCCCACAACACCGGTGTGAGAGAAAATGTCGTTGTCCAACATCCATTGCGAATGGTTTCTGGCGGAATCGATCAGAAATAAATTATGTGCTAAAGGTTGTTTTCTATCTGCAGTGATTGGCGTACCTGTAATTCCATCGTTTAACCCAATCCCATAACGCGCCGCTTCGGCTGTTGGGTTAAAACGAGCACGGTTAATGAGTTCTACAACCAAAACTTCCTGAGGGGTAGGTTGGCGGGAGCTAATCTCTGCGTTAGGCGTTGCGCTAACTTCAGCACTCCCTGAACTTTCGTCAGAACCTTTTACTGCAGTCACTACAAAATAGTAAATTTTGTTATTTTGTAGTGTAGTGATCGTGTGGGGTGAGCTCACATTTTTGAGTGATACGCCGTTTTGAAATGCACTAATATTTTTAACAATAATGTTTGGCTCTGTTGCGTAGTAAATATTGTAGGAGGTAGCCCCACCCACAGAACCCCAGCTTAAATTCACCGACGAGTTGCCTGAAATCGCGGTAACATTTTGGGGTGCATTAATTATTGCTACTGAGGATTGCGATGAACTGCTAAGGCTACTTGATGCAGAGCTGATAGAACTGTTTGCAGTCGATGACGGAATATTGTTGTTGCCACCGCTAGACCCGCCGCCGCCACCACAGGAAGCCAATACGAGAATGCAAATTGCAAATAGGTAGATTTGTGCTTTCATAAGCTAGCCCATTAATAAAAGTGCTTTCAGAATAGTAGTTGCCGCGCTAATTATCTGTGCGCAACTTAGCTTATTTATAAGCTGGTAGGCCTTAATAAAAATTGGTGAAGATTCAGCATTATCCACAATATTGTGAGCGCAATCACGCTAGAGGTCTTCCTGGGTTTTCTCCCCCTAATGTTTTAGAGGTCTCAACAATGTCGCTTAAGAAAGGGTTTACTGAAGAACTGATCTAGTTTTTAGTGCTGTTCCATCTGCCATTCAATATGTTCAAAAAAGGCGTTGCATCAATAGCCTAATTGGGTGGTGAAGATGTGGCGGCCAATCACTGTAAACTCATGAGGGTTTGCGTAAAAATTGACGTTTCGTCTGCCTCATTTCGGCTGAGTGGTACCTATTGTTTATCACACCTATGAGAAGCCTATGACAATAGCTGCGAATAAGATGGCGATAGGGAAGATCGCATTGCTGCGTGTAAAAAGGTGTGCAGAAGGATGTGCTGGTGAGCAGTGTAAGGCACGTGTGGAAGCAGTTTAATGCGGAACTAAGAAACGACCAACGGGCTTGATTGCCCGTTGGTTGGTAGAAATTAAGACTTCGACTTAAGTTCTTCAAGTTGCTCAAGGAATAATTTTTGGTTGGTCAAGAAGGTCTCTTGGTTGGCCAAAAAAGTTTCCTGATTCGCTAAAAAGCGTTGTTGGTTAATTAAGATTAATTTCAATTGACCAATTGCACCACTCACTAAGCCCAAAGTACCTAGCGCAATTGCCAATGTAGAGCTACCTAACAGAGAAGCTACAGTTGCAATCACCAACATAGTCCAAAAGCAAATATTGAAACCTCTATACTGGCTCTCTAAATCAATTTTTACTAATTCTTTAAACATTCGGTTGCTCCCACATTTTAGGTTTCGTTTAAGTGCTCAGGCTAATAAGCGAGAGCACCTGTTTTATCAATTTAAATGAACCGCTAACCTACGAAGAATAAACTAAAAATCCGTAAAGTAATACCTCATGCAATGTTGGAATTGCTTTAAGGATTACTCCAAGTAGTTTTCAATGCTGGGGCATGAGCAAACTAAGTTGCGGTCTCCGTACACGTTGTCAATGCGATTTACGCTTGGCCATACTTTGTGGTTTTTCAACCAGCTTGCAGGGCGGCTTGCGGTTTCGCGTGAATAAGCACGAGTCCAGTTTTCATCAAGAACGTCATCTTGCGTGTGCGGTGCATTATGCAATGCGCTTGCTTCGGCGGTGATTTCACCACTAATCACTTGCGCAATTTCTTTGCGGATGATTTGCATCGCTTCGATAAACTTGTCTAGCTCAACTTTTGATTCTGATTCAGTCGGCTCAATCATCAAGGTTCCCGCAACCGGGAATGACATGGTCGGTGCGTGGAAACCAAAATCCATCAAGCGTTTTGCAATATCTTCTTCGCTGATGCCACTGGCTTCTTTTAGTGGACGCAAATCCAGCAAGCATTCATGCGCTACAAAACCTTTGGATCCTTTGTATAAAATCGGATAGGCATCTTCGAGTTTTTTTGCAACGTAATTGGCGTTCAACATGGCATATTCAGTTGCTTGACGCATGCCAACAGCGCCCATCATTTTGATGTACATCCAGCTAATGGGAAGAATACTGGCCGAGCCCCAAGGCGCGGCAGAAATTGTGCCGTTTGTTGGGTCTGTTCCTGGAACGGCTTGCACATTGTGGCCAGCAAGAAACGGCGCTAAGTGTTTACCAACACCGATTGGTCCCATGCCTGGGCCGCCGCCGCCGTGTGGAATACAGAAAGTTTTGTGTAAATTTAAATGTGAAACGTCGCCGCCGAATTTACCCGGTGCTGCAACACCAACAAGCGCGTTCATGTTTGCGCCATCGATATACACTTGCGCGCCCACGGCATGAACCATATCGCACAGTTGAGTAATCCCCTCTTCAAACACGCCGTGTGTCGATGGGTAGGTCACCATGATGCACGCAATTTGTTTGTCGTAAGTTTTAATTTTTTCGGCGAGGTCGTTAAGGTCTACGTTACCGTTGTTATCGCAAGCAACAACAACAACTTTAAAACTCACCATTTGCGCAGAAGCAGGGTTAGTGCCGTGTGCGGATGATGGAATCAAACAAATGTCGCGCTGCTCGCCTTTGCTTTCAAAATACTTTTTGATGGCAACGAGGCCAGCGTATTCACCTTGTGAGCCCGCGTTAGGCTGTAAGCTAATAGCGTCGTAACCGGTGCAGGCTTTTAACATCTCCTGTAATTCTTCAAACAATTGGCTGTAACCTTGTGCTTGGTCGATCGGCGCGAAGGGGTGCAAACTTCCAAATTCTGGCCAGGTTACAGGAATCATTTCGGCAGTCGCATTCAACTTCATGGTGCATGAACCGAGTGGAATCATCGCATTATTTAATGCGATATCTTTGGACTCCAATCGCTTCAAGTAGCGCAGCATTTCGGTTTCGCTGTGGTAGCTGTTGAATACGGGATGAGTCAAAACAGAATCAGTGCGCAATAAATCTTGAGGAATCGCTTTGTTGGTAACGGAAAGCACATCGTCGATACTGGCGAGGTCAACATCATTGATGCCGAAAACAGAAAGCAGCTGCGCAATGTCATTGAGGCTTGTCGTTTCGTTGAGGCTGATGCCGATTGAGTCACTGCCTACTAAACGCAAATTGATTTCAGCGGCCAAGGCAGCTTGGTTAATGTCAGTTTGTTTAGCACCCACTTTAACGGTGATGGTGTCGAAGTAGGTGTTATTGGCTAACGCAAAACCTTTTTGTTGCAACGCAGTTGCCGCAATTGCCGTTAACCGGTGAATGCGATTAGCAATGCATTTGAGGTCGTTAGGGCCGTGGTAGATCGCGTAGAACACACTCATTACGGCGAGCAAAACTTGCGATGTACAAATGTTGGAATTGGCTTTTTCGCGGCGAATATGTTGCTCGCGGGTTTGCATTGCCATGCGCAATGCTTGTTTTCCGCGAGCATCAATCGATACACCAATAATACGGCCAGGTGCAGAGCGTTTGTAAGCATCGCGGAACGCAAAGAAGCCGGCGTGTGGACCACCAAAGCCCATGGGAACGCCAAAGCGTTGGCTGGTGCCCACAACTACATCTGCACCCATTGCACCGGGTGATTTCAATAGCATCAATGCCATTGGGTCGGTTGCAACCGTCACTAACGCATTATTTTTATGCGCTGCTTCGATCAACGACGTTAAATCGCGCACTACACCGCTTGAGCCGGGGTATTGCAGAAGTGCGCCAAAATAATCACCGGTTGCAACTTCATCTACCGGCGCAACATGCACTTCAAAACCAAAGTGTTCTGCACGGGTTTGTACTACGGCAATGGTTTGTGGGTGCGTATCGGCGTCTACAAAAAATACATCGGATTTGCTCTTTTTGTTTTGGCGCTTACACATGGCCATGGCTTCGGCCGCAGCGGTACCTTCATCAAGTACGGAAGCATTCGCCATTTCCATGCCGGTGAGGTCAATAATCATTTGTTGATAGTTGAGCAGGGCTTCCAAACGGCCTTGCGCAATTTCGGGCTGATAAGGTGTATAAGCTGTGTACCAGCCCGGGTTTTCCAAGACGTTACGCAAAACCACCAACGGAACATAGGTATCGTGATAGCCCATGCCGATATAACTTTTGTAGATTTTGTTTTTGCTAGCAATGGCTTTCAGTTGCGCCAGTGCGTTCGCCTCACTCACCGCCGCACCCAAGTTGAGCTCGCCTTTTAAGCGGATGTTGTCCGGTACGGTTTTATCAATCAATTCTTTCACTGAGCTTAAGCCCAAGGTCGCCAACATGACGGCTGTTTGTTGGGCATCTGGGCCTATATGGCGAGCGACAAATTCGTCTTGGTTAGCCAAATGAGTGAGCGAAGCTGAGCGAAAATCAACTGACATAGATGGTCTCTGTATATGGAAATAAAGGTGAGGCGGGGTATAAACCGGCAAAATAACAAGAAGTCTGGCCTGTTTAAAAAGGCGTCTATAGTACCAATTTTGGAGCATGCAGGGCAATTGGCCTGAAAGCATGCGATTGAATCAAACCCAGTTGGCAGCTAAGTATTCGACATGCAGACTTATAGTTTTTGGCTGTTAGCAGTCATATAAAAAATCAATGTGACAGCCCGAAATGCCTGTGTATGATAGCTGGGCACTATTGATAAAACTTAAATGATCAAATTTCACATAATTTTAATGCATGTGAGTTAATGTTTAAGGCAAATCATAACTTTCAGATGAACTCATAGGAGATATGTCATGGGCGTATTAGTAGGTAAAAAAGCACCAGATTTCACAGCATCAGCTGTATTGGCTAACGGCGAAATAGTAGATGGTTACTCATTCTCTGCCGCAACCAAAGGCAAAAAAGCAGTTGTTTTCTTCTACCCATTGGACTTCACCTTTGTATGTCCTTCGGAGTTGTTGGCGTTTGACCACCGCGTGGAAGAGTTCAAAAAGCGTAACGTAGAAGTGATTGGTGTTTCTATCGATTCACAATTCACCCACAACGCATGGCGTAACACCCCCGTAAACGACGGTGGTATTGGTCCTGTTAAATACACCTTGGTTGCGGACATCACCCACTCAATCGCAAAAGCTTACGATGTTGAATCAGCAGACGGTGTTGCTTTCCGCGGTACTTTCGTGATTGATGAAGAAGGCGTAGTGCGTTCACAAATCGTAAACGACTTGCCAATTGGCCGTAACATTGATGACACCATTCGCACCGTTGATGCATTGATTTTCCACCAAGAGCACGGTGAAGTGTGCCCAGCAGGTTGGAAAGAAGGTGATGCGGGTATGGACGCTTCTCCAGCAGGCGTTGCTAAATACTTGGCAGAGCATGGCGACAAGCTTTAATTCATTCGCTGAATTAAAAACTCGAAAAACCCGGTAGAAATATCGGGTTTTTTATTGCAATTTAGTTAATCGGTATTCAAAGGTAACCACCTACATAAGCGCCTAGGGAGTCGTCATCCTCGCGCAGCGGGGATCCAGCTTTTGATTTCGCATTAAATTTTTAAGAGTTTGAATGGCCAGCCCATATGGATCCCCGCTGCGCGAGGATGACGATTCCCAAATAAATTTAATTCTTTCGTTATATGTGTAAAATCGACAAAATTTTGTTGAGAGCCTCTTATGTCATCCGCTAAAAAACCAATCGATTTGCATCCCAGCTGGCTTTCGCATTTAGCGCCAGAATTTGAGTTGCCTTATATGAAGCATCTCAAACAATTTTTGTTGGAGCAGAAGCAAGCGGGCAAAGTTATCTTTCCTGAATCTAAAAATATTTTTAATGCCTTTAACTCAACACCGCTTGATCAAGTTAAGGTTGTTATTCTAGGGCAAGATCCCTATCACGGCCCCAATCAGGCCCATGGCTTATGTTTCTCTGTGTTGCCTGGTGTTGCAACACCGCCATCATTGCAAAATATTTATAAAGAAATTCTACGTGATTTACAGTTTCCCATCCCAAAGCATGGCTTTTTACAATCTTGGGCCGAGCAAGGTGTATTTTTATTAAATGCAACACTCACGGTGGAGCAGGGGCAGGCGGGTGCTCATCAAGGCCAGGGGTGGGAGCAATTTACTGATCGAGCAATTCAAATCGTGAATGCGCAGCGTGAAGGTGTTGTATTTTTGTTGTGGGGAAGTTATGCGCAAAAGAAAGGACAATTTATTGATGGTCGCAAACATTTAATTTTGCGCGCGCCGCACCCATCTCCTTTATCGGCGCATCGTGGATTTATCGGATGCGGACATTTCTCGCAAGCAAACCAATATTTAAAAGACCAAGGGCAACAACCTATCGATTGGCGGTTGCCGCAAAGCGTTTAATTATTAAAGCAGCAACGACATTGCTGCTTCCATATCGGCAGACAAATCTTCAGATTCAGCAATTTGAATTTCAGGGTCTAACCCCAAACGTTCAAACGCTGTTACTTTTGTGCAGTCAACTTGCGCCATAGGTGAATTGGAGCCTGCGTAACTTTGCAGCATCGCGACAGTTACTACATCCGCATAATCCGCTTTTGGAATTTTGCGCTGAAAGTCGATGTGTTGTGATGGAATGTGCGCAAGTTCTTCCGGGAAGCCCCAAGTGCGTAAAATCAAATCACCTATAGGTGCATGTAACTCATCAATTACTTTATCCAGCGTCAGGCTGTCGTTCAGTAAGAACGGATGATCCTCTGCGTAAGTCAAAATCGGCAGTACCCCAATCTTATGAACTAAACCCGCTAAAGTCGCTTGGTCAGGGCGTAATTTGGTGTAATGGCGGCACAGCACATGGCTAATACCGGCCACCTCACTTGAGCGGCTCCACACTTCACGCATCCGCATATCAACCAAATCAGAGGTTGCCTGGAACATTTGTTCCATGGCTAAGCCAGTGGCAATGTTGCAGGTATAGGAAATTCCCAAACGCATTAATGCTGTTTTTAGGTCTTCAATAGCACGTGAAGCGCGAAGTAAAGGGCTGTTGGCAACGCGAATGATGCGCGCACTTAGGGCTGCATCACCGCCAATAACGTTTGCGAGTTTTTCGATGTCGGAGGTTGGATCATCCGCCACCTCACGCACTTTAAGCGCAACTTCTGGAAGGGTGGGTAATACGAGTTGGTCAGTTTTGATCGCGGTAATAATGTCCTGACGTACGCGCTCTGCAATTTGACTCATGGGATACCTACTTATATTGATTATTCAAAGGCGCTTTAGTCTGCCTCATTTGGAGTAGGTATAGCATAAGGTAAGGGAAGCAGGCTGAGTTTTTGCGGGTTATTTGCAAGCTGAATATTGGTGGATTCTTCATCAACAACGCTAGCCAAAAGTTCACCTTTACCTGCAGTTGCCCAAGCGGCCAGAACGACTTCACCCACCGCTTTGCCATTTGCATTCACTAGTTCTGCACCCGGAAGCGGTAATTCAGAGGCGTCAAAACCCAACCTATACATGTGGCGCTTCAGCGTGCCGCGATAATGCAAGCGGGCAACAATCTCTTGCCCGGTATAGCAACCCTTACGAAAGTTGATTCCGTTTACTAATTGGAAATTGATGGTTTGCGGCGTGAATGCTTCGTAGGTTTCCGGTGTGATGTCCCCAAGTCCAGCGCGAATATTGAGTAAATGCCATAAGTTTTGGCCCGCGGGTCTAGCGTTTGCGCTAATTTGATTCCAAAGAGCTTCCGCTTCCGGAGCGGATAACCAACACTCATAACGGTTTTCGTCAAGTCGAATGACAATGTTATTGCCAGCTGCGGCCCAATCATCATTATTGGAAATCATAAGCCCGAAAACGTCGTTAACAATTTGCGTTGCCTGCGGGCCTGAAACACCCAAACAACGATAGTCTTGGCTTTGATCGGCAAGCTTAGCCTTAGAAAAGACAATGTACTTTCCAAGGCTTGCCATACCCTTATCGACCAAGCCGCTGTGTACACGCAGTAGAATTCGTTCGGCATCGGTTTGTATGGCGCGGAAGCACATCAGCATCCGCCCCTTGATGTTGCATTGAGCGCCCAAGCGCGAGGTGTTTTCTGAAAGCTCGCGAACATCGCAGGTGACTTGTCCCTGCAAAAATTTAATGCTGTCTGGCCCTTTAATCTCAATTAACCCCTGATTGAGCGGAACGAGATAAGTTTGATCGGGTGATATCTCGTTCAACGGGAAATCAGGTTTGCAATGGGTATCGAGCATCGCGCCCTTGGTGGTTAAAAAAGCATTCCAATCTGACATGATAAAAACTCTAACGAATAGGATATTGCGGCTAGTGTATCCCAATTCGACACGCGTAAAAATTCTCAAGCGCTTCTGTGCTAAAGCGTGTCGTCGCTAAAAGCTTTTCAGGTATAATTGACGACTTAATCTATGTGAAGGTGTTTTCGGTGGAAAAAAATCGTTTGTTTTGGGGCAGCCGCCGCGGCATGCTCGAGCTGGATTTGGTGCTTATGCCATTTCTGGAAAATGTTTATCCCACCCTTGAGCAAGCGGATAAAGAGTTGTACTGGAAATTGCTTGAATGCGAAGATCAGGATATGTTCGCGTGGTTTTTGCGCCGCGAAGACCCGGACGATAAAGATTTGAAAAGGATTGTCACCATTGTTAGAAACAACACAGGGCTCCAGCCCGAAGAACCCAAATAGTTCTTTAAACGCATCCAACAAATCAGGCGTCGATTTGGCGCCGTTTATTATCTCTCCCTCCATGGTTTTGTGGCGTTTGGAGTTTGCAGTGTACTGCGGGCTTTTGTGTGCCGTATCTGTTGCACTTTTTCCATTTTTCTTTAGCGCATTTTATTGGCCAGTGGTGTGGCTAGCGTTTTGCGGTTTGGTTGTATTGGAGTTGAGAAAGGCGTGGCGGATTAAACATTCTGCCCCAATTGGTTTCAGTATTAAGAAAGATGTTTGGCAATTAAACCTAGCAAGTGGCGAGCATGTGGTCGAAATTTTTGATGAAATTTTATTATGGCCTGCTGTCATTATTTTACCGGTGAGAGAAATTCAGAGCGGTCGTAAACGACGGATTCTGGTGCTACCTGATTCGGTGAGGAAAGAGGATTGGCGACGTTTGCGTGTGTGGTTGCGTACAGGGCTAAGGAATAATAATTAATTTTTGGGGTCGATAAAAAGCAAGTATTAGCTTTGAAGTGAGTTCTTGTAAGAATCTATTTCAATAGGGAATCGCCATCCCCGCTGTGATAGGGTGACGATTCCCTGCTAAATAAAACTTAAGCTACGAATTTTAATTTGCTGGATTAAGTTGCTCTATTAAGTTGCTCTGTAAAAAACTACTTAATTGTCCTTACTAACTACTACATCCTGTGCTGCAAAATTCGTAGGCACTAAAATAGTATCGCGGGCAATATTGGATTTGTTAGGGAAATCCAGCGAGTAATGTAAGCCACGGCTTTCTTTGCGATCCAGTGCAGAGCGAATAATTAATTCGGCCACAGTTGCCAAATTACGGAGCTCGATCAAATCGCTACTTACACGGTAATTACTGTAGTACTCGGCAATTTCTTTTTTCAACAGCTTGATGCGGTGTGATGCTCGCTGCAAACGTTTGTGGGTGCGCACAATACCCACGTAATCCCACATAAAACGGCGCAGCTCATCCCAGTTGTGCGAAATCACAACGTCTTCATCTGAATCTGTCACCCGAGTAGCGTCCCACGGGTTGGATTGTTCAGGTGTGTGGATAGTAGGAAGCGATTTGAGAATATGTTGTCCCGCCGACTTTGCATAAACCACGCATTCCAACAGGGAGTTACTTGCTAAACGATTCGCGCCGTGTAGCCCAGTAAAGGATGTTTCGCCGATCGCGTAGAGGTTTTGTAAATCAGTTTGTCCATCGTTATCTACCACAGCGCCACCACAAGTGAAGTGCGCCGCAGGAACGACCGGAATAGGTTCTTTCGTGATATCTATGCCTAGTTCCAAACACCGTGCATAAATAGTTGGGAAGTGTTCTTTAATAAACTCTGGGGATTTGTGGCTGATGTCCAAATACAAGCAGTCGCAACCCAAGCGTTTCATTTCATGGTCTATTGCGCGCGCCACTATGTCCCGTGGTGCCAATTCCAAGCGTTCATCAAAACGATGCATAAAGCGCTCGCCGTTCGGCAATTTCAGCACTGCCCCTTCACCGCGCAAGGCTTCGGTAATGAGAAAGTTTTTGGTGGATGCGTGGTACAAGCAGGTAGGGTGGAATTGATTAAATTCCATATTGGCAATACGGCAGCCAGCGCGCCACGCCATAGCAATACCATCGCCGCTCGCTCCGTCTAAATTGGTGGTGTAGAGGTAAACCTTGCTTGCGCCGCCCGTGGCCAACACAACAACTTTGGCTTGAAATACATGTACTTGGCCGGTGTTGTTGTTGAGCACGTAAGCACCCGTGCAACGTAATTTGCGGGAATCGGCATCGGCTTGGGTGATGAGGTTGACTGCAATGTGGTCTTCAAAGATCTCGATATTGGTTTCTTGTCTCACCTGTTCGATGAGAGTGCTATGCACCGCACGACCAGTGGCATCAGCACTGTGGATAATCCGTCTATGGCTGTGGCCACCTTCTTTTGTGAGGTGATAATCCTCTTTGCCGTTTTCCTTGGTAAAACTTACTCCCTGCTCAATAAGCCATTGAATAGCACTCTTGCTGTTCTCCACGGTAAAACGCACCGCGTCCTCATGGCAAAGCCCGGCACCAGCAACCAGAGTATCGGCTACATGAGCTTCGATGGAATCCTGATCATCCAGTACAGCGGCAATGCCGCCTTGGGCGAACCAGGTTGAACCGTCCTTTAACGCGTTCTTGCTAAGTACAGCCACTTTAGCATGGCGAGCCAAGCTCAATGCCAGTGTTAAGCCCGCCGCGCCAGAGCCAATAACAAGAACATCGTGATAATAGGTTTCATTCATGAGTTTTTTCTACAGCAATAAGAAGAACAACATCGTAAACTGGCGCCAGTATATACAAGCCGCCCAGCGTGGTCAGCTAAACTGCATCAGTCAGGTTTGTGGAACTGTTTGTAATGCCTTGGTTGGAGGCGCGTGGAACGGATATTCGTGGAACTTTTATGAAGCCTCCCGGTCAATGGCGTACAAAGCAGCAATTGCAACTCAGCATTGCTCGTAACTAATATACTGTCGGCACACAGATACTGTACCGAATTTTTAGTCCCAGCCAGCTTTTAGGTGCTGGGACGCTTGGGGGTTTTAGAATGACAGCGCAAGTAGCGCCCGAAGTCGATGTCGATCAACAGCTTGTAGAACGCGTGCAGAAAGGAGACAAACGCGCTTTCGATTTGTTGGTACTTAAATATCAACATAAAATTTTTGCCGTTATCAGTCGTTTTATCCGTGACCACGCCGAAGTGCAAGATGTTGCGCAAGATGCGTTCATTAAGGCCTATCGCGCATTACCCAACTTTCGTGGTGAAAGTGCGTTTTATACGTGGATGTACCGCATTGCGATTAACACCGCCAAGAACTACTTGGTTGCGCGCAATCGTCGTCCACCTGCCAGCGATGTTGAAGTTGAAGATGCCGAGTTTTTCGCTGGCAATGACGCAATGCATGAAATGAACACGCCGGAGAGAAATCTGCTCCGCGATGAGTTGCAATCCGTTATAGATCAAGCATTCCGTGATCTGCCAGACGACTTGCGTATGGCCGTGACTCTGCGTGAGATTGACGGCTTGAGTTATGAAGAGATTGCAGAAGCCATGGATTGCCCAATCGGTACCGTGCGTTCGCGTATTTTCCGTGCGCGCGAGGCGATTGATAAAAAGATTCAACCCTTGATCGAATAGCGTCGATGATCGAATAACTAAGTTGTGTAACTGGCGTTACGCGGTCATTCCTTGTGTTCGTGTAAAAGGGTAACCAAAAATCGCTAGAAAACTGTTTTCGCATAAATATGCAAATATTGTGGATCTTAGCTGAACCTTTATAGTGAACTTAGGTCATAAAGGCTACAGAAAGAAATTGATGTTTTTAATGTTTGAAAACCCTTTTTCAGTTACAGGTAAATCTCAATGAGTGAGCAAAACCGGCCGCAAGTCCTCGCAGAATCAATCTCGGCGCTGATGGATAATCAGGCATCCGAGCTAGAGCTGCAGCGCATTTTAAAAGCTAGCGAGCAGGACGCGGAAGTCAAAGCGACTTGGGCGCGTTACCAAATGGCGAGTGCCGTTATCCGTGGCGAACAAGCTCCTATTGTGATGTCAGATTTTGCTGCGCGTATTAGCGCCGCTATTGATGAAGAAGATACCTTGGTCGAACAGCCCGCGCCCGTGGTTGCAAGTAAACCGCAACAAGGTTGGCGCTATCAATTAGGTCGTGTTGCTCTGGTTGCTTCTGTGGCTGGAGGTATGATTTTGGGGGTAGGTGAGTTAAATGTCGCCACTCTTGCTCCTCAGGTTGCCGGTAATTCGGTGACAGCCCCGGTGCAAGCACCCGTTGATACCTCTATTTCGTTGCCCTCTGGTATTAACAGTCCCATGTTGAATACACGTACTGTGGCGGTACAAACGGGCTTTGAGTCGCGCCCGCAAGAAAATCGCCGCGTAAACTTTCAACCGCGCCAGCCAAATACTGCCGTGTCTGACGAAGAAGTATCACGTTACGTGAATCAAATGATTAAGGCCCATTCTGACAATGCGGCTATGAACGCTGGTCAAGGTGTATTACCTTATGCACGCGTAATCATTACTGACGAAGAATAAGCTATGCCCAACATCTCTTTGTGGTTATCGTCTCTTGCTTTGGCGATAACCGCATCTGCCCAAGCGCAAACTCTCCCTGTTAAAGATCCAGCTCCAACTGATGTTCCCAGTGTTCAAGTACTCATTGGCAAGATGTCGCAGAACGCGGCGCACATTAATTATCGCGGCTCCTTTATTTATCAAAACCAAACCAGCATAGAGCTGCAAAGCTTTCGTGTTGAGCATTGGATTGAAAATGGCGTTGAACACGATCGCTTTTTGTTCCTGAATGGCCCAGAGCGTTTAATTGTGCGTGATGGTCAGCGCGTTGATTGCAAAGCGATGGGGGACGAGCTACTGCAAGGCGGTTTCGCAAAGTTTGGCGCAAACCTAGTGAAAATGGATCAGCTCTACCAGTTTGAAATTCGTGGACGCGAGCGTATTGCGGGCCGTTGGTCACGTGTATTGCAAGTTATTCCTAAAGATCCTTTTCGGTACGGTTATTTGCTGAGTATTGATGAAGAGACGGGCCTGGTGCTTAAGTCTTGGTTAATTGATGAAAACGCGCGCCCGCTTGAGCGCTACCAGTTCATATCCATCGATTTAAACGCCGATGTCAGCCAAATGAAAGCCAGAAGCTCCAATCATGAGCACAAGGCCATCGCGGATGTAACGCCTTGTAACCCCACCGCGTTGAGCAAACCAACGGCTTGGCAGCTTGGCTGGATTCCGCCTGGATTTGCGTTTGCTGGTGAGCGCCAATTGGCGAATGGCCAGACTATGTTGATGTATACCGATGGTTTAACGACGTTTAGTGTGTTTATCGAGGTGGCAACAACTCCTGTACCTGAAGGGCAAGGAAAGCGTGGCGCTACACTCGCATATATGTCTCGCCTAGTCGTAAAGAACACAACTTACAGGGCAAATGTGGTGGGTGAAATTCCCATCGCTGCCGCCGCAAAAATCGCGCAGAATATCACGGGGCTCTAGCCCCGTTTTTTATGTCCCGATATTCATAGGCTTATTATGCTTCTTGAAACTGGCCGAATACTTGCCATCGAATCCGATTCTATTTGGGTGGAAACCATTCAAAGATCGGCGTGCGGCTCGTGTCAGGCACAAAAAGGTTGCGGCCACAGTGCTTTAACAAAGTGGGGCGCAACAGCATCACGATTGAGGGTGTTATTAGAAGGACGCGATCCGGCGCAATTCCAAGTGGGTAATCAAGTTCAGATTGGAGTGCCAGAAGAAGTTATCGCTAGCGGATCTTTATTTATTTATCTCGTGCCTTTACTAACGATGATTGCAGCGACCTTTGCGGCGCATCACCAAAAACTCGGCGATGGCATGAGCGCGCTCAGTGCTTTAGCGGGATTATTGCTAGGCGCAATTATTGTACGCTGGCGCTCGCACCAGTTGCGCTTCGATAATCGCTTGCAGCCCGTGTTGATTGACGAACAAACGAGCGTGCAGGCGATTCAAACCTGCCACTTGGAGTAGGGCTGTGCTTATTATCAATTCTCACGTCCACATTCCCTTGCACGAAATTGAACTCTCGGCTATGCGCGCTCAAGGTGCGGGAGGCCAAAATGTCAACAAGGTGTCGAGTGCGATACATTTGCGGTTTGATATTCATAAGTCTTCCCTCAGCGATTTTTGCAAATCCAGATTACTGTCATTGGATGACAAACGTATTTCAAGCGATGGTGTGCTAGTCATTAAAGCGCAGCGCCATCGCACTCAGGAAATGAATCGTGCAGATGCTTTAGAACGTTTGCGCGATATTGTTAAAGACGCAATCAAAGTTGTGAAAGATCGTCGCGCCACAAAGCCAACTTTTAGTTCAAAGCAAAAACGAATGGATGGAAAAACCATTCGTTCAACGATCAAATCCGCACGTGCAAAAGTTACGCTTGACTAAAACGAATCTTTTTACAAGAAACATTACTCAAGGTTATTTCGCCGTCGCAATTCGGGTAGCAATGTGTTCAGGCGTTTTCACTTGTTCCCACATGGATTGCTGGAACGCCTCGAAATTTTTACCGCCTGTACTCAATAACCAATCCACCAAAGCCTCAGCAACATTTGGGTAAATCACTGGCGCGGGCTTCATTAGAGGTAGCCATCGGCCAATAGCGGCCTCATTCAACATTGATGTTGAAGAGCCATAACCTAATTGGGTTAATGCGAGCGCGTTGGAGGCTTGTTCCATTTGGCCAGCAACGGGTTGTACGAGAATTTTTTTTCCGAGTTGAATTGCTTCGCTGGGTAGTTCAAAACCTGCGCTGCAGATCACGCCTTCGCATCTGTGTAAATCTTTTTGGAATCCTTCGCGCGAAAATGGGCGAATGTGAATGTGTCCGTCATCAATGGGTTGCGGAACATTTTGGTAAACAAAAAATTCGTAGTCCGGGAATTTACGCAATTGCGGAATAATGTCGTCCAAACCGGCAAAGGGTAAATACACTAAATAATGCTTGTGAAGTGAGTCATTAGGGTAGTGCGATGGCTCAATCAGCGGTGGCAAAATCGGTTGATTAAAGTGGTGCCAGTGCAAGCCAATTGCTTGAGTAACTGGGGCAAAATTTTGCATAAACCAATCGGTGACCAGATTGTTATTCTTTTTGGGGATCTTGTGTAGAAATGCATTTTGGTGAGAAATGCCAATTACATTTTTTCCTGCGCGTTTTGCGGCGTGAGCAGAAACAGGCTCAAAGTCGTTAATGATGAGATCGTAACCTTCTACGTTGACTTTTTTAATGTCATCATTCAATTGCATCAAATTTGCTTGCAATGCGGTTTTCAAATAGAGAATGCGTCCGCTTTTTACTGCGAAGGTTAAACCACGGTAGGATTGAAAATCGCCAAAGGCTTGCATATCAAAAAAATCTTCACGGGGCCGACCAGAAAACACCCAATCAACTTCTACACCTTTTGCCGCAAATGCTTTGGCCATAATGCGCGCGCGCGTGACGTGACCGTTTCCTGTTCCTTGCACACCATAAAGTATTTTCATAAGGCTACCTGTCGTAAGTGTTTAAAATAGCGAGCGCTGAAAAATGCTTGTCATATCTCGCTGTTAAAATCCGCGGCTGTAACAATTCTGTGTTTGGCGCGATAGACGACGGGAATAAAAGCCTTCATCATTCACGCCGCTGAACTGTTACAACGTCAGAAATATCACCGGCCTATGACTTTTCGATGAAGAAGAGATGAATTAACCGTGACAGACCCGCTACCGTGACCGGATTGCAGGCGTCACTAACCCAGCAAGAATGTGGAGAATTGGAATGAGTAAACCTGGTAAAACGGGAATCGCCCGCATCATTGATGCCTTTGGTTATTCAATGAAGGGCTTTGCAGCTACCTGGAAATTTGAGGCAGCGTTCAGGCAAGAAGTAGTGTTGGGTTTGATTCTGATTCCGGTGGCTTTTTGGTTGGCCACAACCCATGTTGAGCTGATTTTATTGTTATCGAGTATCTTCTGGGTGTGGATGGCGGAACTGGCGAACTCGTCAGTTGAGGCGGTGGTGGATAGAACCGGTTCAGAGCGCCATGAATTATCTGGCCGCGCTAAAGACATAGGTTCAGCACTCGTTTTTACCAGTCTTGTTCTCTTGGCTGTTGTATGGGGTATAGTTGCCGCACATCGTTTTCTTCCTTAATACCCCTTTCTCCTTCATGCCATTCTGAACCACCCAAGATTTTTCTTGGGTGTTCGCTTTGTTAATCCCAATGGCTATCTTCTCTATTTAACCTTTTAGTTCGTCGCTCGAACGCTAATATGATTGTGCGCAAAAGCCTTTTCAGGTAGCCTGCTCGCCTATTTATCATATTTATATGGCAGCGAAGCATGAACTCTGAGACCTTTTCGGTTAATGACCATACGCATCGCCGGTTTAACCCCTTAACCGGTGAGTGGTTGTTAATCTCCCCGCATAGAAACAAGCGCCCGTGGCAGGGCCAACAGGAACCTAACCAGTGGCCCGAGAGTGCTGCCCATGACCCCAATTGCTATCTTTGCCCCGGTAATACCCGCGTTGGGGGAGAGAAAAATCCCAGCTATACAACGACTTATGTCTTTACCAATGATTTTGCTGCGCTGATGCCAGAGGTGCCTAAAGCTCCCGAATCATTGGATCCACTGTTTCAAATTGCCTCGGAACATGGCACCAGCCGCGTCATTTGTTTTTCGCCAGATCACAGTAAAACGCTGCCTCTATTAAATGATGAGGAGATTCAGGCAGTCATCAAAACCTGGATCGAGGAATCTAAAGTATTGGGGCAGGCCTACGCGTCGGTTCAAATCTTTGAAAATAAAGGCGCGGTTATGGGATGTTCAAACCCTCATCCCCACGGCCAAATTTGGGCGCAAACACAGCTTCCAACCTTGGTTCAAAAAGAGGATGAAAACCAGCGTGCTTTTTATGCGCAGCACCAAAAAAACCTGTTATTGGACTATGCACAAAAAGAAATTGTGTCTGGTGAGCGGGTGGTTGTGGAAAACGCCCACTGGGTTTTAGTGGTCCCGTTTTGGGCGGCTTGGCCGTTCGAAACGCTTTTGTTGCCGAAGCACGCTCGGGCAAGAATTACGGAATTAACTGACGCAGAACAAATCAGCTTGGGTGAAATTCTGCGCGATATTACTGCACGCTACGACAACCTGTTTGAATGCTCATTCCCATATTCAATGGGCTGGCACGGCGCGCCTTTTAATAGTTTGGATACATCTGCTTGGCAGTTGCACGCCCATTTTTTCCCACCCCTATTGCGCAGTGCGAGTGTGCGTAAGTTTATGGTGGGCTACGAAATGTTAGGTGAGCCCCAGCGAGATTTATCGCCCGAGCAAGCCGCGGAACGCTTGCGTCAACAAAGCCCTGTTCATTTTCGTTTGAGGTAAGAGTGAGTGAGCGCATTAAATAAAGAATTGCTCAAAGATTTTTTTGTGGCCGCTTTTGGCCAATCTCCCGAGTTAATCGTGCAAGCTCCGGGACGTGTAAACCTCATTGGGGAACATACGGATTACAACGGTGGCTTTGTGTTGCCTGCAGCCATTAACTACAGCACTTGGATTGCCGCTACCACTCGGAGTGATCAGCAGCTACATGTTGTTGCGCAGGATTTTGATGCTCAAGCCGTTGTTATTCAGTTAGATGAACCCATGCAACATGATACTGCTGCAACTTGGTCTAACTACGTGCGCGGTGTTGTTGAGGAGTTGCAGAAAAGAGGTTACCGGCTAAAAGGCGGGAACTTGCTCATTTCGGGTAACGTGCCTGCAGGAGCGGGGCTGAGTAGCTCTGCGTCATTGGAAGTTGCAGTCGTGCGTGCGCTAACTGAATTAAGCGGCGAATCTATAGATCCTACGCAGGCGGCCTTAGTTGGGCAGGCGGCAGAGAATAATTTTGTTGGCTGTAACTGTGGGATTATGGATCAGCTTATTTCGGCTCGCGGGATGGAAAGTAGTGCTTTGCTGATCGATTGTCAGGATTTGTCTACACGCAGTGTTTCCATTCCACGAAATTGGGAAATCCTCATCGTTCACAGTGGTGTAAAGCGTGGTTTGGTTGAGAGCGAATACAACCAACGTCGTTCTCAATGTGAATCGGCAGCAGCATTTTTCGGTCAGAAAAGTTTACGTGATGTGAACATTGAGCAATTGCTTGCCGCCGAAGGTAAATTAGACGATTTGAGCTTTCGCCGCGCGCGCCATGTATTGACCGAAAACGCCCGTACCTTGTTAGCCGCCGAAGCCTTAAGTTCTGGGGATATGGCAACTCTGGCACGGGTGATGGCTGAATCGCATCAATCCATGCGCGATGATTTCAATATCACAACGCCAGCCATTGATCGCTTGGTTAACATCTTGCATACCGCAGGTGAGGGCAGTGCGGGTGCGCGTATGACCGGTGGCGGCTTTGGCGGTTGCGTGGTTTCCATAGCGCCAGCTGAGGTTCTCCCTAAACTGGCGAAAGCGGTAGAGCAGTTCTACGAGGCGGAAACCGGTTGTACACCAAAATTGATTCCTGCCAAGGCCAGTAAAGGTGCTTTTTCTGGTTAGTTAGTAAGGTGTATTAACGGGGTAGTTTGCACAGCTAAAAGAAAAAGCCCCGCGTGTGCAGGGCTTTTTTTAATGGGTCGATTTGCTTTCTGCATCACCCAAATAAGCTTGGTAGTCGTCTACCAGGGTTCGTTGGGGGTGGCGACGATCAGTGGATTTACGGCGCTTTCGGTGGTAAATATCAATCGGCATATTCTTGCAGGGGTCGCTGTCTAGCCTGCGATCCTCGCCTCGACGTCTGTCTACAAAAATTTTATGTAAGTTCATGATTCTCTCTACGTACAACTAATCGAAATACTGCTAACACACTGCCAGCTTATCTGACTCCGAAGTAAAAGATGGTTAACTAGGTGACCTTCGCAAGTAGGAAAATGTTCCCTGCGTTTTAGATTCCCCCAAAGTCTAGCCGCAATCCAGTAGAATACCGCAGTTTTTTTTGGCCTTAGAGGCTTCGTTTTTATAACGCCCAGCCCGAGGTACATATGATGAACCCAGTTGAAAGCCGTATTGTCGCCAAACTCTCTGAGACTTTTAAGCCCGCCCATTTAGAAGTTCACAACGAAAGCTACATGCATTCAGTTCCGGCCGGTTCAGAAACGCACTTTAAAGTTGTGCTAGCGGCTGACAGTTTTATGGGAAAGCGCCAGGTTCAGCGACATCAAGCGGTGTACGCCTGTTTGGCCGATGATTTGAAAAATGGTGTTCACGCGTTGGCTTTACACACTTTTAGCCCTGAAGAGTGGGCGGCCTCAGCTGTAGTTCCGGCATCGCCAAACTGCATGGGTGGCTCCAAACACGATCATTCTTGATATAGATCAGAAGTTTTCTCTGGCTGTTCAAAAAACAAGCTTTTATAATGCGCGCCCGCTGGCTTGCCAGCGGCTAATTCTGGACGCAATTCTTCAGTTAAGTCCCCTTTTTCGATCCGTTAAGTGAACAGATATGAACCAAATCGTTGTTGCCGCGCTTTATAAATTCGTCTCGCTACCTGATTACCAGGAATTCGCCCCGCGCTTAAAAGAGCGTTGTGACCAACTTGAGCTGAAAGGCACCTTGTTGCTTGCCGAAGAGGGTATCAACGGCACCGTTTCGGGTACTCGCGCAGGTATTGACGGTTTGCTGGCGTTTTTGAAATCCGACGAGCGCTTTGTCGATTTGGTTCACAAAGAGTCTTTCTTTGAAGGCACACCTTTCTACCGCATGAAGGTAAAGCTCAAGAAAGAAATCGTGACCATGGGTGTTAACGGAATTGATCCTAAGAAAATTGTGGGCACCTACGTAAAACCGCAAGATTGGAATGCGTTAATTAGCGACCCTGAAGTTACCGTAATTGATACGCGTAATTCCTACGAGTACGACATTGGTACCTTTGAGCGCGCTATAGATCCAAAAACCGAGACATTCCGCGAGTTTCCTGCCTACGTTGCGCAAAATCTTGACCCTGCCAAGAACAAAAAAGTAGCCATGTTCTGTACCGGTGGAATTCGTTGCGAAAAATCTACCGCTTACATGAAGGAGCTAGGTTTTGAAGAGGTTTATCACTTGGAGGGTGGAATCCTGAAGTACCTTGAAGAAGTGCCTGAAGAGCAAAGTTTGTGGAAAGGTGAATGTTTTGTGTTCGATAACCGTGTTGCGGTTAACCATAGCTTAAAGAAAGGCATTTATGATCAATGCCATGGCTGCCGCCACCCCATTACTGAAGAAGATAAACTCTCTGATCAGTACATGCCCGGAGTGAGCTGCCCGCGTTGTTACGACACGTTAACCGATGAGCAAAAAGTACGTTTTGCTGAGCGCCAAAAGCAAATCCAACTGGCAAAAAACCGCAACGAAGCACACATTGGTGCATTGCCGCCAGAGCGCCAATTGCGCCGCTTACAAAAGGTTGAAAAGCGCGAAGCGCAACGCCGTTTGTCGCAAGCTTAAAGTTAAATAAGGTAAAAAGTATTACGGCAATTTTAGTGATGTTAAAATTGCCTGCGCAATCGAGCGCCAGCTTTCAAATTAATTACCAGCAAAGGTATTTTATGGACTTTAATGCATGGGTAGCCAATTTGGCTGCTGGAACTGTTACTCATGAATCCGGTTTTGTTTTACAGGTGGAGGGGAATCCACGAGATCCCTCCGCAATTAACCCCGCGAATTTTCCTGCAAACTTATCCTTTATTGATCAAGCCCGCTTAATGCGCTGCGGTTTGGAATTTCTTGCTAAAGCTGCAGCTGATACTCCCGGTTCATACAGCAGTGCTGTGGGCGGCGTTACCGATATTGAATCACTCAAAAGCGAAGCCACAAAAGAGCGCGAGGCTCTAGCGAAACAATTTGCCGAACGCGCTGACAAACCTGAAAGGTCTGTCTTGTCGCTCAAGAAAAACAAATAGAAAAATGCCGCCATCAAATGCGCCTTCTGTTATAGAGCTTAGCCATTTACTGGGTGAAAAGTTAATGGCGCGCAAGTGGCGTGTTGCTACAGCAGAATCCTGTACGGGCGGCGGCGTCGCAGCTGCAATCACCGCAGTGGCAGGCAGCTCCGCGTGGTTCGAATGCGGAATTGTGAGCTACGCAAACCAAGCCAAAGAAAAATTACTTCAAGTCAATTCGCAAACACTCGTAACAGAAGGCGCCGTTAGCCAAACTGTTGTTGAACAGATGGTAAAAGGCGTGCTTGTGTTATCAGGCGCTGAGATTGCAGTTGCAATTAGCGGTGTTGCAGGGCCATCGGGTGGAACGGACGATAAACCTGTGGGTACCGTGTGGTTTGCATGGGGCCTTTCAAGCGGCATTGTCGATACGAAGCAGTTTCATTTCACAGGCGACCGTGCTGCTATTCAACACCAATCGGTTGCTGAAGCTCTCATTGGATTACTGGCACATTTATAAATCCTTTCCGTAACGTTTTCTTAATTTCTCCTGTCCAAAACCCAGACTTTATTCATAGCTGTTAGACTTCCAAAAATATTTTGGCTAAGGATTTTTCTATGTTGTCATTTGCGGAGTACGCGCAGTTTTTCGCGGGTTTGTTGGCTATTGTTGATCCGCTGGGCGCTATTCCAGTTTTTTTAATTTTAACTGCCCACCAATCAGTAGTGACAAAGCGCGCCACAATTCGTTTGACGGTATTGTCCGTATTTGGTGTGTTAATTGTTTCGTTATTTTTAGGTGAATGGATTTTAAGTTTACTTGGCATCAGCATTAACGCCTTTCGGTGCGCGGGCGGTTTGGTGTTGCTGTTGATGGCGCTGTCGATGCTACAGTCAGACTTAACTGAATCGGAAGAAGTGAGTGCTAAGCATCAGGATGATACTGTGGCGTTGGTGCCCTTAACGATTCCGCTGTTGGCCGGCCCGGGTGCAATCAGCACGGTTATTGTTTATGCACATCAATCCCACGAGTGGTCACACTTCTTTTTAATTTGCGCCGCTATTGTGAGCGTTTGCTTTTGTTTGTGGTTAACACTGGTGGCTATGCCGTGGTTGTCTAAACATCTCACGGCTAAATCCATTGCTATGTCTACCCGGATTATGGGGTTATTGCTTGCAGCTATTGCCATTGAGTTTATTGCGGGTGGTCTGAAGGGGTTATTTCCCTCGCTTGCCCTGTGACCCGCCTGTGGTGGGGGTTTAGATCACGAATTTCAAATTCGGGGGAGTGAATCCACCTTTTAATGAGCTACACTGTAGCGGATGAGGCTGAACCCGATAGCGATAAGTTTTGAGATTCATTGTGGTAAAACATTTCTTATACAGTTTTTTGCTTGCTTCCCTTTTCGGATTGCCATGTATGGCGGCTGAATCGGCTGGCAACGGTCAAGCCGGCTCCGTAGTAGACTACGAGGAGCACGTGCGAAAAGTGGCACAGCAAACTGCGTTGGAAGCAAAGGCAAAAAAGGAGTTAGAACGCCTGGAGCGTGCCAAGACTCTTTCAGATAAAGCCAACCCCGAGCCATTTCGAATATATAAGTATAAAAAAGATGGCTCCATGGTTTTTTCTGACGTTGTGCCCTACAAAACGAAATACCAAGTCATCATCTACAACAGTTGTTACGCTTGCAGTATTGCATCGAGTGTTGACTGGTATAAAACCCGCTTATTCCTGACCGAATTCAGTGACACCATTGCTGTTGCAGCACAAGCCCATAAAGTCGATGCGGGCTTTATTCGCGCCATCATCCACGCAGAATCAGCCTTTAACCCTATGGCTCGCTCACGCAAAGGCGCGATGGGTTTGATGCAGTTAATGCCTGGCACAGCCAAGGATATGGGCGTTTTCGATACTACTGACCCTGAGCAAAACATTAAGGGCGGGGTGAAGTATTTGGCGGGTTTGCTACAAACCTTTAATGGTAATGAGATGTTGGCTGCGGCTGCTTACAATGCAGGGGCGGGAGCGGTTACACGTTATGGCGGGATTCCTCCTTACGAGGAAACCCAAACCTATGTAAAACGTGTGAAGATTTTGTCAGACCGCTACAGAAGCCAAAAACAATTGGCTGCAAATTAAAGCGTTAAATTCTGTAGCTTGTTTTGGTCATGACCTTAGAAACCAGCGTCATCAAACCTTTTACGGGAGCGGGGAAATTGTAGCCACCCGCACTTAACGCCATGTCAGCATGGCGGGCTTCGTCTTCCAGCATTTGCGCCACCACGGCGCGGCTCTTTTGATCCTGCGCAGGTAGTTCTTCTAAATGCTTTTGCAGATGGTTGCAGACCTGATTTTCGGTTGCTGCTACAAACCCCAAACTGACTTTATCGCTGACCAAGCCAGCACCCGCACCAATCGTAAAAGATAATCCATACCACAGTGGATTCAGGTAACTTGGGTGACTGTTCAATGCATCCAGGCGATCCTGGCACCACACCAAGTGATCAATCTCTTCTGCGGCGGCGTGTTCCATTTCTGCGCGCACGTGCGGTAATTTGGCCGTGAGTGCTTGCCCTTGATAAAGCGCCTGCGCGCAAACTTCACCAGAATGGTTAACACGCATCAAGCCGGCGGCATGGCGTTTTTCCTCTGCACTTAAATCCTGCTCGGTTACAGTGGCAGCGGGCGAGGGGCGTTGGGTTGGCTGTTTAGCGTTTGAAAGCGTACGCAGCGCGCGATCCGCATGGGCAATAAATTGATCAATTGCAGTAAGCTGACGCATGGGGGTTGCCTCGGAAATCTATCATTGCGTGAATTGTAACTAAATTTCTAAACAAAAGTTTGTTTGTAATCAGCTTTGCTGCTGAAAAGGGTGGTTTCTGGCACACTGGTTTCTGAGCCTCAAACGACCTGTCAAACATTTATAAATATACGGCGAGGGACAAGTGCAAGACGTCAACGAACTAAAACTTTTACTCGATTCGCGCATTCCGCTGGTTGTCATTGAAACCTTTGAAGAAAAGAAAGCCTTGGATGTTCTTTCAAAGGTGGCCAACAACCAAGGGCGTGATCTGCATAGATGGTCTATTACTGATGGGCTGACCCGCATCAATTTCGGCCCACAGCTTGTTCCTAAAGGCAGCGAGTTGAATCAAGTCGAGGAAGCCTTAAAGCACATTAAAAGTCAAAACCAGCCGGGGATTTACGCCCTGTGCGATTTACACCCGTTCTTGGATAGCCAACCTAATGTTGTTCGCCTGCTAAAAGATATAGCTCTTAACCACTTTGCGGTACCGCACACCTTGGTATTTTTAAGTTATCAATTACGCCTACCGCCAGAGCTTTCGCGTTACAGCAGTACCTATTCACTTTCGTTGCCTAGCGATGAAAAAATTATGGACGTCATTCGTGAAGAGGCCAAGGTTTGGTCAGATAAACATCACGGCACGCGCGTAAAGACAGATAACCTCACGCTTAAAAAATTGATGAACAATTTACAAGGCTTAAGTGTTAGTGATGTGCGTCGCTTGGTGCGCATGGCGATTTGGGCTGATGGTGAATTATCCGAAGTGGATGTGCATTCCATTAACAAAGCGAAATTCGCCTTGCTGGACATGGAAGGCGTGATGAGTTTTGAATCAAATGTAAAAGATTTTTCGCAAGTAGGCGGCTTGCACAATTTAAAGCGCTGGTTAATAACGCGCCGCGATGCGTTTATATCCGAGGACAGCAACCTCGATATGCCCAAAGGCATTTTGCTGTTGGGCGTGCAGGGCGGGGGCAAAAGTTTGGCTGCAAAAGCAGTGGCGGGGTTGTGGGGGCTTGCGCTTTTACGTTTGGATATTGGAGCGCTGTACAACAAATTTCATGGCGAAACCGAGCGCAATTTGCGCGAAGCGTTAAAGCTGGCTGATGCAATGTCACCCTGCGTGATTTGGCTGGATGAAATTGAAAAAGGTATGGCGCAGGATGGCAACGACAACGGGACTTCGCAACGCTTGTTAGGAACTTTGTTAACCTGGATGGCGGAACGAAAAACCAAAGTTTTTATAGTGGCGACCAGCAATGATATTTCAAAGCTGCCACCCGAGCTAATCCGCAAAGGTCGTTTGGATGAAATTTTCTTTGTAGATTTGCCGGATGTGGACGTTCGCAAAGATATTTTTATTATTCATATCAACAAGCGCAACATGCTAGCAACTGAGTTCGACGTGATGAAGCTTGCAAATGCAACCAATGGCTTTTCAGGCTCTGAAATAGAGCAGGCAATCGTCGCAGCCATGTATACGGCCTCATCGACAGGGGCCAAGCTCACCACAGAAATTTTGTTGAACGAAATTCTAAATACCAGCCCTTTATCGGTTGTGATGGCTGAACAAATTGCGCGCTTACGCCTATGGGCAGAAGATAGAACAATCCCGGCGTAAACTGCTGTACTAGAATCGCAGAGCAGAACAAATCTGATCTGCGATTCGCTAAGGATCAGAGCGCGCCGTCTACAGCCATTTTTACAAAGTGCGTGTCAAACCGTAATTTAATATTTTTGCTACTACCTTGTACTGAACCGTCTGGCAATTGAACGCCTATATCATCTGTATTCTTAATGCCTATATCTTTGGCAAAGCTGCGCACTAATTCCATGGTTTGTGCTAATTGCGTGTTGGTAGAAAACGCGTAAGATTTTGCGGGTGTGTAAAACATTTCAGTGTCGCGCAATTGCGTATCGTAATCTGCAAGGCTAGTGCCGGCATTCGTTGCCATGTAGGTGCGCGCTGCTTTACCTTCAGTGTCGTTTTTAGACATGATTTGCATGGTTTCAAACCACGCGCCAACTAATGCTTTGCCTAAATCTGGGTTGGCTTTGAGCACTGTTGTATTTACGGCGAGCATATCGATAATTTCACCGGGAATTTGTTTGGAGGAGAATACCTTATGAATGTTGGGTGCTTGGCCAATAATAAAGCTGAGCTGTGGGTTCCACAGAGTGGCCGCCGTGATGCTTGGTTTTTTCATGAGCGGTACAACATCTGCATCAGAAACGTTTTGGATTTTAATATCACTCGCACTCAAAGAATTTTTGCCTAGTGCTCTCAACAAAAGATAATGAGATACAGAAAACTCAACGAGGTTAACAGTACGGCCTTTAATATCCTTAACATCAGTCGAGTTTTTAAGAACAACTGCATCGTTGCCATTTGAATAGTCACCCAAAATCAACGCGGTAGTATCCACGCCAGACGCAGCGGGCATGGTCATGGCGTCCATGTTAGTCATTACGCAACCATCATAAGTGCCATCGCTAAATTTATTAATGGATGTTACGTAGTCGTTAATTTGCGTCACCTTAATGGTAATGCCATATTTTTTAGCCCATTTATCCACAATGCCTTTTTCACCGGCGTATCCCCACGGCATCCAGCCAGCGTAAATAGACCAAGCGATATTAAAGTTAGTTTTTTTATCAGCAGCGAGAGCCGGATTTGCTAACGCAAAGTAGGTGGCGACAGCGAAAAGCAGCTTTAAAAAGCCATTAATTATTGTGGGTTGCCCGAAGTGTTTTAGTCCTATCAAATAGGCATTTTTCATTTTACTTACGCTCATAAATACTCATTAGGTTAACGATGAGGCATGGAAGCTGGTTTAGCTTTCAAGCACAACCAGTGTTTGCCCCGCTTGTACGCGCATCCCTTCGGTTTTTAATAGATGTGTTACTTTGCCTGCGCAAGGCGCGGTGATGTTAATTTCCATTTTCATGGATTCCAACACAAGTAGCACATCCCCGGCTTTTACTTCTTGTCCCACTCTGACGGATGATTGCCAGACGCTGCCAGATACGGAGCTGTCTACTCGAATAGCATCTTCAGGAATTTCAACTTCATTAGTTTCTTCTGCGGATTCTTTTTGTTCGTAATTGAACTGACCATTGGCGTGCCAGCGCGCCAGTTCCTCATCAAACGCTCGTTCGCGTTGTTCCGTAAATTGCGCGATGGATCCCTGATTGTTGGCGATGAACTGCTCGTACTCCTGCAAACTGAATTGGCTATCTTCAATTTTTATAGAGTAGCGGCCTTGCGGGAAATCGCGGCGAATTTGTTTAAGCTCGTCGGCGCTAACTTCGTAGAACCGAATTTGATCAAAGAAATTGAGCAACCAAGGTTGTTTGAATTCAGCGGTTTTGCGGTAGCGATTCCACATTTGCAATGTGCGGCCTACAAATTGATAGCCACCGGGCCCTTCCATGCCGTAAATGCACATGTAAGAACCACCGATGCCTACGGAGTTTTCTGCAGTCCACGTGCGTGCTGGATTGTATTTAGTCGTTACCAAGCGATGACGTGGATCTACCGGTGTTGCGACTGGTGCGCCTAAGTAAACATCACCTAATCCCATCACCAAATAAGATGCGCTAAAGACAATATCTTTCACGGCTTGTATGGAGTCCAACCCATTAATGCGACGAATAAATTCAAGGTTGCTTGGGCACCAAGGCGCATTGTCGCGTACGGATTGAATATATTTTTGAATCGCTAATTGGCAGGCTTCGTCATCCCAACTTAACGGGATGTGTACGATACGAGAAGGAACGCTAAGTTGTGCAAGTTGCGTAATTAATTCTTTTTCGCCGTGCTGCAAATGCGCTAACAATGCGCTTAGCGAAATTTCCTGGCTGTTGTAATGAATTTGCAGGGAACGAATACCGGGCGTTAATTCGCGCAAACCGGCAACAGGATTTTTTTGTAGCCATTGCATGAGCGCGTGTGCGCGAAAACGCAATTTAATATCAAGCTCTAAAGCTCCGTATTCAACTAACAAGAAGTGATCACCCGCAGCGCGATAAATAATATCTTCGCCGTAAGTGGCTTTAGGTAGTTGCGCAACAATCGGCGTGATGGGTTTTGCTGGCAGCCATTTAGCCTGTTCACCAGTAAGTGAAGCTAAAGTCGCATTTTGTGTTTTTTCAATGAATACCGCGTCATCAATACTGACGGGCACAAACCGAATTTTATCACCTGCGCGCAATTGCCCTAGCTTCCATAAATCAGCACTGATGACTGTGGCTGGGCAAACAAATCCACCGAGTGATGGACCGTCGGGCCCGAGGATAACGGGCATGTCGCCAGTGAAATCGACAGTACCAAAAGCGTAGGCATTGTCGTGAATGTTAGAGGGGTGCATTCCAGCTTCGCCACCTGATGTGCGCGCCCAATTGGGTTTTGGCCCAATTAAGCGTACGCCGGTACGGCTCGAGTTATAGTGAACTTCCCAATCGGCATTGAAGAAAGTTTCTATATCTTCATCGGTGAAAAAGTCAGGCGAACCATGTGGGCCGTAAACGACACGTAGCTGCCAGTTATTGGTTATGTGTGGAACTAAACTTTCAGCGAGTTGTTGTAGCGCAACAATCGGATTGCAGAGCGCGGCATCGAGCGCAAGCACATCGCCAGCGCGTAAGGCGCGTCCGTTGTGCCCACCAAATTGCCCGAGTGTAAATGTCGATTTAGCACCGAGGTAATCCGGGCATTGAATGCCGCCCGCAACGCACAAATAGCTGCGCGCGCCGCTTTCAGTGATACGCCCCAAGTGCAATTGCTGACCTGAATGAATGGTAATAATTTGGTTAATGGTTAGGGGCTCGCCATCGAGTTTTGCGTCGATCGCTGCGCCGGTAATAACAATTTTTGTATCGCAGCCAAATTTCAAAATAGGCCCTTGCAGTGTAATTTCCAAACCGGCGGCGCGTTCATTGTTGTTGAGTAGGCGATTTCCCAAGCGGAAAGAATAATTATCGAATGGCCCGGAAGGCGGAACACCAATATGCCAATAGCCTGTGCGCGCAGGATAGTCTTGAATCGTTGTTTGGGTTCCTCCTTGGATAACATCAATACGCGCTGGTTTAAAACTGAATTGATTTAAATAACGCGTGGTCATTTTTCCAGTTAGTAAGGTTTCATCTTTTAGCAGTGTTTTCAAATAACCCAAATTGGTTTCAATACCATAGAGTTCAGTTTTATCCAGGGCTGAAGACAGTTTTTGTAGCGCATCTTTCCGGCTTTCACCGTGAACAATTATTTTGGCGAGCATGGGATCAAAATACGCGGGCACTTCAATCCCGTTTTCAATCCACGAATCAATCCGTAAGTTTTTACCCGTTGCTGGAAACTCCACCTTGCTGAGTAATCCGGCGCAAGGTTGAAAATCTCTTGCGGGGTCTTCAGCGTAGACGCGTACTTGAATGGCATGGCCTTGTGCAGTAAGTGGTGCGCGTAAATGTTTTAAATCGCCGAGTTCGTTGGCAGCTTGTCGTAGCATCCACTCCACTAAATCTACGCCGTAGACTTCTTCTGTTACGCCGTGTTCGACTTGCAAGCGAGTGTTTACTTCCAGAAAGTAAAATTTATCTTCGTTGGAATCGTAAATAAATTCCACGGTGCCTGCGTTGCGGTAATTAACCGACGCCAATAATTTTTCTGCAGTCAGCTGCATGGCGTGGCGTTGTGCTTCCGGCAAATTGGGTGCGGGGCATTCCTCCACCACTTTTTGATTTCGCCGTTGGCTGGAGCAATCGCGTTCGCCAATAGCAACAGCCGTACCTTTGCCATCGCCGAATACTTGCACTTCTATATGCCGTGCGGCAGCAATAAATTTTTCAAGAAAAACACCATCGTCAGCAAAGTTGTTTTTGCCTAAGCGTTTTACGCTTTCAAAAGCACCTGTTAAATCTGACTCGCTATTGCACAACTGCATGCCGATACCGCCGCCGCCCGCTGTACTTTTAAGCATAACGGGGTAGCCGATTGCGGTTGCCGCTTGTTTGGCTTCTTCGATATTTTTGAGCAGATCCGTACCGGGGCAAAGAGGAACATTGGCGGCTTGCGCAAGCTCACGAGCTTTGTGCTTTAAACCAAAGGTAATCATTTGGTCTGCGGTGGGGCCAATAAAAATTAATCCCGCTGCTTCGCACTCCGCGACAAACACAGCGTTTTCGCTGAGGAAACCGTAACCTGGGTGAATCGCTTGCGCGCCGGTTTGTTGTGCAATGGCGATAATTTTTTTGCGGTCGAGATAAGTTTGCGCGGCTGCGCCTTCACCGAGTGAAAAGGATTCATCGGCCAAGCGGACATGCAAACTATCTGCATCGGATTCGGCGTAAACAGCAACGGATTTAATATTGAGTTTTTTTAGTGTGCGAATAATACGAGTGGCTATGGCACCGCGGTTGGCAATTAGTACTTTGGTAAACATCTTTGCTCCGGCAGGTCGTCCTGCTGGTATTCATACGACAGTGGTCGTCCACTGAAGGCATATCAACAATTATTTAGTTGGGAGTCGTCATCCTCGCGTAGCGGGGATCCAGCTCTTTATTTTACAAATGACTATTACATTAATTTTTAAAGCGAAAAGCTGGATCCCCGCTAGACGAGGATGACATGCTTAGCTCCAAACCAATACTTCAATAGGTGTTGGGTTGTAACCATTGCATGGGTTATTTAACTGCGGGCAATTGGAAATCAGCATGACGATATCCATTTTTGCAGTCAGCTCAACGTATTTACCCGGTGCAGAAATGCCATCTTCAAAGGTGAGGCCACCTTGGCTGGTAACGGGCACGTTCATAAAAAAATTAATGTTGTGGGTAATATCGCGTTTACTAATGCCAAACTCGGGGTGTTCGGCTACGGCGAGCATCCAGCTATCACGACACGCATGCATACAGCGTTTTTCCAAGCTGTAACGTACGGTGTTGCTTTCTGTTGCACAGGCTCCACCGAGTGTGTCGTGGCGGCCACAGGTATCGGCAACAATTTCCAGAAGTTCGCGGTTGGCGTTGGATATTAATTTGGTTCCTGCCGTGAGATATAAGTTGCCTTGCTGGCGAATAGTATCCATTGAGCTGTAACGTTCGCTCGGATCTTTGGCGTTATAAAATAAAACATCAGCGGCTTGGTTGCCCTCTAAATCGACAATACGAAATGTTTGCCCTTGTTTTATTTCACCTAAAAAATAATCACCGGCAGCAACATAATGACGAGCACTGCAAGTATCGGCTGTTAATTTACTTTCAATGAGAGGCATGGCAATAACCCTTATCCTGCAGCAAGGTAATAAAGAGCGTTGTTTTGGAAACCGCGCTGATTTTCCGGGCGGAAATTTTTGCAGTAATCATCCTCTGCTACCGGATCTGCTTCACCGAGTTCGATTTGAACAGGTTTGAACGGATAGGTTGATTCACGTGTAAGCGGGTGAGGGCAGGCATGTAGCAATACGAGTGTGTCCATTTCGAATCGCAAGCTCACGGAGTTTCCTGCAGCGCGGTTTTTGGTGTCGAGTTGTATGTTGCCTTCATCATCCGCAATTACTTTGCTAAACCAGTTGATGTTGGATGCCATGTCTGCACGGCCTAATCCATATTTCGCAAGTTCAACCAAAAACGCATCGCTGCCATTTTGTAACCATGCGTTGCGATCTTTTTGGTAGTCGCGCTTTCCAAATTGTTTTTCAATCTGTTCAGCGGTGCTGTTGCCGCACACCGTATCGTGCCAATTTCCTTCACCGTTTGCTGAATAATCTTCAATAATAGAGGCGAAAATTCTGCCCATATCAGAATACAAACAATTACCACGTTGGAGTTTGAATGTATGCTGGCATTTCAGAGTGTCGGGGGCGTTGTAACGTTCCAGCAAATTGCGTGGGTTGTAAAACAACATACCCACGTTAGCGCCACCTTCAATGTCAGTTACTTTCATGAAAGTACCGCGGCGAACTTCTAAAGACCAATGGCCGTTGCCGGGAATAGTTGTTGTGTAAATCATCTCGCTCATAATGCAATCTCTGCTGCTTTTATTTGTTGCGGTATTTCTATGTCTTTACGTGTAACCGGTAAGTCGTACGTAATGTTCGCGCCGTAAGCCTCGGGTGCGTGTGGGTCGCGGCGTAATTTATCGAACACCCATAAACGTGTGCCTAAATAAAAACCTTCGCTTAAATCGTGCGTTACCATAAATACAGTGAGGTTGTGTTCGCGCCACAACTTTAAAATCAATTGATGCATATCGGCGCGAATGCCAGGGTCGAGCGCACCGAAAGGTTCATCGAGCAATAGAATTCGGGGTTGGCGAATCAAGGCTTGCGCAATGGCTAAACGTTGTTTCATGCCGCCGGATAACTCGTGGGGGTATTTTGCGAGCGATGCTGTTAATCCAACGGATTCCAATAAAGCTTTTGCTTCGTCGATTACTTTTTGCTTTTTTCCACCGAACAATTTTCCAATTAAGGGCGATTGCTCAAACTCGCGCGCGAGAATAACGTTTTCCAACACAGTTAAATGTGGGAACACAGAATATTGCTGAAATACGATGCCGCGCGATTGATCGGGCTCGTTGGGAATGGGTTTGCCGTCGAGCAACAATTCACCCGATGTTGGTTCTTCCATTCCCAACAGCATTTTAAGGAAAGTGCTTTTCCCGCAGCCAGATGTTCCCACCATGGTAATAAATTCGCCGGCGTTCACGCTGATGTTGATGCGTTCAAGCACTGTATTGTTGCCGTATTTTTTCCAAAGATTTTTTGCTGTAATTAAAGGCGTAACCATTAGTGCGCTCCTTGGTGGTGCCAGGTAAAACATTTTTGGCTGGTTTTAAGCAGGAGCCAATCGATAATAAAGGCGAGTAACGTAATCCATATTACGTAGGGCAGTATTACGTCCATCGACATGTATCGACGAACCAGAAATATGCGGTAACCCAACCCGTCTGTTGAAGCGATTGCTTCGGCAGCAATTAAAAACAACCAGCCAGCACCGAGTGTTAAACGTACTGCGCTAATAAGGCGTGGTAATAATTGCGGAATATAAACACGCAATAAAACTTGGAGCGAAGAAGCGCCTAAGGTTTGCGCTTTGATAATTTGTTCTTGCGGAATTTCGAGTGTGCATCTTTGTATATCGCGCGCAATACTGGGCGCCACACCAATAATAATGAGTGCTACCTTGGATAGTTCGTCCAAGCCAAAAACAATAAATAAAATGGGCAGCAAGGCCATCGGGGGTACAAGTGATATAACGGTAATAAGTGGTGATACGGGGGCGCGAAAACTTGGTATTGCACCCGTTAATAATCCGAAGGTAAATCCGATAATAGCGGCGATGACAATTCCGAGCGCTAGACGTTTTAAACTGCTGTAAGTGTCGATCCAAAATAAATATTCGCCAGTACGCTTGCTGGGCTCCAATGCATAGGCGTGAATACTTTCGCCCATTTGCCCAAGGCTGGGGAGCAATTTATCGGTTGCGTTTTCCGCAAGACGCGCATCTGATGCAACCACATAAATAAAAATAATAATGACAAAAGGTAAAATACCTAACAACCATTTTACGGGTTTGGAGGGTGTCAGGTTTATAAGCCGTTTCATACGAATCCCCATTAGGGTAAACATTTTTTTATTTTGGTTTTGGTAAAGTGAGCGACGAATCGCTCACTTCCCATCGAGCAGAAAATTACAATTTGTTGTCAGCGGCCATTTGCATGTAAGTGGTATCAAAACGTAGCTTCACGTTTTTGCTATTCCCATAAATACCTTTTGGGCCTTCAATACCAACAGTCGCAGCGTCTTTTGCTTTTTCACCGAGTAAACCGTGATCAAAAGAGAATTCAGCGACTTTTTTCATGGTGCTTAAGAGTGCGTCGCTTTTTGCAAACTCAACAGCAGAGGCTGGGGTGTAAAACATTTTGGTGGTTTTAAGTTGCGAATCGAAGCCAGCGAGGTCGGTGCTTGATGCTTTTGCCATGCTGGTACGAGCTGCAATACCTTTGGCATCTTGCGCGCTCATAGTGCTCATAATTTCGTACCACGCGCCCACCAAGGCTTTACCGAGAGCAGGGTTCGCTTTCAGTGTTGCGGTATTCACCACAAACAAATCCATGATTTCGCCGGGTATTTGCGATGAGTCGAACACTTTACTGGTGTGTGGTTGCGCCATGATTTCGCCAACCAGTGGGTTCCAAGTTGTTACGGCTGTCACGCCTTTGGTACCGTAAACAGCAACCATATCGGCGTCGGAGGTGTTAACAACTTTCACGTCAGACTCTTTTAACTTCACGCTTTCCAAGGCGCGTGCTAATAAATAGTGGGACACGCTCAATTCAACCAAGTTTACGTTTTGGCCTTTAATATCCTTGAGGGTTTTGTTGTCGCCCTTGAGGATTACCGCATCGTTACCATTGGAGAAATCGCCCACAATCAACGCAGTGCTATCAACGCCGCCAGCTGCAGGGATTGTTAGGGCATCCATGTTGGTCATGGCGCAGGCGTCAAATTGACCGGCGGTATATTGGTTGATGGATTCTACATAGTCATTGATTTGCGTAACTTTGATATCAATGCCGTATTTCTTGGCCCATTTATCAATAATTTTTTGTTCTGCAGCGTAACCCCATGGCATCCAACCCACATAAATGGACCAGCAGACATTAAAAGGTTTGGCTGAAGCTATGGCTGAAGAGAAAAGCAGAGCAGAGGCTAAAAGGGTTTTGCCGAACAGACGTTTAGTGAAAAGAGTAGGTAGCATGTAAACCTCCAGCGGTTTTTAAGATTACGGGCAGTATGGTCTCAGGGGTGCTGAGAATTGTTATAAAAGCTGAGAGCACTCTGGCGGTTAAAATCTGCACAAACCTCTTGGGCGCATGAGCGCGATGTTTGCTATCAGGCTTTAGGCCATCTATCTCCCGGGCTTTTATCCCGCCGTGTAACCTCAAGGCTTGCGCCGCTGGGGTCGAAAGCTCTCGGACCAGGCATCGCTTCCGTTAGGAAGGCAATCGGAACCCTAGCTTTCTATTTCTATCGTCCAATATCCAAACCACTCAGAGTGCGGATCAGGTATATCTCGTTACGGTATGGATTTAGCAATATGGATACCAACTTGCATTCAAGCTGCTTAAAGCAAGGTGTTGCCTGAATAATGTTGCTTTGGGCTACTTTTTGGTGCGTTTTTGCGGTGCATTTTTGAGGGGAGGTGTTCTTATTTAGTGCGTAAGCTGATTTATGAACCAGGTGTAATATTGTGTGATGGCGATTGACGTAAAATTCCGGTATAAGCTTTTGTTGAATTTGGTGACACAGTACTCATTCTGTAGCCAATACGCGAGAAACTGCTAGAATTGGCAGATATGAATTTTGGTGCTTTAAAGGGCTCGGATTGGCCTGTCTGTAGACAAAGCTTATGGTTAATACAAAAGGACTTCCACTCTTATTAGGATGGTTGGGACTATGAAAGTTATGGATATAAATGCAGGAAAATTTATGCAAAATCTAGGGTCTTTTGGCGCCGATGCCAATAAGCGTTCTGGTCCAACACTGGCTCCCATGTCCGAGCAGATTGTGATCCAGCATCTGAAACATTGCCGCGATCTTACACGTGGTTTTGCCTACCGAGTATTCCCTAATTTTTGGCGCCACTGGTGTAAAGAGATTTTGGAGCATGCTGAGCACGCCAAATCCAATAAAGAGCAACTGGCCTTATTTGAAGTTCAAAACCTGATTTCTGCCGTTCAACAGCCCGCAGAACAAGAATTTTGCCAACATTTGGGTAATGGTTTCGTCAAGTTTAAGAACAAAACCTTGAATACCCTAACCGGTGAAGAGCGTTTTACGGGCGATATGCTGTCGCTCGTTGAGCATTCAGATCTTGAAGAAACTATTGCCATTACCTCCATTACTCACCGTGCGGAAGGCTTTTACGCCGAGCAATTGTGGGCGCTCCAGCAGCGTCTAGCCTTGCTTAATGATGGAGAGAAGTTAGATGAGCGCAGCAACCCAGCAAGCCCAGTACAATTCTGCGAAGCCTTGCGTAAAGTGCTGTCCAGTCTCGATATGGACGCCAAAACCAAAATTATTGGTTACAAAATATTTGATCAGGAAGTCATTGGCCAATTAGAAAGTCTGTACGACGAAATTAACGACTATTTAATTCACCAAAATTTACTACCGAATCTGCGCTTTGTCCCCAATGCAGACGCCTCCTCTAGCGGTCGTAATGGTGTCTCCGAAGACCAAGTTGCGGATGATCCTCTGGATATAAATCCGCTAGGCGAATTGCCCGAGCAATCGGCGGCGGATGCCATGCATCGCCGCGCTAGTGACCGCTTGCTGAGCGGTATGCTCAACCCATCGGATGTGCAATATCAAAGTAGCCTGCTTAACGCGATTAAGCTGCTGCAAGCCCACATTACCCATCAAGGCCAAACTGGGCAGCCCATGGTGCAGCAGGCGCCAGTAGCTGCCGCGAATTTTTCACCGCGGCCGGCGGGGCAACCTGGCGTTTACACTGAAACAGGTTATTCGCCCAACGGTCAGCAACCGCAAATAGCGCCGCAGAATTTGCGTGTTTATAGCAGTGATCAGCTCGTTGGCGTGCTTGATAGCATGCAAACAACTACCTTGGCCACCACCCAACAGGTATTTGAAAGCGCTGGGGTGGGGATTCCAACATTAGCGCCGCAAGCTGTGCAGCAAGTTAGCCAGCTGATGATGCAGCAAATCGCCAGCGAAAATGAGAATGGCGCTGTTGAAGCCATGGATATGCAAACCATTGATCTGGTGGGTATGTTGTTTGAGTACATGCTCTCCGACGAACACCTGCCTGACTCAGTTAAAGCGCTTCTGAGTTACTTACACACTCCGTTCTTAAAAATTGCGTTCATTGACAAAGATTTCTTTGAGCAGCCGGAGCATCCCGCACGCGTGTTGTTAAATAGTTTGGCGGAAGCAGGTGTGCGCTGGGTGAGTAACGATGGCACAGATCAATTTGAAATTTTCAACAAAATTAAAATCACTGTTTTCCGTTTGTTAGAAGATTTCAAAAATGATGTCCGTTTATTTGCTGAATTATTAATTGAGTTTAATGCTTACACGCATAATGTGGCTCGCCGTCAGGAATTGATGGAGCGTCGTGCGCTAGAAAAAGCGCAAGGCGAAGAAAAATTACGTGAAGCGAAAGTGCAAGTTAACACTGCCGTTCGCAGCCGAACTGATGGCCGCGATATGCCGTCGGCGATTTTGTTATTGTTGTTACAGCCTTGGTCTGATTACTTGTCATTTGTGTTGCTCCGCTACGGTGAGAATTCTGATTCATGGAATCGCGCGGTAGCGGTTGTCGATGATTTGCTGTGGAGTCTTGAACCTAAAACTTTGCAAGCCGATAAAATTAAGCAAATGGAAAAGCAAGACGCATTGATTGCGGCACTGGAGCATGGTTTTGAAACCATCGGTTATGAGCAAGCAAAAGGGCGTAAATTGATCGACGCGGTTGTAGCATTGCAGCGCCTTGCTTTACAAAGTAAAAAAGCGGAATCGGCGCCAGCGCCAATGCGCACCAAGCTTGAAAATATGGCGGCGGAAAAGGCAGGCCAAACTGTTGATGTGATGCAGCCGCAAACTGCAGACGAAACTAAAATCGTCGATAGTTTAAAGATGATTGAGTTTGGTACCTGGTTTGAATTTGAAGATGGCAAGCGTTTGAAAGTGGCTTGGTTTAATCAAAAAACCAATCATTATATGTTAGTTGATCAGCAAGGTAGGAAAGTGTCGTTGATTGCAGGTTTGCAGTTGGCGCGCGAGATGATTGCCGGCAAAGCTCAAGTAATCGCTGGTAGTACGAAGCCTTTCTTTGAGCGGGCATTGGAAAATATCTACCAGACTCTCAATGAGCGTGCCGGTAATTTAACGGACACTTCCAAAGCGAGTAATTAGCTTATGAGTGATTTATCTCCACAGAATTGTGATCGCGGATTGCATCGTCATTTAATTAGTGGCGATGTAGATGTTTACGATAGTCTTCGTGATATTTACTTAGGCCGCCTAGTAAACATTCATACACAAGGTTTAATGCTGGTGGGGGATATTGCGCTTGAGGAAGATCGTTTGTACGAGCTGGATATGCATATCCCCGATGAGCCGAACGGCAAAAAGGTTTTGCGAATTGGCGTCGATTGTTTGTGGACGCGTGCAGCTGATCAAAACGGGAAGCATTGGACGGGTTTCAGTATCATCGATTCAACCCCACAGACCACGGAAGAAATATATAAATTAATTCAGTCATGGGGCCATGTTTAGGCTCTACTTTTTACCCATCTATTCAATTGTTGCAATCCAGTTTTCTACTTCATCATTGTGCCAGCGCTCAATAAGTGATGTACCTTCATCCACGCTATTCAAATACATATCAATAATATCTGTCGCAAGTTCAAACAGCCTGTTGCTGTCGGCCGTAACTTGCCCCTCGTTCAAAATATCCTGCTCAATCATATTTAATAAAAATGTCAGCTTAATTTCGTAACTTTTTAATTGGCTCAACAAAGGGCTGTCTTTTTCTAAAATGCCCTCCATGCGTTTTGCCTGATTGCGAAGTTTTTCGTTGTTAACGCGCGTGCATTGAATGGCGTAGCGTAATTTACTCGCGTAATCCGTATCGCAAAAACCGAGGGCGGAAGTGTAAGTGGCCAAGGCGCGAATGCGACCAATTTGCTCGGCGACAGATGGCATAAGCCGTGTAGAGAAATGCAGAACCTCCAATTGCTTAAAGCGATTGGGATATACCGCATTTGTTGCATAAATTTTTGCAGGCTCATTGTTGACGGCGAGAACAGCAGCAATGGGTTGCTCCAAGTGTTTTGCCAACACAGGGATCATGGCAATTAATTGCTCAATCAGGTGGCAATGTAATTCGTAGTTGTCGATAACGGAATCTTCTTGCCAGTCGTGACTTATTGTTAGCCAGGCACTTTGTAATTTTTCAAGATCACGTTGCGGCAGTAAATGCGGTGAGCGCGCTGTAAAGGCGCTGAAAAGCTCAAGGCGCCCCGCGATCTGGTTTTGCAACCGCAAAAACTCCTCGCGAAAGAGTGCATTCCCTCCCAACAAACCCATGCTCATTCCGCGATGGCGCTGAACGGCCTTCACCATGTGGTTGAGTTGTTTTATTAGGTTCAAGACATCTAACCGCTGATGAAAGAGTTCGGTAAAACGCCGGGTCTTATCGTCGGTTACTGGTGCAAGCGGCGAGTCGGTGTGTTTCATGTTGGTGCTAGTGCTCTTCATTTTATGTCCTAAATGAGGTCGTATCCGGCCAAACAGGCTGGATTTAAGCGCCTAAAGTCTTTGCAGATAAATAGAGCAACACCTATGCCAGCCCCTGTGAGTCTCACACAGATCTTTGACGGGATAGGGTTGTTTGAGTATAAAATGGATTTTAAATATAAAATCAAGGTGTTTTATGGCTCAGCCAATTCAAAAAATCGTGATTGTCGGCGGGGGAACCGCAGGGTGGATGGCAGCTGCGGCGCTATCTAAATTTTTGGATGGAAAGCAGGTTAGCGTTCGGCTCGTAGAATCTGATGCCATTGGGACGGTTGGCGTGGGCGAGGCGACTGTTCCAGGAATCAAATACTTTAATCGGCAGTTGGGTGTTGCTGAACACGACTTTATGCGCGCAACCCAAGCCACCTTTAAGCTCGGCATTGAATTTAAGGATTGGTACACCGAAGGGGACTCTTTTTTTCACCCCTTCGCAGACTATGGAGTGCCAATCAACGGGACATCTTTTTATCAGCATTGGCTCTCGCTGCATAAAACAGGGTACTCGGGAAAGCTTGAAAGCTTCTGCTTATCGACACAGCTCGCATTAAAAAACAGGTTTGCGATGCCTGATCCTGAACCCGTAACACCACTCACTCAATACAATTATGCTTATCATTTTGATGCCTCGCTCTACGCAAAATTTCTTCGTCAGTATGCGGAATCTCGCGGAGTAGAGCGTGTTGAAGGCATCATATCTCAGGTGGTGGTAGATGAGGCGTCAGGTTTTATCCGAGCTGTCCAGTTGAGGGATGGAAACTCATTGCATGCTGAGCTGTTTATTGATTGCTCCGGTTTTAAGGGCTTATTGATCGAAGAGACTCTGCATACAGGTTATGAGGATTGGAGCCGCTGGCTGCCGTGTAATAGTGCTGTCGCCATGCAGACTGAGAACGCGGAAGAGCCTGTACCTTACACGCGCTCCACCGCGCGTGAGGCTGGTTGGCTATGGCGAATTCCTCTTCAGCATCGTGCAGGCAATGGTTATGTGTATTGCGACAACTACATATCTGATCAAAAGGCGATTGAGACCTTAAAGCATCATGTAACAGGACGTTTTTTAACAGAACCTAAAGTCATTAAGTTTACAACCGGTGTGCGCAAACAATTCTGGAACAAGAATTGTGTCGCGTTAGGTTTGGCAAGTGGCTTCCTTGAGCCTTTGGAATCCACCAGTATTTCGCTGATACAAACGGGGATCGACAAGCTTCTTAACCACTTCCCTGACGCTGAATTTAGCCCTGAATTGCGTGACGAAGCGAATCGCCTAAATCTACTCGAGTATGCACGCCTGAGGGATTTCTTGATCCTCCATTACAAGTCCAGTCGAAGGCAGGATTCCCAATTTTGGCGTGATGTTCAAGTTATGGAGGTGCCGGAAATGCTGGCGCATAAAATCGAGCGTTTTCGTCAGGATGGAAGCCTGATCAGTTACGAACAGGAAACCTTTCAAGATGCGAGTTGGATCAGTATGTACAACGGCTTCAACATAGTTCCAGGCAAATCCGTGCTTGCGTTGGACGCAGACGAGCAGGATGCACTTACAAGGATGCTGAATAAAATGAAAAGTGCCATAGCTGCAGGGGTAGAGTATGCTCCTAGCCATTACGAGTTTCTCAAAACAATGAATTAGCCTGTTTTCTGAAGATTCCCTCTTTCCGCATTAACCAAACCTGTGAGTTACGCTTGCAGGTTCAGGCCCCTCTTAGTTTTTGATCTCACTTACGCGCAAGTACCGCCTGCTTTTGGTGTTCATATTTCACCCAAGAAAATAGTTTTACAAAAAATAATTATAAGTAACAAATATTGCATATATGAAAAACATAACTTATTATGCACAAAAATAACTCATAAATACCATTTATAAGACAAATCGTTTTAATTCCACTCTAAAACTCAAAGGCGAATCCATGCGGGCTAGATTGCTTAACGCATTTCAGCATCTTTCTCGTGTCCAGCGGCTCTTGTCGCTGGTGTTTTTGTTCGCCCATAGTTTGGGCTATGCCGCGGTGCCCGCGCTAAAAATCTCTTTCGATCAGCCCGCCAAACATTGGGAGCGTGAAGGGTTGCCAATTGGCAATGGGGCAATGGGCGCAGTAGTGATGGGCGGTGTTGAAGTTGATCGGCTGCAATTCAATGAAAAAACACTGTGGACTGGCGGGCCAAATTCTAAACAGGGGTACGACTTCGGGATACCTACTGAATCACTGTCAAACAATATGGCGGCGGTACGCAAAGATATTCTAGACGCCGGTGAGTTAACTCCTGAAGAAGCAGCTAAGCGTTTGGGCCGTAAAGCGATTGGTTATGGTGACTATCAAAATTTTGGCGAACTCGTTTTGATGTTCGAACCAACGGCGAGCTTTACCGATTATCGCCGTGAGCTGGATTTGGATAATGGTTTGGTGCGAGTCAGTTATACGCAAAATGGCATTCATTTTTTGCGTGAATATTTTTCCAGTTATCCCGATGGAGTTATCGCGGTTCGAGTAAGTGCTGATAAGCCTAATTCAGTAAATGTTAGAGCAAAATTCAATATTCCCGAAAATCGCAGTCTACAAACCACAGTTAAACATGGCCGCATAACCGCGAGCGGAAACTTGCATGACAACGGCTTGCGTTACCAAGCGAGCCTTGCTGTTATTGCAAATACAACGGTTAGTGAAACAGAAAGCGAATTGACAGTTGTTGGCGCGGATTCGGCGCTTGTTATTCTTAAAGCTGGCACTAATTACGCGCAACAATATCCATCTTATCGTGGTAAAGACCCAAAGCTGACGATTGAAAATGCATTAGAGAGAGCTGCCCAAAAATCTTTCGAACAATTACTGGCCAGTCATAAAGCCGATTACCAAAAACTATTTGGTCGCGTTAATTTTGATATTGGCCAACGTGATATTCATTTAACCACGCCCCAACTTTTAGAGGCATACCGCAAAGGTAATGCGAGCTTAGATCGCACCTTGGAAGCGACTTATTTTCAGTTTGGCCGTTATTTACTGATCTCCTCATCGCGCCAGGGTTCTTTACCTGCAAACTTACAAGGCGTTTGGAATGCGTCTAACACACCGCCGTGGAATGATGATTACCACGTAAACATTAATTTGCAGATGAATTATTGGTTAGCAGAAACCACTAATTTGCCTGAAACCTTACCCCCGCTTTTCAATTTTGTAGAGTCTTTGGTCTTGCCAGGCGAACAAGCCGCCAAACAAATTTTTGGTGCGCGTGGCTGGACCCTTTTTCTCAATACCAATGTTTGGGGGTTTACAGGTCTTATTGATTGGCCAACCGCCTTTTGGCAGCCGGAAGCAGGGGCTTGGCTAGCTCAGCATTTCTATGAGCATTATTTATTTTCAGGTGATAAAAAATTCCTGCGCGAACGCGCTTATCCCCTTATGAAAGGGGCTGCCCAGTTTTGGTTGGATGCATTAGTAAAAGACCCTAGTAGTGGGAAATGGGTTGTTTCCCCAAGTTTTTCACCAGAGCAGGGCCCATTTGTGAGCGGCGCTGCTATGTCGCAACAAATTGTATTCGATCTCTTTCGTAATACATTTGAAGCTGCACAACTTTTAGGTGATGAAGTCTTTGCGAAAAAGGTAGGTGCAGTTCTCTCGAATTTAGACGCCGGTTTGCGAATTGGAAAATGGGGGCAGTTGCAGGAATGGCAACAAGATCTTGATGATCCTAAAAATCAGCATCGTCATATTTCGCATTTATTTGCGCTGCACCCCGGCCGTCAAATCGATGCCACAAAAACCCCAGACATGTTGCAAGCCGCTCGCACGAGTTTGAACGCCCGTGGTGATAGTGGCACAGGTTGGTCACAAGCATGGAAAGTAAATCTTTGGGCTCGTTTATTAGATGGTGACCGTGCGCACAAGCTTTTATCGGATCAACTTGTGATGAGCACTCTACCCAATTTGTGGGATAACCATCCGCCTTTTCAAATCGATGGCAACTTCGGCGCAGTAGCGGGTATTGCAGAAATGTTGCTTCAAAGCCAAAACAATCAATTGCAATTGCTACCAGCTTTGCCCAGTGCTTGGCCAAACGGCTCCGTGAGAGGTTTGCGCGCGCGTGGCAATTGGCTAGTTGATCTGGTTTGGAAAAATAACGAATTGAAGGAAGCGTTATTTGTGGCAGGGCAGAGTGGAAAGGTAAGTTTAAAAAATTCGATTTTTACTCAGCCATTTTTAATGCTTGAAAAAAATAGTGGTGAAAAAGTCACTGTTGACATCAATGGTGACATGGGCTCGTTCGTTGCTGCCGCGAATAAAACCTATGTTTTATCGGCTGCCGCCTATTGATCTTGGGTTTGACTGCGCGAGATCAATAGCAAGTGTGTGAAGTTTGCAAGTATCTGGAGTTGCAAGAAAGTCACAGTCATAAGTGACAAAAATATTGAGTGTTAATTTTCTAACTGGAGAACGACAATGATAAGTAAAAATCAAAAAACATTTCTAAAAAAGAAATTACCGGTATACATCAAGGTTGCATCAAGCATGTCTTTGATTTTCGGGGCTATGGGATCAGCGCAGCTGTATGCTGCCGAAGCCGCAGAGGGCACAGAAGAGATTGTGATAACCGGGCAGCGCGCGAGTGTTCAGAGTGCGCAAGAAGTTAAAAAGAAATCCAACGTTATTGTGGATTCAATCGTAGCAGAAGATATTGGTAAATTACCGGATCGTAGCGTGACCGAGGCCTTGCAACGTGTGCCTGGCGTTTCGGTTGGCCGCTACACCAATAACGATGCGGAGCACCCTGCTGCAGAGGGTAGCGGTGTTTCCATTCGTGGTTTGACACAAGTTCGCGCGGAATTAAATGGCCGCGATGTTTTCTCTGCAGCGAGTGGTCGTGGTTTAAGTTTTGAAGACGTTCCTGCAGAATTGATGTATGCAGTGGATACTTACAAAAGCCCATCCGCGGATATGATTGAAGGTGGTTTGGGCGGTACTGTGAATCTTCGTACTCGCATGCCGTTTGATGCAGCGGGTCAGTTGGCAAGTTTCACCATCAAAGGTAACTATGGCGACCAAATTAAAGAAACCAACGGCGAATACTCTGGCTTGTACAGCAATCGCTGGTCTACTGATGCAGGCGAATTCGGTTTCTTAATTGATTTATCAACTTCCAAATTGGCAAGCCGTTCAGACCAAGTTTATTCACGCCCATTTTTGCCAAGAACGATTGACGGAAAAGATGAGTGGGTATCCAAGGGTGTGGATTGGCGTCGTAACGATTACTTCAGCCAACGCGATGGTAAATACGCTGCATTACAATGGGCACCTAATGATGAAACAGAAGTTTATCTCACTGGTTTCCAAAGCAAGCTGAAATCTGAATACGACGAGAATGCGTTCTTTTTGAACAGCGCTAACGGCGACAACGCTATAGTTCCAACGAGTGCCAAAAATTGGAAGCGTGGCGCAAATGGTGAAATGGTTTCAGGCGATGTTACAGTTTCTAATCCTGCCGACTGGGGCTTGAACTTTGGCACCAGTACCCGTTGGACTCCAGGCACTTCGACAACTACCGATTATTCTACTGGCATTAAATGGTCTCCAGATGATCACTGGAAGTTCTCGGCTGATTTGCAATACGTGAAAGCAGAAGCAACCAAAGATGACTATACGCTTGGTGTTATTTTGTTCCCTCCAGCTGCACGTTTGGATGGCGTAGGTACTGAGAATTCTTCAATTTATATTGATTCCCAGTACATGACCAATTATGCGAATTACACGCTCGGTCAAGCAATGACTCACTTTGAGCGTAACGAAGCCGACGCAAAAGCCGGTCGCTTTGACGCGGAATATAGCTTCGATGATTCCATTATCAAATCGATTAAAGCGGGGGTACGTTATTCAGAGAAAACTGCTGACAACATTAACACTGGTTACGACTGGAAAACACGTTATGACACTTGGACGGCTGGTGGTGGTAATAGAAACCAAATCACCAAAGTTACTCAAGATCAAGCATCTAAGTACTTAACGCTCTATTCATTCAATGATTTCCAACGCGGCGATGTGCAAGTTCCTGCAGCGGGTTACATTTACTCAGAAAATGCTGTTAAGAATTTCTGGGCGACTACCGATGGTGTGAATGCGGGTTGTAACGATTGGTATTGCGGCAACGATAAAAATGCATTGAAAAACGAAGCCTACAGAAATACCCAAGAGGAGAAAACGGCTTCAGGTTATATCATGGTTAACTACGGTTTTGACGACTTGTCTATGCCTGTTGACGGTAACTTTGGCGTGCGTGTTGTACAAACAGATAACGTTGCTCACGGTCATCTTATTATCAAGGAACGTAAGAAGTTAGATGGAACAGTGTTAATCCAAGGATACGACGGCAATTATGATGCTCAAAATAGTTATAGTCATGTCTTGCCAAGTTTTAACTTACGTTTAAAAGCAAGTGACGACATTTTTGTACGTTTTGCGGCATCTAAAGCAATTTGGGCTCCAAGCTTTGCTGATATGCAAGCGCGTATAACTATTGATTCGGCAGTTAAAGAGGCGAGTAAGATTAAACCTGAGTCTCAATTAACTTTAGATGATTTAGATGTCACATTATCTCAAGATACAAATCCTTATCTTGAACCCATGACAGCAAAACAATTTGATGTTTCTGCGGAATGGTACTTCGATGAAAAAGGTGGAATGGCTCACGTAGCGCTATTCAAAAAACAAGTGGATGACTTCTTCAGAAAAGGTACGTCTAACTTTAATATTAATGGTGTGTCAGGTAACGCAACTTGGTTAGCTAATATAGGTTCAGGTGATATCAAAGGTGTAGAAGTTGGCGCCAGCAAATTCTTCGACACATTGCCAGCGCCGTTCGATGGTTTAGGTTTGGACGTTAACTACACTTATATCGATAGCAAAGCTAATATTCCATTGCCTGAGCCCGGCACAGGTAACGGGGCTGCACCAATAGACACTAACAAAGATCGTTACGGCCAAATGCCTATCGATCAATTGTCTAAGAATGCATTCAACGTTGTGGGGATGTATGAAAAAGATGGTCTCTCTGCACGCTTGGCTTATTCATGGCGTAGCAAATACTTAATCGCTTGGGGTAGCAACGGATTTAACCCTGATTTCCCAGATGGTTCAGGTAAAGCGGCGATTCCAATTTACAACGATGACTATGGTCAGTTGGATGCTTCTATTGGTTACACCTTTATGGATAACTACACCGTTACCTTGGAGGCTAGTAACCTGCTGAAAGAAAAAACCATCGGTATTATGGATCAAAACAAAGCGGGTGATCATGTTGCATATTCTTATGCGCAAGATGCTCGTTACTCAATTAGTTTGAGAGCTAAATTCTAATTTTAATTTAGTTGTTTGATCTGTAAATAAACCCTGTAACGTGAAAGCGCTACAGGGTTTATTTTTGACATTTATTTACTGTTGCTTTGCTGGGTAAAAGAGTTGAATTTGGTACTATAGACTTTGCGCTTTTCCAGTTTTCAATTAGCACAATAAAAATTATTCAACCGAGGCCTCTATGTTCAATTTATTAAATATTCGTCGAATATCTATCGCTGTTTTAACTGCATGCGGGTTATTACTTAATTCAGTAAATCTATATGCTGCATCTACACCAGAATTCGTCACCAAAAACGGTCGTCATGCGCTTATGGTTGATGGCGAACCTTTTTTAATGTTAGGCATGCAGGTAAACAATTCCAGCAATTATCCAGACACTCTAAAATATGTGTGGCCCAGCTTTGAAAAAATGCATGCCAACACGTTGGAGATTCCAGTTGCATGGGAACAAATTGAACCGGTAGAAGGAAAATTTGATTTTTCATACGTTGATGCCTTATTGCAACAGGCGCGAGAGAGAAATGCGCGTTTGATTTTGTTGTGGTTTGGTACCTGGAAAAATAATGCGCCGCATTACACCCCTGCTTGGGTGAAATTAAATAATGAACGTTTTCCGCGTGTGGTGACTAAAACCGGAGACACTTTAAATTCCTTGTCACCTTTGGGGAAAAATACTCTAGCTGCAGATAAGAAAGCATTTTTGCAGTTGATGTCGCATCTTAAAAAAGTGGATGAAAAAAATACTGTGATTATGGTGCAGGTAGAAAATGAAGCGGGTACTTGGGGGGCAGATCGCGATTACTCTTCCATGGCAAACACTGTATTCAATTTACCAGTGCCAGCCGAGCTTGTTAAAAAAATTGGTGCTAAATCGGGTACATGGTCGCAAGTATTTGGTAAAGATGCCGATGAATTTTTTCACGCCTACCACATTGCGAAATTTTGTGAAGAATTAGCTTCAGCCGGTAAGGCCATTAAACCATTGCCTATGTATACGAACGTTGCCTTACGAGATCCGTTTAATCCCACTAATTGGGAAAAAGGCGGCGCGACAGATAATGTTATCCATATTTGGAAAGCAGCTGCGCCAAGTTTGGATGCAGTGGCGCCGGACATTTATAACCCCGATCATAAAACCGTGGTTAAATGGTTGGAGCAATATTCACGTGAAGACAATCCTTTATTTGTTCCAGAAATCGGCAACAGCCAAGCCTATGCCCGTTATTTTTTCGATACCTTAGGTAAAGGGGGTGTCGGGTTCGCTCCTTTTGGAATGGATGATACTGACTACGTAAATTACCCGCTCGGTGCTAATAAATACGACGACGAAATTATTGAAAATTTTGCTCAACATTACCGTGTGTTAGCGCCTATGGCTCGCGAATGGGCGAAGTTGAGTTTTGAAAATAAGGTTTGGGGTGTATCTGAACCAGTTGATAGTGAAGCCCTAAAGAAAATGGCTGCTAAGCCAGAGGCAAGCAAAGAAGAAAAGGAGGCAGCCAGCAAAAAAATTGCAGAAGCACTAACGCAAACCTTGGATTTAGGAAAATGGAATGCAGAAGTAACGTACGGCCGCCCCATGTTTTTTACATCACCTCCGGTAGGTAATGATGTTGCAAGCGGCGGTGCACTTATAGCCCAATTGAGCGACAACGAATATTTGGTTACGGCGTTTAAAGCTCGCGTTGAGTTCAAACCTTCGGCAGAAATAAAGGATTCCAAATACATGATCGAGCGCGTAGAAGAGGGGCATTACGAAAATGGCAAATGGATTATGGAGCGTGTATGGAACGGCGACCAAACTGATTGGGGCTTAAATTTTGGTAAGCGCTCACCTATATTAAAGGTGCGCTTGGCTACCTATAAAATAAATTAATTACGCACCAAATCCAAAATGGTCTAAGCTTTTTTCATGAGCTTTGAATAATTCGATTAAGTTCATAGTGACTATAAGGACCCTCTGTCGCCAGCCGCAGAGGGTTTTTTTTGTTGAGAGACTTTACTCACCCTTAGCAAAACTAAACTTTTCACTGTCTTGGGTTGGTTATACTCAATATAGAAATTTAGAGCCATTCACATGAAACTTTACCGGTTAGTTCTTCAGGTTTGTTCTTTTGCATTAATAAGTCTTTCCGCCTCCGCTGAAACCTACAAAATTAATCTTTCAGATGCTGATCCTAACGGTCCGTACATGGCCTCAATGATCAAGCTTGCATTTGAACATCTTGGTCGAAAGGTAGATTTACAACCTATTCCAGATGATATGACCCAGACTCGCCTGCAAGAAGATACGATGAATGGCAAGTTGGATATCATGTGGGCTGGCACCAGTAGAGAGCTGGAAGATCAGCTGGAACCTATTCGAATTCCCATGTTTAAAGGATTGCTCGGCCATAGGTTGTTGATTATTCGTAAAGATGATCAAGCTAAATTTGATCGCGTGAACAACATTGACGATTTACGCCAAATTCCGCTGGGGCAGGGCACTGCTTGGATTGACACTAAAATTTTGGAAGCAAATGGTTTGAAAGTGGTTAAAACCACAAAGTATCAAAATTTATTTTTTATGGTGGATGGCGCGCGTTTTGATGCATTCCCCCGCGCGGTATTCGAACCCTTTAGCGAAGTCGACAAGCGCCCTAATTTAAATCTGACAGTGGAAAAACATTTAATGTTGGTTTACAAAATGGACTTTTATCTGTTTGTAAGCAAAAACAACAAACAACTCGCGCGTGATTTGGAGCTTGGTTTAAATCGTGCCATCGCCGATGGCTCATTTGAAAAGGTATTTTTGAGCGCGCCTAGCGTGCAAGAAGCTATTGCGAACGGAAACTTAAAAAATCGTGTCGTCATTCCTCTCAACAATCCTTTCAATTCGAAAGAAACTCCTATAGATCGTGCGGAACTCTGGATAGACCCAGCAACGCTCTAAACGGCAGATTAAGGGCTTCTGCCCTTTTTCAATCTGCGTTGCTCAATCTAATCTCTTAGCCGCTTTGACTTTTAATACGCAAATTTAATGGAAGATGCATGAGCAGGCACATGAGCTGCTTCAATTACTGCTTATTTATGTTATGGTATAAATGACTTTATCTTGTCTTGTTTTACAAGTAATTCGTTTTTTCACATATAAATTTCTGCTATTGTGGTGGCTCGTTTAAGCCTCAATAAGCGGTCTATCGGCAATCTCATAATTACATTTATAAAAAAATCATGGCTAACAACATCATTAATGACTCGACTGCGGATGAAAATGATCGTAAGTATCGAGCACCAGCGTTAGAAAAGGGTTTAGATATCCTTGAACTTTTGGCCCGCAACGGCGCCCCCATGACAACTTCACAAATGGCAGTAACGCTCGGCCGTTCTGTGAGTGAATTATTTCGCATGGTGTTGGCGTTAGAGTTCCGTGGGTATATAGAATCGTCGCCTGATGGGCGCGATGGTTATATGCTAACGAACAAATTATTTACTTTAGGTATTGCACAAGGTTCAGCGCGTTCGCTGCTCGAAACTGCTTTGCCGGTAATGAAGGATCTTGCGCGGGAACTTGGTCAGTCTTGCCATCTAATTGTTCCCTCTGGCGATCAAATTGTCGTAGTAGGAAGAATTGAAAGCCCTATGGATTTGGGTTTCTCTGTAAGGGTTGGCTATCGTCGCCTGTTGGTGGAAGCTAATTCAGGCTTGCTGCTCTATGGCTGTGCTCCTGATGAAACACAGCAGCGTTGGTTGCCGCAGTTACGTGCGTCTGTTGCTGACGAAACTATCGAGCGCTTTTTGCAAAAATCAAAAATTGCTGCGGAGAGAGGTTATGTTCAGTCGGCGAGTGATTTCGTTGAAGGCATTACCGATATTTGTGTGCCCATCTTAGGTTTAAATGGCGCGACTGCTGTACTGAATGTACCTTTTATCACGATTAAATCGCAGTCCATTACTTATGAACAAGTGATTGAGCGGCTTAAAGTATCTGCACGCAAAATTGCGGATGCCTTGAGTAATGAAGGCCGTTAAAGGATTTTTTTTATTGTGTTATGTTTTTCAAAGGATTCCCGCTCGGCGGGAATTCTGCTTTTTGGCTTTCCAAATCCTCTAATAAAATAACAGGAGAAAACTATGCAACAGCAACATAATTTATGGCGCACCGCCATGATCGGATGTTTGAGTCTCGCGTTGGTTTCTTGCACGCATAGCGAGCAGAAAATAGCGGAGAAAAAAACTGCGGGCGAGCGCCAAGCCGCAGCAGGTATAAGCTTGTACGCGGGGCAGTTAAATCCGTCAGTTCGCGTTGTTGTTGAAAGCCCTGTTGGTCAGCAAACCTTGCAAGAAAGCTCGGCACAGGTTGCTAAAGTTCCCGGTTCATCAGCTCCTAATGCAGATGTGAGCGTAACAAAAACAGATAAAGGAAGCACAGGCGATGCCCTTACCTTTAGTTGGAAGGATTCCTGGCGTGCTGCATTAAATTTTGAAACAACCATGCCTTTGGATTTGCGCGATTATATGGCGAGTGGTGTTATCAATTTTGACCTGAATGTCATTGAGCTTTCCAAGGGTGGGCTGGCATTTAAATCAAAATGTATCGGCGACAGCTGTGAGCGAAAAATTCCGTATTTGTTGGAAGCTCGGGAGCAGCTTGGTAAAGGCTGGCAGCATCTAAGTGTTCCCCTGAAATGTTTTATGCAAGATGGTGATAATTTTTCTGCGGTTCGTTTACCTTTCTCATTAGAGACGGGGGGCGAGGGTAAGGTTGCTATTGCCAATGTTAATATTCAGAAATCTGGTGCAACAAATGTAAGTTGCCCTGACTATAAAACAGTTGCCGTAACCCCTTCAATGTTGAACGAATGGTGGTCTATTAACTGGTGGCATCCGCGTCATTTGCAAAAGTTGGGAGAGATCAAAACGCGTAAAAATGCGCAGCTGATTTTTATAGGTGATTCAATCACCCAAGGTTGGGAGCGCGATGGTTTTAATGTATGGAATCGCAACTATTCCAAGTATAACGCTATTGATTTAGGGTTTAGCGGTGACCGTACTGAAAACATTTTGTGGCGCTTACTGCAAGGTGAAGTCGAGGGTTTAGATCCAAAAGTAGCGGTGCTTATGTTTGGTACAAATAACACAGGGCACCGCCAGGAAAAACCTGAGCTTACGGCTGCTGCGATCAAGCGTGATATTGAGGAATTGCAAAAGCGGTTACCCAATACCAAAATTTTGCTGTTGGCAATTTTTCCGCGCGATGAAAAACCCGATGGTGAAATGCGCCAGATCAATAACCGTGTAAACACGATTATTTCCACCTTTGCCGATAACAAGAAGGTTTATTTCCTTGATATCAACAAATCCTTTTTAGATGAAAATGGGATTTTGTCGAAAGATATAATGCCTGATTTGTTGCATCCTAACGAAAAGGGTTATGAAATATGGGCCAAAGCAATGGAGCCAACCTTGCTCAAATTGCTCAAACACTAAAATTTTCAAAGCCGCTTTAATGAGCGGCTTTTTTATATTCAGTGATCGTGAATTTATTAACAGGAGATAAACATGAAATTAGCTAAATTGACAGGGCTTATTGTGGCTTCGGCGATGAGTGTAAATGTATACGCCATTCATGTAGACATGAAACCCGGTTTGTGGGAGCACACGTTTAAAGTTAACGCAGGCAGTGTGGGTGCTTTGAATGAGGTGCAAATGGAACAAGCCAATCGCGCCATGGACGAAATGAAAAAGCAGATGGCTAATATGCCGCCTGAGCAACGCAAAATGATGGAAGATATGATGGCGAAGCATGGTGTAAAAATGTCTGATAAAGGCATAGACTTGCCAGCCCACGGTGTGCATATTTCCAAAGATGGTACTGTGGTAAAAGCGTGCGTCACGCAAGAAGAAATTGACCGTGGTGATATGCCGCAAGCTGACGAAAATTGTGAACAAAACATCACCCAAGTTTCCTCTAGCGTATTAAAAGCAACATATGTTTGCAAAGGGGAGCATCCCTCTCGTGGTGAAGGCCAAATCGTATTTCAAAGCGATAAGTCCTATACGGGCACCACAAAATTCACCACTGAAGTGAACGGGAAAATGGAAACTATTCAGGGGACTAATTCTGGAAAGTGGCTCGCCAGCGATTGTGGCAATATAAAGCCCCAAACGCCTAGTGCTAAATAAAGCTACACAGAAGTAAGAGGGTTGAAACAATGCTCGCTCAGGCGAGCATTGTTGTTTTTGCGCATCTGATTAATTATCTTAAACTTGATTTAGCGCGGCTTTTTCAGGTTCTTGTTTTGAGTGCGGCTTTGTTTGTTGCATAATGGGGGTAGTGTTCGTGCTCGCCTAAAAAAAATTAAACGTAATGTGAGGTATTTATGTCTGATAACGGTTCCCAAGTAAAAAAATTTAACCCCGCATTAATTTCTTTGCATTGGTTGATGTTACTTTTGATCATTGGTTCTTATGTAACAATGGAACTCAGTGAGTCTTACCCTGAAGGCAGCGCGGAACATTTTGCGTTAAAAGCAAATCACTTTTCTTTGGGCGTTTCTATTTTGCTGCTAGTGGTTGTGCGCGTGCTAGTACGTGTGTTAACCAAGGTTCCACCGATTATTCCCGCGCCAAGTGCCAAGCAAGAATTGCTCGCTAAATTAATGCACTTGGCGTTGTATGTGTTTATGTTTGCAATGCCTATTAGCGGTTGGTTAATGGTTAACGCACATGGCTATGCCGTTTCGTTTTGGGGTCTTGCAGACTTGCCTAGGCTCATTGGAGAAAATAAATCTCTTAATCATTTCTTGCATGAAGCTCATGAAATTGGCGGAACCTTGGGTTATTTTCTTATCGGGTTACACGCTGCTGCCGGGTTGTTCCATCATTACAAATTAAAAGACAACACTTTATTGCGCATGTCGTTTTTGAAAAAATAAATTGAGTTGTTGTTTTCATCCACTTAGGAGAAACCCATGCGCCATGGCGAAAACCACAAAGTTCAACATCTCGGTTGGTTGCGCGCTGCGGTGCTTGGTGCAAATGACGGTATTATTTCTACCGCGAGTTTGATGATGGGAATTGCCGCAGCGCAAACCTCAACGCATACCATTTTACTTACTGGTGTTGCGGGTTTGGTTGCGGGTTCCTTGTCGATGGCGGCAGGTGAGTATGTTTCTGTTTGCTCACAAGCTGATACAGAGGCAGCAGATATTGCCCGGGAAACCTTAGAGCTTGCAACTCAACCCGACGCGGAGTTGCGCGAACTTACCGAAATTTATGTGGCTCGCGGATTGGATCGTGAGCTCGCACATCAAGTTGCCGTAAAGCTCACTGCTCACGATGCGCTAACCACCCATGCACGGGATGAGCTTGGAATTGTGGAGTTTTTACAGGCTCGCCCGCTACAAGCAGCACTTACTTCTGCTACTACTTTTGCCGTAGGCGCTTTAATTCCCTTGATTGCGATCATCTGTGCACCTGAATCCAAAGTACTATTAGCAATAGCAGCAAGTTCTTTCATTGCACTCGCATTTCTTGGAGGCCTTGCGGCGAAAGTTGGTGGTGCATCGGTCGTTAAAGGTGCGGGGCGCGTGTGTCTATGGGGTGCAATTGCAATGGGCTTAACCGCCGGTGTGGGGCATTTGTTTGGAGTACAAGTTTAAACGTTATTCGCTGCTCATTGTCCTAAGGTTTTATCCTATCCATTGATTAAACACCGCGCTCATTGCTTGATTGATGGCTTCAAAATTTTTCTTGTCTCGCATAATTTCATCGGCGCTTTGCACGTAAGCGGAATTGTCTAAATCTTCTGGGCAATTACGGATAAGAGCGCTGGCGGACGCTTCAGTGGTTTCCAAGTGAAATTGAAATCCATAGACCTGATTGCCAATTGTGTAGGCTTGATGCGCACAGGCTTTGCTAGAGGCGAGTAGTTGGGCTTGGGCGGGTAGTGCGAAGGTATCACCATGCCAGTGAAACACTTTTTCGCAAGCCGCCAGAATGTTTGCTACGGGATGATCACTTGACTCAGCATTGATCTCTAGTGGAAACCAGCCAATTTCTCGATGTGCGTTTCGGCTTACTGGAGCACCTAATACGCAGGCAATCAACTGTGCGCCTAAGCATATCCCCAACACTTTCTTACCGGCATCAATTGCAGTTTTAATGAGTTCTTTCTCAGCGGTTAACCAAGGGAATTGGTCTTCGTCATAAACACCCATGGGGCCGCCCATAACGATAAGTGCGTCAAATGTATCGAGGTCTGGCGTAGTATCGCCCCTGTACCAGTGGGTGGTGGTTAGGCTGTGCCCTTTAGCCTGAATATCGGCAAGAAGGCTACCAACATCTTCAAAGGGAACGTGCTGAAGGCTATGAATTTTCATCTTGGCTCCGACGGAACAGGAAAGTTTTGGTTGAATACTAAAGTCTTGCATGGATAGCAAAGTCGTTTAGGGCGAAGATTAACCAATGCAGAGATCTAGCCGCAAGCTTGGTTTTGGGGATAAATTCCGTCTTAAATGCCGATATTGCCTGCTTTTGCGTAGATTGGTCGCTAATTTGCAGGAAAATTATCATACTAATCTGTATACTTGAGCACATTCTTATTTTCATTCCGGTAAATCACCTTGATCGTTAAATTTTTAAAAAAGCTCGTAGGCACAAATGAAGCTCCTGCACCGCAAGCTCCGTCTTCTCATCAATCTACAGGCTCGGGTTCTAAAAAGAATGAATCCAACCGCCAGCCTCGGCAATCGGAAAAGCCCTCAGGCTCGCGTGAGCACAGCAATACCCGCGACAAGAAAACTCGCCCCAAGTCTGATCGTCCCGCTCAAAATAAACGCCCCCAACAATCTCGTTCAACACCTAAACCGCCTCCAGTGCAGCACGCGCCTTGGGACCCGGCTTCATTTGTGGTTGAGGAAGTGCCGGGCAAAACGCGCTTTCAGGATTTGGATTTAGAGCCAGAAATTATGCACGCCGTTGCAGATTTGGGGTTCAACTATTGCTCACCCATTCAAGCGCAATCCTTACCTCATGCCTTGCAGGGCAAAGATGTAGTTGGAAAAGCACAAACAGGCACGGGGAAAACTGCAGCGTTTTTAACAGCGATTATTGACGATTTGCTGAAAAACCCCATCGCCGAAAAACGCTATGCAGGCGAAGCACGCGCTTTAATTATTGCTCCCACGCGCGAACTGGTTATTCAAATTGCTGAAGACGCAAAACTCCTGTGTAAGTACACGGATTTAAAAATTCACACGCTTGTGGGTGGAATGGATTACGTAAAACAACAGCGCCATTTGCATGAAGATTTGGTGGATATTCTGGTGGCAACACCGGGGCGTTTGTTGGATTTTTGTGGCAACAAAGATGTGTATCTTGATCAGCTGGAAGTGCTCGTTATCGACGAGGCAGACCGCATGTTGGACATGGGTTTTATTCCGCAAGTGCGTCAAATCGTGCGTCAAACGCCCAAACGTGAAGATCGCCAAACCTTGTTCTTCTCCGCAACCTTTACCGACGATGTTCGCAACTTGGTAGAGCAATGGACCTACAAGCCCGTCACCATTGATATTCAGCCCGAAAACGTTGCTAACTCAACGGTGGAGCAGCACGTTTATCTGGTATCGACTGAAGAAAAATACACTTTGCTCTATAACTTGATTCAACAAGAACATGCGGAGAGCATGATCGTATTTGCCAACCGCCGCGATGAATGCCGTGATCTGCAGGAAAAATTGGTTCGCCACGGTGTAAACGCAGGTTTGTTGTCTGGCGAAATCACGCAAAACAAACGCGTTTCAACCTTGGATGCGTTTAAAAATGGCGATATGAAAGTGTTGGTTGCGACAGACGTAGCAGGACGCGGAATTCATATTAGTGATATCAGCCACGTAGTGAATTTTACGCTGCCAGAAGAGCCGGAAGATTACGTGCATCGTATCGGCCGTACCGGACGTGCGGGCAAGTCGGGCACCTCAATTAGTTTTGCCTGCGAGGACGATGCTTTCCGTTTGGAACCGATAGAAAAATTGTTGGGTAAAGAAATTAAGTGCGAGCAACCTCCTGAATATTTATTGCTAACGCCACCGGATTTGCCGCCCGCACCAAAAGGTTCACGTGAGGATCGCCCACGCGGAGGAGCGCGAACTAATCGTAGTGGTGGCAATCGCGGAACGGGTGGCCGCAACGGCGGGCGTCGTTAACAAATCGCAAAGATAGACCGCGAACAAGTTCGCGGGCGTAATAAAGTTGAGTTGGTTTAATTCATGTCATCCACAAAGTCGGCGTTAATAACTCTGCACGTAGGCGCATTTTTAATGGCGGCTACGGGGTTGTTTTCGCAGATCATTAATCTACCTGCGTGGGACATTACGGGTTACCGTACCTGGATTGCAGCCGGCGTTTTGTTTGCGTGGGTGTGGTGGCGTGAAGGGCGAGTCGCGTTGGATTCCGCGCGTGACTATCGCCGTATGTTGTTGCTCGGTCTTTTACTGTGCGTTCACTGGATTACCTTTTTTCATTCCATGCAGGTTTCCAACATCGCCATTGGTATGTTGTCGCTTTACGCTTACCCGGTAATGACGGTATTTATGGAGCCTCTGCTCAAAGGCACCAAGATCGATTGGGGCGATGTTGCCAGCGGTATGTTTGTGTTGGTTGGGATTTATTTCCTTGTACCCGAATTCGATTTCTCAAACTCCATGACGCAAGGTGTGCTGTGGGGAATTTTGTCTGCCTTCACCTTCGCGTTGCGCAATTTGCTGCTGGGCTACTGGTTTAGTGGTCAGTCGTCTGCGCGCTCTATGAGCTACCAAGTTTTGGTTGTCGCGCTCTTGATGACCCCCGTTATTCTCACCTCTAAAAATATTCCCAATGAGCATGACTGGATTCTTATCGTGATTTTGGGATTATTTTTTACCGCTTTCTCACACACCCTGTTCGGCTACGCCTTGCGTTACCTAAAAGCAAAGACGGTGGGGTTAGTCGCCTGTATGCAGCCTGTTTACGGGGTTGTGTATGGCATGATTATTTTGAAAAGTATTCCTGATAAGTCGACACTCGTAGGTGGAGCCATCATTGTCACGGCTGCCATCTACGAATCCCTTCGCGAGCACAACAAGTCGGCTATGCCGCTAACGGATTAATTTCACCTGCTGGATTGATTCATTTTTTCGTTGTAATCCATCGCCTAATGCGAACCCTATCTTTCACTGAATTGATTATGCTGCTCAAAACCGAATGACGAGGTGTTTATGAGCAATTTCCTAATGCCGGTACTTTTTGTTCCCCATGGCGGAGGCCCCATGCCATTGCTGGGCGAACCTAATCACCGTGAACTCACAGCATTTATGCGATCCATTTCGGCTGAATTGCCTCGGCCTAAAGCGATTGTGGTTATCACTGCGCATTGGGAAGAATCTCAGGTGAGCGTCTCCAGCAGCACTGCGCCGGGTATGCTTTACGACTACTATGGCTTTCCGCCTGAGTCCTACACCTTTAAATACCCTGTCGCCGGAGACCCGGTGTTAGCTCAGCATATGGCCGATCTGTTAGCGGCGAATGGCATTGAATCGCGTTTAGATTCCCTTCGCGATTTAGACCACGGTAGCTTTGTACCCTTGATGCTGATGTACCCCCGAGCGGATATTCCAGTGGTGCAGTTGTCCTTGCTAAGAAGCCTTGATCCCTCCGCCCACATTGCTTTAGGTCGGGCACTTGCGCCTTTAAGGGAGCAAGGTGTGTTGATCTTGGGCTCGGGTATGTCATTCCATAACATGAATGCTTTCTTTTCCGGTAGTGCTGCTACGCCCGTGCGCAGTGAACGTTTTGACGACTGGCTGACCGAAACTCTAACGCATGATGAGCTAAACCAAAATGAGCGGGACGAGCGATTAATTCAGTGGAAACAAGCTCCCGAAGCGCTTTTTTGCCACCCGCGCGAAGAGCATTTATTGCCGCTGCATGTGTGTTTTGGCGCGGCATCGGTGGCGTCGCCAGCCGCGCAAAAAGTCTTTAGCGGTTTCTTGTTTAATACCAAAATATCGGCGTTTCTGTGGAAGTGATGCTGGAGCTGAAACCGGCTTCTTGTTGATTTCCAAGCGTTTTTTCAAGGCTGGGCTACACTCAAAGTTATTCTAATAACCTATGAGTGTCGCTAATGAAAAAAGTCCTGATCGTTGAAGACAGTGACATGGTCGCCAAGGTGCTTCGACACCTTGTCGCTCAGTACCCTCACTATCAAGCCGTGTTTGCATCCAACATGGCTCAGGCACAGGACGCCGTAGCTCAATATTCAAATGACATTTTCGCTGCCTTGGTAGATTTAAATCTGCCAGATGCTGAAGACGGTCAAATCGTTGATTACACACTCTCGCAAAAAATTCCCACCATTGTCCTGACCGGCAGCTACGACGACAAAAAGCGCGAGCAGCTGTTTAACAAGGGCATCGTAGATTACGTTACCAAAGAGGGCCGCTACGCTTACAACAAAGCGGTTGCGCTTATCGAGCGTTTGGAAAAAAACCAACAGATTAAAGTCTTGGTTGTCGACGATTCCGATATGTCACGCAAGCACGTCGCCAATTTATTTCGCCGCCATTTGTTTCAAGTGGTCGAAGCGAATGATGGTGTTGAAGCAATTAAAGTCTTGTTGGAAAATCCAGACATACGTTTACTCATTACCGACTACAACATGCCACGTATGGACGGTTTTGAGTTGGTCAAAAATCTACGTTACAAGTACGACAAAACCGATTTGATTATGATTGGCGTTTCGGGTGAGAGCACTGAAGCCTTGTCTGCAAAATTTATTAAGCACGGTGCCAATGATTTTTTGCGCAAACCCTTCCACCCGGAAGAATTTTACTGCCGCATTATTCACAACCTAGAATATCTGGAATTGGTTGAGCAAATCACACGTTCTGCTCAGCGCGATCACCTCACAGGTTTGTATCACCGCCACCATTTCTTTAATGCGGCGCGCGAGGTTTATCGCAATGCACAAGAGAAATCCATGCCTTTGGCGCTAGCTGTAATTAACGTCGATCACTTCCGCGAATTTAACGAAAAATACGGTCACGAATCTGGCGACATAGCGCTCAAACATGTGGCGCGTTGCTTGAATAATATGCTGGATCGTTTTTTGATTTGCCGAGCGGATGCCGATGATTTTTATGTGTTGTTGCCGGGTTTAGATAATGAAAAAGCCGTGGCATTAATTAGCCGCGTGCGTCAGTTATTGTCATCAGAAGAATGCATAATCAATGGTGCGCCCACGCGTCTTTATTTCAGTGCGGGCGTTAGCAATTACATGTGCGATGGTGTTGATCCCCAAATCAAAAGCGCAACCCATTTACTTCGGTTAGGCAAAGAAGCGGGCGGCAATATGGTGTTAGGAGATGATGACGCTAACGATTAATTTTTTGGCGACGGCTAAAATCCAGTAGCAAACAACCGCTGCCAAAAACCAGCCCAGCCAAAGCACCGTACAAGTGGGCATCGTAAGCAACGGCTACCGGCAAGAGCGACTGCAATTCAGTCGCTTGATAGCCGGGTTGATGTTCCATAAAAATTTTCCCAAAGAGTGCCGCTACTAAAAGAAGGTTTACCCACCACACATGTCTCTTATTGAGTAATAAACCTGCAACAAATAACCCGTGAATTGCGCCAGAGAGCCCTGCATAAACTTCATACTCCGGGTTCAAGGTGTAAACACCAAGCCCAACCGCAAGGCAGCAAAAAAATATCAATCCCACATAACGTAATCCAGAAAACTCAGAGGCAAAAGCAGCGCTAAAAATCCCAAAGGCGGCGAGGTTCATGAGGCTGTGCGGCCAGCCAAAGTGAACGAAGTTGCAGGTCAATAATCGCCAAACCTCACCCTGTTCAAGTTTGGTTCGCTCCAAGCTCAGGAATGGGAAAAAAATATCAGGAAAGCACGCTAATAATAGGATCACTACGCCCGCTGTCACACTGATGATTAAGCTCGGCGATTTGGTATTGATGAATTTAAGCATGCAGGCGGGTACAAAGTAGAGTCGTGAAATGATGCGTTATTTGCAAAACTATACAACAAACTATAATGGCGTACTAACAAACTCTGCGAACCATGCTATTTGAGCTATGCTGCCTCCAGATAAAAATATCAGGCAGCTTCTAAAAACAACAGGCTACTTTATGGATTACCAACATCTTAATACCGAGCTACTTGAAAACGTTCTCGATGCCTTGCCGGACGGCATTTTGATTGTCAGCAGCCAGCGTCAGGTGGTCTATACCAATGTTCGGTTTCGCGAGATGTGGCATATCCCTCAAGACATACAGCTTGCCGATGAGGGTAGGGCGATTATGCAGTTTGCTCTATCTCAGCTCGTGGATCCGGAAGGTTTTATGCGCATTGTGGAAGCACTTCATCAAACCACTCAAACGCTCGACGATGAAATCCGCATGCGCGATGGCCGTGTATTTCGTCGCCGCAGCGTATCTTTTTTAGATCGCGATTTGGGTCAATCCAGAATTTGGATTTTCACGGACGTTACAGCGATCACCTACAGCCACATAGATACGCTCACCGGTTTGCTCAATCGCAATAAATTCGAGCGTCATTTTTCATCCTTGAGTGTTGCTGCTAGCCCTGAACTGGTGGTAGGCATTGCGATTTTCGATCTCGATCACTTCAAGCTGTTTAACGATACCTATGGGCATTCGGCGGGTGATGATGTGTTGCGCAATATCGGCAAAGTCATTAGCGACCATTTGCAGCGAACGTCTGATGCGGCTTACCGCGTGGGTGGCGAGGAATTCTTTTTGCAATATCACAGCCGCTCGCGCGAGGATGTAATTGAGCTCATGAACAGCATTCGCAGCTCGGTGGAAGCCTTGAATATTCCGCACAAAGCCAACCCGCCCTATAACCGCGTGACGATTTCCTGTGGCTTTGCTGTTTGTACCCAACCAAAAGCGCCGGAATTTATTTATCGCCAAGTCGATAACGCGCTTTATAAATCCAAGGCAAATGGCCGAAACCAAATCACCTTGGTGGAATTGGACGAGCTAGATCACAGACTATAAATTTTTCTCTTTAATTCGTTTTAACACAGCTTCTGCATCCACTGGCGGTTGATGCCCGTGGATAAACTGCGGCGCGACCTCTTTGGTTAGCGCTAAGTGTTTTACAAATCGTCGGCAGTTGGCACACATCATTAGGTGCAAACGAATTTTAAAGTTAAGTTTTCCATCAGTCTGATGATCAAGATAATCACTGGCCAGATTAGCGACTTGCTGGCACTTTAACATTCTAAAAATTAACATGTGCCAGTCTCCTGATAACGGTCAATCACTTGCATAAGTGTTAAGCGTGCCCGATGCACGAGTACACGAACATTGGCCGTGCTGACTTGCAAAATCTCACAAATCTCTTCAAAAGATTGCTGCTCGATGTCGCGCAGTATAAACGCCGCTTTTTGCGCGCTGGGCAAGAGTTCTAGCGTTTTATTGATGCACAAATACAATTGCTTTTCTTCCAATAATTCTTCCGGTGATTCGCATTGCCACATCGGGGTTGAAGATTGCCAATGGCCATCACTTTTAAAATGATTACCGTCTAAATAACTACCGGGCACATCGCCATCCAACTCTTCGAGCGAAAGCTTGCGTGACTCGCGCCGCAAACGCGCCTTAGCCTCGTTGCTCACAATGCTTATCACCCAGGTTTTGAGTGATGAACGTTGTTCAAATTTGCCAATGTTTTTGTGAATGGCTACCCACGCGTCTTGCACCACGTCGTCTGCAAAGGTATCGCCGCAAATAGCGCGGGCAATGCTTAACATCGTGTGTTGAAAGCGGGAAATGATTTCACAAAAGGCACGATCGTCGCCGGCAATCAAAGCGGAAATCAGTGCTTGCTCATCCGTGTATGGGTGGTGCGAGACGGTCATAGGGGTGGCTCGGGCTCAAGTTGGCGCAGATTACCATAAGAACTTCCCTGAGTATTAGAGGAACGGGCGGTGTGATTGTTACAACTTTCACGAAATTGAAACTGTGTGCTCTCAAATTTTACTGGCTATAGTCCGCTTCACTTTTTATACTCGCCGACCTGCCTTTTGGTGCAGCTCGTTACAACTTACCTAAATATCAAGTGACCTTTGGTAGGGGTCACCACTGAGAAGGAAAATGAAATGCCTATTATTAATCTCCCCGACGGTTCCAAACGTCAATTCGATGCTCCCGTGTCCGTATACCAAGTTGCTGCTGATATTGGCCCTGGTTTGGCCAAGGTAAC
>CAZOPE010000020.1:0-8467 GCA_964581625.1 uncultured Cellvibrionaceae bacterium
CGAGTTGTTTCAAGTGCGTGAGTTTATAGTCGGACATTACAAAAGTTACCGATGTGAAAAGAAAGGGTTAATCTTTTTTAGCTACGCTTTTACTAACCCCGTGGGGTTTAGCTAAATTTGCTGTGAATTCATCGCGCACATTTTTTGCGCGGGTAAAAACATCCAACATATATTGCGAATTTTCTGTTTCGATACTGGTACGCAAACGCGTTAAGTTGGCAATAAACAAATCTAGCGCATGCAATACACCAGCTTTATTTGCGCGCATGATGTCGTGCCACATAATCGGGTCGCTGGATGCTATGCGCGTAAAATCGCGAAAACCTCCGGCGGCGTAACGAAGGATATTGGGGTTATCAATATCATGCGCAAGGGTATCAACCAAAGAATAAGCGATGACGTGCGGCAAATGGCTGGTTGCCCCCAAGACCTCATCATGATCTTCTACCGACATTGTCAGCACTTCCGCACCTACGCTCTGCCACATCCGCGTGACCCGATCGAGATGAGCAGCACTAGTCGTTGATAGCGGCGTTAGTATGCAGCGGTGATTTTCATATAGATCGGGATTCGCAGCGGTCACACCGCTTTTTTCAGAGCCTGCAATAGGGTGCCCCAATACAAACTGCGCAGGAACTTCTCCAAACACTTCCTGTGCGGCAGATTGTATGTTGCCTTTAACACTCGCACCGTCAGTAATGGTCACATCTGCAGATACATTCGCTTTTATATCGGCTAATACGGCCTTAACAGATAAGGTAGGTACGGAAATAAAAATAACATCGCCAGCGTTCAATTCACTCGCAATAGCTTGCAGCGACGTATAAGCACGATCAACAACGTGCAAGTTGACCGCATCGCGGCACGTTTGTTCACTACGTGCAATGCCAATTACTTCTTTGCATACACCACGCTTTTTTAAACCCGTTGCAAGGCTACCGCCAATTAGGCCGATACCTATCACAACAAATTTATTGATTAATGGAGATGACATTGGATTAGAGCACAGCCTTGGGATAGGAACCGAGCAACTTTAAATCTGCACAACGGTTTGCAACTTCTTTCAACACTTCGCTGATCAAAGGGTCATTCGCGTGGCCAGCAAAATCAATAAAAAAAACATAAGTCCACACGCCAGTGCGCGATGGACGCGTTTCAACGCGCGTCAAATCAATGTTGTGGCGATGGAAAGGCTCAAGCAATTTGTGCAAAGCTCCCGGTTCATTGCGCATAGCGACAACGATGGAAGTCTTATCTACACCACTCGGTGGAACTTCTTGCGAGCCTATAATTAAGAAGCGTGTTGAATTATCCGGCTGGTCTTCAATTTTCTCCGCAAGGATTTTTAAACCATACAATTCAGCCGCCATGCTGCCAGCAATCGCTGCCGCATTCCACTCACCTTTCAAACGCTTGGCTGCAGTTGCGTTATCACTCACTGGCACACGTTCCGCTTTTGGGTAATGAGAGGTTAACCATTTGCGGCACTGCGCTAATGCTTGTGGATGTGCATAAATACGAGAAATATTATTTGTGCTAGTGACGTCTGAAACCAATAAGTTGTGATGAACACGCAACTCCACTTCACCACAGATTTTTAAATTGGAATCCATGAAGTTATCAAGCGTAAAACTCACTACGCCCTCGGTAGAGTTTTCTACCGGTACAACACCGTAATTCACAGTGCCCGCCTCTACTTCACGGAAAACTTCATCAATCGCAGAAAAGGAAGATGTCTCTGCTGAACCACCAAAATGCTTCAAAGCCGCTTGGTGCGTAAATGATCCTTCAAGCCCAAAGAACGCAACCTTGACTGGATTTTCCAGGGCCAAGCAGGAAGACATAATTTCACGAAACAGGCGCGCCATTTCTTCATTACTTAGCGGGCCTTTATTTTGCTCCATCGCTTTACGAAGCACCTGAGCCTCACGTTCAGGGCGATAAAACAAAATCTTTGCGTCTTCTGGCAAGTTTGCTTTTTTAACTTCCGCAACTTCTTGCGCGCAAGTTGCACGCGCCGAAATCAAGCGACCGATTTCTTCATCGATCGCATCAATTTTGTTGCGCAAGGCAAGTAATTTTTCCGCTTCTGTCTCAGTCGCCATTTACTTACTCGTCGTTTGAATCATCAGCAGCATCTTCGATCTTATCGTCAGCTGCATCATCAATTACGCCATCGTCTATCGCACCATCTTCAAGTGCTTCTTCGCCTTCTGGTGCTTCCGCATGAGCTAGTTCGCGTTTAGCATTGGCATCCGCGCTCTCTTCAATACGTTCAAGGCCTTGCATACGTTCGCCTTCTTTGAGCTTGATCAAGCGCACACCTTGCGTGTTACGGCTCAGTACCGATACTTCGTCAACACGAGTACGCACCATGGTGCCTTGATCAGAAATCAACATGATTTCTTCGCCATCGAACACTTGTACCGCACCAACCAACTGACCATTTCGCTCAGTGGTTTGCATGCCGATCACACCTTGCGAGCCACGGCCTTTCGCGGGGAAATCACCTACTTCAGTACGCTTGCCGTAACCATTTTCACTCACAGTCAAGACCTGACCATTTTCCATCGGGATTACCATGCCGACAACGCGCTGACCTTCAGCCAAACGAATGCCGCGAACACCACGAGAAGTACGGCCCATTGCACGCACTTGTGATTCGCGGAAGCGTGCGGCCTTGCCTGAACTCGAGAACAAAATCACATCGCATGAACCATTGGTGATAGCGGTGCCTACCAAGGTATCGCCTTCATCCAACTCAATAGCACGTAAACCCACACTGCGTTGACGAGCAAATTGTGTAAGTACAGTTTTCTTCACAGTACCGTTTGCGGTGGCCATGAAAATAAATTTATCTTCGTCGTAGGATTTCACTGGCAGAATCGAGGTAATTTGTTCGCCTTCTTCAAGCGGCAATAAATTCACCACAGGACGACCACGCGATTGGCGACCAGCAACCGGAATCATGTACACCTTCAACCAATACACTTTACCGGCGTTGGTGAACAACAAAATCGTGTCATGTGTACTGGCGATTAACAAATGCTGGACATAATCTTCATCTTTCACCGCCGTAGCAGACTTGCCCATGCCGCCGCGACGCTGCGCTTGGTAATCTTCCAACGGCTGGCTCTTCGCATAACCACCATGAGAGATGGTCACAACGCGGTCTTCGACATTAATTAAATCTTCGTTGGTCAAATCCATACTTGACGCAACTATTTCAGTGCGGCGTTTATCGCCATAGTCAGCGATAACTTGTTCCATTTCTTCGCGTATGACTTCCATCAAGCGGACAGCATTGCCGAGGATTTCAAGGAACTCTGCAATTTGAACCAACTTTTCATCGTATTCGGCGAGCAACTTGTCGTGCTCCATACCTGTTAAACGATGCAGACGTAATTCCAAAATCGCTTGCGCTTGTGCTGCAGATAAATAATAACGGCCTTCACGCATGCCGAACTCAGCACCCAAGTCCTCTGGGCGACAGGCATCTTCACCCGCACGCTCAAGGTAAGGAGCCATTTCAGAGGCATCCCAACCGCGAGTCATCAAGCCATCTTTTGCATCTGCTGGTGAGGCAGAATTTTTAATCAATGCAATCACTTCATCAATATTGGAAATGGCAACCGCCAAACCTTCCAAAATATGACCACGTTCACGCGCCTTACGCAGCAAATAAACGGTGCGACGTGTAACCACTTCGCGACGGAATTTTACGAAGGCTTCCAACAAGTCTTTTAAGTTAAGAATTTTTGGCTGGCCATCATCCAAGGCAACAATGTTTACCCCGAACGTAGTTTGCAACTGAGTTTGCGAGAAAAGATTGTTCAGCAAAACTTCGGCAGACTCGCTCTTTTTAACTTCAATAACAATGCGCATGCCGTCTTTATCGGACTCGTCACGCAGCTCGCTAATGCCTTCAATTTTCTTTTCTTTTACCAGCTCAGCGATACGCTCGATCAAACGCGCCTTGTTAAGTTGGTAAGGAATTTCGTGGACTAAAATAGTTTCACGGCCAGTTTTTTCATCACGCTCAATTTCAGTTTTAGCACGCACAACAATGCTGCCGCGACCTGTGCGATAAGCCTGAACAATACCCGCGCGACCATTGATGATTGCGCCCGTTGGGAAATCAGGGCCAGGAATAAATTCCATCAATTCATCAATAGTGATGTCGGCATTGTCAATAACCGCCAAACAGCCACGCACAACCTCAGCAAGATTGTGCGGAGGAATATTGGTCGCCATACCAACGGCGATACCAGATGAACCATTAACCAGCAGGTTGGGAATTCGAGTCGGCATTACCGCCGGGATTTGTTCTGTGCCGTCATAGTTGGGCACGAAATCAACCGTTTCTTTATCGAGATCCGCTAACAGATCATGGGCGATTTTCGCCATGCGGATTTCTGTATAACGCATGGCCGCCGCACGGTCACCATCCACAGAACCGAAGTTACCTTGGCCGTCTACCAACATGTAGCGCAGCGAAAAGGGCTGAGCCATACGCACAATGGTGTCGTAAACAGCGGTATCACAGTGAGGGTGATATTTACCGATAACGTCACCCACCACACGGGCAGATTTTTTATAAGGCTTATTCCAATCGTTATTCAGCTCGCTCATGGCGAACAAAACGCGGCGATGCACAGGCTTTAAACCATCACGTACATCTGGTAAAGCGCGCCCCACAATTACGCTCATGGCGTAGTCGAGGTAGGACTGCTTCATTTCGTCTTCGATGCTTACCGGTGAAATTTCTTTTGCGAATTCGACCATGGGAATACAGCTTTCCTTTTAAATAAGGCTTTGGTTATTAAGTTCTTTGACTGGCGATGCCGAGACTGCAAGTGGCTGAAAAATGCGAAGTTTTAGGTTTCCGCGTTCGCCAAAATAAAGCCCGCAATACTACCACAAGAGCATGCAGATAGGCACTTTTTAGTAAAAGCCAACCTTGGGCTTAGGCAGCGAAAATATCTCCTCTCAAACTTACTTTAAAAACCACTTAACACCGCCCGATTTTTAACCAAAAACAACCTCACCACTCCCCTCATTAGCCAACTCTACTTGCTGCCAATATTTTGGCTGGCGGCAATGACTTGCCGTTCTCGCCTCGCAGCAATTGCCGTAATTCTGGCTAATTCCTAAACTGAAGCGACAAGAATAATCCATAACCTATTGAAATTTAATGATTTAATTTCATTAAAGTGAAGTGGCACATATTTCGCTAAACAGCCTTCATAGATGCACATTTGCCATGACCTAGCGGCGACTGAGCGGTAGTGCATCGCCACACACAAAGGTAAATAATATGCGGGACATGACTATGTTAACGGGCACCCAAACCACGCCTCTCGGCTACAGTGCTCCGCTCACCCCCGAACAAGAAATTGAGGCCCGAGCAAAGCTCATTCAGGCGCTGCAAATGTCGCTTGAACCGAACGACATTTTGGCCATTTTCTTTAAGCACCTGCAAACCATTATCCCTATGGGCGGAATCCAGTTTCGATTCGCCAATAACAAGGACATTACCAAGTTGGGGCGGGATGCACTACACCACTGCGATTACCGCCTCACAACAGACGAAGGCTATCTGGGCGAGATCATCTTCAACCGCAGCAAACGCTTTATTGAGAGTGAACTCACCACCTTGGAGATACTCCTTGGCGCACTCGTATACCCCCTACGCAACGCGCTACGCTATCAATCTGCCCTACAGCTGGCGCTGATCGATCCACTAACTCGTTTGGGGAACCGTGCCGCACTTGATAGCGCCTTGCGTCGAGAGCTTCAGCTGGCAGAGCGCCATCACTACGAGCTTTCCATGCTAATGATTGACGTTGACCACTTTAAGAAAATCAACGATCAGTATGGCCACAGTATGGGTGACCAAGTTTTGCAGGAAATCGCTCGCACGATTGAAACCGTGTGCCGTGAAAGCGACATCACCTTCCGCTACGGCGGCGAGGAGTTTGTGGTTCTATTGCGCAAAACCAACGACAGAGGCGCGCGCACTATTGGCGAACGCTTGCGTCGAGAGGTGAACAATCTGCTCATTGAAAAAAGCGGCCACTCGATCAATCCAAGTGTGAGCATTGGTATTAGCACCCGCGCCCATGGGCAAAAAGAACATATCAATGATCTATTTGAACGCGCCGATGAAGCGCTTTATCGCGCTAAACAAGCGGGTAGAAACTGCGTGAGAGACTTGAGTGATTTAACCCCTGTGTAAAGCGAAAAATGAAAGCAAAAAAGCCGCACTTGGATGCGGCTTTTTTACGGGTGACACCTTTCGCAGCAACTACTCTGCGAACTACTCCGGCTTGGGCTTGCGCGGCGCCGGCTTAACGCGGCGTGGAGCTGCTGAAGCCGCACGCAATTTATTGTCGTGGCGAGCCCGCTGACTTTTCTCATCACGCGATGGTGCCATGATTTTGGTATGAGCATTGTTTTCAAAACCTGCGGTTAAACACAAGTCAGCAATTTCGCGCTCACTAAGCTCTGTCCATTGGCCAACACGAACATGTGAGGGAATGAAAATGTTTGCGTAACGTACACGCTTCAAGCGGCTCACTTTTACGCCCTGCGATTCCCACAGACGGCGCACCTCGCGGTTTCGACCTTCCATCACCACACAATAGAACCAACGGTTGCGCGATTCACCAGCGCCGTCGACTATGTCGGTAAAGCGAGCAACGCCATCTTCCAACAATACACCTTCTAACAAGGCGCGTTTCATTTCGTCGTCGACTGTGCCTTGAATACGAACAAGATATTCGCGATCAATCACTGATGATGGATGCATTAACTTGTTCGCCAATTCGCCATCGTTCGTGAACAACAACAAACCGCTGGTGTTAAAGTCCAAGCGACCAATCGAAATCCAGCGCTCACCTTTCAATGCAGGCAAACTGTCGTAAACTGTGCGACGACCTTCCGGGTCTGAACGCGAGCAAATTTCCCCTTCAGGCTTGTTGTACAAAATCACACGGCGACGTGTAGCTTCAGCACGCAATACTACCCGCTTGCCATCCACAAAAATTTTATCGTCTGGCGTTACGCGATCGCCGAGCTTAGCAATGCGATCGTTTACTTTAACCATGCCCGCTTCAATGGCGCGCTCCATTTCACGACGCGAACCAATACCTGCACGTGCAAGTACTTTTTGGAGCTTTTCGTCGCCCGCTTCAACGAGCTCATCATCTGCAATAGCATGATTAGCTTTGGCTACTTTTTTATCGCCAAACTTTTCTGCACGCGGATCACGCTCTTTAAGCTCTGGTTTGCGCTTGGAAGAATGCTTGGCTTTAAATTCAGCCGATATACTCTCTGCCGCCTTTTTGCGGGCGACCTTTTCGCTGGCTGCAGAAAAATATTCAGCAATCGCTGGCTTCACAGCCTTGGCGGATGGTTTGGGATTTGAAGGCGCTTTACTGTTGCCAGTTTTTTTGCCTTTGCTATCCTCAGGGTGGTTAATTTTTTTCACCATAAAGTGTTACAACATTAAGCGTTTTCGCTTAGCTATTGTTCGTTTCCTCATCAGTTTTTTCATCTTGATCGTCTGCGCTGCTTGCATCTTCTGAAGCAACAACCTCCGATTCGGTATTGAGCGATAGTGATTCTTCGTCAGCATCAACAAAGGCCTCTTCACCATCCACAAATTCTTCTGGTTCACTTACTGCAGTTATATCAGCAGGAGAATCTATAATTACATCTTCATCTTTCTCGCCAAGACCTTCTTCGCCCAAATCCAGCACATTATTTAATTCGTCCAAATCGCGGATCTCACTGAGCGATGGTAAATCTTCAAGATTTTTCAAATTAAAATAATCAAGGAACTGACGAGTTGTTGCATAGAGAGATGGGCGCCCAGGAACGTCGCGATGACCCACAACTTTTACCCAGTCGCGCTCCATGAGTGTTTTCATAATGTGTGAACTCACCGCGACGCCGCGAATTTCTTCAATATCGCCACGTGTAATAGGTTGGCGATAAGCAATGAGCGCAAGAGTTTCTAACAAAGCGCGCGAATATTTTTGGGGCTTTTCATCCCACAAGCGATTTACCCAAGGTGCAGTTTCACCGCGAACCTGAAAACGCCAACCGGACGCAACTTCTTTTAATTCAAAACCGCGGCCTGCATTGTCCGCCTGAATATCTTGTAATGCGGCCAGCACTTCATCTTTTGCCGGCGCAACTTCTTCATCAAACAATTCTAAGATGCGCGCAATCGTCAGTGGTTGCGCAGCGGCCAAAATCGCGCCTTCCACAATTTTGCGCAACATATCTTTATCAACAGGTTGCTGCGTAATCGCAACGGTTGCAGATTCTTCGGTGTCATCGCGCTCAGAAACGGCGGCGTTTTCTGCGCCGACATTTGCTGAACCCAAACCGTCTTCTAAATCCACTTTATTTTCTTGATGTAGGTTTTCGTCTGTCATTGCATTCTTGCTTTTACGTG
>CAZOPE010000020.1:8477-67243 GCA_964581625.1 uncultured Cellvibrionaceae bacterium
CTTTAAAACCTACTCGAGCTTGTTGCTGAAGGGTATTTTGAAAAGTGAGCGCATAAGGATTCGCTTTGTACAATTTCTACCAGCGATTCTTTAATCAATTCCATCACCGCCAAAAAGGTAACCACCACACCTAAACGACCTTCTTCAACTTTGAACAAGCTAACAAAAGGAACAAAGTGATTGTGCGCGAGCCTATCCAGAACTTGCGCCATACGCTCACGAGTGGAAAGTTTTTCTTTTGAAACATGGTGGCTTTCAAACATGTCGGCACGGCGCAACACTTCTGACAGTGCCAACAACAACTCTTGCAATTCCACATCTGGATCGAGCCGAGTCAGGCTGCGATCTGGCGCTTGCGCCGATGCTTGAAAAATATCACGCCCCACACGGGGAACACCGTTCAAATCTTCCGCTGCTTGCTTGAAGCGTTCATATTCTTGCAAGCGGCGAATTAAGGATGCGCGCGGATCATCTTCCTCTTCCGCCTCCTCGCTGGAACGAGGCAAGAGCATGCGCGATTTAATCTCCGCCAACATAGCAGCCATTACCAAATATTCCGCCGCCAATTCAAATTGGCTGGCATCCATGAGCTCCACGTACGCCATGTATTGCGAGGTAATTTCCGAAACGTTGATGTCCAGAATATCGATATTTTGGCGGCGAATCAGGTAGAGCAATAAATCCAAGGGGCCTTCAAAAGCTTCCAAAAACACTTCCAGTGCATCAGGCGGAATATACAAATCCTGTGGCAATTGAGTGTAAGCCTTGCCGTGCACTATGGCGAAAGGCATTTCGCCTTGAGTTGGACGTGATGGCGCGTCTGCTTGTGACGCAGCCGTATTATCAGCCGAAGCTTCTGCTCCCGAAGTAGCATCAGGCGCGCTCTGCTCAGCGAGTTCAGCAGCCTCGGAAAGCTCCACTGCAGAGTCGTAATGATTATTTTCTTCGCTGGATGAATTCACTGGCCAACCCGATCAAGACCCAAACTAATATGCACACGGGCTGCGCCCGCAAATGAGCTGGGCATTATAGCCATAAGCGATGGGTAGAGCCATGCACAATTGGGCTGACACCAAATACCCCAAAATTCACAGGCAATAGATAGGCAAGTCGGGTAGAATGCCCACACTTTTTGTCCGCCTTCTATCTGCCGGACTCGAACCCTCAATCTTTGGAAGTTGATCATGACCGCCTTACCCCCCTGCCCCAAATGCCAATCTGAATACACCTATGAAGATGGTGATTTGCTCATTTGCCCCGAGTGCGCCCACGAGTGGTCTGCCGCAGATTCAGGCACTACCGAAACAACCAAAGTATTCAAGGATGCCAACGGCAATATTCTGCAAGATGGTGATACGGTTACTGTGATAAAGGATTTGAAGGTTAAAGGAACCTCATCGAGCGTTAAGGTGGGGACTAAAGTGAAGAACATTCGCTTGGTGGATGGCGACCATGACATCGACTGCAAAATCGACGGATTCGGCGCTATGAAGTTGAAATCAGAGTTTGTGAAAAAGGTTTAGCCTACAGTTCTTTCAAAACAAAACCAGCATTGCGCTGGTTTTGTTATTTTTAGGCAGCTGATTCCAACTACTCGAAGGGTGAAAAGTCGCCTTTTCCCTGACGAATGAGTTCGGGGGAATCACCCGTTAAATCGATTACGGTTGTGGGATCCAAACCGCAGTAACCGCCATCAATTACTAAATCCACATGATGCTCCAGTGAGTCACGAATATCGTAGGGATCGGTCATTGGGTATTCCTCGCCCGGCATAAGCAAACTGCTGGTCATGATGGGTTCACCCAACTCGGCCAAAAGCGCTAGGGCAATGGCATTGTCAGGCACGCGAAGACCAATTGTTTTACGCTTGGGGTGAAGCAATCGACGAGGAACCTCAGCCGTTGCCTCCAATATAAAGGTGTAAGCGCCGGGGGTGTGGTGTTTGATTTGGCGGTAGACGGTGTTATCGACCCGCGCATAGGTGGCCAGCTCCGACAAATCGCGACACATAAGCGTAAAGTTGTGGTCCTTGTCGAGTTTACGCAACACACGAATTCTATCCAACGCGTCTTTGTCGCCGATGTGGCATCCCAAGGCGTAAGCACTATCTGTAGGATAGACCACTATGCCACCCTTACGGATAATGTCTGCCGCTTGAACAACCAAACGATGCTGCGGGTTTTCTGGGTGCATCTGAAAAAACTGAGCCATAAAATATTCCGTGACTGATAAATAGACTACGCGGCAAACCCTAATAATCCCCACACGGGACGACATTGGGCAGGCAAAGCCGGGAAACATCCAAGCTCCTGCCATGCTTGACCGGGAAAGTGAAAATCACTACCGCAGGAAGCAGCAAGATTATTGGCTGCAGCAATTTTGGCGAGATCTTCTGTAATCGGATGCGCCTGCATTCCGCTAACAACCTCCAAAGCATCGCCTCCGGCAGCCGCAAAATCTTTTATCAAGGCACACATTTTGGTTCGCGTTAAATCGTACTTACAGGGATGAGCCAAAACTGCAACGCCGCCAGAGGCATGAATCCAGCTAATGACATTTTTCATATCGGGCCATTGGTATTTCACATCGGCTGATTTACCCGTGCCCAGATACTTTTTGAATGCGGCGTTTATATTCGGTACGACGCCCATGTTCACCAAATGTTGCGCAAAATGTGGTCGCCCCACATAGGCATTTCCCGCCAAAGCTTGTGCACCTTCTAATGTACCGACAATTCCAGCTTTCGCTAATCGCCCCGCAATTTGCTCAGCGCGATTTGCGCGTGCCTGATTTTGGGATTCGATAACTGAATTTAATTCCGCTGAATCGGTCTGAACACCCAAACCAACAATATGCACCCCACCCTTACCCCAATGGCTGGAAAATTCAATGCCATTGATAAACGTGAGGCCGCATTCCATAGCTGCTTTTTGTGCCAAATGAAGCCCCGCTATGGTATCGTGGTCGGTTAAAGCTAATACATCCACTTCGCGCTCTTTTGCTCGCAAAACCAGCATTTCAGGGCTTAAAATGCCATCCGAAAAATGGCTATGGCTGTGTAAATCAAATTTCACTGGGTCACCAACATGGCCTAAACAATAACAATTAAACAGGGCTATCTCGCCCATTATGACCGAGACTGACGATGACCGATAATTTTTCTGCTGATTCTGCCCATAAAGAACCAGCGTCCGCTCTGGAAAGCAAATCGCCTCTGACGCCAAAACCAGCTCCCAAGAAAGAAAATATGCTGATCAATATTCTGATGAATATTGTCGTCCCTACGCTGATCCTCACCAAATTGAGTGGCCCACATTATTTAGGTCCAGTTTGGGGTTTGGTCACTGCACTCGCATTTCCAATTGTTTACGGGCTAAAAGATTTTATAGCCAATAAAAAAATTAACTTTTTCTCTGCATTGGGCATTGTTAGCGTTTTGCTCACTGGCGGCATTGGTATACTCAAACTACCCACTGAATATTACGCCATTAAAGAGGCAACCATTCCGGGGTTAATTGGTTTGATGGTGTTGATTTCAACACGAACTCGCTACCCACTTGTTAAAACGTTCATTTACAACGATACGATTCTCAACGTAGAAAAAATTTCAGCCGCACTCAAAGAACACGCAAAAGAAGAAGCCTTTGAAAGAACATTACGCTTGGGGTCTTATTTATTGGCTGGTTCATTTTTTCTGTCGTCTACGTTGAATTACATTCTGGCTGAAATGATTGTGAAAAGCCCTGCCGGCACAGAAGCTTTTAATATTGAAGTAGGCAAAATGAATGCCTTAAGTTTTCCTGTTATTGCTTTGCCATCCATGATTATTATGGTGGCGACGCTTATGTATATTTTCCGCAGTATCCGCTTGTTGACAGGGCTTACATTTGAAGAAGTTATGCACGACACAAGCAAGTAAATAGAGAACAAATTATGTTTTACGCCATTATCAGTGAAGATATTTCAGACAGTTTAGAAAAACGAAAGTTAGCGCGCCCAGATCATCTGGCGCGGTTACAAGCATTAAAAGACGAAGGACGTTTAATTTTAGCGGGCCCGCATCCGAAGATTGATAACGATAATCCTGGTGATGCAGGTTTTAGCGGAAGTTTGGTAGTAGCAGAGTTTGGTTCATTGCCTGAAGCCGAAGCTTGGGCTGCTGCTGACCCTTACGTTGCCGCTGGTGTGTACGCTAAGGTCACCGTTAAGCCCTTCAAAAAAGTCTTGCCTTAATTTAAAGGAACTCGCATGAAAAAATTAGCTTTCGTCAGCTTGCTTAGCCTGACCGCAATCAGCGCTGGATTCTCCTCAGCCAGCTTTGCTGAAGATAGATATGTTACAGACGTAATTTATATTCCATTGCGCTCAGATAAAGATAACCAAGCAACTATTATTAAAAATGGCTTAGCGACTGGCACGCGTTTGAAACTGATTCGCGAAGAGGAAGATGCCAATAAAAATAAATGGTCACAAGTAATCACTAGCGAAGGCATTGAGGGCTGGGTACGCAGCCAAAATTTGGTCGCAGAGCCAACAGCGGCAATGAAATTAGCCGCCTTAACATCTGGCCCAACAGATATGGTCGAGCTGCAAAAGCAAAATATCACGCTTAAAAATGAGCTTGATAGTGTTAAAGCAACGCATCAAAGCCTTGCGAAAGAGCTGGAAGAAATTCGTAAATCACCAACTTCCGATATCAACTTGGAACAAGAAAACCAAAGCATGAATCGCATTAACCAATCGCTGCAGGTTGAGCGCGATTTGTTAAAAGCAGAAAATGACAGATTGCAAAAAAGCGATACATATCAGCAACGCATATACGGCGGCGCCCTTATTTTAGCCGGTGTAATTCTTTCCTTTTTGCTCCAGCTATTTGGCAAACGTAAACGTCGCTCTGAGTGGAATTAATCGCCCATGAATACAGCGCTTAGCGTAAACCTCAACAAAATTGCCCTGATTCGAAATTCACGCGAGGGCAATTATCCCGATGTAGTTGCGCACGGAAAAATATGTTTAGCGGCAGGTGCAGATGGTTTAACCGTGCACCCTCGCCCAGACCAACGTCATATACGTCCGCACGACGTTTATGAGTTGGCGGAATTATTAAAAGATAACCATCAGGCTGAATTTAATATTGAAGGGAATCCTTTTGCGGAAAAAATTGGGGACTTTCCTGGCTTCATTCAATTAGTGCTGGACACCAAACCCGAGCAATGCACTTTGGTTCCCGACAGCAATGATCAACTGACTTCTGACCACGGCTTCGATTTAAAAAAATCAGGTGAGAAGTTAAAACCAGTGCTCGACCAATTAAAATCTGCCGGTGTGCGCGTTAGTTTATTTATGGATCCTGACCTCGAACAAATTGAACTCGCAAAAAAACTTGGGGCAGATCGTATAGAGCTGTATACGGGCCCTTATGCCGAAGCTTTTAAGCATAAAGGCGCAAGTTTCGATCAACTGTTCCAACGCTACTACGCAGCTGCAGATCACGCCGCAAAAATCGGTATAGGTTTAAATGCTGGGCACGATTTGAATTTAGACAACCTTGCCCACTTTAGAAAAGTGCCTAAATTGCTCGAAGTATCCATTGGCCACGCACTAACCGTTGATGCTATTGCCATGGGCTTAGATAAAGCAGTACGTGCCTACAAGCAACTTTGTTCCGCATAACTTAAGACTTCGCGAATGACTAAAAAAAATGACACCCAAAAAGAGCGTGGTGACAGCCAGGCTTACTTGGAGAAAAAGAAATTTTTTGATGGGCTGCTAACAGTTTATGGGCGAAAACCGGTGCTCGAAGCTTTGCAGGATGAATCAACGAACATTCATCGACTGCACTTTGCGGACAGTAATAAGCCTGCAGGCATTTTGGATGAGATTATCGGGCTAGCAAAAGCCAAGGGCGCAGAAATTGTTTATCACAATCGCACAGCCCTTTCACGCATTTCAAAAAACGCGAGTCAAGATCAAGGCGTTGCCGCCGATTTAATTTGTCGCGGCTTTCAAACCTACGATGCTTTTTTAGCGAAACATTCCCTCCCGCAACAAAGTGCGAATAAATTTACGCTGCTCGCTCTAGATGGAATTAATAACCCGCAAAACCTCGGTATGATTATTCGCTCTGCTTGTGCAGGAAATATTGACGGCATTTTGCTGCCCCAACAGGGTACCGCGCAAATTGATCCTTTAGTAATTAAGGCAAGCGCGGGCACTGTATTTCGCGCACCGATTCTACGCTGTAAAAATCTGGCCGATGCTTTAAAGGATTTTAAGCAGGCTGGAAGCCTGATTTGCTCTCTATCATCCCATGCAAAATCAACGCTTAGGGAATTTAATCCTGAACAATCGTGTATTTATGTATTAGGAAATGAAAGCGAAGGAGTTTCTAAAAATGTATCGCAGCTTTGCAATGAAAGCGTACGCATCCCCATGAACAACGGTGTAGAAAGTTTAAATGTAGCTGTGACCGCTGCGCTCATTGCGTTTAGATAATCGATCAATTCAATACCCTCAATACGTTTCAATGTCCCAAATAAAAAGAGACGCAATTGCGTCTCTTTTTATGTTGGTTATACACACGTTGATTAAAGCTTGTAACCATCTTCCTCGTGCAAACTCAAATCCAAACCAAGAGACTCTTCGTCTTTGGTGACACGCAAACCTTTAGTCAACAGACTGGTTAACTTCAGCAACAGATAAGTAACCGCTACGCTGAATACTAAGGTTGCAATAATACCAATTAGCTGAACCTGCAATTGTTGCCCCATGGATTCGATGCCTGCAGCAAAACCCAAACCACTAAAAGCGCCAAGTTGAGTCGACGCAAAAATACCGGCCATGAACGTACCAATAATGCCACCTACGCCATGCACAGGGAATACATCGAGCGAATCATCTATTTTCCATACTCGCTTAACGAGCTGCGTCATAAAGAAACAGACCACACCCGCAACCAATCCAATCACAATCGCGCCGCCTGGGCCAACATAGCCGGATGCTGGAGTGATGGTACCCAAACCGGCAACCATACCCGTAACAATACCCAGAACACTCGGCTTTCTGAATTTCACCCACTCAATAGTCATCCATGCTAACGCGCCTGCCGCAGCCGACAAATGGGTAACCAGCATAGCCATAGCCGCATTACCATTCGCAGCCAAAGCACTACCCGCATTAAAACCAAACCAGCCCACCCATAAAATACCGGCGCCGGTAACAACCATTGTCATATTGTGCGGTGGCATAGCAATATTGGGGAAACCATTGCGCTTGCCAATAACCAAAGCGGCAACCAAGGAGCCTACGCCCGCGGTGATATGCACCACAGTACCGCCAGCAAAATCGAGCAAACCCATTTTGAACAACCAGCCCGAGCTGCTCCATACCCAGTGACATACCGGCACGTAGCACAGCAAAAGCCAAAGTGAGGAAAAAATCAGCATTGCGGAGAACTTTAACCGCTCAGCATAAGCACCAACGATCAGAGCAGGAGTAATCACCGCAAAAGTCATTTGATACATAGCAAAAAGTGTTTCAGGTATATCGCCCCACAAATCGTCCTTCTTAATAGACGCTAGGAAAACCTTGCTGAAATCGCCGATATATTCGTTACCGGGGCCAAACGCTAGGCTGTAACCGACTATAACCCAAAGCAAAGATGCAACCGCCGCGATCGCGAAACATTGCATTAGTACGGAAAGAACATTTTTCACGCGCACCAAGCCCGCGTAAAACAATGCAAGCCCCGGCAACGTCATAAATAACACCAAGGCGCTTGCCGTTAGCATCCACGCCGTGTTTGCGTTGTTAATAACAACCGGGGCTGCGTCTGCCATAGCCATTTGGCTTAGTAATGCCGCAACGACTGCTACAAAAGTTGAGTGAATGATCTTCTTCATAATCACACCTTATGATTCTTGCTCAGGCTTACTGTGAGCTTTATAGAGTGACGAACTGCCCCATATTGATTCACTGGCCAGAGAAGCAGTGCCAAATAAGTCTAAATGAGGATTAAATTTGCTTTTATTTAGTTTTTATTAACCCATTTTTGGGCACAAAAAGTAAATTGTTTAGCAGGCATGAGGCGACAGCACAAACCATACCATTAATTTATTCTTTTAATTTTCAATAGCTTAATAAAAAAGACCGTCTCGCAATTAATTTTTTTTGCACCATTTTGAATCACAAGATATACGCTTGGCACAGATTTGAAACATTTTTAGATTTTAAGCCTTAAATTGCTTCAACAACTTAATAAATGAGACCCTCGCGCTATCATCCTCACCATAAACCCAGCACTCATAAAGATCGACAAGTTTGGCAAGGGGTTCGGACAAATTGGGCTTGTTAGCAATGACTCGATTCACAAACCCTCGGGGAGTTTCAATGGGCGATGGAGTAAAGCCTGCGCGCTTTAACTTTCTGCAAAGCGCCAAATACATTAGCGAAGCTTCTGGTAATTCCCTTTTTGGTGCTTGTGAGATGAAAATAAGGAACGTCACAAACGCACCTCCGATTAACCCAACCATAAGCGCTATCCGGATAGGCGTGACTTCTCCTAAAAGCCGTTCCAACACGGAGGTTTGCGTGGATGAATCGTAGTTCATAACCCATTGCGTCCACGTCAGGTTTATCGCATCCCATTGCTCACGCGCACGCAACAACAATTTAAATGACGATCCAAAGGGCTTGGCTAATAGCTGGCGATCAGTAGCAGACAAGGATTGCTCAATTCCGCGCTGGACACGCTCCGGTGCAACTGCGCCTGTTGGATCAAACATCACCCAACCACGCCCCTCTATCCAAACCTCCGCCCACGCGTGAGCATCGCGCTGCCTAACCGAAAGGGAGTTATCGATTGAATTAATATCGCCACCTTGATATCCCACCACTACTCGAGCAGGAATAGCTGCAGCACGCAAAAAGAATACAAAGCTACTTGAAAAATGTTCACAAAAACCTTGGCGAGTATTCCATAAAAAGTCATCAACGGAATCATCACCAAGTGGTGGAGGCTTGAGGGTATAAAAAAAGCTTTGACGATAGTAATCAAACAGTTTTGCAATTAGCTTTTCTGTACTCCCTGTTTCCTCGAACCACTCCTTCGCACGATCACGCGTTTTAAAATTTCCGCTCTTCGGCAACTGAAGATTTTGCGTAAGCTCATCAGCATTCACAGTATTTAATTGATAGTTAAGTGACGAAACAACCTGATAGTTCATGCGTTCAGTGACGGGGACGTAAGCACGCAAGTTAAGATCCCGAGAAAATGCAATTTTATTTGGCCAAGCTTTAGGAGCTGCCAAGCTGTAAAGCCACGGCTGCATGCTTGCTTCTGTAATTACCTCATACTCAACATCGCCGCCTTTGTACTCCAAGTGGGAGCGCACGTTACTGCCGCCTTGATTAAAATAATGTTCAGATTTCTGTTCTCGACTTTGCGACCACTTTCTACCGTCAAAAGCAGAGAAAACAAGACTGCGCCAATACAGCTTTTCTCGAGCGGGAAGATCAGATGAAAACCTCACACGAAAGGCTAACTCGTTCGACTCCATTAACTCAGTGAAATCGCCTGGAGACATGGAATCGCTCATACCCGTTTTTGCTTGCATGGGAGCCGGCACAGCCCAAAAAGACCCCAGTCGAGGCATAACAATGAATAATAGAATCATAAATGGTATGGCCTGAAGCAATATCCCCACGCTTGGGCGAACATTTTTCCACAGACTTTTCTTCTCGGAATTTCGGTAGAGTTGCATCAAAGTTGAACATAAAAGAACTAAGCAGCCAAATCCGTAAAATGCAGCTAAAAAATGATTAAACTCAATAAACTGCGCTGCCAAAATAAAAAATCCAATGAAAATGAGCAGAACAAAATCCTTTTGATTTTTTAATTCAAGCAACTTCAACGTGAAACCTATGATGAGTAAACTCACCATGGATTCAAACTTAAACCCAGAACCCAAACTAAAAAATAAACCGGCACAGCACAAGAATACCAATATCGTTTTCTGCAACTTGCCAGGATAATTCACTGCGCCCTGAAAAATTCGCCATCGCCACAATGCAATGAAGATCCACACCAATGCAATCCATGTCGGTATACTCACAAAATGAGGGGCCACAATAAAAATCTGCACGCACAAAAGCCATGCTAGGCTTATGCGTGATATGGGCTGCTCTATGGAAGGAGATTTCTTAAGCATGTTAATCCTTCTGCACCCAACCAAATAGCGCTAATGCAGTTAATGCGTTTAAGCGATGAACATCGCCTCCTCCACGCTCAATGAGCACATGTGGCAAACGTAAACCAAATTCCAGATTGCTTTCTGCAAAATAATTAACCCAATAACTTAAATTCGATAAGGCCAATTCAGTATCGATCACATTAACTGCTTGCCAATCCAACCAAAAATGTTCACTTTGCAAAGCACGATAATCTTTAAGATGCAAACCCGCACCGCGAGCATAATGCTTCCATGAAATTTGCGATAAAGGCGCACCAGGCTGATAACTCTGAAAACCTTGAAATTCATCACCAGATTGCCGAGACACAAATCTCCCCTCCTCACCCTGCCCCACGCCCAAAGGAGGCAAATCGCAAGCGACAGGCCTTGGGAAAATGAGTGCTCGATGATCAAGATCTATATAAGCCCATGCGCGAATTAAGCCCAACGGAAAGTAGCTTTTTAAAATAATACGCGGCAACTTCAACCAGCCACGGTGGCGCGCATAAGCATTCAAGCGAACTGCTGTTGTTTTACCTGAACGCACATCCGCACGAACAGCTTCAAACTCATCGTCAGCTTGCAGCATAAGGCCATGATAATCATTTTTAAAAGATGAAGTGATTTCAATGTCGAACGCAGCAACATCACCTACTTTCGAATATTGAACTGCCGCCGGTGTAAAAGTTAAACCTAAGAGATTTCGAAAGGCGTGTATTACGGACACCAGCATGATGCTGGTTAAGAAAAATGACAACCCAAGGATTAAATTGTTTTGGTAATTAGTACCGAGCACCCAAATAAGGACAATTAATACTAAAAAGGCAACGCCTTGCTTACTAGGGAAAACATAAATGGTGCGATGTTTAAGAACAACGTGATTCGCCCGAGGCGACCGTTTACTCATCCAGCGTTGAAAATATTGCTGTATCTTGAACAAGAGAAAATCCCTGTGCAAATTGGCTGGACAATAAACCAAAAAAAATGGAACGAACTTAATTTAGCACTACCGGTACCGCCGATAGAATTTTTTTAATCAGAACATCTTGAGCCATATTCTGGGTAGAATTATTTTTTGTCACCAAGCGGTGCGCAACAACAGCCGAAAATAAATATTGCACATCTTCTGGAACAACGTAGGCACGCTCGTGCATGAAAGCCCATGTCTTGGCTGCCTTGATTAAAGCCATAGCACCGCGCGGAGAAAGACCGACAAGCACATCGTCTGTTGTACGCGTGTGTTGCACCAAACGCTGCACGTAATCCACTAAACTATCAGATACTTTCACAGCGCTAATCACACGCCTGATCTCTGGAATTTTATCCGGCGTTAAGCACACACGCAGTTGCGCCAATTGGTCGCGTGGGTCTCCAACTTTAAAAAGTAGCTTTTCAGTTTCTGCATCGGGGTACCCCAAACTAATTCTCATCAAGAATCGATCTAATTGCGACTCAGGCAAGGGGTAAGTTCCCATTTGAGACATGGGGTTTTGTGTTGCAATCACAAAAAACGGTTGCGGTAGTTCGTACGTTTTTCCCTCGTTAGTTACTTGGCGCTCTTCCATAGCTTCGAGCAATGCACTTTGAGTTTTAGGCGTAGTGCGATTAATTTCGTCAGCCAATAAAACCTGAGTAAAAATTGCGCCTTTGTGAAAGGTAAATTTTTGCTGCTGGGGATCAAAAATAGACAAGCCCAAAATATCCGCGGGCAACATGTCGCTGGTGAATTGAACACGGTTGTAACTCAATCCTAAGACTTCGGCGAGCGCATGAGAAAGTGTTGTTTTACCCATACCGGGTAAATCTTCAATCAGGAGATGTCCATCTGCTAGCAGGCATGCCAATGCAATTTTTATTTTTTCTTCTTTGCCCAAGAGAACACGGCCAATTTCGTTCACTAAGGTTTCAATAAATTTTCTCACAGCGAATCCTTTTATATTTATGTAAGGAACATCGAGAAAAGATCGTCACCCAGGAACCGCACACTGGGTGACTTTGCATTAAAGCACGTTTAGCCCACGCTCGAGATCTGCAATTAAATCTTTAACAGATTCTAAACCAACCGAAATTCTAATTAAGTTTTCAGTAATGCCTGCTTCGGCTTTTTGTTCTGGGGTTAAGCGGCCGTGAGTAGTTGTTGCGGGATGAACGATGGTGGTTTTTGTATCACCTAAATTAGCCGTTAGCGACATAATTCGAGTCGCATCAATAACCTTCCAAGCGGCTTCACGCTCGCCTTTCACACGGAACGATAAAACGCCACCAAACGCGGATTGTTGTTTTGCTGCAAGTTCGTGCCCTAGGTGTGATGCTAGGCCCGCATAAAATACTTTTTCTACCTTAGGGTGCGCGTGCAGCCATTGTGCAAGCTCAAGCGCGTTGCGTGAATGTGCTTCCATGCGCAAACGCAAAGTCTCCAATCCTTTTAAAAACACCCATGCGTTAAAGGGGCTTAAACTTGGGCCAGCACTACGAATAAAACCGAGCACTTCATCCACTAGCACTTTGGGGCCTGCAACAACACCACCGAGGCAACGCCCCTGCCCATCAATATATTTTGTTGCTGAATGCACAATCAGATCCGCACCAAATTCCAACGGACGCTGTAAAGCTGGCGTACAAAAACAGTTATCAACAACGAGCAGTGCATTTCGCGCATGAGCGATATCGGCAAGGCGCTTGATATCAACAACGTCGCAAAGTGGATTTGATGGTGTTTCAACAAAAACCAATTTTGTTGCAGGAGTAAATGCGGCTTCCCATGCGGCGTAATCTGTTGGTGCAACAAATGTTGTAGCTACACCGAACTTCTGTAAAAACTTGGTGAAAAGAACAGTGGTTGTACCAAACACGCTGCGCGAACAAACGATGTGATCACCCGCCTTCAGCAACGCAATACAGGTACTGAGAATGGCGGCCATGCCTGAAGAGGTACCCACAGCAGATTCCGCACCTTCAAGCGCTGCTATACGCTCCTCAAATGCACGCACTGTAGGATTGGTGTAGCGAGAATAAACATTGCCTGCTTGTGCACCAGAAAATCGATCAGCTGCTTCTTGAGCACTACCAAACACATAACTCGATGTTAGAAACAAGGCTTCGCTGTGTTCACCCTCATGAGTACGAACCTGACCTGCTCGAATGGCAAGCGTATCCAAATCATATTTTAAAAATTCTTGTTCAATATGTTCCATTCGTTCAAACCTGTATCGAATAGGGTCACGTATAGTTGCGACTTCAGCGTTGACTCGCAAGCGCACCCTCTGTTTACGTAGCGCTTACGTCAGCTCATAGCCCCGCCGTTATGCAAGCCCATTGGTGACTCTGCCTTTCCGGCTTTTTTATTTTCTTTTGCTGAATCATTGCGAGCCGCAGCAAGCTTGTCTAAATATTCCTGACTTACATCCCCCCCAATATATTCCCCGGTAAATACCGCGCAGTCGAACTCAGTAACTTTGCTGTTACCTTCGGTAGACGCTGCAATCAAATCGGTAAGATCTTGGTAAATGAGCCAGTCTGCGCCAATTTCTTTACAGACTTCTTCATCGGTACGACCGTGCGCAATTAATTCGGAGGTGGTCGGCATATCAATACCGTAAACATTTGGATATTTCACTGCGGGTGCGGCAGATGCAAAATACACCTTGCGGGCGCCTGCATCACGAGCCATTTGAATAATTTGTTGGCATGTAGTGCCGCGCACAATGGAGTCATCCACTAACAATACATTCTTACCTTTAAATTCCAATTCAATGGGATTTAATTTTTGACGCACCGATTTTTTGCGCTGCTGTTGACCGGGCATAATAAAGGTACGCCCGATGTAGCGATTTTTTACCAAACCTTCGCGGAATTTCACGCCCAATTTTTGCGCCAGTGCTTGGCCCGCAACACGGCTTGAATCTGGAATAGGAATTACAACGTCTATGTCGTGATCTGGTCTTTCACGTAAAATTTTATCGGCCAATTTCTCGCCTTGACGCAAGCGTGCTTTGTAAACCGAAATACCATCCATAATAGAATCAGGACGAGCGAAATAAACATGTTCAAAAATACACGGAGCCAAACGTGAATGCTTTGCACATTGGCGGCGATGCAACTGCCCGTCTTCTGTAATGTAAATTGCTTCGCCCGGCGCAACGTCGTCAATTAAATGGAAGCCCAACACATCAAGCGCAACGCTTTCTGACGCCACCATATATTCAACGCCCGCTTCACCTTCACGCGAACCGTAAACCAAAGGACGAATACCATTTGGATCGCGGAATGCAATCAAACCGTAACCTGCCACAAGAGACACAACAGAGTATCCGCCAGTGATACGGTTATGGACGCCTTCAATAGCTTTAAAAATATCGTCAGGTGTTGGTTTTAATTTGCCTTGTAATTGAAGCTCATGCGCAAACACATTGAGCAACACCTCTGAATCAGAATCGGTGTTTACATGACGCAAATCGGTTTCAAATAAATCTTCACTCAGTTTTTCGGTATTGGTAAGGTTTCCGTTGTGAGCCAGTGCAATCCCGTACGGTGAGTTCACATAGAACGGTTGCGCCATCGCAGGGCCGGAACTGCCTGCTGTTGGGTAACGAACGTGACCAATACCCATATTGCCAACTAGCCTCTGCATATGGCGAGTTCTGAACACATCTTGCACTAAACCGTTGGCTTTTTGCTGCGCCATGCGGCCACCTTGACAGGTCACAATACCGGCAGCGTCCTGACCACGGTGTTGGAGTATGGTTAGCGCATCATACAATTGAACGTTGACATCGCGTTTACCCACAATACCTACAATGCCGCACATACTTCTCACCTATTTAAAAAACTGGATTAAAAAACGTAGTTAAAACACATTAAATCTTGAACACTCTGCCGTCTGCTAAACGGAAGTCGCCTCCGGCTTTCGCAACAAACTCACCACCCACGACGTGATGCCGTTAATCCCATTTTGAACCACCGCTTGATAAGGCGAAAAATAAGGAATGAGTTGAGATTGTTGAAACCAGGAATCTTTGGTTACGGGCACATAATTCGGCACGTAAATTAAAAACATCATCACCAGCAGCACGCCGCGCGCAAAGCCAAACACCATACCTATCAGACGGTCTGTACCGGATAAGCCAGTGGCTTTGACGATGAAGCCAATTAAAAAATTAATCAAGGCGCCCAAAAACAACACCCCAACGAAAACCAGCAGAAAAGCTGCCATAGCACGCAACGAGGGTGTTGATATTGTGTTAACAAGGAATTCTTCAAGACGATGGCTGAATACATTGGCGCAAACCAAAGCAACAACCCAGATGACAAGGGACAAGGCTTCTTTAATAAACCCGCGAACGAGGCTGATAACACTAGATAGCGTCAAAACAATCACAATGGCCCAATCTGCCCCATTCATGCGCCCGAGTTCCCCGCTTCGTTAAGGACGCGCATTTTAACAGAGCCGCCCTTTATCAAACAGCTCTTTAACCACAAGTTTGCAGGACTCGTTCGTATTTCTGAATTAACCATTCTCAAGGCTGGAATCGCATCACCATAGACTTTACCTTCAGGCGTTTATCCATTTGCTCTTTCAACGCCAAGGCTTGGCTTTTATCCAATTTAGGACCTATATAAACACGGCTGATGGTGCCGCTGCTGCTGGGGGTGGTGCGAACATAGGCCTTTTGACCATCAGCCTGTAAATCATCGCGCAATTTATTCGCCGCTTCTTTAGTAGTGAAACTACCAACCTGCACCACCCAAGCATCGGGCAAGCCTTGCTGGTTTAACGGCATGGCCGAAACAGAAGACGCATGACTGGCGATAGATTTTGCAGATGAAACTGACACACCCGAAACCACGGCAGACGAAACTGATGAGGCCGCGACAGAAGATACAGTCGCAACAGCCTGCTCAACAACAGGCTCAGTAGGAGCAAACATTGTTTCAGGCGCGGGTGCAGGCTCGATGTTAGGAACAGGCTGAGGCGGTTTAAACTCCTCAGCAACTAAATTGGGGCGTGCCGGGATCTGTGATTTGGTGCTAACTTGATAATCTTTCTTTTCCTTAAAGAAACTCGGCAGCAAAAGCACTGCTACCGCAGCCAAAACAGCTGCACCAATTAACCGATGCTTTAATGTGTATCTCACTGAAAACCTCGAGAAGCTTGCGAGCTCGCCTGCAAATACGCCAGCGCAGCAGCGACGGTAAAGAAAGAACCAAATACTAAAACGCGATCTTGCGGCGTCGCCTTGGCCAAAACGGCCGACATCAACTGACTTATACCACCCGATTGCTGAACCTGAGCATTAAGAGACAACAAATTGTCACCCAAGGCTTGTGTACTTGCCGCACGCGGGATATCGGATAAATCCAACAGAAACCACTCATCGACTGAGCCTAAAAGATTTTGCAGGCTTGCAACGCGATCTTTGTCACTCATCATGGCGACTAGAGCAAAAGTTTTTCCGGCGACTGGCTGCGCATTTAAGCGTTTAGCAAGATATTCAGTAGCCGCAGGATTATGTGCAACATCCAAAATGAATTGGCGGCCTTGATAAGAAATGTGCTGGAAACGCCCCGGTAATACTAGATCCAACAAAGTTTGTTCGATGTTGTGTTGCGTTAGTTCGATACCGAGCAAACGTGCAACCTGCAACGCAGCAGCCATACTCGGTAAAGGCAAATGCGGAGCACGCATTAAGTCCAACTCAACATTTTCGCCACCCACCGCTTTACATTTCCACGACCAATTGGATTCGTGTTCCGTAAACGAAAACTCGCGGTCAATAAAGTAAGCTTTCGTTTTTAACTGGGTGGCAATGTCTAAAATGCTTTGCGGTGGATTTGTATCTGCGCACACAAATAACTGTTGCTCGCGGAGAATGCCTGCCTTTTCGCGCCCGATTGCGTCGCGCGTATTGCCCAACCAATCTTGGTGATCTATAGCGATAGACGTAATAACCGCAACATCTGCATCGATGATATTAACAGCGTCAAGGCGCCCACCCAGCCCTACTTCTAACACCCAAAAATCTACTTGCTGTTGTTTGAAAATCTCCAGCGCTGCCAGAGTGCCATATTCAAAATAAGTGAGGCTAATCGCGGCTTCGCCGGGCGCACAACACGCATCGGAAATTTTTTCAAATGCAGCACATATAAGTTCATCCGCAATGGGTTTGCCATTTATTTGGATGCGTTCAGCGTAATGCAACAGATGCGGAGAGGTATAAACACCTACGTTAAAATTTGCAGCTCGTAACAACCCAGCTGTTGCCGTAACACAGGAACCTTTACCGTTTGTACCCGCGACAGTGATCACTTTTGCGCGGGGTTTTAACATCTCCATTCGCGCGGCGACTTGGCGAATACGATCTAATCCGAGATCAATTTCTTTGGGATGGCTTTGCTCAAGCCATCCCAACCACTCTGCTAATGAAGAAAATCTCATGTGAGCGGGAAATTAATTCAGCACAGGTTTGTGGGTAAATTTGGCGAGGAGAGAGGCGAGCTTATCGCGCATTTCGCGACGATGAATAATTAAATCAATAGATCCGTGATCCAACAAAAATTCGGCGCGCTGGAAGCCTTTGGGTAATTTTTGGCGAATGGTTTGTTCAATAATACCTGGGCCAGCAAAACCAGCACGAGCACCCGGCTCCGCAACGTTCAAATCACCCAGCAATGCCAAACTTGCGGACACACCACCGTACACAGGGTCAGTCATAACCGAAATATAAGGCGTACCTTGCATTTTTAAGCGCTCAATCACTGCAGATGTTTTTGCCATTTGCATCAAAGAAATAAGTGCTTCCTGCATGCGCGCACCACCGGTTGCGGAAAAACACACAAACGGAATATTTTCTTGCAGCGCAATGGTAGCGGCGCGAGTAAACTTTTCACCTACGACATAACCCATTGAGCCGCCGTGAAACGCGAACTCAAAGGCCACGGCAACAACAGGCATACCTTTTAATTCACCGCGCATAGCAACCAATGCGTCTTTTTCGCCGGTTTCTTTTTGCGCAGCCGTTAAACGGTCTTTGTATTTTTTAATGTCTTTAAATTTCAAACGGTCGATAGGTTCAACCTCAACCGCCAACTCTTTACGATTTTGTGGATCAAGAAACATATCCAAACGAGCGCGGGCACGAACACGCATGTGATGATCGCACTTGGGGCAAACATCAAAATTCTTTTCGAGTTCCGGCTTGTATAAAACGGCATCGCATTTAACACACTTTTCCCATAAACCTTCAGGAACTTTATTTGAGCGCTTAGCTTCAGATCGTGTTGCAACGCCGGGGATAATTTTTTCTAACCAACTCATCGTAAAATCTCTTTGGTTTGTCTGAAACCTGTGAAAATCGCTGTTAATGCGATCCTGCGCTGCGCCTCTTTCACGGTTTCTCAGTTGTTCTTATTAGCAGTGATTTCCGTAAGGTCACTGCCAACTTTTTGTTTGTTTAGAGCGAATCAATCGCGGTACGAATACCACCAATAATTTCACCCACGGCGCCAGCAATCACCGATGGAGATTGACCTTCAAGCGAACCCATCTTATCAACCAGTACGCTGCCGATCACAACACCGTCAGCCAATTGCGCAACTGATTTAGCCGTTGCAGCATCTTTGATACCAAAGCCAACACAAACGGGCAAATCCGTTAATTCACCGAAAGCGGCGAGTTTGGATTTCACATCGTCCACATCCAAATGACCTGCACCAGTCACACCTTTCAATGAAACGTAATACAAAAAGCCGCTTGCATGCTCTGCAATTTTGCGCGCACGCTCAACTGTCGTGGTGGGCGCAAGCAAGAAAATATTATCTAAACCTACCGCATCCAAAGCGTCTTTTAAAATCACCACTTCTTCTGGCGGCAAATCTACGGTCAGCAATCCATCGACACCCGCTTCTGCCGCAGCGGTTGCAAAAGCTTGATAACCAAAGCGCTCAACCGGATTTGCATAACCCATCAAAATCACTGGCGTAATGCTGTTTGTTTTGCGGAATTCTTTTACCAATTCCAACGAACCTTTAAGACTGGTGTGATGCACCAAAGCACGTTCATGGCCTTTTTGAATCACAGGACCTTCTGCCATTGGATCAGAAAAAGGTACGCCCAACTCAATCACATCCACACCTTTAGCGACCATTTCATGCATGGTTGGCAGAGTAACTTCGGGTTGTGGATCACCATTGACAATGTAGGCGACCAAAAGTTTTTTTCCGGCCGATTTTGCTTCAGCCACACGTTGTTGAATACGACTCATCACTTATGTTCCTGTTCTGTTTTCTGCGTATGGCTAAACGGTAATGCCGTCGAGGGCAGCAACAGTATGAATATCTTTATCGCCACGACCAGAAAGGTTGACGATGATAATTTGGTCTTTGCTCATGGTTGGCGCTAGCTTCTCCGCGTAGGCGATTGCATGGCTGGACTCCAGCGCAGGCATGATACCTTCGGTAAGTGTTAATTTGCGGAAAGCGGCCAGAGCTTCGTCATCATTAGTCGCCACGTAATTCACACGACCAATATCTTTCAACCACGAATGCTCAGGGCCAACACCGGGGTAATCCAAACCAGCGGATACAGAATGGGTTTCAATAATTTGGCCGTTTTCGTCTTCCATCAAATAGGTACGATTTCCGTGCAGGACACCTGGAATACCTTTGCTGAGAGGCGCAGCGTGCTTACCTGTTTCAATACCCAAACCGCCCGCCTCAACGCCGTACATAGCCACAGATTTATCCGCAAGGAACGGGTGGAACAGACCAATAGCGTTAGAACCGCCGCCGACGCAAGCGACCAATGCATCGGGCAACTTACCCGCTTGCGCCAAGCATTGACGGCGCGCTTCGCGACCGATAATCGATTGGAAATCACGCACTAGTTGTGGGTAGGGATGCGGGCCTGCAGCCGTACCAATAATGTAAAAGGTATCGTCCACGTTAGTTGCCCAATCGCGCATAGCTTCGTTCATCGCATCTTTCAGAGTGCGAGAGCCAGACGTAACGGGGAACACTTCTGCGCCGAGCAATTTCATGCGGTAGACGTTAAGCGTTTGACGTTTAATATCGTCCAAGCCCATATAAACGCGGCATTTCAAACCCAAGCGAGCAGCAACTGTTGCTGTTGCTACGCCATGCTGGCCTGCGCCGGTTTCAGCAATTACACGACTTTTGCCAGTAAATTTCGCCAAAAGCGCTTGGCCGATAGTGTTGTTTACTTTGTGGGCACCTGTGTGGTTAAGGTCTTCACGCTTAAGGAAAATTTGCGCACCGCCCAACTCACGGGTCCAGCGCTCTGCCAAATATAAAGGTGACGGACGGCCAACATAATGGGCCATATCCTTATCAAACTCAGCTTGGAAGGAAGGATCGTCTTTCAAGCTGAAGTAAATAGATTCGAGTTCATCAAGAGCATGAACCAAGGTTTCAGACACAAATCGACCGCCGTAGGGGCCAAAATGGCCTGCAGCATTGGGGAAACTACCGTAATCAATATCGCTCACTGTTTTATCACCTTCTTAAGTAGCAAATTCTGTCTGGTTAAGCGCAAATCTTCCTAAAAGAAAACTGCACGCGTCACCTAGGCATGCCTGGCGTTAAAAATAAATTGTTCAACTTTTTGAGGATCTTTTTTGCCGGGTGCAGACTCCACACCACCACTCACATCGACGCCGTAAACCTGCGTAGATTGAATAGCTAAAGCAACATTTTCGGGCGTCAGCCCGCCCGCTAATACAATAGGGCGAGATGATTGTGCGGGAACACGCTGCCAATCAAAGGTTTCTCCTGTTCCGCCGGGGACACCTGGGCGATAGGCGTCGAGCAGAATGGCGGTTGCACTCGCGTATTTTTCAAATGTATCGACCAAATCCAGCTCTGGGCGCATCCGAATTGCTTTCATATAAGGCCGATAAAACTGTTCGCAGAATTCGGGCGATTCATCGCCATGAAATTGCAATAGATGTAGTCCAACATTCGCTAAAACATCATTTACGTAGGACTCATCAGAATTTACAAATAGCCCAACCACTGTTACGAAAGGGCCAACCGAAGCTGCTATTTCCTGAGCTTGCACAATGGACACCGCACGAGGACTAGGTGCATAAAACACCAAGCCAATCGCATCTGCGCCAGCGTTCACTGCCGTTTGTGCATCAACAACTGATGTGATGCCACAGATTTTCACGCGAACTCTATTCACCGGCTACTCAACTTTGCCCTAACTGACTTTAAATAAGGCGGCGATAGTACCAGAATTGCCATCGAAAAACCGCAAATTGCAGTCTTCATGGGCAAATTGATCTGGGAATATTGAGAAATTTAGCTGTCAGCGTGATCAGCAAATCCGCCCACCGGCTCCGGCAAAAACAAAGGGCCGGGTAGTAATTTAGGGAGATCAAACTCGGGCGGAAAATCCACCGAGACCAGATACAACCCAAAAGGACGCGAGGTGACACCTCCTGCACTACGATCTTTTGCAGCGAGAACCTCACCTACCCAACTGGCTGGCTTGTCACCCGCACCCACCGCCATCAGAACCCCTACCATGTTGCGCACCATGTGGTGCAAAAAGGCGTTGGCCTGAACCTCTATTACGATTAAATCACCACGACGGATGATGTGCAGGTAGTGAATCTGGCGCACCGGGCTTTTTGCTTGGCATTGGGTCGCTCGGAAAGACGTGAAATCATGCCTACCTACCAGATGTGCAGCGCCCTTACGCATTTTTTCAATATCCAGAGGCCGGGATGACCAAGTGATTTGGTCATGCAATAGCGCGGACGACGTTTTCGCATCCGAAATTAAATAACGGTAAGTGCGGTTTAATGCACTGAACCGCGCATGAAAATTGGGAGAAACATCGTGCGCCCATTTAACACTGACCGAATCAGGCAAATGAGGGCGCGTACCCATGACCCACGCCTTGGGCAAACGCTTGGCGAGGGTATCGAAATGAATAACTTGGTTAGTTGCGTGCACGCCAGCATCAGTGCGGCCAGCGCACACTAATGTAATGGGTTCATCAGCCACTTTTGAAAGTGCTTTTTCCAAAGCCTGCTGCACAGTTTTCACTCCATTAGGCTGGGTTTGAAAACCGTGAAAGTCTGTACCCTTGTATTCAATCGCCAAGGCAACACGTTGCATGCCTTCCGGCCAGTCAGTGTCGCCCACTACCTCACCATTGCGGGAGTAGGCTTTACTTTTGGGGATAAAATTTTCGCTCATAAAAAACCTGTACGCCAGAAACAACAAAGCCTTGCATAGCTCCTCTTATTTCAAGGGCCCATGCAAGGCTTTGTTGGCTAGCCTATCTTATGCGTCGATACGACTCAACAAATCCACAGCTTCTTGCCGTTGTTGCTCGTTACCTTCATGCGCAACTTCTGCCAAAATATCGCGAGCACCTTCGTTATCGCCCATATCCATATAAGCGCGTGCCAAATCTAATTTAGTTGCTGCTTCGTCAGCATCAGCCATGAAATCCAACTCAGAGTCCATGTCGTCATCGGACATATCAGAAGCATCGTCCATCGCCAAACTTTCTGCAGAGAAATCCGACAAAGCTTGTTCGAACACGTCGTCATCAGACAAGTCTTCTACAAGATTCTCTTGAGCAACTTCTTCAACGGCTTCTTCATCGATGTTATCTAACTGAGCAAGCTCTTCTTGCGTAACGGGGGCTTCATCTTCGAGAGAGAAGTCTTCCTCAACAGACAAGTCTTCTGCGAAGCTGTCATCCATGCTGAAATCACTGGCTTGATTATTCTCAAGCTCACCCAATTCGTTATCGAGCTCAGCAAATGAATTCTCATCAAGCTCGATACTTTCACCATCTGCGTCAGATTCTGATAATGCAAGATCCAAGTCGTCTAGGCCGGCTTCACCTGCAAGCTCTACCGGAGCATCTATATCAAAGCTATCATCATCTTCAACACTTAAGTCATCTTCGGCAAACTCTTGAGCTGCAACAGATGAGTGAGAGCCAGGTTCTTCCAGTTCTAGCTCATCGTCTTCCCATGAAAACTCGCTATCGTCTAACGCAGAATCCAACTCAGCAGGTACAGGTGCTGCTGCGGTTCCTTCGAAGCCCGTATTCAGGTCAGCCAAATCACTGTCGATATCATCGAGCTTAAATTCATCTTCATCCAAGCTCGCAAACTCTTGTTCAACGATTTGACTGGAAGATGCAGAAGCTGGAACTTCATCATCTAACATGTCGAATTCAGCATCGAGGCTCGCCATTTCACTATCGAGTGCAGCCAAATCAACCTTATCAACATCCATTTCCAAGTTGAAATCGTCGGCAAGCAAGTCACCTTCATTAAACTCAGGAGATTTGATGTTGTTAGCTTCTTGTGCAAGCGAACTTGGCTCGTTGTCTAAATCACTGAAATCAAAACTAAAGTCATCTTCGCTGCGCTTGGACACTTCAACATCTTGGGGTAGAGAATCGTGCTCTAAGTCATCCAAGGCCAAAGACATATCAGAGAGATCATCCGCCTCACCTTGAACGGCAGGCGCATCATCTAAATCGAAATCCAGTGCGAAGTCGTCATCCATGTCAGCAAGGTTATTTGCAGCGCTCACTGAAGTGGGTTCGGATTGCGGCTCGTCAAGATCATCTAAATCAAGATCAAACGCAAAATCGTCGGACTCAGCTTGGCTTGCCGCGGCTTGCTCGGCTGGGACTGGTTCAGAGTCAAGATCCAAATCATCCAAATTAAAATCAGTGCTGTGATCAAGTTGCTCATCCGCCTGAGCTGTAGATGAATCAAATTCGCCAATACCGGGAATATTTGAACGCAATTCTTTTGCACGACTCAACGCCAAACCACCAGCGAGTGGCAGTAAGACGGCGTAGTGCTTATCAAACTCAGGAGCGTTTTGGGTTTGCGAATAAACTTCCAAGAGCTTCAAGCGAATGTCAGCTGAGCCTGGGTCTTTCGCGAGACCGTTGAGCAACATTTCTTCCGCCTGATCAAACTTACCGTAAGCAATGTAAATATCGGCTTCACCAACAACATCGCCGGTTTCCGCTACGGCTGTTGTATCTTCTTCATCCAACAACGCTAATTCGTCAGCAGCGGGCTCTGTATGTGATTGCTCATCACTGGCTTGATTAAATGCAGCAAAGCTCGGCTCATCTGATTCAAATTCATTATTAAATGAGCTGCGTTGCTCGGCTTCCGCCTGCTCTTTGCGGCGACGCGCCAACGCGAAACCACCAGCGCCTAACAACGCCGCAGCACCTAAACCAACCCACAAAATGTTATCAAATACTTGATCTACCAATGTTTTTTCTGGGACAGGAGCAGGAGCCGGTTTTGGTTTAGCAACCGGCTTTTTAGGCGCAGGTGCCGAAGCTACTGCACTCGATGCTGTTTGGGCCGCAGGCTCTGTAGTTGCGGCCACAGATGAAGCCTCTACTTTAGCTGCGGGCGTTTCTGCTGGTTTAGCATCGGAAGGTTTTGCTTCCGCCGCTTTTTGGTCTGCGGGTTGTTTACCTGAATTCAGTTGTAATGCGCGTAGTTTTTCGTTGCTGACATCCACCAAACGCTGCATGGTTTTGACTTGCTCTTCCAAATCATGCACACGTGATGATAATTCAGTTTTTTCGGACTTGGCGCGCTCAAGCTCTTCCATCGTCGAAGCCAATTCTGACTCTAGTGCTTTACCAGAACCTTTGTTGGCACCGCTACCCTGCCCGTCCGCAGACTTTTGCTTGGAGGTTGGCGCTTCCACTCTTACCCGGCCAGTTACAGCTTCTGATTTGGCGCGCTCGGTATTGGTACGGCGCGACGCATCCAACTGCGCACCCATAGCAGAATCTGCCGGCACGGCAGAGTTGCCCGACCAGTCAGCGGATTGTGCGTTGAACTGTCTCACCGCATCAGATTGGGAGACGCTGGAGATTTCGGTGGCATCAGGTACGCGGAGTACTTGGCCTTTTTTGAGAAGATTGATATTGCCGCGAATGAACGCATCGGGGTTCAAGCGCTGTAACGCCAGCATAGTTTGATGAACGCTGGCGCTCGAATCAGGGCGCACGGCCAAGGCAATTTCCCACAAGGTATCCTTGTCACCTACTGGGCCGTAGGTGCCAGACGACGACTTAGACTTTTTTGCAGTCTGATCTTGCTCGGCAATGATATCCGGCTTAGCTTCTGTGTCGGCCGCCTGAGCTGCTGGAGATTGGGTGACGGGTGCGGTTACTTCAGACTTTTTTTCGGGAGCAGCAGATGGCTTTGCCGGTGCAGCTTTAGCTGCTTGGACTGCCGCAGGAGCAGCATCATCGTATGTCGGCAAATCCATTAACAGTGTGTATTCGCGCAATAAGCGACCAGATGTCCATTTGGCCTCTACCAAGAAGTTCAAGTAGGGTTCGCGGACGGGATTACGTGAGGTAATGCGGACTATGGGGCCGCTGGGGTTATCCAGAGCAACTTCGAATTTGAATTCTGTGTAGAAATGAACAAAATCCAATCCATTACGCTCGAACTCGGAAGACGAGGCCAAACCTACAATAATTTGTTCTGGGGATAAGCCTTTGGTATCCAATAACTGAACTTCGGCGCTGAGCGGTTGGTTGAGCGTGGACTTTAGCTTAACCTCACCCAGTCCCAATGCGCTGGCATAATTCGACAGTGCAAAAGAAGCGAATCCACAGGCTAATACCAATTTACGAAGATGCATAGGGTGATCCTTTATTATCTTCCAGCAGCGCGACTTAACAGAAATTCTGGCTTAAGTTGCCAGATTGAAGGGTTAAGCCCTAAACCGGATGTTGTATGCGGGTACTGCAAAACCTCGAATAAATATTCACTATCTGTCGTAAGTATTCATTATAAATAGGTTTTTATCAACACTTCGCCCCTTCCGGAAGCTCGCCAGAACGGACTTTTTGCACATTTTTCAGCGCTTTTGGGTAAAAAAGTAAACTTTGGATAGGCAATTCCAGCTAAACAGAGTCGGAAACAAGCTTTCCAAATAAAAAACCCCCAATAATCGGTAGATTATTGGGGGTACTTAAAGCGATTCTTTAAGTTGAGGATTAAACCTCTTTGAGCACTTTCAGCATACGGCGCAAAGGCTCAGCGGCTCCCCACAATAATTGGTCCCCTACGGTGAAGGCTGACAGGTATTGTGGGCCCATGTTCATCTTACGCAGACGTCCAACTGGGATGCTCAAAGTACCTGTAACCTTAGTAGGGGTCAGATCGCGTAAACTGCTTTCGCGATCATTTGGTACAACTTTAGCCCATGGATTCGCATTCGCAATCAAAGCTTCAATATCTGTGATGGGTACATCTTTATTGAGTTTGATGGTCAACGCCTGCGAGTGACAACGCATGGCGCCGATTCTCACACACAGACCATCTACCGGAATTGGGTTGCCATCGCGGCCGAGGATTTTGTTGGTTTCAGCCTGGCCTTTCCATTCTTCTTTGGATTGACCGGTTTCCCATTGTTTGTCGATATAAGGCAACAAGCTACCCGCCAAAGGATGGCCGAAGTTAGCTTTAGGCAACTCATCGCCACGCATGGTTTCAGCGATAATGCGGTCGATTTCAAGGATGGCAGACTTTGGATCAGCCAATTTGTCAGCCACAGACGCATGCAAAGACCCCATTTGCGAAATCAGTTCACGCATATTTTGCGCGCCAGCACCTGAGGCAGCTTGATAAGTCATGGAAGAAACCCACTCCACCAAACCAGCATGGAACAAGCCGCCTAAGCCCATGAGCATCAAGCTCACAGTACAGTTACCGCCAATGTAGTTTTTAACGCCTTTAGCGATCCCGTCTTTAATCACATCAAGGTTTACCGGATCGAGCACGATAATCGCATCTTTCGCCATACGTAGACTTGATGCCGCATCAATCCAGTAGCCGTTCCAGCCGGCTGCGCGCAATTTAGGGAAAATTTCGTTGGTGTAATCGCCGCCCTGACAAGTCACGATCGCATCCAGCTGTTTTAAATCGTCAACTGAATAGGCATCTTTCAACGCAGGCAAACCACTGGCCACCGCTGGAGCAGCGCCACCGACATTAGATGTGGTGAAAAATACGGGCTCGATGTTCGCAAAATCATTCTCTGCTTGCATACGCTCCATAAGAACGGAGCCCACCATACCGCGCCAACCAACAAAACCTACTTTCATTTCAATTCTCTCTTAAAAATCTGCTTACGAAAAAATGCCTATGCTTATCAGCCTCAACGGCGAAATAATAATGGTTTCCACCGAAGATTGCTTATGTCTTCGCGCAAAAAGTGCACATTATTGCAAGGCCGCGACCACTGCATCACCCATCTCTGCGGTGGAAACCTTTTTAGTGCCGTCAGTATAAATGTCCGCCGTACGGAAACCTTGATCCAATACTTTGCCAACAGCAACTTCAATAGCGTCTGCAACCGCTGGATAGCCTAAGGAATAACGCAACATCATAGACACCGACAAAATTGTCGCGAGCGGGTTCGCTATACCGAGACCAGCGATGTCTGGCGCAGAACCGTGACAAGGTTCGTACATACCACGACCATCTTTATCTAAAGATGCTGAAGGAAGCATGCCGATTGATCCGGTTAACATGGCGGCAGCGTCAGACAAAATATCGCCAAACATATTGCCGGTCACCAGCACATCAAATTGTTTTGGCGCACGCACCAACTGCATAGCCGCGTTATCCACGTACATATGCGACAACTCTACGTCGGGATACTCTTTATGCAATCTATCCATCACCTCGCGCCACAGCATGGTCGCTTCCAATACGTTCGCCTTATCGACAGAGCAGACTTTGCGATTGCGTTTACGTGCCATTTCGAATGCCGTGCGGCCTATGCGAATAATTTCACTTTCGGAATACTTGTAAGTGTTATAACCCTCGCGCTCGCCGTTTTCTAACACGCGAATGCCCCGTGGCTCGCCGAAGTAAATTCCACCAGCCAGCTCACGCACAATCAAAATATCCAAACCGGAAACCACTTCTGGTTTTAGCGAAGACGCGTCGACTAATTGCGGGTACAAAAGCGCTGGGCGCAAATTGGCGTATAAGCCCAATTGCGAACGAATTTTTAACAAACCTTTTTCGGGGCGAATAGAGCGATCCAATTTATCCCACTTAGGTCCACCAACAGCGCCTAACAAAATAGCGTCAGCTTGGCGTGCGCGCTCAAGGGTTGAATCTGCCAGAGGAACACCGTGAACGTCGATTGCACAACCGCCCATAAGTTCATTTTCAAAAGTCAAACCCAAATTGAACTTAGTGTTGACCACATCCAACACTTTGCGCGCTTCGCGCACGATTTCTGGACCAATACCATCGCCTTCCAGAATTAAAATATGCTTACCCACAAGTCTCTCCTATTCAAAAAATTTTTGAACATGCATTTTTCACAAAGAACGCATGACATTTCTCACTTCTACGAAAACCTACACCCAATTACTCTGGCAAACATAATAAAACAACAGACCTCACCCATCAGAGCCAACGAAAATTTTCTTGGCATTTGTTCGGAACATGTTTTATGCGTCAGATTGTTATTGCGCTTGTTTGCTTTTCCGCTCTTAGCTCTAGCTTGGCCCACGCTGTTGATCGAATCGATATTTCTGTTGGTAGCCTTTCTCGCCCGTCTTACCACGTGGATCCCCTTAGCAGCTACCGCGCTGGTTTATCTTGGGATACCGACTTACTCAAAGATTACATCAGCTCTCAAAGCAGCATTCGCTTGGAAACAAGTATTGGACTTAACCAAACCAGCTTGGGCGATATTAACGATATTACTGCTGCGCCCGTTTTTCATTATCAATTTAAAAAATTCGATCAAAAGACATTTTTTGAAATTAGCGCTGGTGTAGCTTACCTCTCAGACACTGACTGGGCGGCTTATCACAACATGGGTTCAAATTTGCAATTTGCCGACCGAGTGGGTTTTGGTTACACCTTTGACAAAGCTGAAGTCAGCCTTAACTTTTTTCACTTTTCCAACGGCGGAACCAACACTCATAACCCAGGTTGCGACATGCTGCTCCTTCGTACGAGCTTTAAAATTTAATTTTTCACCACATCAAACAGCCAAGGGCTCTCGACGCGTTTTTTAGCTTCGTACGCACGAATTGCATCGGCGTGTTCGAGGGTTAACCCTATATCGTCCAATCCATTCAACAAGCAATGTTTACGGAACTCATCAACTTCAAACGCAAAACTTTCACCACTTGGGGTTTTAACAACTTGCGCCTGTAAATCGATTGTTAATTGATAGCCCTCCGTTGCGTACATTTCTTTAAACAGCTGATCGACGATTACTTCACTTAAAATAATCGGCAACAAGCCATTTTTAAAACAGTTGTTGTAAAAAATATCCGCAAAACTTGGAGCAATTACGCTGCGGAAACCGTAATCGTCCAACGCCCAAGGCGCGTGCTCACGGCTTGAACCACAACCAAAGTTTTCACGCGACAATAAAATGGTAGCGCCTTGGTAGCGTGGGAAATTTAAGGGAAATCCTGTGTTAATCGGCCGGCCTTCGCAACTTTGGTCTGGCTTGCCTTCATCCAAATAGCGCAACTCATCAAACAAGTTTTTACCAAAGCCTGTACGCTTAATGGATTTTAAAAACTGTTTCGGAATGATCATATCAGTATCGACATTCGCACGATCCATAGGAGCGGCAATGCCAGTTAAAACTGTAAAACTTTTCATGTCTGTATCCTGATTAAATAATAAGGAACGATGTAATTTGTCTGGGCGTCGTCATCCTCACGCCAGCGGGGATCCAGCAGTTAGAAAGCTACAATCAAGAGCTGGATCCCCGCTACGCGAGGATGACGATTCCCTACTTAAATAATATGGCTTAGTTGAACGTGCGAACATCAACAAAATGACCTGCAATCGCGGCAGCAGCAGCCATAGCGGGACTCACCAAGTGAGTGCGACCACCGTAGCCTTGGCGACCTTCAAAATTGCGGTTTGAGGTTGAAGCACAATGCTCACCGTTACCCAATTTATCCGCGTTCATTGCCAAGCACATTGAGCAACCGGGCTCGCGCCACTCCAAACCGGCGGCGATAAAAATCTTATCCAAACCTTCTGCTTCTGCTTGGGCCTTCACAGCACCGGAACCTGGGACCACAATCGCTTCTTTTACAGATGCCGCTTTAGTGCGACCTTTAACCACTTCTGCGGCTGCGCGGATATCTTCAATACGCGAGTTGGTGCAAGAGCCGATAAAGACGCGATCTACATAAATTGATTCAATAGGTTGATTGGCCTGCAAACCCATATATTGCAGCGCACGGATCATGCCTTCGCGTTTAACAGGATCAGTTTCTTGCGCTGGATCCGGTACCTTATCTTCTATGGAAACCACCATCTCTGGTGAGGTACCCCAGCTAACTTGCGGTTTGATATCTGCGCCGTTAATTTCGATGACCGAGTCAAACTGGGCACCTTCATCGCTTACGTAATTGCGCCAATCAGCAACTGCTTTCTCCCACAAATCACCCTTAGGGGCATAGGTTCGGCCTTTTACGTAATCGATGGTGGTTTGATCGACGGCAACCATACCGGCGCGAGCGCCAGCTTCAATTGCCATGTTGCACACGGTCATGCGCCCTTCCATGCTCATATCGCGGAAAACCTGACCGCCAAACTCCATCGCATAACCTGTACCGCCAGCGGTACCGATTTTAGCAATGATCGCCAAAACGACATCTTTCGGCGTTACACCCAAGCACAACTTGCCTTCCACATTGATCAGCATGTTTTTCATTTTTTTGGCAACCAAACATTGAGTCGCCATTACATGCTCAACCTCACTGGTACCAATACCATGCGCCAAGGAACCTAAAGCGCCGTTGGTTGCGGTATGCGAATCGCCGCAAACAACAGTCATACCGGGCAAACAAGCGCCGGTTTCTGGGCCGATCACGTGCACAATGCCTTGGCGGTTGTCGTTGATTTTGTATTCGACTATACCGAATTCGTCGCAGTTGTCGTCCAGTGTTTGTACCTGAATCAAAGACACAGGGTCCTCGATTCCACTGATACCGTGGGCGCGCTCCTTTTGTGTGGTAGGAACGTTGTGATCTGGCGTGGCTAAGATGGAATCCACGCGCCACGGCTTACGGCTAGCCAAGCGTAAACCATCAAAGGCTTGAGGTGACGTCACTTCGTGAATGATGTGGCGATCGATATAAATCAACGCCGAGCCATCGTTGTTTTGCTTCACCAAGTGGGCGTCCCAAAGCTTGTCATACAAGGTTTTTTTAGTCGCAGGGGTATTCATTTTTCAATCCTCGCAGGGCTTTTTACAGTGGGAGAAGTGTATTGCTGCACTACACATAACACAAATTTATCTTTTTTATAGTTTGCATTCCCATTAGGAATAGTATAAAAATAATCCACTCACTTACTTCGGCTCACCGCATGCTCAGCTAACAGGCTGCAACTTAGTTCGCGCTACTCACAAGGTTGGCGCTAAATTGGCTAAAAATGGATACACAACATCTTCAAGCATTTGTGGCAATTGCGGAGTGCGGCTCGTTTTCGGGAGCCGGCGAACGCTTACATCTGACCCAGCCGGCCATTAGTAAACGCATTGCGTTGCTAGAGGAGCAGATCAAAGCCAAGCTCTTTGACCGGGTTGGGCGGCAAGTGGTTCTCACTCAGGCAGGGAACTTATTGCTGAATAAGGCGACAAATATATTGAATGAGGTGATTGCTGCCCAACGCGAGATAGCAGATTTGCGGGGCGACATCACAGGAAAACTCAGCGTGGCAACAAGCCATCATCTAGGCTTGCATTACCTGCCACCCTATTTACGGGAATTTTCAACGCGTTACCCAGACGTAAAACTAGACTTACATTTTTTGGATTCTGAACATGCGTACCACGAAGTACTCCTCGGCCGATTCGATATCGCCATTATTACGCTTGCGCTCGAACAAGACCCGCGCATTAACAGCAACGAACTCTGGCAAGACCAGCTCCAATTCGTTGCGGCACCCACCCATGCACTTGCAACGTTGGCGAATCTTCGCCTGGCCGATTTAAGCCCCCATCAGGCGATAATGCCTGACATCAATACCTACACGACTCGTCTTATCAAGGATTTGTTTGACCGCGAAAGCCAGCCTCTGGATATCACTATGGTGACCAACCATTTGGACACTATCAAAATGATGCTGAGCATTGGGCTGGGATGGGGCGTGCTGCCCAGCAGCATTATCGATGACCAATTAAAGGTTCTGGATGTAAGCCACCCACCGCTCACCCGTTCCCTCGGCTGCATTTACCACAACCAACGCAGCCTCTCTAACGCTGCCCGCGCATTTCTTAAGCAACTTAAAGCGCCATTACAAACCTAGACCGCGCTCAAATCACAATTTCCTTATAAAACAATCACTAAAGCCAAGTTTAGCCGCTACACTATTAGCCATCTTTACCAGCCAAACTTAACGTTCCTAAGGATTTGAATCATGAAAAAACTCCCTTTGGCATTAGCGCTCTGCCTTCTCACACCATTCGCTCACGCAGACCGCGTACTAGGCCTCCACGCGGGCGTTGGTTCTTGGCTTTCTGACTACGATGGCAAAGCGGGTAATCCCTCAATCAAACTGAGTGAGCTGGGAGTGAAAGAGCACTACAACAATTATCTGTACGTGGCGATTGAGCACCCTATTCCTTTTGTGCCCAATATCCGTTTGACCCAAACGAAAATAAAGAGCTCACAAACGGGCACTATTACCAATAGCTTTACAATTGGCGACACCACCTACGCTACCAATGAATCCGTGGACAGCAGCTTTGATCTAAGCCACCGCGACGCAACACTCTATTACCAGTTATTGGATAATTGGATTAATTTTGATCTTGGCGTAACCGCTCGCCAATTTGACGGTTATGTTCGTGCTCAAAGTGCCACCTCTAACGAAAAGTTAGATGTAGATTTAACCGCGCCTATGCTATACGGCAAACTACAGTTCGATTTACCCTTTACTGGCTTATCTGCAGGGGTTGAAGGTATTTTCACCAGTTATCAAAGCAACAGACTGAACGACTACACGGCCAAACTGACCTATTTATTTGATGCTGCCTTGGATGTGGGGATTGAAGCGGGTTATCGCCAAATGGCCATTAAAATCTCAGACAACGACCTCGAGGCAGACATGACACTCAAGGGGCCCTACGCCGCTTTGATTGCTCATTTCTAAACCTGCTCAATCAAAAAGCTCTGCTCGTTACTCGGGCAGAGCTTTTTTGCTTTTAGGAACGTCCATCTGCGATATACTGCGCCCTCTTGTTTTCTTAAGCCCCTCTTATGACGCCAATTGATTTGCTCATAAATGCCCGCTGGATTATCCCTGTCGTGCCTCAAAATCGCATCCTCAAAGACTGCGCCATTGCCATTCACCAAGGAAAAATTCTCGCTTTGCTTCCGCAAGAAGAAGCCGCCAAGCGATACGCGCCTAAGCACACCGAAAATCTGCTCGAGCACATAATTACTCCTGGGTTGATTAACGCCCATGGCCATGCGGCTATGACCTTGCTACGCGGTTATGCAGATGATCAACCACTGAACAACTGGCTAACCAAACATATTTGGCCAGCAGAAAAACAATGGGTTGATGAGCAATTTGTGCGTGACGGGACTGAACTCGCCATTGCAGAAATGATTAAAAGCGGCACAACCTGTTTTGCGGATATGTATTTTTTCCCCGAGCAAGCTGCGCAGGCCGCGCTAGAGGCACAAATTCGCTGCCAGATTTACTTCACGATTTTTGATTTCCCGTGCGCTGGGGGCTCAGGACCTGAAGAGTATTTCTCCAAAGGTCTTGCTCTGCACGATACATTCCGCGATAACGATTTAATCAACATCGGATTTGGCCCCCACGCGCCTTACACCGTTGGCGACGATACATTAAAAAAAGTCGCCGTGCTTGCACAGGAAATGGATACACCGATTCATATTCACCTCCACGAAACCGCGCAGGAAGTCGAAGAATCTATAGCGAAATATGGAATGCGCCCTTCACAACGTTTAATGGATTTGGGGCTACTGTCGCCACTAACTCAGTGTGCGCACATGACGCAAGTGAATGATATTGATATAGCAATTTTGCAACAAAGCGGCGCGCACATCATTCACTGCCCTGAATCAAATTTAAAGTTGGCGAGCGGGTTTTGCCCCGTCGATAAACTTCTAAATTCAGGCGTAAACGTTGCACTAGGCACCGACGGTGCTGCAAGCAATAATGATTTAGATTTATTTAGCGAACTAAAAACAGCTGCACTTTTGGCCAAAGCGGTTAGCGGAAATGCTTCAGCACTGGATGCACATACGGCATTGCGCATTGCAACACTCAATGGTGCTAAAGCCTTAGGGGTTGACGAAAAAGTTGGCAGCCTCGAAGTCGGTAAACAAGCCGACATTATCGCCGTGCAACTTGGCGACCTGGATTTACAGCCCATTCATAATCCACTATCACAACTTATTTACACGAATGTTGGGCACCGTGTTTCCCACCTATGGGTAAACGGTAAATGTTTGATGCAAAACCGCGAGCTATTAACGCTTAACGAGCGCGAACTCAAAAGCAAAGCTCGTCACTGGCAAGAAAAAATTCAAGCGAGAAATTAAATATGGCAAACGTCGATACCGCTGAAATTGCAAAATTTGAAGCCTTAGCCAGTCGTTGGTGGGATAATAACAGCGAATTCAAACCGCTGCATGACATCAACCCTCTGCGCGCAAATTATATTGATCAACGTTCGCCCGTTGCGCAACGTAAACTAATTGATGTGGGTTGTGGCGGTGGGATTCTCGCGGAATCACTGGCACAACGCGGCGCTGAGGTAACCGGAATCGATATGGGTGAAGCGCCCTTAAACGTTGCGCGCTTACATGCATTAGAAGTTGGCGTGACCATGACTTACGAGCGCATCACCGCCGAAGAAAAAGCACAACAATGTGCAGGACAATTCGACATAGTGACCTGCATGGAAATGCTGGAGCACGTTCCAGATCCATCATCTGTTGTAAAAGCATGCGCTGAGTTAGCGAAACCTCACGGCGACGTTTACTTCTCAACCATCAACCGCAACCCCAAAGCTTACGCCTTTGCAATTTTGGGCGCGGAATATATTTTAAAAATGCTGCCCAAAGGCACTCATGACTACGACAAGTTTATTCGCCCTTCTGAGTTAGCAAAATGGTTACGAACTGCAGGCTTGGAATTGCAGAACATCACGGGTATGACCTACAACCCAATCAGCAAAACATACAAGCTTGATACTGGCGATGTGAGCGTAAATTATTTGTTACATGCAAAGAAAGTGGTGCAGTAATTTATGCACAACCAAAGAAAAATTCGTGCCGTTATGTTTGACCTTGACGGCACACTGCTCGATACAGCTCCCGATTTTGTCGCAGTAGTAAATCAATTGTTGGTAGAAAATGAATGCGAAGAATTGGCGGATGATGTTATTCGTGCCTGCGTTTCAAATGGTTCAAAAGCATTAGTAAAGCTGGCCTTTCAAATTGAAGAAAACCACCAACAATTTAACGAGCTACGCGAACGTTTATTGGAGCTTTACACCCAACATATCGCCGTATTCACCAAGCCCTTTCCCGGCATAGAAACATTAATAAAACATCTGACGCAAAATAATATCGCGTGGGGGATAGCCACTAATAAGCCGGCTGCCTATACCGTTCCGTTAATGGAACAATTAAATATGCAACCACCACCAGCAATTGTGATTTGCCCCGACCATGTTCAGGCCAGTAAGCCACACCCTGAGTCTCTGCTCATGGCAGCTAATGAATTTGGCTGCACCGCTGAACAGATTATTTACGTTGGCGACCATGAGCGCGACATTCAGTGCGGCAGGCGCGCGGGTAGCATTACCATAGCCGCCGCCTATGGCTACGTGGGCAATGAAGATATTGATGAATGGGGTGCAGATTACCGCGTCGAACACGCAGATGAAATTTGGCCAATAGTCCAAAAATATTTATAGTCAACTTACAAAACTCAGAATTTATCCGCAGATTATTTTTATCATGAAAATCCCAGAAAACTTTTCCCCAGCAGAAAATTGTTTAGAAAATAAAATCATTCTTGTGACTGGCGCAGGCGATGGTATTGGCCGCGTTGCCGCAAAAACGTTTGCAGCCCATGGCGCAACTGTCATTCTTGTTGGTCGCACCTTGCAAAAATTAGAAATAGTGTACGACGAAATTGAAGCAGCGGGTCACCCACAAGCAGCGATTTACCCTATCGACTTTCAAGTTGCCAACGAGCAATCTTTTATCGATATGTGCAATGCCATTAGCGAAGAGTTTGATCATCTTGACGGCATTCTTCATAACGCTGCCGACCTTGGGCAGCGCACACCCATTGCAAATTATGCACCCGATGTTTGGATGCGTTTAATGCAGGTTAATGTGAACGCACCTTTTATGTTGACTCAAGCTGTCATGCCCCTGTTAGAAAAAGCAAAAAATGCATCTATTGTTTTTACAGGATCAAGCGTTGGCTACAAAGGCCGCGCCTACTGGGGTGCTTATGCTGCATCAAAAGCCGCCGCAGAAAACCTAATGCAAACACTGGCAGATGAACTAGAAGAAACTACGCGAATTCGTTCTAACAGCATTAACCCCGGCGCGACAAGAACTAAAATGCGCGCGGGCGCTTACCCCGGAGAAGACCCAGCAACCATTAAAACGCCACAAGATTTAATGCGTGATTATTTATATTTAATGGCAGACGAATCAGTGGGCACTAATGGTCAACAGTTTGAAAGCTCGGTGAAGTAAAACTGATTTATAGCGAGGCTCTGCAGCCTCGCTATCTGAAAATTCGCTAAACATTATTCATCACATACCCAATTACCAAAATTTGCGGCAAGGTAATCAGTGGTAAAAACAACGATATCTTCCACGACTTAGTTGTATCTTTTAGCACCAGAATCTCTGTGTAATCAGTAGATACTCCCGCCATCATAAAAGTAAATGCATTACCCGGTGCCTGTGCGCGGTTTAATAAATCCGCAGCGATAGGCGTTGAACCCTCAGAACAGACTTCAATTACAGTTGCAGCAATGAGCGTGAATACCATGCCGATTAAACTCGGGCCAAACCACTGTTGAAAAAATTCAACACTCACAAAGGTACGAACCAAGGCAGCGAGTACGACACCAAACAATAACCAGCGCAATACCATACGCGAGCCGCTTGCGCCTTCGCGGACAATAGTTTTTACAATATCAAAAGACCAATTTATGGATGCCCATTGCTTGCGTGCTTCTGGCCAGAATTTAAAATTGTTATCCAATTCAAAAGCATTTGGGTTTGCAGGCAATATTTTTCTATCCACGCAACGATCAAATATCCACCCACTAATAACAGCAATCACCATAGAGACACCGATAAACGCGAGCGTCCACTTGAATCCAATTAGCGCAATCATAATGAGAGTGAGCGAAAAAGAATTCCACGGGCTGGCAATTAAAAAGGCCATCACCTGACCCAAGCTTGCACCTTTTTGATAAAGCTTAGTGCCCACCATTAGGATGCCATGACTACATAAATCCAGCAAAACACCCGCTGCTGTTGCGCGCAACAAACCATTAAAACTGCCGCCCTTGCCCAACACCGACAAGACCAAATTTTGCGGAATTTTCGCCAGTACACCCACAAATATTAAACCCAATAACACACCCCACCACATAGTGTTTAACATTTCAAAAATACTGTGGGCGAAATGTTCTGCAAAACTCGGCAGTAGTGCGGGCGCCAGCAAATGCAATGCATAAAACAGCACGCAGATACTCATGGAGCCCCAGAGTAGATAATCTGTTTTGCCGCCATGTTCGTGATCATCACAACAACTAGGGGCATGGCTGTGCTCGCTGTGATGAGCTACAACTGGGGCACAACATGATGCTGCTACCGTAACCGATGCTGCGCAAGAATCTTTGGCAGCATTAGAAAGCAATTCGGTAGTAGCATGCTCATCATGCGCGTGCGCGTCAGAATCACAGCGCGATTTTTCCTCTGAAATTTTTTTAGGCTCCGCATTATTGGAACAACAATCACTCATGACGATGACTCCACTAGCATAAAGGGCATTAAAGATCGTTTAGGTTGCGCCAAGGTTTCGATAATGCTGCACTCGGCAGATTCATCCCCCGCACATCCATGAGCCATATCGGCTAGAACAGCTTTAAGCGCGTGCAATTCCTGAAGCTGCATTTCAACTTGCTCGATTTTTTCTAACACCAGCTTTTTGACTTGTGAGCAACGGCGATTCTTGTCACGATACAAATCCAATAGCTCTCGACAAACATCCAAACTAAAACCAACTGCCCTAGCCCGCTGCAAAAAGCGCAAATGTTCCACATCGGTATCTGAGTAATCTCGATAGTCGTTACCTTGAATGCGCCCTGGCTGCACAAGCCCTATGTCCTCGTAATAGCGTAGCGTCTTTACAGGCAACCCGCTTAAACTGGCAGCTTTACCAATATTCATAAGTTCTCCAATGTTTTCATTATTCAAGAATACATCTTAAACCTTTCTGTAACTGTAAGGTCAACCCGTTGATTTAGTTATTTTTTGTAATAAACACCAGTAAGCGAACAGTTTAGAGGGTATTATTAATGCTTTAGGCGCCACAAATTATGTGTTTCATTTCACAAAAAAGAATAGAACCATGAAAAAATATCCTTATAAATCAGTAAAATATCACATTCACTTGACAAACTTGTTTAATAAACCACAATAAGTTTACCAAGTTAATTACCCAGAGCCGTTTTATGGAATATCTAGATATTAACAACCCCGAATGGTCCAAAATGTGGGATGAGGTTGCCGCATTTAAAATGAATGCAGGCGATCATCTTTGCGTGCACCAAGGGCAATGTTGGGAATACATGGGCTCAACGATAGACCATCACCATTTCCGCCACGCTTGCCACCCAGCCACACAGCGTGTTGAATATCTTTATATAGAACGAGCAAGGGCAGCCGTCGGCTGGGTGTAGATGACCAGATTTATAAAATTTGCGTTAATTGGGGGAGCGGCAACGCTCCTTCAGTTTTTTTTGCTGTGGATTTTTGTCGAATTTTTAGGATTGATCACTGTTGTAGCTTCGGCCGCGTCCTATTGCGGTTCTGCTATTTTTAATTATCTCGCAAACTATTACTTCACCTTCGGCAGTGATAGCAGCCACAAAGAAACTCTTCCTAAGTTTATCCTCACGGTTGCGCTAGGAATGACGTTTAGTACAGTGCTTTTCGCGATCTTTCAACACACATTAATAAACTTCGCACCAGCAAATACAATTCTATACAACCGCGCCTACCTAATTGCGCAGCTCTTTGCTACCCTGCTCACTCTTATTGTTAATTTTCTAATGCATAAATTCTGGATATACCGGAGATAAAAATGAGTGGTGCGGTTTCAACGCAAAACCCTTCACTGGCTATCGTCGTTCCCTGTTATAACGAAGAAGAAAGCCTACCGAAAACAATTCAAGTTCTTGATGTGCTGCTAGAGGGATTGATCGCCGCCCAAAAAATATCAGCCAAATCCAAGGTTTATTTTGTTGACGATGGCAGCCGAGATAACACGTGGCAAATACTACACAACACTGCCTTACAAAATCCCAAGGTTATCGCGATTAGACTCTCACGCAATAAAGGGCACCAAAACGCGCTTTACGCTGGCCTATGTACGACTACTGAAGATATGACTGTCTCTATCGATGCCGACTTACAAGACGACCCCGCCAACATAGAAAAAATGGTCGATGAATATTTACTCGGAAACGAAGTCGTTTACGGCGTCCGTTCAGCACGTAAAACAGATAGCTTTTTTAAACGATTCACTGCTGAAGGGTACTACCACACAATGCGCACCATGGGCGTAGATTTGGTTTTTAATCACGCCGATTTCCGCCTGCTTTCACGGCGAGCCTTGGAGGCATTAAAAGAATACAAAGAATCTAATTTATTTCTCCGTGGAATTGTACGCGAGGTAGGATTTAAATCATCTGTTGTTGAGTATGAACGTCAAGCCCGTGAGCTCGGCGAAAGCAAATACCCCCTTAAGAAAATGCTTTCGTTCGCATGGAAAGGAATTACGGCTTTTTCTGCCGTCCCACTACGAATGATTACAGTGTTAGGATTATTTTCTGGCTTCGCATCTTTTGCATTAATTCTTTGGGTTCTCGGCATTCGCTTCTTTTCAGATCATGCCGTACCTGGCTGGGCGTCCATTCTTTTGCCGTTGCTTTTTATAGGTAGCGTCCAGTTGCTTTGCTTAGGTGTAATTGGTGAGTACCTGTCAAAAATTTACGAAGAAGTTAAAGGCAGGCCTAAGTATCATATTAGTGATATTGTTAAAAAACCTTAAAAACACCAAGAAAAAGAGGTTTCCATGTACAACGAAAAAAAAAATAACAACGCCGCCTCCAAAATTGCTCTTAAAGAAGACCTACCTTATAAAGCCCTAAACTATAGCTATTGGTTGCAGATCTATATGATTTCAGCCATTTTTTGTAATTTGATTTTGCTGTTTTGGGACAGCAGCGTCGATTTGGGTTTCTGGGAAAATTGGACTAAACAACTTATCGCCAAGGGCTACACTAAGTTCAATGGTGACTACCCGCCGATTTTTATTCATTGGCTATATGTCGTTGGGCAAATTTATTCTCAACTAGATATTCCAGTAGAAAATAATATTTTTCTAAAATACCTTACTCAACTACCCGTTGTGCTTTCGCATTTAGTGTTGACTGGAGTTGTACTACAAATACTGAAGAAAACATTCGCCAGCGAAGTCCACTTTCATAGCGTAATGCTCCTAACGGCTTTAAATCCAGCCATACTTTTTAACGGCCCCATTTGGGGACAAATAGATATTATTCCGTTAATGCCTGTTATTGCAGCACTGTTTGCAGGAATCAGTGAACGTTATAAGCTATATACATTTCCTCTCTATACCCTAGCACTGCTCACAAAATTTCAAATGATTGCTTTTGCACCTGTGTTTGGCATTCTGTTTTTTGTCGATTACAAAAGCCATCTCAAGTCAATATTTCTCTGCTTGTCTGTTTGCGTTATTGCTTTTTTACCTTTTATTATTACGCACAATTTCCTTGCTGCCGTTAAACGCGCCTACCTAGACACACTTCACGTTGGTGCCACCACAATGGGTGCATCCAACATTTGGATTCTATTAACCGGTAACGCAGCGCCAGATACAATTCTATTGTTTGGGATAGATAGCAATAACCCCGTGGCATCTTTTTTTAAAGCTAAAAACTTCGGCATGATTGCTTTTAGTCTTGCTTGCCTCGCGGTGTTTTTACAAGGCATTAAAAATATTGTAAATAGGAAATATATCAACGACCAGAGCGCACTGGCTACTGATACTCTATTTTATGCGATGACTTGCTCCGCAGCATTCTTCACACTCTTACCCGCCATGCATGAGCGCTATCTGCTACCTGCTGTTATAGTCTCAATAGTCTATTCCTCAATGCGGCCAACCAAAGCATTTTATCCCATAGTTTTTTCATTGATATCGACGTTTAACTTAGCCATGGCCACAGGAATTAAGACATCTAGCATATGGCCAGTAATATCATGGCTTATGCTTATTGCATTCCTATACCTCGTTATGGAATTTTTATTTAGACGCTCTTGGGGTATTTTTATTAAAGACGTGACCCATAAGTTATTTTCTTTCAAAGGATTATTTGTAACGGTTTTAATCACTAGCTATTTATTCATAGGCAATCAACTATTGGAACAAACCAAAGTCCGCTCTCTAGTATTGACAGACAATCAAATAGTCTTAAATAAATTGCAGCCTATTTTTACAAGCCAAGATTTTGGTGGTTTACAAATCAATAAAAGTGCCAATGGCAATATACTATCTGTAGCGGGAAAGCGCTTTGAAAATGGAATTGGCACACACGCAAATTCAAAAATCGACTACATGCTGCCAAGCAATACCACGGAATTAACATTCCTTTTCGGATTGGATGACGAGGTAGAATCAGCCAATGTTACTTTTTCAGTTTGGGGCGATGACACGCTTCTTTGGCAATCGCAACCCACCTATGGATCAGAAAGAAATTTGGAGCCAGTTAGCATAGCGCTCAAAAATATCACGCGCCTGAGTTTACGCGTTTCGAGTAATGGTGATATCAGCAATGACCATGCAGATTGGATTCAACCAATTTTAACTTTAGACAAACAATAATAGTAAACGTCGATTCCGATGAGAGCAGAATGCGCAAAATAAAATATTTTTTTCTATGCATGAGTGTTTGTATTTTAACTTTAATATCACTGATGTGGATCGCAAACTGGAAATCTATAAGTTTCAGCAACGCCACTTTTTCATCTGTAAGTGAAAAAAGCCATACCATCGACTTACCCTTCTCACAAAATTTTGTGGGCCATTATACAATTGGTGTAAACGTCGACAACGTATCCAACGAGACGCAAGAATTTCGCATCATTCCAGATGATGAGATTGTTGCCATTAGAGTAAATGGCAAAGCAATTTCAATCGATCAACTATCCTCATCAGATCGTCGTAACTATGAATCCGGGTTTACGATGGAAATAGGTAACTTAAATGCTGCGAAAACAAATATTCTTGAATTCGATATTGTAAATACAAGCAACCCTACCGGCTTTCGCATAAGCACCACGCACCACCTAAGTAACACTCAATTTATTAGCATGTTCATTGTTCTATTAGTATTTGCAGTTTTTCTGAAACAGTCGCTAAAAATTTCACAGTGGCAATTTCTATTTCTCACAATCAGCCTGCTCACCTCCTTAGCTTATCTTTCCAAAACTGATTCTCGCACCAGAACATTTGATGTTTACGAAGGTGGTGGGCACAAAGATTATATAGAACATTTAATCACCCATCGTGAATTACCTAACCCAGGCGAAGGATGGGAGTACCATCAACCTCCTCTATATTACTTAATTGCTGCAACAACTAACGTTATAGGCAAAGTATCTGAGCGAGCTAACGATTTGTGGGCACAACTCCTAGCCTTGTATTTTTGGATTATTTTCTTAGTGAGCGGTCTTGCGTGTTTACATATTGCTTTTCGCAAAAGGCTAGCGCCCTTGCTTTTATCCAGCTTGGCTTTTTGCATGTGGCCCTCCGGAATTATCCACAGCATAAGAATAGGTAACGACTTAGCATTATATGCCTTCTACACTCTGTCGTTCTTTTACACACTAAAGTGGTGGAAAACACGTGACTCATGGGCACTATGCTGGGCAGGTGTTTGGATGGGTGCATCATTGCTTACCAAATCAAATGGTTTGACCGTAGCTGCAACTTTGGGTGTACTATTTTCGTGTCACGTCTTTTCATCGCTAAAGAACAAAGAACATTTTCAGCATAAAAAGAAAAAATTAATTCTGGATTTCTTGATGCTTTCTGGAATATTTACGACGACTTTTTTGCTGAACTTTGGAGATAATATTTACTATTATTTAAAAGGCACCACAAATGATTGGCTACTCTCAAATGTTAGCCAGTCTATTAATGAAGGCCTCAAAGTAGGCAACTCTGCACAAAATTATGTGATTTTTGATTTAGCTACCTATCTCTTACACCCTTTTATTAGTACATGGGATGATATTTCCGGGCGCCAGTATTTTTGGAATTTCTTATTGCGCTCAAGTTTATCTTCTGAGTTTTCATTCCAAGGGAATATGTTGAGTTACTGGGGAATAAGCAACGGTATATTTCTACTGCTTTCGCTAATGAGCATTGCAATACTTTTCCTTCAAAAGCAACCCTACCAATCGCTCAAAAACCTAAGCCTGAGTACTTACAAACAGCTCCCGTGGGTCTTAACATTTATATTGCCACTACTTCTACTATTAGCTTATAGAATTAAAGCACCGCTCTCATGCAATACAGATTTCAGATATATATACCCAGTTTTAATTAATATTACCTTTTTGGCAGCATTAACTTGGAAGACACCAAAAGCCTTCCCTATTCCCGCGTTTCTCTCATTAGGCTTAGTATTAATTGCCACTAATTCTCTGATATGGGTAAACCTAATTTGAGACTTTTAAAGAAATTAAATTGAGGTTCCAATAACATGGGCACCATCGAAAAATGAGAAAATCGGTATTGTTTGCTTAGTTTAATTTTTGAAAAAGCATGCTTTACTGTAACGTAGCAGCTTTAAGTGCATAACTTCTTACAGTTTCTTTTCTAAACATTCTCGGCCCATAACCCCTGTAGGTATCGTCGGACGCTATGACTGTTCCAAGCCAATAATCTCTATACCAAGGCATCCATCCGTCTATCTCGCTCTGATAATTATTTTCCTCGGCGCCGTGCAAGTAACCCTCAGGTAAAGCAAGTTGGAAGCGATCGAAATGAGCATCGAACCCGTGCATGGGTTCGTGAATGAAAACTTCTGTTGGTTCATTTGCGCCCGATATCCATTGTGCAGCGGGAGTGGATCCACCATTTACAGTGGCCCATAAGGTGTAGTTAGACTCTTTACTACTACCTGGACCCCAACCCCATCCTCCAGAAACACTACCTCCAGTAAAAAAAACAGTTACTGTGTCATATTTTCCAATAGGTACAAACTGCTGAATATCATCTGCAAGGTTAACCGCTGCGGGAAGATAAATGTTATCGCTCACAGTAAATGAAGTGATTGGATTAGGTGAAATTATTGTTTCTGCCTTCCATGAAACTCTTCCATCTGTCATGCGTTTAAACCAATTCGCAACATCTTTTTCATAAGATTCACGCGCAGCGGAAATTATATCTGACGGAATCCTAGCAGAGGAGATTCCAGCAACACTCGTAAATTCCTTTATGAGTAGTAACGACTTAACTTCATATTCAACTGGTTTTAAGCGTTCACCGTAACCTACAGGCTCAAAATACCAACGAGCCTTCTCATCACAAGCTCCAGTACCAACACCGAATGAAGGATTAATAACTAAGCACTCTCCATAGATAGAACGAAATCTATAAATTGCGGGGCGATCTTCGCTAGACGCTCTAAGCAATTCAGGTACCCACAAACCAATCCTCTCGCAAGCCGCTAATCCTTTAGCATTTAAAGGAGTTAGGCATTCTCCTGACTTTTCCAAAACAAACTGATATGCCTCACCGATTTTTTTTGCTCGCCACTGCTGTGATACATTTCCTGAATACTGAGATTCAATTAGTTTTCCTGATGACTGATCCTTAGTAAGCGTAAATCGGTTACCTCGACTAACCAGACGCCACAACCCTAACTCTATTTCTGGATTGGTTACGATAGGGCTAGCATTCAACTGAACCCAATCCAATGCTTGCACACCAGAAGTAAATTTTATACGCAGACTATGTTGACCCTTTGGAATATTGAAGGATGTTGAATCTACACTTTGCCAATTGTTCAATAAACCCGTGACAGGCAAACCCAGCTCGGCAACTTCGCCTCCATCAATCAATATTTGGAATGAACTTAGCGTCTGACTAGCGAAGCGAGTCGTAATTTTATAGGTGCCGCTGGTCTCAGCATAAATGTCCCATTCGATATAATCTTCAGGATCGATCTCAGACACATGAAAATTGTTAGTTTCTCCATCATTTGCTACGTATGAAACACCGAAACTTCTATCATTTTGCTCCGCTTGTAGTCGACTGTTTATATTTCTTATAGCGCTGGAGGAGGTTTGTGAACTATTAACGGAAGAATCAACACTTAATGATGAGTTTAATGATGCGTTACTTGAAGATATAACAGAGACAATCGAATCACTACTTAGACTGCTACTGGAAAAAACTGTGGATGTAGCTGAGCTGCTTGATAAAAAAGGGGCAGATGTATCACTCGGGGTGTTGGATATAGCACCTGATCCTCCACCTCCGCATCCAGAAAGGGCAAGGATTAAAACGAAGGAAATGATCTTAAAACAAAGGAAATTTTTAGCTAAAACTTGCATGGCAACATCCTGTCGAGACGACTTTTAATTATCTTGCTGACACAAAGTATACCTTTATCATCAATAAAATAAACCAGTGATCGAAGTGCTGCGCTAGCACATTCTAGAGCCTGTGACCGCCACTCCATATTTCTGCCACTTACGCGCCTTCCATCGATAGTATTTAATAAGAGCACGTACACCTTCATCTAAAACGGCTGCAATAAGCAAACCGAAAATTCCGAGATGCAACGGAACCGCGAGAACGTAAGCCAAAGGAACGGAAAACAACCAAATCACAGCGATGCTCGATATAGATGTAAATGCAGCGTCACCCGTACAACGTAACGCACTACCAATGATAATGTTTGTGGTGCGCATGGGTTCCGCTAAAAAACCTAACAAGAAAACCCAAAACCCAATCGCAATAATCTCTGGATCATTGGTAAACATTTTTAATATAGGTTGATTGAATATCAACCAAAGCGATGCAAGAACCGTTGTACCAGTTAACGATATTGTTAAGCTTTGTTTGAGTTGCAAATGGGCCAAATCAAATTCTTTTCGGCCAACTCTTTGGGCAATAATGGCTTCAGTCGCCATGCTTAGGGCGATGGAAATCATTAAGCAAAATAAAAATGTATTGTATGTATAAATTTTTACTTTTAACGCAAGATCGCTAACCCCTGCAGCAATCCAGTTCAACACCATCATATATCCTTGAAAGGACATGGGCTCCAGAATTGCAGGAGCTGCAATCATTAATACGGGGGCAATCAGTATCCCAAATTGAGCGAATGATGCCTTTATTGGAACATGAATACGCAACTTGAAATGCACGGCACTCGCAACGAACAACAAGCTACAAAACGCCGCAGAAACACTAGCCAGTGCAACACCAGTCACACCGGTGGGAGGAAAGGAATGAAAACCATAAACAGCAATTAAATTGCCGAACAGATTAACCGTGAAAAAAATAATATTGCTAAAGGTATTCCACTTGGGGGCACCATAAATATTTAGAATGGTTTGATAAATTAACCGAAAGCCCCAAAAACCAACCATCCAACCAATCAATGAAAGATATTGGACGGCGTACCCTTCAACCGCACTGCTTAAATTCATTGCACCTGCAACCACAGGGCCGCCGTAGTTCACACCTAAAATAGCGATTAGAGACAGTACAACTACAAATAAACTGTAAGCACCTATAGTTGCATTACCACGCTGATAATCGTTGGCACCAATACGTTGCCCCGCAATGCTCGCGCCCGCGAAAGCGCTGACTTGCAAAAACGCGTTGGCAACAAAAACCAAAGGTGTTACCGCGCCAACTGCCGCTGCTGCGGAGTCTGAAACGCGGCTTAAGAAATACATATCAACGAGAGGAATTGTGTAGGTGACGGCTTGATCAACAAACATGGGGGCACTCATGCCCCACAAACCTTTATCTAATACGCGACTTTTCGGCGCAGATTTCATTGATACTCCAAACCATCAAGCGGCCTCCCGCAACACAATGGCTGGAGGTGTTGTTAATACAGGTCGGCAACCTATCAACCCCAAAACGGCGACTAAGGCGCAGCCCAACACAGGTGATAAGAACCAATACGTAAAATGGGGCTGCAACGGGATTTTGAAAATAAACTTTTGTAAACTCAGCAACAAAAATTCAGCGCCCAAGACCGCAACGGCGCCCGCAAGAAAACCCATAATCGCAAATTCAATAAAAACACCGCCTAGAATTAACCGGCGCGATGCTCCCAAGGCGCGAAGCAATCCAGCTTCTTGTTTACGGCTTTCCAAACTTCCCATAACAGCCGCCCATAATACTAAACATCCGCCCACTAGCGTTAATACAAGTACTAATTGCACACCGTCGGCCACTTGGTCCATCACTTTACGAATGCTTTCTACAATACGATCAAACTCAATGAGTAAGATGCTGGGATGCTCACGTAATACCTTGTACAAAAAAGATTTATGATTAGCATCTAAATAAATGCTGCTCATGTAAGTGGGCGAAAATTGCTCCAGCGAACCCGGCTCGAAAATAAAAAAGAAATTAAGCCGCATAGATTTCCATTCAAGGCTACGAATGCTGGCAACTTCCACATCAAGCGTAAGCCCACCAATCGAAAACTGCAGTTTATCACCTAATTTTAAACCGAGATCTTTGGCGGTACCCTCCTCTACCGAAACGCCAGCAAGCTGTGTTTCAGAGCGCTTCCAAGTGTCCCACCACTTTCCTTCAACGATTTTATTTGATACTGGAACATCGACGGTCCAAGTTAAATTCAACTCACGTTGAAGTGAATTATTTTTATTGCGCAACTCTTCGCTCGGCTTTTGTCCATTAATCGCTACCAAACGCCCTCTTACATTTGGCATCATCAAAACAGATTGGTTGATATTTTCTTCCAACAACTGCTGCAATGGCTGTACATCCGACGCAGGTATGTTAGTTAAATAATAGTTCGGAGCATTTTCAGGAATTTGAATTTTCCACTCATTGATGAGTGATGTTCGTAAAATAGTGACTGTAAGCAACATCATCATCGCTATAGCAAAAACAAGAATCTTCACAATGCTTTGGCCAGAGTTTTTCTGAATAGAGGCAAACGCTAAACGCCAAGCACCACCAGCATTTGTTAACCAGCGTTTGGTAAGCTTTAACAAAACATAAGCAACCAACATGGCAATAAGGAATACGACAAAGAGCGCAAGCGTAACCGTTAATGCCAGCTTAATATTGCGACTGTAAAGCGCAACCAACACTATGATGGCAATGGTGGCAAAAGACGCTTGTATCCACAGCTGCGGGCGACTAACGCTCATTTCTCTACGAAGAATTTTTAAGGGTGGAATTTTCGGCAAAAACCACAAGGCGGGAAGCGCAAAACAAATTAAACAAATAATGCCACTGACAAAACTCAATAAAAATGGATATGAACTAGGTAACGCAAAGGTGGTGTCATAGAGCTTTTGCGCGCCAGCTACAAGTAACATTTGAATACCAGAGCCGATTAATAATCCAACGCAGGAAGCAATGGCGGCTAATAAAAATAATTGCGCTAAATACAAGCTTCGCACTCGATTTGCACTCACACCGAGACTTTTCATTAGTGCCACTTGGTTAGTATGCCTATCAGAGAATTGCTTGGAAGCGATCGCGATAGCAACACCCGCCAACAACACAGCAATAATCGCTGTCAGCAATAAAAAGTTATTCGCCACATCCAGCGTGTTGGATAAACGATCCTGCGTTGTTTGCAAGGTGACTAAGCGTTGATGGGGATTTAATTTTGGTTTTAGCTCATCTACAAATTTATTGAGAACAGACTCATTTTCTGAAGCTAAGAGCCAGCGATATTTGACATCGCTGCCGGGTTGAATCACATTAGCTTTAGGTAAATCTTTTATGTTCATTACCAAGCGAGCGCCAAAAGCGCTCAATGGATTTGTACCGTCTGGCTCACGAATTAAAATGTGCGTAACCGTTAATTCATAATCACCTACCGCAACCTTGTCGCCTAGCTTTAAATTTAACGCGCTAAATAATCGAGAATCTACCCACGCCTCACCTTCTAGAGGAATTGAGCTCGCTACGCGAATCTCTTTGGGATTTAAGGTAAACGGAGTTTCGCTTACTTCAAATTGGCCGCGCAAAGGGTATAAGTCAGCAACCGCTTTTATAGACGACAACAACATTTGATCGCCCGCATAAACGACCGACATAAATTCCACAGCCTGGGTGTGTTTAACACCTGCGTTATTGGCGGCTGTTTCCCAATCGGGCGAATGCGGTTGACTACCCGCAATAACTCTATCTGCACCTAGAACGCTGTTGCTTTGCACAATCAATGTTGCGTTAAGACGATCAGTAAAAATAGCAATTGCACCGAGTACGGCGACGGCGAGCACCAGTGAAACGCCAAGAAGTTTTAATTCCCCGCTTCGCCAATTACGCAACAAGAGTTTAAAGGCCAACATATCAAATATCCTTCGCAGAGATGATTTCACCCGCCGAAAGCTCTATGCGGCGTTGGCATCGAGACGCTAAGCGTTCTTCGTGCGTAATCAAAATCAGTGTTGTGCCCTGCTCGCGATTCAGCTCAAACAATAAATCAATAATTTTTTCACCGGTGTGACTATCCAAATTACCGGTGGGCTCGTCAGCAAATAAAGTTTTAGGTTGGCTAGCAAATGCCCGCGCAATCGCAACACGTTGCTGTTCACCCCCCGACAATTGTTGGGGGTAGTGTTGCATGCGCTTTTCCAAGCCAACGTGTTGTAAAAATTTCATTGCTAGCGTTTTAGCTTGTTTATCACCGCGCAATTCGAGCGGTAACATGACATTCTCCAGCGCAGTTAAACCTGGCAGTAATTGAAACGACTGAAAAATAAAACCCACATTTTCAGCACGAACCCGCGCGCGTCCTTCTTCGTCAAGATCTGTTAAGCAATGTCCATTAAGATAAACTTCTCCAGACGAAGGTATATCTAATCCCGCTAAAATTCCCAACAAAGTCGATTTACCTGAGCCAGATGCTCCTGTTATCGCTAATGATTCTCCAGCCATCACCTGCAGCGATATGTGCCGAAGAATGTCCAAGGTTCCTTCTTGTGTGATAACAGATTTGGTAATAGCGCGCACATCGAGCATTAATGAAGAAGACATAAAGAAATCTCAGGATGGTAGTCTTGAAAAAATCACATGAAACACAATAACTATCGTTGAACTAAACCTGCATTGAGATATGGAGATAGTAACGCTAAAAAGCAATATATGCTTACAGAACAGTCTAAGACGATGACGAGCCATACTTAGTTGCAGATGGGGGTAAATTTTATTTATCGCACCCATGTACCAATCTAGGCATAATCGCTATATCGAGATTTTACGTATGATTCAAAATGCCAGATTAAGAGGACGTTTTCCCATGACTTTTGTCAGAATTTTATTCTTCGCATTACTCAGCCTTACCACCCAAGTCACGCTTGCGGCACAGCAGACATTATTGGTAATGGGCGACAGCCTGAGTGCGGGTTATGGCATCAAATTAGAAGAAAGCTGGGTAAGCTTGATGCAAAAAGAGCTGGTGAAAAAGCAAGTGAAGATTGTTAACGCAAGCGTTAGCGGCGAAACCACCAGTGGCGGTTTAACGCGTTTACCGAGTTTGCTTAACCAACATAAACCCGACATTGTGATTATTGAATTGGGTGGCAATGACGGCTTGCGCGGCCAACCCATCAAACTTATGAAAGATAATTTGCAAACAATGATTAAACTCAGCCAAGAAAGTGGAGCAATGGTTGTACTCGCCGGAATGCAAATCCCCACAAATTATGGTGCCCGCTACACCACTCAATTTAAACAAACCTACAAGCAACTTACTGAGGACAACAAGATAATGCTCATTCCTTTTTTACTGGAAGGCGTAGCGACACACAGTGAACTCATACAAAACGATGGCATACACCCTACGGCTGCAGCACAACCTTTAATTGTGAAAAATGTGTTGCCTGTAATATTACCGCTGCTTCGTTAGGTGTTGCGCAAAAAGCGGTTAAGCAACTGCTTCCATGTATTCAACCATTAGTTGAATATTTTTATTGCCGCGAAATTCATTAATATCCAAACGGTAGGCCATTTTAATTTTTTTAGCTTGCTGGTTTGGCCAGAGTGTTGAATCAATATTAAAAGCAATTGCATCAACCAATTGCTGACCTTGCGCATCCAAAGCTAGCGTCATTTTTAAATGTTTTTCGCCGAGCAATTTTTGTTGCACCAGAAAGAACTCACCATCAAACGCAGGCTCAGGGAAATGCTGTCCCCAAGGGCCTGCTTCCCTTAATTGTTGCGCGAGTCCTAAGTTAAAATCTGGAGCACTCAACTCACCATCACTCAGCACCAACGCAGATAAATCATCTTGTGTTAATTGCCTGCGAACTTCTTCATCAAAAGCCTGAGCAAACGCTGGGAAATTTTCACGACTTAAGCTCATTCCCGCTGCCATGGCATGGCCACCAAACTTCTGTAAAAGATGAGGATGACGCGCCGCAATCGCATCCAATGCATCGCGAATATGGAAGCCCTGAATAGAACGAGCAGAACCTTTTATCTGTCCCTCGCCAACATCGGCGAACACAATAGTGGGGCGGTAATATTTATCTTTAATTCGCGAGGCCAATATGCCGATAACGCCTTGGTGCCAGGTTTCATCAAATAAACATACTCCCCACGGCAGGGCATTTTCATCGGCTGCTAAAACCTTCTGTAGCATTGTCATTGCCTCTTGCTGCATACCCGTTTCGATGGCTTTTCTATCTTTATTTAAATCGTCCATTTGCATGGCCATCTCACGCGCGAGCGATTCGCTCTCGCAAATAAGGCATTGAATGCCGAGCGACATATCATCCAACCGCCCTGCTGCATTTAAACGTGGGCCAAGTGCAAAACCAAAATCGCTAGCCACCACTTTGTGCATTTGCTTGCCCGCCACTTCTAGTAAGGCATTGATGCCCGGCCTGCCCGCGCCCGCGCGAATACGTTGCAACCCTTGTGAGACAAGAATGCGGTTGTTGTGATCAAGGGGTACTACGTCGGCAACGGTACCAAGCGCAACCAAATCCAAAAAGCTCGCCATGTTTGGTTCAGCGATTCCACTTTCAGCGAACCAACCCATTTGGCGTAGCTCCGCACGTAAAGCGTTCATCACATAGAAAATTACGCCAACACCCGCGAGATTTTTACTGGGAAATTCGCAACCTGGCTGATTGGGATTCACAATCGCATCAGCGTCAGGCAATTCACTGCCGGGTAAATGGTGATCCGTCACTATCACGGCAATTCCTAATTCGCGCGCAGCCTGCACACCTTCAATACTGGAAATACCATTATCAACTGTGATAATTACATCGGGCTTTTGTGCAGCAGCAACGGCAACAATTTCTGGCGTTAAGCCATAACCATATTCGAAACGATTCGGCACCAAAAAATCGACGTTACTCAAACCCATTGCACGCAAAGCTAAAACCGCAAGTGCGCTGCTTGTTGCGCCATCTGCATCGAAATCACCGACGATTATTATTTTCGCACCAGCAACAACGGCATCCGCCAGAATACTTACGGCCTCTTGTAAACCTTTGAAGTTTGGTTTGTGTAATTGTGCGAGCTGGTATTGCAACTCTTGCGATTTTTGAACACCACGCGCGCTATAAATTCGTTGCAGCAACGGATGAAGTGATTGATCGAGTTGGGCAAATTGTTCGATTGAACGGCGTTTTATGACTTTTTGCATGACTTTTTACCCCTCTCCCCTGCCCCTCTCCCCTGCCCCTCTCCCGCAAGGGGAGAGGGGGAAGAGTGTATCGCTAAAATTAGAAAATGATTAATAAAACATTGTATGCGTAATAGAACAGAAAAGTCGAAATCTCGCGGGATTTAGTCCCCTCTCCCATTGCGGGAGAGGGTTAGGGAGAGGGGGAATTCAATTCACGAAAAATAGCTTCCAACACATCATCAAAACAATTATCGACTTCAGAGTTCCAGAACCTAATTACACGAAAGTCTTGAGACTTCAACCATGCATCACGACCTAAATCATAGATTTGCTGATCACTGTGTTGACCACCATCCAGCTCAACAATCAAACGACGCTCAAAGCAAACAAAATCTACAATAAATTTACCGATAGGAACCTGACGACGAAATTTGAAAGCAGCAAACCTTTTAGCTCTTAGCTGAGCCCAGAGTTTAATCTCATGCCTCGTTTGAGTTTTGCGCAACTCTTTAGCGCGCAGAGCAATCCATGCTCGCGGTTCATCCATGACAAACACCTCACATTATTTTCTTACGTTAGCCGTAATAAATTCCTGAACCTTTTTAAGCTCTTGTGGCAACACGGTGTAACGCTCTTCGCGCTCAAACAAATCTTTCATGTGATGCGGCAGAGCTGGATCTTCGTCTTGCCCCGCTTTACGAACAGCTTCCGGGAATTTAGCCGGATGCGCCGTAGCTAAACACACCATTGGAATATCCTGACGGCGACGAGTTTTACGCGCAGCTTCAACGCCGATTGCCGTGTGTGGATCTAACAAGTATTCGGTGTTTTCAAATACATTGCGAATCACGTCGATAGTCACATCATCGCTTACGCCATAGCTCGTAAACAATTCACGGGCACGAGAAAGAGCAGATTCTTTAAGAACCATCGCACCGGATTTGAAATCTTCCATCAATTGACGGATTGCACTGCCGTCGCGATCGTACAAATCAAACAACATACGTTCAAAGTTGCTCGACACCATAATGTCCATACTGGGTGACAAGGTGTGTTGCAATTGATTTTTGCTGTGATCGTTGCTGCTAATGCAACGGTGCAAAATATCGTTGCTGTTTGTAGCAATGACTAATTGGTCAACAGGTAAACCCATTTTCTTAGCCAGATAACCCGCAAAAATATCACCAAAATTACCAGTTGGAACCGAGAAAGCGATTGGACGATGTGGCGCACCCAGCGCTAGGCCTGCGTAAAAGTAGTAAACGATTTGCGCCATGATGCGCGCCCAGTTAATGGAGTTTACTGCTACTAGCTGGCGACCTTCTGGTAAGAAACTTTGATCACCAAAACTGGCTTTCACCATGTTTTGGCAATCGTCGAAATTACCTTCTAACGCAATGTTAAATACATTTGGCGCGAGTACTGTCGTCATTTGACGACGCTGAACATCTGATACGCGATTGTTCGGGTGCATGATGAAAATATCGATGTTGTCACAGCGGCGACAACCTTCAATAGCCGCTGAACCTGTATCGCCAGAAGTTGCGCCCATCACCACAACTTTTTGATTGCGTTTTTTCAACAAGTGATCAAGCAAGTGACCTAAAAATTGCAATGCGAAATCTTTAAAGGCGAGCGTTGGACCTTGGAATAATTCCAAAATAAATTCGTTGTGAGCGGTTTGCACCAACGGAGCAATTGCGTCATGGCGAAATGTTGCGTAGGCATCAGCAATAATCTTTTTGAACTCTTCATCACTCACTGCACCGGCAACAAACGGCTTCATTACATTGAAAGCTAGCTCTTGATATGACAAGCCCGCCCATGAAGCAATTTCTTCTTTTGAAAAGGTTGGCAAAGTTTCAGGCACATACAATCCGCCATCGGGAGCCAAACCAGTTAAAACCACTTCTTCAAAAGAGAGCGCGGGCGCTAGGCCGCGGGTGCTGATGTATTTCACGTTAATTAACCTTTACGAAATTTCAAAAATTAAGATTTGGCGCAATTTATTTTAGAGATTCGACACGAATACGAATCACTGGAGCAGAAATAGAATCCAGTGATTCAATTTTGCTAATTGCCGCAATCATTTTCTTTTCTTGCACGCGATTGGTCAGCAGAATCAGAGGCACAGTAGATTCGCCTTCTTTTGCTTCTTTCTGAATCATGGCTTCGATACTGATACCAGAATCACTTAAAATTGTGGCGACTTTTGACAAAACACCGGGCTTGTCTTGCGCAGACATACGCAAGTAGTAAGCCGTTTCAATATCATCCATTGAGAGGTGTTGCTGCTCAGTTACAAACTCATCTTGGAAGCCAAGATAAGGAACACGATGCGCTGGGTCTGCAAGCAAAGTACGCGCAACATCAACAATATCGCCCACCACAGATGAGCCTGTCGGTTCTGCGCCAGCACCAGCGCCGTAATAAAGCGTTGGGCCTACCGCATCACCTTTTACCAACACAGCGTTCATAACGCCGTCCACATTCGCAATTAAACGCTTCTCTGGAATCAAGGTTGGGTTAACGTGCAATTCAATTCCGCCAGCCGAGCGACGTGCAATGCCCAAGTGCTTGATACGATAGCCAAGCTCTTCCGCGTAATTCACATCTTCAGTGGAAATTTTGGTGATGCCTTCGGTGAAGACTTTTTTCACGTCCAGTGGAATACCAAACGCCAAAGACGCGAGAATTACCAGCTTGTGCGCCGCATCAATACCTTCAACGTCAAAGGTTGGATCTGCCTCGGCATAACCGAGTTCTTGTGCTTCTTTAAGCACATCTTCAAAGGTGCGACCTTTATCGCGCATCTCGGTCAAAATAAAGTTGGTGGTGCCGTTGATGATACCCGCCAGCCACTCAATGCTGTTCGCTGCCAAACCTTCGCGAATGGATTTGATAATTGGGATACCACCTGCAACTGCAGCTTCAAAGGCAACTGTTACGCCTTTAGCTTTGGCCGCTGCGAAAATCTCGTCACCGTGATGCGCAATCAGCGCTTTGTTAGCGGTGACAATGTGCTTGCCGTTGGCAATAGCGGTTAATACCAAATCCTTCGCCACTGTGGTTCCGCCGATTAACTCAACCAATACATCTACTGCTGGGTTGTTAGCCACTTCGAAAATATCACGCGTTACCGCGTAGCCGGAGGTATCCACTTTTGGATTATCGCGACGCGCACCAATTTGCACGATGGAGACATTGCAACCTGAACGAGCATCAATCAGGCTCTTGTTGCGTTTGAGGATGTTTACAGTGCCGCTGGCGACAGTTCCAAGGCCGCAAATGCCCACGTTGACCGTGCGCGTAGGTTTGACAGAATTCAAGTGGATTCCCCTAAGCATAAAAGCAGGTTAAAAAGAAATAAAACTCGGACATTGGGGCCGATTTTCAAAAAAGATGGCCACCATACTCAGGGAAGCAAGGGCTGTCAATGCGCCAGCCCTGCTGAAAAGCGAAGTTCTACGGAAAAAGAAAAATCACAAAATTCCCAGCTCTTTCGCGAGCTGTTTTGGAGGCAAATAACCCAAGCGGATGTTGCCATCAGGCATCCAAAGGGCCGGAGTTGCGTTCACACCTAAACGTGTACCTAAGTCAAATTCTGCCTCAACGGGGTTGGCGCAGGTAAGTGCTGGAACATCTTGACCCTCTTTAATTTTGGTAAGAACGCCCTGGCGATCTTTAGAGCACCAAGCCGTCACTAACTTGTCGGCTGATGGACTGGGAACACCTGTACGAGGAAAGGCCAGGTAGCGAATCTCAATACCGAGATTATTATAGTCGGCCATTTCACTGTTTAATTTACGACAGTAACCACAATCCACATCGGTAAATACGTACACGACAGCTTTTGTCTTGGCAGGCTTGAAGATAATGGCGTCTTTTGGATTGACCGTCGTCAGCATTTTTTTGCGCTCAGCAACCAACGCGGGATCTTCCCACTTGCTATAACCAGCAGCAGTCACATTAAAAATATCGCCTTGAATAAATTTGCTGCCGTCAGCAGTCACTAGTAGATCGCTACCTCCTAAGGTCACCAGATACAGGCCATCTATAGGAGATGGACGGATGGATGTAATTTTGTACTGGGGAATTGCTTGAGAAATTTTAGCGGTAATCACTGCTTCCGGGGTAGGGCGCTTAATAAGGTTGCCGGGTGCATCAGCAGCCAAGGCAGCACCCGCGCAGCAAAAAGCCGCAAAACCAAGCCAAGCAGATAGGCGTTTAACAAACATAACTAACTCCAACAATAATTAACCGCGAGGATGGTGCGCAGCGTGCTGTGCTTTCATTCGCGTACGTGCGATATGGGTGTAAATCTGTGTCGTTGATAAATCACTGTGCCCTAGTAGTAACTGTACCACCCGCAAATCGGCTCCGTGATTCAGGAGATGGGTTGCAAACGCATGTCGCAGCGTGTGCGGTGATAAAGGCTTATCAATACCTGCCACTGTAGCCCAATGTTTGATGCGATGCCAAAATGTTTGACGAGTCATCACCTGCGCCCGACTACTGGGAAATACTACTTCATCTGGCAAGTTATTAAGCAAAAAAGGTCGCGCTTCACGAAAATATTTTTCCAGCCAAGAAGATGCTTCTTCCCCCATGGGGATTAAGCGCTCTTTACTTCCCTTTCCCATTACTCTAATAACGTTTTGGCGTAAATTGATCTGCGGCATGGTGAGGGTTACCAGCTCAGTTACGCGCAACCCGCAGGCGTAAAGAACCTCCAACATAGTACGGTCTCGCAAACCTATAGGATCATCGAGATCAGGTGCATCTAGTAGCGCTTCGACATCAGCTTCGGTTAAAGATTTCGGCAGTGAACGCGGTAATTTGGGGCTTTCAATCAACGCCATAGGGTTTTCTTGCAAAACACCTTCGCGGATTTGATGGCGGTAAAAGCCGCGCATACACGAAAGAAAACGAGCGCTGGACCGGCTCGATAGTTTTTTATCGAGGCGCTGTGCCAAATAACTCTGCAGCACACCGGCATCAACACGCAGCAAATCTGTGCCCTGCCCCTGCAGCCATTGCGCAAACAAGGTTAAATCTGTGCGATAGGAATCTAGAGAATTTTTACTCAACCCTTTTTCCATCCAGATAGCATCGAGATAGAGGGCAATAACACCTTCTTCCTGCGCGGAAAGCAGTTGGGCTGAATCGTTACTGACTTCCACTAAAAACATCCTAGAAAAAATTCGACTCTACCAGAAAACAAAAAGCCAGAGCAGTTTCCTGCTCTGG
>CAZOPE010000021.1:0-67177 GCA_964581625.1 uncultured Cellvibrionaceae bacterium
AGGCGCTGCAAGGCGTTGCAATGGAATTGGATGACTGTGCATTCCCATTGTTGGCCGGCATTGTAACTACCGATGACCCGAACGTTGCTTTCAAAGATACTGATTACGCCTTGTTGGTAGGTGCTCGTCCACGTGGCCCAGGTATGGAGCGTAAAGATTTGTTGGCGGCTAACGCTGCAATTTTCTCTGTGCAAGGTAAGGCAATTAACGATCACGCATCACGCAATATCAAAGTATTGGTAGTGGGCAACCCAGCTAATACAAACGCCTTGATTGCACAACGCAATGCACCAGACATCAACCCACGTCAGTTCACCGCAATGACTCGTTTGGACCATAACCGTGCATTGTCACAATTGGCGACCAAAACTGGCACCAGCATTAACGACATTACCAAGGCGTTGATTTGGGGTAACCACTCATCAACCCAATATCCAGATCTGCACAACACCTTGGTAAACGGTAAGCCAGCATTGAGCTTGGTTGATCAAGCATGGTACGAAGCGGACTACATTCCAACAGTTCAACAACGTGGTGCTGCAATTATTGCTGCACGTGGTGCTTCTTCTGCCGCTTCTGCTGCGAATGCTGCCATCAACCACATTCGCGATTGGGCACTGGGCACTCCAGCAAACGATTGGGTGAGCATGGGCGTGTACAGCGATGGTTCTTACGGTATTGAAAAAGGTTTGATTTACTCTTTCCCTGTTGTTTGCAAAAACGGCGATTGGGAAATTGTGCAAGGCTTGGAGATTAATGATTTCTCTCGCGGCAAAATGCAAGCGACTGAGAAAGAGTTGCAAGAAGAGCGCGACGCAGTTTCTGATTTGTTGCCTGCTTAATAACGGCAATTGGGCGTTTGCGCGCCCAAATGCGTGTTAAAAAAGCCGCCATAGTTTTGCTATGGCGGCTTTTTTATTTACTTTTTAGGTTTAACAAAGCGCAAAGTGAATCTGTCGCTTTCGCCAATCGCTAAATATTTTTCTTTGTCTACTTCTCCAGCAGAAAGAACAGGCGGTAAGGTCCAAACGCCTTTAGCATAGTCTTTGGTATCTTTGGGGTTGTTATTAACCGCGCTGCGAGCTTCCAATTTAAAGCCTGCTTTTTCTGCTTCTGCAATCACAAACTCTTCTGGCAAGTAACCAGACATTTTCACTTCTTCAAAAGTTTTTCCCGCAGCAGCTCTGTGGTCAACCACGCCTAATACACCACCCGGTTTCAACACTTTGTATATTTCGGCAAACAGTTGGCTGTGTGTACCTTGCATTGCGAAGTTGTGAACATTTCTAAACGTAAGAAAGAAATCGGCCGAATTCAGTTCTCCAAAACTCATACTGGTTTTTGAGATTTCTACCACTTTTACTTTGCCGAAGTTTTCTGGGTCTGCCGCAAATTTGTCTTTTTGGCTGTTGTCTGGCTTATCTGATTTAAAATTAACAACGGTGAACTGACCAGATTTATTTAAATAGGGCGCAAGAATTTCTGTGTACCACATGCTGCCGCCCGGAAACAACTCAATAACATTTGAATTGGGCTTAACACCAAAGAACATTAAGGTATCAAAGGGGTGACGGTATTGATCGCGCGCTTTGTTCTTCTCGCTGCGCCAGCTTCCCGCAATTGTTGTTGCTAGTCGTTCTTGTGCGCTTGCATCTTTGCTTGCGTAAACGGGTGTAGCTGCAAACAACGAGAGGCTTAGTGCAAGCAGAGGAGTTGCTGTCAGGCTAAGTTTAGAGAATAGTGATTTCATAGATAATTCCTTGTTCGTACTCGGTTGAATAAAGTCTAGTTTAAAGAAGTTTTCGCGAATCTTATTTGGGTGACAAATCTAACTTGGCTATTTGTGAATCATGGAACTTTGAAAATAGAATTAGAGCGCTGGCAGCTCCAACTAAGGCCATAAACATATCTGATTGAGTATCCCAAGGGTCGCCTTGTGTACCCAAAAACTCATCTGCGCCTTGGCCAAGAGCTAAGGCAGCGGCCCATTCGATAAGTTCATAGCACGCACTAATGGCTAAGACTATAGAGGCGATGATAAACGCCAGCATCTTTGAGCCTTTTACGATCTGGTTGCGGGTTAAGATTTCCCGTGCAACTAAAGCTGGCACAAAGCCTTGGAAAAAATGGCCAATTTTATCGTAGGGGTTGCGTGATAAATCGAACCACTCTTGCAGCGCAAACCCCAATGGAACGCGAGCATAAGAATAAGCGCCGCCAAGGATCAACACCAACGCATGTAAAAATATGAAAATGTATAAAAAAGTGGTAAGCGGAAACTTTTTGTAAGTTGCAAATAGCACGGGTAGGGCGATAAAAATGGGGAAAACCTCCAGAATCCACGTTGTGCGGTCGTATGGGTTCCAGCCAGATAAGGTTATGCAAGCGGCTAAGCCAAGTAGTAATAAAATAAATAGAGGCTTACGTGAAATAACCATATTTATGTTCCTGTTATTTTTGCAGCTATTTTTCAGATGTTAAATCCGCAAATTGCCCTTGGGTTTGGTTTTTTAAATCCTGCGGGGACATTTCAATTTCTAAACCCCTGCGTCCAGCGCTGAAAAATACGGTTGCTAGCTCTTGTGCGGAGTTATGGATAAATGTTTTTAACCGCTTTTTTTGGCCTAGTGGGCTAACACCACCAAGCACATAACCGGTAATACGCTCCACATCGCTCTTATCAGCCATGGCTGCCTTTTTGGCTCCTGCTGCTTTGGCAATCTGTTTCATGCTCAACATATCAGATACGGGGATAACACCCACCGCATAATCTTTTGCATCCAACATCACTACAAGCGTTTTAAACACCTGCGCAGCGTCAACACCCATTTTTTCTGCAGCTTCAAGCCCGTAGGATTCAGTTGCAGGATCATGGGTGTATTCATGGGTTTTAAAGGTTGTTTTAGCGTTTTGCAGAAGCTTAATAGCTGGCGTCATAGGTTATTGGTTCTCATTTGGAGCGCGTATGCGCCGCTAGAAATAAAGATAGAGATTGTTCTTGGAAACTCAAGCGTTGAGCAATCAATCCATATTAGCATTAGCCTAAAGAGGCGCTACACTTTAGCAAACGTTCAATGAAAATTCGCTATGACCAGTAAAGGCAATAAGAATCTAATTCAGTTACATGTCTCCCAATTAAAGCTGGGAATGTTTGTGAGCGAGCTTGACAAAAGTTGGCTTGAAACTCCATTTGTCGTGCAAGGTATAAGGCTTGAAAGCCAAAGAGACATAGACGCTATTTGTGAACACGCGTCGTTTGTCTGGATCGATCCGCTGAAGCAAACGACGTTTGTTGGAGGTTCGTTAAAGACAATTAAATCCCGTGTTACTTCTGAAGCATCTCGCTCAAAACGTAACGCTGCGGTCGCTCGCAAGTCAGAAAAAAAACGTAAAGAGTATCCAAAACTCAATACTGCTACTGAAGAGCATAAAGTCGCAAGATTTTTATATATTCAGGGGAAAAGTGCGATTAAAAAAATATTACGCAGAGTGAGCGATAGAAATGAAGTTGCTTTAGACGAGGCACAAGCTTTGGTAAATAGCTGTATGGAGAGTGTAATTAGAAATCCCGACGCACTTATGTGGATGTCAAAAATTCGAGAGCAGGATGAATACACCGCAGAACACTGTTTAAATGTTTGCATATTAGCGATGGTGTTTGGCAGGCATTTAGGGTTGACAGAAGTTGAAATCGTTCGCTTAGGGCTGTGTGGTTTGTTGCACGATGTTGGAAAAATGAGGATGCCAGTAGAAATTTTAAACAAACCTTCCAAATTGAGCATTGAAGAATTTGACATAATTAAACAGCATACAGTTGCTGGCTACACCCTGCTAAAAGAATCTTCCAATTCCATACCGCCTATAGTGTCTGAAGTCGCTAGAAGTCACCATGAAAAAATGGATGGCACGGGATATCCTAAAGGGGTTCCAGCAGGAAACTTAAATGAATTAGTCAGGATTATTTCAATTGTCGATGCATATGATGCGATAACTTCAGATCGTTGTTACTCTAAAGGGAAAAGTAATACTGAAGCGCTGAAGGTGATCTATGAGCAAAAGGGTATTCAATTCGATGAAGAACTAGCATTGGCATTTATTCGATGTATCGGTATTTATCCAGCAGGAACTATCGTCCAACTCATCAATGGTATGGCTGGTGTAGTTATTGAAATAAATCGACAATACAGGCATTTGCCAACCGTACTTATATTACGAGACGCTGACGGTAGCAAGATCAATCCATATGTATTAAACCTTCTTGAAGTAGAGTTTGGTAATTTAAGCAGCGAGAATTTAGTTCGCTGCACATTAAAAACGGGATCTCTTGGAATTGAGCTCTCTACTGAAGTCTTACTATCCTCGCAATAAATTGCTTCTTATCCTCTGCATCGAACCCACTATAGTTAACCCTAGGATAATCAATACAAATGTAGAGGGTTCTGGAACAGCTGCATGAGTAAAGGTTAAGTTATCAATTTCCGCCCCAGTGCTTCTGAAGAAAAAAGCATCTATGTTAATAAACTTAATACCTTTTTCCGCGGTAAAAGAAATATAAAAGTTAGGCTCGGCCGGCGTATCGTCAAATGGCCCTCCGAAACCGGGTGTTTTTTTCATTTCTAAAAAACCATTATCACCGTAGGCAGAAAGATAGATAGCATCGTTATGGATAGATGTCACAAGCATGCTCACAAAAGTAGGAAGCTGGCCTGAAAAAATTATCTGCCCGTATGGGCCTGTCACTAAATGGTTTTGATAGGTTAATCCGCCGTCTGAAGAGCTACCGTCAAAATAGCCATCATTAAAGGTTAAACCTTTGTCGACGTATTCATTGGTTAGAGGGTTGTCACAAAAGCACGGAAATACCGGGTCGTGCAACGGAACCAATTCGTCAAAGTTAATTACCACTGCAAAAGTGTTAGAGGCAAATATTAAGCTAATACATGTGATGAATTGGGCGACTAAATGCTTAAATATCTTGGGCATAATTAACTCCTTGGCGTATGGAAAAAAGGCCTACATGAGTTAACAAGAGTACAAAACCTTGATGCGAAAAACACAGTGCTAAATGCAAAGTTCCATATTCGTTTCTGATAAAACCTACAAGCCTAAGAACATTTAGCACTCATTCAGTTCAGTGTGAACTGGCGAACGGAGCGGAGCACATATCCTCACTAAAGTACTGCACATCTAAAAGACCGATGGCTTAATTTGCATCATCGTTCTGAAATAAAACTGTGTTTTATTTCCATTCCACATTTTTTGAGGTTGATATGACTAATATTGCAAGAGAATTTCATGTTGATAAATCAATTCCGGTGATTGATGCGCTAGATTTTTTGACGCTGCGGAATCAAGAGTTAGTTGACGTGTTTGATCAATATAGTGGCGCCAGATCACTCAGGGAAAAGCAGTCTTTGGGGCAACAGATCACCAAGGCAATTACCATCAACCTGCATCTTGAGGACGACATTTTTTATCAGGAAGTCAAAAGAACCTTGATGGAAAAAGGTTGGCTGTCGGCAATTACTATGGAGCACTCAATCATTAAATATTTGTTGTCTGAGATTGAAGGCTTGGATATCGACAGCGCGGTCTACGATATTAAGATTAAGGTCTTAGGTGAGCACATAAAACATCTGGTAAAAGAAAAACATGGCAAGCTGTTCCCAAAGATAAAGTCTTCTACAAAAATTGACCGGTGGCGGTTGGGTGCTCAGCTGGCGGCTCGCCAAAGTTTTTTAGAAAATGCTTTCGCGAGTAAATAAATCTATTTTGAAAATCTTATATTTGATCAGCCGCTCTAAAATATGGAAGCGCAAGAATTACATTTTGGTAGATTAAAACCGCATTTCCTCCGCTTCAACTAACGCATAAGCGCCAAAAAATCTGCAGGGGCAGGGGCTTCGAACCTAAGTGTTGTTCTTGTTCCCGGTCTTATGATGCTTAAGCACTGCGCGTGTAAGCCCATGCGAGTGCCCGCTGTTCCGTAACGCTGATCACCTACAACGGGAAATCCAAGCCATGCAAGGTGAGCGCGAATTTGATGTTGCCGCCCCGTTTTCAGTTGCACACGCAAAAGGCTGCGGCCGTTTGCACTGCGCTCTGTTTGGTAGTGAGTGATTGCTTCTTTTGCATCTGGGTGTTCGCCAACATGCATACGGTACTCTACTTCATCCAGCCGTAAGGGTTGATCAATCGTGTCAAGCGCTGGCTCCGGCGTACCATTCACAACGGCGTAATAAATTTTCTCGGCGGTGTCCCATTTGGCCATCACGGCTTCACGCATTTCGCGGGATGTTGCAAACAATAAAACCCCTGATGTATCGCGATCTATTCTATGCACCGGCCATAGTTTTATATCGCGTGAGCGGTGTGATAATTGATGGCGTAATAAGGCGAGCGCATGTTGTTGTGTTTCTTTAGCATTTCCTACCGACAACAACCCCGCCGGTTTGTTAACTGCAATCAGGTCACGGTCGGAATACAAAATCTCTAAGTGCGTGCTCAACTTATTGGGTGACTTGGGCGATGCCGATACTTCAACCCAATCATTTGCGGTAAGTACATGGTTATGTTGTGTAACAGCTGTGCCGTTGACCGAAACGCAACCATCATGCAAACGCGCTTTAATTTTGCTGCGAGACCAGCCTTGAAGTTTGGTATTCAAAAATGGAAGAAGGTCAACGGTTTCGTTGACCTGAAATTTATCGGACATTTTGGGGGCAACCTCAAGCAAAAGGATTTGCAAAGAGGTAGTTGGCACCCTGATCGCATAGGAACGAGCAAGATGACAGATTTAGCGGAAGATTTCATCCTTGATTTGAAAAATATGTTGTTTCATTCTGAGTGCTAGGGCCTGCGGTTTTGCAGGATTGTTGAGGGATAGGGGCTAAGTGTATTTAGGTTTGCTGAAAATTTTTTCGCCTCCTGGCGAGTCACTTTTCGTTGCTTGTCCAACGAAAAGTAACCAAAAGGAAAGACACCCGGTTCGCACCTGATCCTGCGCGCTTCATAAATTTGTTGTCGTTCCGACGCGGCATCCATGCCGCGTAGTCACTCAAACGCACTTCCTGTGCGTTTGCCATCAAATTTATTCCAGTGCTCGGGGTGCTCGCATGGGGCCCACTCGGTGCCAGTTTCGAATATTATTTTTTGTTTTAATGCAGGGTGGAAATTGCCTAGATAAGATTTAATTAAATAGGGAATCGTCATCCTCGCATAGCGGGGATCCAGCTCTTGATCTTTTAATCGCTTTCATTTGCACAAGCAAAAGCTGGATTACTCGCTTTGCTCGCCCTGCGGGTCAACCTTTGGTTGTTCAAAGCACGAGGTGCTTTAGTCCCGCTTACGCGAGCTCGTAGGGTGCCGTTTTTTTTGCTTACTTCTCCTATGCAAACAAAGAAAAGTAAACCCTGCGGCAGGCATTAGATTGTGCTGTATAAATAACTAAAAGTTTTGTAGGCAATGTAAATGGACAGATTCAGCAATCAGACAGTCATGGAAGAGATCCTTCTCCTCCTCGTGACAATTAAAAATTGGAGGCAGCCTCCGTTTTGATCTCGTAGCAAAATGAACAAGTTATTCCGTAACCCCCGGCTCATACGCCAAAACCGGACTCAACCACCTTTCAACCTCTTGCAAACCAACACCCTTACGCACCGCCAAACTCTCCACCTGATCTTTCTCAATTTTCCCTGTCGCAAAATACGTCGATTCAGGATGCGAGAAATACCAGCCGGAAACGGCAGCAGTCGGCAACATTGCAAAATGCTCTGTTAATGTAATGCCGGTGTTGTCAGTCGCTTTCAACAACTCAAACAGCTGCGTTTTTTCAGTGTGATCCGGGCAGGCAGGGTAACCGGGTGCGGGGCGAATGCCCTTGTATTGTTCGCGAATTAAATCTTCATTTTCGAGATTTTCTTCGCGGTCGTAGCCCCAGAATTCCTTGCGCACGCGTTGATGCATATGTTCTGCGAAAGCCTCGGCCAAGCGATCCGCTAGGGCTTTCACCATAATGCTGTTGTAGTCGTCGCCTGCATTTTGGTATTGCTTGGCGAGTTCTTCGGCGCCTATGCCTGCTGTTACCGCGAAGCCGCCGATGTAATCTTGTTTGCCGCTTTCTTTTGGGGCAACAAAATCTGCTAATGAAAAGTGCGGTCTGGTTTCCATACCTTGTTTTAAGTGTTGTTGGCGAATGTGGTGCAGCGTTGAAATTTGTTTTCCGTCTGCATCGTAAACGGCAATGTCATCATGGTTAATGGTATTTGCAGGCCAGAAGCCAATAACGCCGTTGGCACTAATGCATTTTTCGTCGATGAGTTTACGTAACATCTTTTGCGCATCGGCGAACAAGTCGCGCGCGGCGGCACCCACAATTTCATCTTCTAATATGCGCGGATATTTTCCGGCGAGATCCCAGCTGATGAAGAAGGGTGTCCAGTCGATATATTCGACCAGTGTGTTCAAATCGTAATTTTCAAATATTTTTATGCCGGTGAATGCTGGCGTTGGTGGTGTGTAATTGTCCCAGTCCAGCTTTAAGCCTTTTGCGATAGCTTCAGGATAAGTGCGCACCGTGCCGCGTGGTTTGCGGTTGGCGTTGCGTTCGCGAACCTCCGCGTATTCAACTTTCAAATCGTCTACAAATTTGGGGCGCAATTCATCTGACAATAAGGTGCTCGCTACGCCCACTGCGCGCGATGCATCTGCCACGTACACAACTTGGTTGAGTTTGAATACCGGATCAATTTTTACAGCGGTATGCGCTTTGGATGTTGTTGCACCACCGATCATGAGCGGTTTGTTAATGCCACGACGTTCCATTTCGCGACCAACAAAAACCATTTCGTCCAGTGATGGAGTAATCAAGCCAGAAAGACCAATGATGTCGCAGTTTTGCTCGATGGCAGTGTCGATAATTTTATCGCAAGGCACCATAACGCCGAGGTCAACAACTTCAAAATTGTTACATTGCAAAACAACGCCAACAATATTTTTACCAATATCGTGTACGTCGCCTTTTACGGTAGCCATCAAAATTTTGCCGTTGGGTTTCGAGGCTTCGGTTTTTTCGGCTTCGATAAACGGCTGCAAATAAGCAACAGACTGCTTCATAACACGCGCCGATTTAACCACCTGTGGTAAAAACATTTTACCGGCGCCGAATAAATCACCAACCACGTTCATGCCATCCATAAGCGGGCCTTCGATTACATCAAGCGGGCGAGGGTAGTGTTGGCGAGCTTCTTCGGTATCTGCCTCAATGTGCAGTGAAATACCTTTTACCAAAGCGTGCTCAATGCGTTTTGCTATGGGCAGCGAACGCCATTCGGCATCTTCTTTCACTTCGCCCGTTGAGCCATCGCCACGGTATTTTTCGGCAATATCCAACAGTGCTTCTGTGCCGCCTGAGTGGCGGTTAAGAATTACATCTTCAACTTTATCTTTTAGTTCTTGCGGCAAATCGTCATACACCGCTAATTGGCTGGCGTTGACGATACCCATGTTCATACCCGCCTTAATGGCGTGATACAAAAATACCGAGTGAATAGCTTCACGTACGGGGTTATTGCCGCGGAACGAAAATGACACGTTGGATACGCCGCCGCTAATTCCTGCGTGCGGTAGGTTTTGGCGAATCCAGCGCGTGGCTTCAATAAAATCTACGGCGTAATTGTTGTGTTCTTCTATACCGGTTGCGACAGCGAAAATATTTGGGTCGAAGATAATATCTTCCGGCGGGAAATTTAATTTATCGACGAGTGTGCGGTAAGAGCGTTCGCAAATTTCTTTTTTGCGCGCTTGGGTATCTGCTTGGCCTTTTTCGTCAAACGCCATAACCACAACGGCAGCTCCGTAGCGCATACACAATTTGGCTTTATGCAGGAATTCTTCTTCACCTTCTTTCAGGCTTATGGAGTTAACAATGGGTTTACCTTGAATGCACTTTAAACCCGCTTCAATGACTTCCCATTTAGATGAGTCCACCATAATAGGTACGCGCGAAATATCTGGCTCGCCTGCAATTAAGTTGAGAAATTTCACCATGGCTCTCTCGGCATCCAACATGCCTTCATCCATGTTGATGTCGATAATCTGCGCGCCGTTTTCAACTTGCTCTAACGCTACTTCAAGTGCGGTGGAATAATCTTCTTCTACAATTAATTTTTTGAAGCGCGCAGAGCCGGTGACGTTGCAGCGCTCACCCACGTTTACAAATAGTGAATCTTGCGTGATGTTGAACGGCTCTAAGCCCGATAAACGACAGGCCGGTTCTATTTCGGGAATTTTACGGGGCGGATATTTTGCAGCAGCTTCTGCAATCGCTCTAATGTGTGCGGGTGACGTTCCACAGCAACCGCCAATAATATTTAAGAATCCGCTTGCCGCAAATTCTTCAACAATCGCCACCATTTCTTGTGCGGTTTGGTCGTACTCGCCGAATTCGTTTGGCAAGCCAGCGTTAGGGTGCGCACTCACAAAACAATTGGCAACGCGCGACATTTCTTGCACGTATTGACGCAATTCTTTTGCGCCGAGTGCGCAGTTCAAACCCATGCTTAGCGGTTTTGCGTGGGCGAGCGAATTGTAAAAGGCTTCGGTGGTTTGACCGGAAAGCGTACGGCCAGATGCATCGGTAATGGTGCCGGAAATCATGATCGGCAATTCAAAGCCGTGGTCGTCAAAATATTTTTTTACCGCGAATACTGCCGCTTTTGCGTTGAGTGTATCGAAAATAGTTTCGATCAATAGAATATCCGCGCCGCCTTCAACCAAACCATCAATTGATTCGAGGTAGTTTTCTACCAACTCATCAAAAGTCACGTTGCGCGCACTGGGGTCATTCACATCGGGTGAAATTGAACAGGTGCGACTCGTAGGCCCGAGTACGCCGGCAACAAAGCGCGGTTTAGCCGGATTTTTTGCGGTCATTTCATCGCACAGTTCACGCGCTAGTTTTGCAGATGCGAAATTTAACTCGTGGGTTAAATCTTCCATGTCGTAATCGGCCATGGAAATGCGCGTAGAGTTGAATGTGTTGGTTTCCAGAATATCTGCACCGGCTTCTAAATATGCGCGTTGGATTTCGCGAATCACTTCTGGCTTAGTGATAGACAGTAAATCGTTATTGCCCGCGATATCCATGTGGTAATTTGCAAAGCGCTCGCCCCGGTAATCCGCTTCCTTAAGTTTGTAGGTTTGGATCATGGTGCCCATAGCGCCATCCAAAATCAGGATACGTTTCTTGATGGCGTCATGCAGTGAATGGATGCGGGCTTGGCGTGCGTGATGAATACTCATGGAAAACCTTTCAGGCAATGTACTTTGGATCTATATCGAAACTATTTGATATAGAGAAAATGGCGCAAATTCTACCAGACCAGCCCTAGCGGGGCGACTAAAAAACCTGTTCGATCAGCCTGCGGAGTCATTAGCAAGGGATTAACGGGTTTGTGACGAACTTCTGCTGTACTGTGAGACGCGAGCGGGGGTTAACGTACAGTAAATAACCAAGAATAGACGACAATAGTCAGTTAATTCGCTAAAGACCTTAGCGAGCAGGCGTTCAACTTTAAGGTATTTCTTTCGTGATGAAGGATTAGAGGTGTATATGAGTCATTTCTTGCGCGTTTTATGTGGGGTAATCATCTGCCTAGGGCTGGTTGCTTGTGGTGGTGGGTCGAGCAATTCATCGCCTTCGCCAAATTCCAGCACGCCCGCCACGAGTTTGGCGACCAGTTCAGCGAGTAGCTTAAACTCCTCATCTCAATCCAGTAGCAATCAAACTGGGGTTGTTGGAATGGATGTTCGCCCATCAAATACCAGTTGCCTAGCGCCTGAACCCGTTACGGATAACTCGGGCGACATAAGTTGGGTGAGGGCCTTTGCATCTTTGCCTACTATTAGCGCGCCGTCGAGTTTGTTCCAACTGCCCGGTGACAATACGCATTGGTATGTGCTGCGGCAAGCCGGCTTTATTTTGCGTTTTGATAATCTCGCATCGGCTAGTCAGTTTACTGAAGCCCTCAATATTGATGGCAGGGTGGATTCCGGTAGCAATGAAATGGGGCTCTTGGGCGCCGCACCTCACCCCGATTTCGTCAATAACCGGTATGTGTTTTTGTATTACACCGGTCGCTCATCTGCCAATGAAATTGAAACGCGTGTTGCGCGTTACAGCGTGCGAGTTGATGGTACTTTTGATCGAGAATCGGAGTTAGTAATTTTGAAATTTTCGCGTCCATTTTCCAATCATGTGAGTGGACAAATGGCGTTTGATCAGCAAGGTTATTTGTATATTGCCTCTGGCGATGGTGGTTCGGGTGGCGATCCCTTAAATAAAGGGCAAAATCTCAATGAACTCTTGGGGAAAATTTTACGCATTGATGTTGATAAAACTGAAAGCGGAAAAAACTACGCGATCCCCAGTGATAATCCTTTTGTAAATACGCCTAATACACGACCCGAAATTTGGGCTTACGGATTGCGCAATCCTTGGCGTTTTGGTCTCGACAAAATCACCAATGATTTGTGGGTTGGCGATGTTGGCCAAAGTGCGTGGGAAGAAATTAATGTGGTGACGCGCGGTGGAAATTATGGCTGGGGAGACATGGAAGGTGATAGTTGCTATAGCGGCCGCCCACAGTGTTCAACGGCGAATAAAATAAAACCTCTGTATGCGATTAGCCAAAACACGGGGGCTTGCTCGGTGATTGGTGGCAATGTTTATCGCGGAGCAACGTATCCTGCTGCTTACGGTAAATATTTTTATACCGATTATTGCGAACACACTATACGTTCAATCACTTTAGGCACAAATAACAGCTTAAAACACGCTACCCATGGGAGTTTTCCGGTTAGCATTATTTCGTTTGCGCAAGATAACCAAGGTGAATTATTCGCAATAGGGCAGGGATCAGCAGGTCAACAAATTTATAAAATGCAGGCGACCAACGGTGTTACGCAGGCGGGTTCTATGGCTAGCAATCTTTCAGACACAGGGTGTGTTACTAAATCAAAACCTACCGAAGCAGCAAGTGGATTAATTCCTTACAGCGTCAATAGCGCTTTGTGGTCGGATGGTGCAGAAAAGCAGCGCTATCTAAGTTTACCGAATAACACGCAAATTACTTTATCCAGTAACGGTGATTTTAATTTTCCCATTGGCTCCGTGTTAATGAAGCATTTTAAATTGGGCGATAAATTTGTAGAAACCCGTTTGTTTGCACACAGTAAAACCGGTTGGCAGGGTTATAGTTACGAATGGAACGAGTCACAAACGGAAGCGACTTTGCTCAGTACAGCCAAAGATAAATTCGTGAACAGCATCAATTGGCATTACCCCAGTGCCGGTCAATGTTTGGAATGCCATACATCGGCAGCCGGTTTTTCTTTAGGATTGGAAACCAAACAGCTTAATAAAGAATTTATTTATCCATCGCTAACATCTGCTAATCAATTAACCACGCTTGCGCACATAGGCATTTTTTCATCACCACTAACGAGCGAACAAAAGACTGAAAAGCTTTACTCGCTGAATGACGCCCAAGCGACAAGTAAACAAAAAGCGCGTAGTTATTTACACGCGAATTGTGCGAACTGTCATCAACCCAATGGACCGACGCCAGTGAATATTGATTTACGTTTCACCACGTCGCTGTCGCAAATGAACATCTGTAATGCGGTGCCAACAGCAGGCGATTTGGGTGTTGCCAATGCGCGAATCGTCGCTGTGGGTGATCCACAAAAGTCGACCTTATTGAAACGTATGCAAGCCACGGACGAAACTAAAATGCCACCCTTGGCGCATTCGGTAACTGATACTCAGGCTGTTCAAGTTGTGAGCGATTGGATAAAGGGCATAAGCGCGTGTAATGCTGAATAGGACGCGTTGAATATTTGACTTGTCACCTCATGGCGATTCAGCGTTTATCTATAGAGCCGATTACAGTAGAATACCCGACTAATTTAATCGGGTATAAGTTTGCGAACGTAAAAAGCACCGCAAACCGGCAGAGAGAGCAGCGTAAACATGGTAAATGTTGATATTACTGAATCAGCGCAGGATTACTTGAAAGGCTTGTTGGACAAGCAAAAAGACAATGAAAACATTGGGATACGTATGTTTGTGGCCAACCCCGGCACCTCTCAAGCGGAAACGTGCATTGCCTATTGCCGCCCGGGTGAAGAAAAACCGGATGACGAGGTTGTTGAACTCAAAGGCTTTAAAGCCTACTTTGAAGGCCGCAGTCTGCCGTTTTTGATAGACGCCAAGGTTGATTATTCCGCTGACCGCATGGGTGGCCAGCTCACGATTCGCGCTCCCAACAGTAAAATGCCGCAAGTGAATGCGGATAGCCCTATCGAAGATCGCATTAACTATGTTCTTTATAACGACGTTAACCCTAGCTTGGCATCCCACGGGGGTAACGTAAGTTTGGTCGAAGTCACCGAGGATATGTACGCCATCCTCAAGTTTGGTGGCGGTTGCCAAGGTTGCGGATCAGTGGCGATTACCCTTAAGCAGGGCATTGAAGTTCAGTTGATGGATAAGCTGCCAGAACTCAAAGGCATCCGCGACGTGACAGACCATTCGGATCGTTCAAACGCCTATATGTAATTGCTCGATACACGTAAAAACACCGCCTTTTGGCGGTGTTTTTTTATGGGTGCGAATAACTATTGCCCAGGCTCACTCACAAACCCCAGCTTCAAAATCCCCGCCCGCTGCACGCTCGCCATAACTTTCATTACATGCTCGTATTCCACTTTGCGGTCGCCGCGAATGTGAATTTCGGGTTGCGGTTGTTTGGTTGCTTCTGCGGTTAGGCGAGCTTGGAGTTCTTCTTCGGTGACATCACTTTCATTCCAATGAATTTTCCCATCGGCAGAGACGGTTAAATTAATGGTTTCGGGTTTGATGTTATTCACTGTGTTATCAGCGCGGGGCAAATCCACTTTTACGGAATGGGTAATAACAGGCACCGCAATAATAAAGATAATCAGCAGCACCAACATTACGTCCACTAGGGGTGTCATGTTGATGTCGCTCATATCTTTATCGTCTTCAAAATCGCTGCCAAAGGCCATGGTCTTTTCCTCAGTTACTCAGCTTGCGAGCGTATAGATTTCACCAGTGCACCTTTGGTTTTGCTGCTGGCCGGAGGAGCACCCGTTAAAAAGTAGGCGTGCAATTGGTGTGCGAAACGGTTCAATTTGGCACTTACGGTACGGTTGCCACGGTTGATGGCGTTGTAGCCCAACACTGCTGGAATGGCCACTACCAACCCGAACGCTGTCATGATCAAGGCTTCACCTACTGGCCCCGCAACCTTATCAATACTGGCAGAGCCGTTGACTCCGATGCTCACCAGAGCGTGGTAAATGCCCCACACGGTCCCAAACAATCCAACAAAGGGTGCAGTAGAACCAACGGAGGCCAGAACCGCCAAACCACGCTGAAGCTTGTCGGTACTTTGGTCGATAGAGTCTTTCAAACAGGCAGTTAACCAATCTGATAACGGAAGGTTTCCGTGTAAATCGGTTTTGTGATTGTGGTGATGGTCGAGCGCTGCCTGACCTTCTTCTGCGAGATGGCGGTAGGGGTTGTCGTACCGATCTACGCCAAGAACATGCAATCCTTCCGCGAAACTTTGAGCATGCCAAAAGTCCGATAACGCCAGGTTAGGTTTGCGCAGACGCAACAAGCCCCATGTACGCAATACAATGACGGACCAGCTCACAATGGACATGAGCAACAAAATAATCGCAACGGTTTTAATGATTGCATCGCCCTGCAACCAAATGGACGATATACCGTAAGGTGAGTTCATACTTGCCTCTTTAAATGCGTGTTACGGGTGATTAATTACTTGTTCAGTGAAAATTCAATCGGTAATTCATACCAAAAATCTATTGCCTCGCTCCCCCGTTTGGCGGGAACAAAGTGCCAATTTTTTACGGCTCGCAGCGCGGCATCGTCCAAGCGGTTGTAACCGCTCGAGGTCTTCAGCCGAAGCTCGCCCAAGCTGCCATCCGCTTTTACTAAAACTTCCAGCACCACGGTTCCTTCTTCCCGCGCGCGACGAGACTGAGGTGGGTATGCCGGTGCTGGGTTATTAAGATGGCTTGCATCGGCCTGCGGTGGGGCGACTGGTGCTTGGCTGGGCTCCGCTGTTTTCACAGGAACTTCTACCGGTGGGCTTGGCTCCGGTTGCGATTCTTGGTGTATGGCTCGCTCTGAAGCGGGCGCTTTAGGTAAAGGAATCGTGGGGGCGGGAACAGGTTTCTGCTCCGGCGGTGGAGGCGGTGTGGGCTCCACCGGCTTAGTTACGGGCTCACTTGAAACAATCATGCCTTGAATAGTAGGCGGTTCAATGACAACGGGCTGAGCGGGTTGGCGGGCATAAAGCACTGCACCTAGAGCAGCAATATGCACGAGCACCACGGCAAGCACAGAGTAATGAGGAGCGTATTTCTGTTTCATTCAGGGATTGCAGTTCAAGAGTTAATATCTCAAATGATAATGTTTATCATTAATTACTGCAATGAGTTTTCAGCTGTCGCTTAAATATTTGTGAGTTATGGCTAGGGTGACATAGCAACAAACATGGCGAATAATAAAGTTGGATCGCTCGATAAGCGTTGGGCAGTGCGAGCTCTATTAGGATCACAACCAAGAGGATTTTTGCATGAATGATCAAGACAAAAAATTAGCCATTGAGTCATTAAACCGCATTATGGAGTTGGAATTGGCGGGGGTAGTGCGCTACACCCATTACTCCCTCATGGTGTTTGGCTACAACCGTATACCAATAGTTTCTTGGCTAAAGGGTAATGCCACTGAAAGCCTCGCTCACGCGCACAGGGCTGGCGAATTGTTAACCCTGCTTGGCGGCCATCCGTCCTTAAAGATTGGCTCGCTATTGGAGACCGAGAAGCATGACATCGGGGATATTCTGCGTGAAAGCTTGGCGCACGAGAAGAATGCGATCAAGGCATATTATGACTTGCTCAAAATTGTAGAAGGCAAGTCCATCCTCTTGGAGGAATATGCCCGTGAGATGATTGTTCAAGAAGAATTGCATTTGGATGAAGTGGACAAGATGCTGCGTCGTCCCGGCGAAATCGCTGCCTTTGAGCCAAATCCTGTTTAGAGCCCCCCTTAGTCTGGCACGTGTTTGATGTGCCAGACGTCTTCTGCCTTACCTGCTTTCTTCTATTGCCTGTAGTTCCTGTCTCAGTTCCATCTCGAGATCCATCACCCTATTTCGTTGGTAGTTACCCTCGCGTCATTGCGCCTTGTGCCCGCATTTCTATTGACATCCCAATTGTTCAAAATATAATAAGAACCATTGTCATTTGTAATGTCTTGCTTTTGGTCAATTTTACGCAATTGCAATATTCAAGCAATTGATAGTGCTTGATAAGAGCAGCCTTGGAACGTCGTTTAGGAGCCGCAAACATGAAAGAGAGAAACCTGCAGAAAATCGCCATCAAGAAACTCGCAATCGCCGCTTTGGGCTTATCTGCACTGGCCGGTGCCCAAGCTTTTGCTCACTCAGATATGGAATGTACCGATAAACCCAAAACCCAATGGCTGCATGTTTTGGATATGCAGAAAAAGATCGTGAATGAATATGGCTTTGCGATCAAAAAATTTCAGGAATCAGGCAGCTGCTACGAAATTTACGGTTGGGGCTTGAGTAAAGATGGGAAAAAGTTTGAGGAAATTGAGGTTTATTTCAACCCGGTAACGGGTGAAATCGCTAAAAAGAAATTTAGAGATTAATGGCATATCCAGCATTACACATTTATATTTTTTAAAATCGGGAACGCTAGAATGAAGTATCAACGTAAGAACACACTTGCTTTAAGTATCGCCGCCGCAATGTTGTTGCCATTGGGCGTACAGGCTGCGGAGCAAACAAAAGATGCAAGTAAAAAAGATGAAGAGAACAAAAAAGTATTAAGCACAGTAAAAGTTCAAGCAACAGCACTTGAAGCAAACCCCAACGCGCAACCCGGTGTTCCCTACAAAGCGCAACTCTCTGGTGACGAGCGCCATACTCGCCCGATTGCAGAAACTCCACAAAATATTACTGTTTTAACCAAAGCTGAAATTGAAGAATCGGGCTACACAGATTTGCGTGCAATTTTGGATGCGCAACCCGGCATCACATTAGGTACAGGTGAAAATGGAAATGCGTTTGGTGACCGTTACATTATCCGTGGCCAAGAAGTTCGCAGCGACATTTTTGTTGATGGCTTGCGCGACCCAGGTATGACAACGCGCGAAAGCTTCGCGGTTGAGCAGCTTGAAATTACTAAAGGCCCAAACTCAAGTTTTGCGGGTCGTGGCAGCTCTGGTGGTGCAGTAAACGCTATCACCAAACAAGCAACAACAGATTACGATTACACCAGTTTAACCGCGGGAATAGGTAGCGATAATTATCATCGCCTTACCTTAGATACTAACCAAGCCTTAACCGATGAATTGGCGGTGCGCGCCAACTTTTTAACCGCAAAAGAAGATGTGCCAGCTCGCGATCCTGCTTACCGCGAGCGCAAAGGTGTTGCAGTTTCTGGCTTTTATAATCCAACAGAAGAGTTTGAAATGACCTTGGATTATTACGGTTTGGAAGCAGAAGATAATCCTGATTTGGGTAGCTATTTAGTGGGCAATGCTCCCGATCGCAAGCCTGCCAGCAATGCTCCGGTTTATGCACAGAAACAAGATTTCCTTGAGTCTGATGTAGATACTTTTACGGCGCGTTTGAAATATCGTTTTAATTCCGACGTGCGCGTGACTAACATTACCCGCAAAGGAACTTCTGATAACGGCTACGTTGCGACAGGTGCGCGCGCAACAACAACTAACGCCAAAGATCCAAACGGTGCCTACTCAACAGTGAGTTTGAGTACGCACCAAGGTTGGCAAGAGGTGGATTATTTCGCCAACCAAACAAACTTGTTTATTGATAAAGAAATTGGCGGTATGAAGCACGAATTTATTATCAGTGCTGAATACACAGATCACTCTGTGTTAAATGGTAATTACACGGTAGTGAACTCTGGCCAAAACTGCTTTACTTCTACTACAGCAACTGCAAATGGTTGGTGTGTAATTGATAAGGGGGGCAAAGAAGTTAGCAATATCAATACCGTTATGAACCGCAGCATCACTAAATCAATTTGGGATACTAATTGGGCTGTGAAAACCAAATCTATATCTGTTATGGACACTGTTGATTTGAGTGATAAGTGGAGTGTTTTTGCTGGGCTTCGCGCAGATCGTTTTGATTTTGATTTAGGCACACAAACCGCAGCGCTTGTGCAAGCTGATTACCAATACTCAGATACATTGACCAATAGCCATGTGGGTGTTGTTTACGACATTAGTGATGAAGGTAACGTGTATTTCACATGGTCAACCGCTGCGGATATTAATGGCGGTGAATCTGACGTAGGTACCAGCAGTGGTTATGGTGGCACCGTAATTTATAACGGCAGTGTGGCTGGTGCAAAACCAGAGCGTTCTAACAATTACGAATTAGGCACCAAGTGGAATCTTTTTGATGAAACATTGTTGTTGACCGGTGCTCTTTTCCAAGTGACAAAATCAGATGTCATGGAAGGAGCCAACTACGATTCGGTGGGTACCTTTAACACAGGAAAGATTCGTGTTCGCGGAATTGAGTTCGGTGCAACGGGTCAAATTACTGAAAAGCTAACCACTCAAGCTGGCGTGACTTATATGGAAGCCGATGTACTTGAGTCGGCTACTGCCGCTAATGTTGGCAAAACAATCAGCAACTTTGCTGATAAATCGTTGAACTTGCAATTGAAGTATCAGTTTACTGAAAAGTTTGGTTTCGGCGGCGCATGGAAATATGAAGGTAAAAAATATGCTGGCCAACCGGATACTGCCGCGGTTTATACCAGTATTCCAACAACCGGCGCTTACTATTACGCTCAACCCATTCCTGCTTACGCGGTGTTGGATTTGTTTGCTACCTACGACTTTAGCAAAAACCTGGACGTACGTTTAAACCTAGGTAACGTGACAGATAAGGATTACTACCTTGCGGCTTATCGCTCGGGTTCGTTTGTTTACAAAGGCGATGCACGTACAACACGCGTTACTGTAAACTACAATTTCTAAACACAGTGCTTTTAACCCAGCATAATGAGAGCCGGGCTTTTGCCCGGTTTTTTTATTTTCTATGAATGAATATCAGCAAACACTGCAATCTTTAAATTATATTCCTGCCGATATTCTATCCGCACAGGATTATGAATTTTTGGCACGGCGTTTTATTTCAGCACCGAGCTTCGAATATATCGCGGGTGGCAGTGGACGAGACTATACGCTTGCATCAAATCTTGCCGTATTTGCTAAGTACGCTGTTTGCCCACGAATTTTGCGTGACCTTGCGCACGGGAATACAGGTTTCAAATTACTAGGGCGCGAATATTCACACCCCATTTTTCTTGCACCGGTTGCTTATCAAAAACTTGCACACCCTCAAGGCGAATTGGAAACAGCACGAGCCGCAGACGCAACAGATACATGTATGGTTTGCAGTACGCTTTCTACAAGTCGTTTGGAAGATATCGCAAAAACGGGCCGCGCCGAAAAGTGGTTTCAGCTTTATTTCCAGTCATCGCGCGAAGCAACACTTGATTTATTACGCCGAGCAGAAGCAGCTGGTTATAGGGTTATTGTTGTGACCGTTGATGCATCTATTCGGTCACCCAGCTTGGGGGCTTTGCGTGCGCAATTTCAAATGCCTTCAGATTGTATTGCTGTCAATGTGCAGGCATACAACTCAGTACAAACCATAGAAACACCGCAGGGTCGCAGCAGAATTTTTCAAGGCGCTATGATGGATGCTCCAACGTGGGAGGATGTCGAATGGCTTCTAACGCAAACGCAATTGCCTGTTTTGGTTAAGGGTGTTCTTCATCCAGAAGACGCGCAAAGAATTAAAAGCATGGGGTGTGCCGGTATTATTGTTTCCAACCACGGTGGGCGTAGTCTTGATGGTGCACCCGCAAGTTTGAATTGTCTTGCTCGTGTGAGAGCGGCAGTAGGTGAAAATTATCCGCTCTTATTCGATGGTGGTATTCGTTCAGGCTTGGATATTTTTAAATCCATTGCTCTGGGTGCAGATGCCATATTAATCGGCCGTCTACAAATTTATGCACTCAGTGTTGCCGGAGCACTGGGCGTTGCACACATGTTGCGACTCTTACGTGAAGAGCTAGAACTTTGCATGGCGCAAGCAGGTTGCGCAACAATGTCAGATATTCGCAAATTCCATTTGGAATCTACCTAAAAATGGGGAGGCACCAATGTTATTGGTTATTGAAAATGTATTAACGAAGGATGAAGTCAGACAATTCCGAACGCACATGGCGCAAGCGAGTTGGGAGCCAGGGGTAAAAACGGCAGGAACATTGGCGCGTTCAGCCAAGCAAAATTTACAACTCGATGACGCATCAGAAATTGCAGTTGGTTTACGCAACCACATTTTACGCAAACTGGGAAATCATCCTTTATTTATTTCTGCAGCCTTGCCCGGAAAAATTTATCCGCCCAAATTTAATTGTTACACCGATGGTGGTACATACGGAACTCATATCGACAGTGCAATTATGCCCGTGCCGGGAACTAACCTGAGTATTCGAGGTGATTTATCGGCCACGTTATTTTTATCTGAGCCAGACGAGTACGTTGGTGGCGAATTGGAAATTGACGGCGTACAGGGCGGCGAGGGAATTAAGCTTTCCGCCGGTGATATGGTGCTTTATTCTTCTGGATTTGAACACCGCGTAAACCCCGTTACTGAAGGTGCGCGTTACGCGTCTTTTTTCTGGGTTGAGAGTTACGTGCGAGATGAAAAACACCGCAGTATTTTGTTTGATCTCGACCAAACTATTCAAAAGCTAACGCAAAAAGTAGAAGCTGGCGATAACGATTTATTAAAGCTCACCGGTATTTATCACAACCTTTTGCGTTCTTGGGCAACAACATGACTTCGCAAAAAATTCTCTTGTGGGATCCGCTGGTGCGACTTTTTCATTGGTCAATTGCGGGCGCTTTTGTAGCCAATTATTGGCTGAATGAAACTGGTGAAAAATGGCACGAGTGGATTGGGTATTTTGCGGTTGCTTTTGTGTTCTTCAGATTTGCGTGGGGGTTTATAGGGCAGGGAGCTGCGCGATGGTCAGATTTTTTTCCAACCTACACGCGCCTCAAACAACACTGTAACGCTTTAATTCATCGTGAGCCTTACCATCGCCTCGGGCATTCACCGCTTGGCGCAGTGGTGATGATTTTGATGATGGTATTCATCCTGATCTTGGGTGTAAGCGGGTTCATGATGGAGGAGATTGATTACTTTTGGGGTGAAGATTGGCTGCAAGATTTTCATTCCTGGAGTGCCCATGCGCTTTTGGGTTTAATAGTTGTACATATTTTGGCGGCGCTTTTTGAAAGCTACCGCCTTAAGGAAAACCTTCCGCTTTCTATGATCACTGGGAAACGAAACCCTGTCGATCATCTTTAGTGTCAATCTGTCCTCTTATTTTTCTGTATTAAGTACGCCCATCTGTGAGTAAAAACGGCGAACTTTGTTCTTAATGAGAAATATTCCTATTTAAGTTGATAATAATTATCATTTGAGTTAAATTTCTATTACAGCTGAAGCACAACTTGTGCGCCATGAATCCCGAAAGGGATTTATTTTTCAATCTTAATAGTAATGATTATCAATATCGTTTTAATGCTTAAATAGAGGAAGGAAGTAATGACCAGTAATGCAATTCGCACAACCCATAAAGGCCTAGCGCTGCAGCAATTTAAAATCTCAGCACTAACATCTGCGATCTTGTTCGCCGCAACTACTGCTATAGCTGCGGAACCTTCAAATAAAGAGGGCAAATCCGAGGGCGCTAGTACTTTGAGCACCGTAAAAGTGAACGCAGATGCAATTGGCTCGAGCTTTAAGGCTGAAAAGGCTAGCTCAGAAAAATTCACTCAACCTTTGGTTGATACTCCACAAACAGTGGTGGTTGTTAAAAAAGAACTTATCCAACAGCAAGCTGCAACCAGTTTGAGCGAAGCGCTTCGCAACACTCCAGGAATAACCTTGTTGATGGGGGAAAATGGAAATACGGCAACCGGTGATTCTATTTTCATGCGCGGGTTTGATACGCAAGGCAGTATTTTCGTTGATGGAATTCGCGATTTGGGATCGATTTCCCGCGATACGTTTAACACTGAGCAAGTCGAAATCGCTAAAGGGCCAGCCGGTGTGGATAACGGCCGCGGTGCGGCATCGGGCTACGTAAATATGAGCAGCAAGATGGCAAATGCAGATGACGCAACATCCGGAAATGTGAGTGTGGGTTCTGGCGATTACAAGCGCGCGACACTGGACGTAAATAAAACCTTGGGCGAAACATCTGCATTTCGCGTTAATTTACTCAAGCAAGATGCTGGAATTGCAGGGCGCGATGAGGTTGAAAATAATTATCAAGGTTTCGCAGCGTCATTGGGTTTAGGTTTAGGAACTGATACTCGCATACATTTAAATCTTTTAAATGTTCAACAGTCCGGCATTCCTGATGGCGGTGTTCCAACAATTGGGCTGGATGGTTATTACAATGCTATTTTTGCAACGGGCGCGTTGAAAGGCCAGCGACCAGCCGCGGTTGATAGTGAGAATTTTTATGGATCTAAAGCTGACCACAATGATGTGCTCGCAAACATGTTCACTGTTCGTGTTGAACATGATTTGGCTGACAACATCACCCTGCGCAACACCTCGCGTTATGGCCGCACAAAACAAGATCAGGTGTTGACGGGTGTTAACACAGTAAGTTTTGTGCCGGCAAATAATCCCGATGCGTGGACGGTATCTCGTTCTCGTCAGGGCAAGGATGTGCTCAATAAAGTGTTAACTAACCAAACTAATCTTACTGCAACTTTTCAGCAGGGCAGCATCAAGCATGAGTTAAGTGGCGGTATCGAAATTATTTATGAGGACCAACTTAATTACACCGTGGGTATTCCCACGGGCTCTCCTACTCAACTTGCTGCAAATCTTTACCGCCCGAGCACTGCAGATGTATTCCAACCCGTTGTGCGCACAGGCAATAAATCTGAAGGTGAAACCACGACGTCTGCATTTTATGTGTTGGATACCATTAGCTTTAACGAGCAATGGGAATTAAGTGCAGGTGTGCGCGCAGAGAAATATCACACACGCTATGACGCTCTAACGCGACAAACAGCTGTTACTCCTCCTGCGGTTCAAACCATTCCCGTTGGAACTATGGTAGGTACTTCGCTAGAAGCTAATGACGAACTTGTTAGCTGGAAATTAGGTGGAGTTTATAAACCTTCTACAAACGGCTCTATTTATATTTCTTACGCAACATCGCAATTGCCGCCCGGTGGAAGTAATTTTTCTTTGAGTACCGGTGCTACCAATGCAAACAATCCCAATGTTGACCCACAAAAAGGTGTTAACGAAGAAATAGGCACAAAGTGGAATGTATTTGATAACAAGCTTGCATTAACCGCAGTAGTATTTCGCAGCACCAACGAAAATGAATTTGTCTCCAACCCAGATGGTACCACCAGTGCTGTAGGTGAACGACGTGTTCAAGGCGTAGAGCTTGGTGCTTCGGGCATTATCAAACAAAACTGGCAAATAAACGCAGGGCTAGCGTACATGGAGCCAGAAATTACTCGTGGTAATCGCGCAACGGCAGCTGCAAGTACCGATGGTGGATCTATTCAATGGTCACCAAAGCTCACGTTCACATTGTGGAATAGCTACAGCTTTTCAAATGGGTTTGTTTTAGGCGCAGGTGCGCGGTACATCGATTCAGTTCGCAGCACAAGCTTAACGAATGCAGCAGCACTAGCTACTCGTTCGATGGTTGAGCTGCCAGACTACTGGGTTGTAGATGCCATGGCCTCCTATCCTTTAACGGCGAGCACTAATATTCAATTGAACCTAATGAACCTTACGAATGAAAAATACATTTCAAGTTTAAACAGCGGTGTGTCTCGTTACTATCCTGGTGTAGAGAGGTCTGCGCGCTTAGGTTTGAATTTCTCCTTTTAACGAAAATCAATGTTGCATACTCCAAGGCTGTTATTAGAAAGCCTTGGAACTCTTATTAAGTGATAAAGAATAGACGATTGTGAAACGAAAATACCTTTTTAACTTAATGACCATTCGGAAATGGCATTGGATGAGCTCGGCAATTTGTTTTGCATGCATGCTGTTGTTTGCAATAACGGGCATAACCTTAAATCACGCGGCAGATATAGAAAGTGAGCCAAGTGTTGTTCGCATAAATGGAGTTATACCTTCTCATGAATTGAAGAGTTTATCCGCAGGCCCCAAAGAAAAATCAGTTGAGTTGCCGTTGGAGATTAAACAATGGCTATCTCAACACAAAGCAATAAAGGTGAATGCGGTTAAGGCAGAGGTTAACGATGGTGAGGTTTACATGCCTTTAGTAAGGCCTGGTGGCGATGCTTGGTTGAGTATAGATACCACTACCGGTGAGTTTGAATATGAATCAACCAGTCGCGGTTGGGTTTCATATTTTAACGATATTCACAAAGGCAGGAACACGGGTAAAGCCTGGGTCTATTTTATGGATGTATTTTCCATTGCATGCATTATTTTTTCCGTTACAGGTTTTATTTTATTACAGCGGTATTCGGACACTCGCAGCCAAACCTGGCCGCTTGTAATTGCAGGATTGGTGGTTCCTCTATTATTTATATTGTTTTTAATTCACAAGTGAGTTTTTAAGATGTTTAGAAAAATTATTTTTTTTATTCCTTTTCTTGCCTTTTGTTTGCTTATGCCAAGGCTGGTTTATGCAGCCGGTTTAGATATAGAAATTGAGGTGCCGCAGCAAAAGGTAGCGGAGTATCACGCTCCGTACACTGCAGTTTGGCTTGAATCTACTGATGCTGAAAAAAAGGTCACTAAAACGCTAGCGGTTTGGTATGACATGAAAAAGAAAAATAACGAAGGACAAAAATGGCTAAAGGATTTGCGCCAATGGTGGCGACGCGATGGGCGTGATTTGCCAATGCCGGTTGATGGCGTTGCAGGTGCTACCCAATTAGTTGGTACTCATCAACTTCACTTTATTGTTGGTCAATCACCTTTAACTGATTTGCCAAAAGGCCGCTACACATTGTTTGTTGAAATGGCGCGTGAAGTTGGAGGCCGTGAGCTAGTACAACTTGCATTTACTTGGCCTGTTGAAGTGCCAACAAAGTTAAGTGCAAAAGGTGAAACCGAAGTGGGTACTGTAAATCTTTTACTTAATCCTTAAGGAATAATTTATGAAAAAACTTGTTTTAAATGTCTTTTTGCTTAGCTTCGCGCTTTCGGCTTTTAATGCTCATGCACATCGCGCGTGGATCCTGCCGTATGAAACCGTTAAGGCGGGGGATTCGGGTTGGGTAACTTTCGATATGGCGGTATCGAATGGTATTTTTCAAATTGATCATGGTGCAGGCCGCGCTGAAGGAATAAATGTGCTTACGCCAGACGGGAAACTTGAAGAGCCCAAAAATCTATTTACGGGTCAGCTGCGTACTAGTTTTGACGTTAACTTGCTACAACAGGGCACCTATAAAATATTCACTGCTTCCAACAATTTGAATGCGCGTTGGGAAACTGCTGACGGCAAACGAGGTTTCTGGCCCGAGCGAGGTACTAAGCCCAATCCAGCTGATCTATCCTCTGCTATTCCCAAGGATGCTAAAAACATAGAGATAACCCAAAGTTCTCGACGTGTGGAAACCTTTGTGACTCTTGGTAAGCCCAGTAAAATATCGCTCGCACCCACCAATGAAGGATTTGAGTTGGTGTCCGTCACGCACCCAAACGATCTTGCCGTGAGTGAGCCAGCTGAATTTGTTTTTTTAATGGATGGTAAACCCGCCGTTGGTGCAAAAGTCACAGTAGTTGCCGCTGGAACACGTTATCGAAATTCAGCTGATGAAGTAGAGTTGCAAACAGATAAAAATGGGATGGTAAAAATTCCGTGGAAAACAACCGGTGCTTATTGGCTAGGGGCTAGTTATCGGGATGAAAAAGCCAAGAAACCTGCGAAGTTTCGATCAGGAAGTTACAGTGGTACGTTCGAAGTGTTAGCCGAATAAATCTGCTGAGATAGAAACAAAGCCCGATAGGTCTTTCCACCTATCGGGCTTTGTTTATTTTTGTAAATGGTTAGTTCATTAAAACGCCACATTTTTTGCACAAAATTGGGAATAAAGAATGGTAGAGTTATACGGTGAATCTTAGTGTGGTCTTTATTCAAGACTGAATCTCCCGGTATTTTACTTGAGACGTGGATATGTCCAGATTTCTGACATCAATTGGTGAGTTCTTTTCTTTTTGGCGTTTTAAAAGAATTCTATTTCTGCTTATTGTTGTTTTGGTGGCTATAGGCATCTGGAAATATTTTTTTGCACCCAGTAATGATGCGGCGAATTACATAACCGCAAATGTAGAGCGCGGAAGTATTCAAAATTTGGTTACAGCAACCGGTATTTTACAGCCGCGAGAATATGTTGATGTAGGTGCGCAAGTATCTGGGCAACTGAAAAAGTTGTTAGTCGTCGTTGGGCAACAAGTCAATGCTGGAGATTTGTTAGCAGAAATAGACGCTACTGTGTACCGCGCCAAAGTAGATGGCATTCGTGCGCAATTACAAAATCAAAGAGCTCAGTTAGGTGACCGTGAAGCCCAACTTATACTTGCTAAAGTTCGAGTGGAGCGCCAACAAAATTTATTTAAAGATGAGGCCACCACTAAAGAGTCTTTACAAACTGCTGAAGCAAGTTACAAATCTGCCGAGTCGCTACTAAAAGCATTGCAAGCGCAAATAGAGCAAACTGAATCCAGCTTGCGCGCAGAAGAGGCCAATTTAGCTTACGCAAAAATATACGCTCCTATGAGCGGTACAGTAGTTACTATTACATCGCGCCAAGGTCAAACACTTAACGCAAATCAGCAGGCGCCAACGATTATGCGTATTGCTGACTTGAGTACCATGACCGTACAAACTCAAGTTTCTGAAGCGGATATAGGTAAGCTACAAGTTGGTATGCCTGTGTATTTCACCACCTTGGGCGGGCAAGATTACCGCTGGTACAGCAAGCTTGATCGCATAGAACCTACTCCTGTAGTGACTAACAACGTTGTTCTTTATAACGCACTTTTCGACGTTCCTAACGACAGCAAAATGTTAATGACTCAAATGAGCACGCAAGTATTTTTTATTGCCTCTCAAGCTAGGGATGCTTTGGTTATTCCTGCCGCTGCGGTGAATTTTAAACCGCGTAAACCGGGCGAAACAGACGAGCAAAAATGGGGCGATAAATCAAATTGGCAAAAGCAGAAATCTGAAAATGCCAACACAAAAACTGATTCCAAAGATGAGGGCAAAGCCGATCCTAAAAACGCTACTGACAAATCAAATAATAAAAAGGAAGCAGATCAATCATCTTTAGCTGGCCTGTCAAAATCCGAACAATCATCTGATTCCAGTGATGAAAAGCAAAGGCATAGGCGCGGTTCCCACAAAATGCCTACGGTAGGAGCTGATGCCAAGCCACAACCTGCAATAGTTCAGGTAATGAATGCTAAAGGGCAGTTGGAAGAGCGCAAAGTCATGGTAGGTATTAGTAATCGCGTACAAACACAAATTCTTGAAGGTTTAAATGAGGGTGAAACGGTTGTGGTTGGTATGCGCCAGATTGATAAACCGAAAGGCGCACCATCATCTCCGATGGGTGCGGGCGGTGGGGCACCGGGTGGTGGTGCGCGTCAAATGCGATAAGCGCGTTCAGAAAAAAACAAAATTTTTTGCCAGACACTTGTTGTTAAATATTCACGTATTTTGTTGACGGATCTATGACTGATAAACAACCGCTAATCAAACTCACAGGCGTTACAAAAAGTTTCCAGAACGGGGATTTGGAGACGCGCGTTCTGCACGGCGTTGATTTGGAAATTTATCCCGGTGAGTTCGTAGCCATTATTGGCCAATCCGGTTCGGGCAAGTCCACGTTAATGAATATTTTGGGGTGCTTGGATAAGCCCACAACGGGGGAATATTACTTTTCAGGAAAAAATGTTTCCGTTTTTGACGAGGATGAACTTGCGCAGTTGCGGCGTGAAGCATTTGGTTTTGTATTTCAAAGTTATAACTTGTTAGCGGGCGCAACGGCGTGCGAAAACGTGGAAATGCCTGCAACCTATTCAGGTATGCTTCCTGTTGAGCGACGTGAACGCGCCAGCGAATTGTTGAGTTCTTTAGGGTTGAGTGCTCGGCTTGATCATCGCCCTAACCAACTGTCTGGTGGGCAGCAGCAACGTGTTTCAATCGCACGTGCGCTTATGAATGGTGGCCAAATTATTTTGGCTGATGAGCCTACTGGCGCGCTCGACAGTAACAGTGGCAAAGAGGTGATGAAGCTACTCAAAAATCTGTCAGAGCAGGGCCACACCATTATTCTGATCACGCATGATTTGCATGTGGCGAATCATGCCCATCGTTTAATTGAAATCCGCGACGGACTCATTGTTGCAGATCCCGGGCCCAGTGAGGTCAATCACCCGCCTATCACCGAAGCAACCTTGCATGGTGAGCCAAACTTTTCTACAGAGATATTAGAAGGATCCAAAACTGCATTCCGTTCATTGCGCAGCAATGTATTCCGCACCATTCTCACTTTGTTGGGAATCGTTATTGGTGTTGGCTCTGTAATTACCATGCTCGCAATAGGAGATGGGGCGAAAAAGGCAGTGGTGGATAGCATTAGTGCGATGGGTTCGAATTTGTTGGTCATAAGACCCGGCGGGCCTGAACAACGTCGCGCGTGGGAAATTCAAACTCTTATTCCTGCAGATGTAAAAGAAATCAACAAGCTACCGCATGTGGCTGCAGCGCTGCCAGAACTCACTGGAAGTTACACCCTCCGCTACGGAAATGTGGATGTTAGTACCGACGTGAATGCTACAGGCTACCAATATCCTATGGCCCGTAAATGGGATATAGCGCTGGGAACATTTTTTACAGAAGAAGACGAAAGAACTTTTGCAACTGTCGCTGTTTTAGGAAAAACCGTTGTTCGAAAATTGTTTGCGGATGAAGATCCTCTTGGGAAATACATCATCGTTAACAATGTATTATTCCAAGTGATTGGAATTATGGCGGAACGCGGCGCTGACGCCAGTGGTGCAGATCAGGACGATAAAATTTTAGTGCCCTATACCACAGGCAGTTTGCGGATTATGGGTAGAAAGTTTTTGCGCAACGTTACCGTTTCAGTAGATTCCGAAGAGCATATGATGGATGTGCAAGATTCTGTTAGCGCTTTATTAATGGAGCGCCACGGTACGGAAGATTTCACTATTCGTAATATGGCATCTCTTATAGATACCTTATCTGCAACGCAAAATACCATGACTATTTTATTAGGTTCTATCGCAGCAATTTCACTGTTAGTTGGTGGTATAGGCGTTATGAATATTATGTTGGTAAGTGTGACTGAGCGGACACGCGAAATTGGTGTGCGTATGGCTACCGGAGCACGGCAGCGAAATATCATGCAGCAATTTTTAATTGAAGCTTTGAGTGTGTCGGCACTTGGAGGAATTATTGGTGTAATTCTCGGCTTGCTTGCGGCGGCTATAGTTGGGCATTTTGGTATGCCTATCGACTACTCCTTAGGTCCGGTTGTTTTAGCGTTCAGTTGCGCGTTTTTAACGGGCTTAATATTTGGCTTTTTACCAGCGCGTAAAGCGGCGCGCTTAAATCCTGTTGTCGCTTTAGCGTCGGAGTAACTAAGGTGAAGCAATTTAACAAAGCGAAAATAGCAGTGCTGGGTTTTTCCATCAGTTTTATCCTAGCCTCGTGCTCGTCAATAGACGAAGTGCCAAAAACCAATATTCAGTTTTCACCAGTGTGGGAGTACCTTCCTCAGCGGGAAGGAGCCATCACTATTGAAAGAGATTGGTGGAAAGCGTTTGAGTCACCGCAACTTACTCAATTAGTTGAGTCTGCGCAGAAACAAAATTCGGATATTGTTATTGCCACTGAACGTGTAAAACAAGCTGAACTGCAAATGAAAATGGCGAATGCCAGTTTGTTTCCATCCTTAAGCTTAACCGCATCCAGCGGTGAGCGACGCTCAAAAGCAGAGGGATTAGAGTGGTCTACAGCAGATTCAACATCGGCCGGCGTGAGCGCTAGTTACGAGGTGGATTTGTGGGGTGGAGAAATGGCGAATCGTCACGCAGCGAAATCAAGTTACAAGTCTAGCGTTTTCGCAAATGAAGCAGTGCGTTTAAGTATTTCTGCGAGTGTTGCGACATCCTGGTTTAATTATCTTGCCTTACAAGAACGCACACTGACGGCGCAAAAAAATGTAGAGATTGCTGAGCGAATTCAACGCATTGTGGATTCACGCTATCGCAACGGTGCTGCAACTGCCGCTGATGTGGCTGTGCAGAAAACTAACTTGCTTTCGCAACAAAATGCGCTCTTGCCGCTTCAGTTGCAACTTGATCAAACACGTGCTTCGATTGCAGTGCTTGAAGGTGAAGTGCCCCAGGCTTATCAGCTCCCAAGTGAAAAATTCAATGATCTAAAGATTCCTACATTGAGTGCGGGAACTCCTGCTGATGTGATAACGCGTCGGCCTGATGTGGCTGTAGCAGAAGCTCAACTGCAAGCCTCGTCTGCAAATGTTTATGCTGCAAGAACAGCTTTGTTACCAGGAATATCGCTCAGTGGAAATGCAGGTAAATCTGCATCAGAACTTTTTTCTCTAAATCCTGTATTAAACAGTTCAGGTTGGAGTGTCTCATTAGTGCAAACCATTTTTGCGGGTGGCCGTGTTGCCAACCAAGTACGTATTAGTAAATCGCGTCAAGTTGAGTTACTTGAGCAATATCGCAAGGTCATCCTCACTGCATTACAAGAAACTGATGATGCGCTGAATCGCGTAAATATAACGCAGCGTCAGGAAGCGAATCAGCAAGCAATTTTGGAGCAAGCTGCGCGTAGCTTAAAGTTGAATGAAGATCGTTATAGAGAGGGAAGTGTAGATTTACAAACGCTACTTGACTCCCAACGTAGCTTTTTCCAAGCGCAGGATTCCTTGGTTCAACAGCGATTGGCGCGTTTAAAGGCAACGGTTGATCTTTATCGTGCCCTTGGTGGAGGTTGGGCAAATAAATAGAAATTGAGTTAAAAAAAGCTCGAATAGGCATGGCTTATTCGAGCTTTTTTTTGCTTTGTCATTGCGTTTTTTTACGGGCCTTGGTTGTTAATGGTGCGTTAACCATGTTATTCGCACCAAAGTAATGTAAATTTTTATGTTGTTTTCGTTAAAAGTCAGGAAATTACCGAGTTTCAGGGCTGGCATTTTTTATGCAGAATCACTTTTGATTGAAGAGATATCGTATGCGCACAGTCTATCAATACTTTGCCGATATTCGGTGGGGAAAGCTGGTTCTTTGGTGTTATTTAGTTTGGTACCTTGTGACCTTATATTTTCATTTTGATCCATCATTCAAAATATGGATCAATTCCGCAGGAATAAGTTTGGTCATTGGCTCAGCGTTAATGTTAAGTGTTTCAAGGGACGTTGCTTCAAAGTGGCAAACCTTCCGGCTCTACTGGATGCCTTTTGCGGTTTCAAGTTTCTCGGCATTGATTAAAGACAAAGGTTACTTTGTTATTTTTTCTCCGAATGTTTTGGAAGTGTGTGTGGCGGCGGGTGTGTGCGCATTATTTTTAAGTCTTGTCGCTGTCGTTAAATGGACGAAGACGAAAACGGAAGTGTTGCAAGGATGTAGTTGGAAATAAGAAAGCCTGCATGAGGCAGGCTTTCTTATATTTCGTGAAATTTTACATAGCTGAATAGTTTGGTCCACCGCCACCCTCAGGCGTGACCCACTGAATATTTTGTGCCGGGTCTTTAATATCGCAGGTTTTGCAATGCACGCAGTTCTGTGAGTTGATTTGTAATTTCTTTTCACCGTCTTCGTTGTTTACAATTTCATAAACACCAGCAGGGCAGTAGCGCTGCGCGGGCTCATCAAATTGCACGAGATTAATCCTTACGGGAACGCTCGGGTCTTTTAACAAAAGATGACAAGGTTGGTTTTCCGCATGATTAGTATTAGACAAATAAACAGACGACAATTTATCAAAACTCAATTTATTATCGGGTTTTGGATAATTAATCTTTTTAGCAATGCTCGCCAATTTAAGTTGAGAATAGTCCGGCGTAGTGTTGTGCAGAGTCCAAGGTAGTTTTCCACGTAAGGTCATATCGATGAACGCGTAAGCACTTCCGATCAATGTACCGAACTTTTGTTGAGCTGGGCCTATGTTGCGTTGTTCGTAAAGTTCGGCGTAAGCCCAAGAATCCTTATAAGCCGTTTCGAATTCACTAATTGCGTCATTGGCTCTACCAGTTGAGAGAGCCTTAACCAAAACTTCCGCGGCGATCATGCCGCTTTTCATAGCCGTGTGGCTGCCTTTTATTTTTGCAAAGTTCAGGGTGCCTGCGTCATCGCCCAAAAGTAACCCGCCGGCAAAATGCATCTGGGGTTGTGATTGAATGCCGCCCTTTACAATTGCTCTGGCGCCATAACCAATACGTTCGCCGCCTTGCAAATATTGCGCAATTTTAGGGTGATGCTTGTAGCGTTGGAATTCGTCGAATGGGCTTAGGTGCGGATTGTCGTAGCAAAGGTCAGTAATTAACCCCACCGCAATTTGGCGATCATTTAGGTGATATAAAAAGCCTCCGCCACTGGAATTGGTTTCACTGAGTGGCCATCCCAAGGAGTGCATAACCAAGCCTTCTTCATGCTGTTCTGCTGGTACTTGCCAAATCTCTTTAATACCAATGGCGTAGTGCTGAGGGTCTTTACCTTGGTCGAGCTTGAAGTGGTTAATTAACTCTTTACCCAAGTGGCCGCGGGCACCTTCGCAAAATAAAGTGTATTTTCCGTGCAGTTCTATGCCTTCAACAAAATCAGGCTTTTCTGATCCGTCTGCGGCGCGGCCCATGTCGCCGGTGATAACGCCTCCAACGCTGCTATCTGCCTTATACAGCACTTGTGATGCTGCGAAACCCGGAAAAATATCAACACCGAGTTCAGTGGCTTGCTCTGCTAACCATTGGCACAAGCGCCCGAGGCTGATGATGTAGTTATGATTATTGTGTAAGAGCGGGGGAAGCAACCCATTGGGTATCGCTATAGCATCAGAGGACGTTGTCAAATATTCCCAAGCCTCATCAGCTACCGGCGTTTCTAATGGGGCGCCATCTGCTTTCCAGTTTGGGAATAATTCGTTTAACGCGCGGGGTTCAAATACAGCACCAGACAAAATATGCGCGCCAACTTCGGCCCCTTTTTCTAGCAAGCAGACACTTATATTGGAGTCTAACTGGCGTAACCGACAAGCTGCGGCTAAGCCCGCAGGCCCTGCGCCTATAATCACAACGTCATAATGCATTTGTTCGCGAGCCATAGGTCTTCCTACATCGAATAGCTAAGATTTAGTAGGGCGGCATTATAAAGGAAAAGAGTGCGTTCAGGCGGAGCGGGGTGATGGAATAGTGCGTGAGTGAGCAAGGCAAAAACCTAGAAATGAAAAAGGCCGCCGAAGCGACCTTTTTCCAACCCCATTGGGTTAATACTGCAATTACTGAGCAGCGGCAGCTGAAGATGATGCAGCAGCGTCAGCAGCTGGAGCAGCTTCGGTAGCAGCAGAAGATGCAGCTTCAGCAGCTGGTGCTTCAGCAGCAGGAGCTTCAGCAGCTGGTGCAGCAGCAGGAGCTTCAGCAGCTGGTGCTGGAGCAGGAGCTTCAGCAGGTGCAGCTTCTTTCTTAGCGCAACCAGCCAAAAGACCAGCAGCAAGGATAAATGATGCAACGATTTGAATAGTTTTCATGATGTGCTCCGTCAGTATGGGACAATGTTTGAAATTAACGGACTAATTTTTCGACTTCTAGGATATCAACTAGGCCCGTGGAAAAAGAGTGTATATTTTTGCAAACCATATGAACAGGGGTTTGCTATAAGTAGTTGTTCATTTTCGCTAGAATAGCCCCAATTTAGGGCTAAATTGGTTAAGAAAGACTCGTTTTTTTATTGATTTGAGGTGTTTATGACGGTTGAGCAGTTTGAAACATGGTCTATGTATATTTGTGTCGGCGGTTTAATTGCCTTTATGGTGTTTATTGTTTGGGATTTAGCCCGCAAATCTAAGGCTGGAAAATTTGGAACTTTTATACTCTTTTTAGTTTTGGGGCTTTGCATGCTGGGCTTCATTATAAAGACTATCTTAGTGGCAACCCTGGATTCTCATTGATAATTAAACAAGCCACATTTGCCCCAATCATTTGCCCGTCTGGTTGACTCTGGAGACAATTCTTCTAAGGTTACATAGAGCAACCTGAAACTCATCAAAGAAAAGTTTAAGAATGTAAAGCAAGATGTCTAGTGAAAACCGCGCTGTTAGACTCAGCCAGCAATTTGGGTAGATGCCGCGTAAAGCATGCCGCCGCAGAGCGGTGCCCTCCACAAGAAAATTGACTAGCCAATCTTAACTACACGTTCACTAGGGTGTTTTACACCTCGGATTTTAATCCCTAATAATATCTACATTCAAAATAGAAGGAATCAACATGCGTATTTCTTTACTGTGGCCAAAGCTACTCCTCGCAGGCGTATTTATTAGCTTGTTCGGTTGTGGAGAGCCGAGCCAGTCCACAGCAAAACCAGCAGCCGATACAAAAGCCCAAGCGCTTTTTAATGCTGATATTAAAGATGCAAAAGTATTGGTGTTTTCAAAAACCAAAGGCTGGCGACACGATTCTATCCCAGCAGGTATAGCCGCCTTGCAAAAAATGGCGACTGAAAATAACTTCACCGTGGTCGCCACCGAAGATGCCTCTCTATTTAGCGATGCACAACTAAGCACCTTTAATGCGATTGTGTTTTTAAATACCACCCTCGATGTACTAGATGATTCCCAGCAAATAGCGATGGAACGCTTTATTCAAGCGGGTGGTGGTTTTGTTGGTATACATGCTGCTGCTGATACCGAGTGGGAAGGTGATTGGCATTGGTACCGTCGTCTATTGGGCGGTGTTTTCAAAAGCCACCCTAACGAACCAAGCAATGTACAAAACGCGCGAGTTGTTTTGCGAGATGCCCATCATCCTGCTACGGAAGCCACTCCTGCCACCTTTGAAATTGCTGATGAGTGGTACGACTATCGCGATTTCTATGAATTCACTAAAGTACTTTTAACGGTAGATGAGAAAACCTATCGTGGCGGAAAGCATGGCGATTATCATCCTATAACCTGGTATCACGATTTCGATGGTGGCCGTTCTTTTTACACTGGTTTGGGCCATAGTGCAGAAACTTTCTCTCATCCAGAATTTATCAAAATCTTATTAGGTGGTTTGAAATACGCCGTTGGTGGTAAACCCAAGCTTGACTACACCAAAGCTGCTCCAGAGCCGAATCGCTTTGTTAAGAAAACGCTTGTTAAAAATTTGAGCGAACCCGTTAATCTCAGTTTCTTTGCCAATGGCGATGCGTTAATCGCTTTGCGTGGCGGCGGCATCTTAGTTGTTGACTACAAAACGGGTGAGGCACGCGATGCAGGTAAAATCGAAATTGACCCTAACACACAAATCGAATTTGGTTTGTTGGGTTTCGCGGTAGATCCAAACTTTGAGAAAAACCGTCATATATATGCAACTTACAATGCTGCAAAAGAAGACGGCAGTACGGTAGAGCGTTTGTCCCGTTTTAAATGGGTTGATGGAAAACTGGATAACAAATCTGAGGAGATTTTTTGGGAATATCACGTTGATCAAAACTGCTGCCACACTGGCGGGGATTTGCAGTGGGGTAATAACGGTGAATTGTTTGTATCCACGGGCGACAACTCAAACCCGTTCACGGAAGAAGGCTCTGCGCCTATAGATTTCCGCGATGACATGGCGAAAAGCGATGCCTTACGCGGTGCAGGTAATACACAGGATTTCCGTGGAAAAATATTGCGTATCCTTCCAAAAGAAACGGGCGGCTACGATATTCCCAAAGGAAACCTCTTTGCTGATCTTAAAGAAGGTCGACCTGAAATTTATGTGATGGGTACGCGTAACGCGTACAAAATTACCTACGATAAACCTACATCAACCTTATTTTATGGCGACATAGGCCCAGATGCAGGCGAAGACACAGCCCTAAAAGGCACGCGTGGTTACGATGAGATTAACCGCGTCACTAAAGCAGGTAATTTCGGCTGGCCTTTGTTCGTAGGCAATAACTTTGCTTACAAAGATTACGATTACAGAACTGGAAAATCAGAGAAATATTTTAATCCGCTAGCCCCTGTTAATAATTCGCCTCGCAATACTGGAGCCAAACTATTACCACCTGCACAGCCACCATTGTTGTGGTATCCCTATGGTCCGTCTGAGCAATTCCCTGAATTAGGCAAAGGTGGTCGTATGGCGTTGGTTGCAGATGTTTATCATATGGATGATTACCCTGCGAGCGAACATCGTTTACCCGCGTATTACAACAATAAATTATTTATTTTTGAATTTATGCGTAACTGGGTAAAAGCGGTAAGTTTTGATGATGCAGGTCGTATTATCAAAATCGAACCTTTCGCCCCACAAATAGAATATACCTCACCCATCGATGCGCGTTTTGCGCCCGACGGTACGCTTTATGTTCTTGAATACGGTAAAGCGTGGTTTAAAGGAAACCCTGAAGCAAGCTTGAGTCGTATTGAATATGCGGGCCCAGGTAATCGTCCACCTATTGCGAAAATCAATTTCGAAAAACCGCAAGGTGCCTTGCCTTACAAAGCAATGGCCGATGCTAAATCTTCCGTTGATTTGGATGGTGACAAGTTAACCTATGCGTGGTCAATTAAATCTCCAAGCGGCAAAGTCACTGTGTTGGGAACTGGCGAGCAGCAAGAGCTCTCCATTACCGAAGCTGGTGAGCACATTGTTAAATTGGATTTGAAAGATCCATCAGGCGCTTCTGCGAGTACCGAAGCAAAAGTGTTGGTGGGTAATGAGCCAGCCACTATTGATGTTAAATTGGATGGTAACCAATCTTTTTATTGGCCAAATACCAGTGCAGTCAAATACGCAATCAACGTTGCGGATAAAGAAGACGGTACGATCACAAATGATACCGGTAACTTAATGATTGCATTTGCGCCTAAAGAAGACCCCAATGCACCCGCTGCAGAAGGTCACCAGCAAGCTGATGTCGCAACGGTTGCTAAAGGCATTATGGAAGCTAATGGTTGTAAAGCGTGTCACAGTCTTGATACCAAAGTAGTTGGTCCTGCATTTAAAGATGTTGCTGCCAAATACAAAAATGACAAAAACGCTATGAATCATCTCGTCAATAAAATCAAGAAAGGTGGTAGCGGCGTATGGGGTGAATTAAATATGCCTGCGTTCGCAACACTCAGTGATGAGGATAGAACGGCAATCGTAACTTACGTGTTGTCATTGGCTGATGTTAAAAAATCCTTACCCTTGCAAGGTAGTTTGAGTTTTACACCAAATGCGCCAAATCAAGCTGCATTTGACTCCATAGCATTGCCTGAGAAGTTGCCAACGCAAGAGTTCGAGTTGCTGGCGTCTTACATGGATAAGGGTAACGCCGGTATTGGCCCAATCACCGTTAAAAAAGCGATAGATCTCAAACCTGCGCGCTTCTACGTATATCCATTGGTTGATTTTGCAACCGCGGATAAATTGTTAGATAAAGCAAGGCATAAGCGATTAGACACGGTCAAATTACCGGCCGCCGGCAAAGACACTGTTGTTTCCTTGGGCCTTTACGATTTAACAAACATCAGCGCGCTTAAAGTGGGTGCTTGGTCAGTGCTGCAAGATACTGTTTGGCAGTATGAATTGCATGGCGGTTCTGCAACTGGCCCGCTTTTGGGTAAAGCCGAGCGTTCATCGACCGAAGCTGATGCTTATGCGCGTACTGAACTGAAATTGCAGGCGCAAGCGGGCTTCCAAGAGCTTTATCTTGTTATTCGCAGCAATGGTAAGTCAGATGGAGAGTTGCATTTGCTGGATGTTGCCTTTAATAAGTAAACATTAGCCCAGCGATAAAAAAGCCCGATTGAATGTTCAATCGGGCTTTTTTATTTGCCAGAAAACAATTAAACCGGCTTTCTGAAGGTCGCCCAAATAGGGCAGTGGTCCGATGCTTTTTCCAAACCACGAATGTTGTAATCAATTCCTGTTTCAATACACTGTTCGTGCAATTTCTGTGTTGCTAAAATCAAATCAATTCGCAGCCCGCGTTTTGGGTTATCCTCAAAGCCACCGCTGCGGTAATCAAACCAGCTAAAAAGATTTGAAACTTCTGGGTTCAGTTCGCGGAAGGTATCTTTAAATCCCCAATCCAGTAATTGATTTAACCAAACTCGCTCTTCCGGTAAAAAGCTGCATTTACCTGTACGCAACCAACGCTTGCGGTTTTCTTCGCCAATACCAATATCACAATCTTGATGAGAGATATTCATATCGCCCATTAAAATAATGTTTTGATCTTTAATATGAGTTGAGCCCAAATAGGTATAGAGGTCGCTGTAAAACTTTTGCTTTGCAGGAAACTTCACTGCGTGATCACGGCTTTCTCCTTGCGGAAAATAGCCATTTAAAACCACAACTTCACCCAGGGGTGTATCAAAAGTACCTCCAATAAAACGTTTTTGAGATGTTTCATCGTCGCCTGGAAAACCTTTTAAGGTGTGCTTAAAAGGATATTTGGAAAGTAGGGCGACACCGTAGTGAGTTTTCTGGCCGTGGAATGCAAAGTGATAACCCATTTTCTCGACATCGGCGATTGGAAAATCTGGGTCGTTCACTTTGGTTTCTTGCAATCCAATAAAATCAGGTGCGTGATGATCGATAACCGCCTGCAAATGGCTCATGCGTTGGCGAATACTGTTTACGTTAAAGGATACGACTTTCATTATTAGTTTCCTGGTATAAAAAAACCCGAGTCAAACAACTCGGGTTTTGATTGCTCAATTAAAAATTTATGGTGTCGCGGCTTTTTGCGCAACTTGTTTTTTAGTTTGCAGAATAAAATCACCCAAAATTTTACCCGTTTCTACCAAGTAGGGATCTTTTTCTGGTTCAAACTCTTTTTTCTTCGGCGCAGCAGATTCATCTTCATCTTTCTTCAACTCTTTCGCCTTGTACTCAGCGTAATTTGGGTACACGGATTCACCCTTAGCTTTGCGCTTTTGGTTTTCAATTTCAAGCGTGCGCTGCTCTGTTTTTTGCTGTTCTTGTTGGCGAACTGAGAGCTTTAATGACACAGCTTTCTTGCTATTGAGTTCTTCGTAAAGCGCAGCTTGTTGTTTTAAATAAACAAACTCTGGATCTGCTTTTATACGCTCTTCGTGTGCTGGTTTGAGTACAGGAAGAAGCTCTTTAATGTTGAAATACACATCGTGTGGCGCAGCGCGGATTTGATCCCAAGGAAGCGCATTATCGTAAGCGCTTTCGCCCAGTTCTTTGGTGTCAATCAAGCTGGGCAATTCAATGTCAGGAATAACTCCTCGATGTTGATTGCTATCGCCTGAAATGCGATAAAACTTCGCTTGAGTAATTTTAATGCTGCCTTCACCCTTGGTAATCGGCATGTAACTTTGAACAGATCCTTTGCCCCAAGTTGTAGAACCTACAACCAAGCCACGACCATAGTCTTGAATGGCACCCGCAAAAATTTCAGATGCCGATGCGCTGAATCTATTGATCAGTACTATCAAGGGGCCGCGATAAACTGCCGGTACAACGGCTCTTACATCACGCGAAATTTCTTCACCTTGTCTGATTTGCACAACCGGTCCCGGATCAACAAAAAGGTTGGTGAGTGTTGCAGCTTCAGGGAGTGAACCGCCGCCATTTTCACGGAGGTCTAAAATAAGGCCATCAACATTTTCTTGTCTTAATTCTTGCAATAAACGATAAACGTCACGGCCTACGCTGGAATTTGGGTCAAAGTTGCCGTAGAACACAGGGATGTCGATAACACCGAGCTTTAAATTTTGCGTTCCATTTTTAACATTCAAAATGGCTTTCTTCGCCTTTTGCTCTTCCAATTCGATAGTATCGCGCTTAATTGAAATGATTTTGTGTTGGGTAACCGTTGGATCAGCAGCAATCACTTCTAGGCGAACAATAGTACCTTTAGGCCCTTTGATTTTCTTAACAACGTCAGTTAGGCGCCAGCCGATAATATCTTCAAATTCACCTTTCTCGCCTTGCGCAACACCCACAATTTTATCGTTAGGCTTTAGTTGGCCTTGTTTTTCGGCGGGGCTTGCTGGAATTAAGCGCGCAACTTTGGTGTAGTCTTCATCCGTTTTTAATTCAGCACCTATGCCTTCAAATTTATTGGTCATGCTGGTGGTGAAGCTTTGTGAATTATCGGGTGATAGGTAGTTGGTATGTGGGTCAAACAACATCGTCAAAGAGTTCATGATGATACTGAATACTTCTTCAGAGGTCTGTTGATTGAAATAACGCAACTGCGTTGCAAAGCGCTTGCGCAAATTGCTGCGGCTTTCTTCAAGCGTCTTTCCACTCAGAACGGAGCTTAGTAAACTGGCCTTGATGTTTTGCATCCATAATTTATCAGCTTCCTCAGCGCTAGCCGGCCAAGGTGCATTTTTGCGCTCGGGATTGTAGTTTTCATCCGTATCAAAGGTGAATTGAATTTTTTTGTCATCCAGAAGGGCAATAACCCGATTGAGTCGTGCGATATAACGCTCACCAAAGCGATTGTAAATGGCGAAGCCGTTGTACAATTTTCCCGCCTTAAAATCGTCATCAAAAGACTTGCGGTATTTATCAAACTCGGCAATGTCTGATGCAAGAAAAATATTTTTTGAGCTGTCGAGCGTTTTTAAGTATTCATCTAGAAAGCGTGAGCTCAAACTGTCATTCAAATCCTGTTTACGGTAATGATGCTCGCTTAGTTGATTCACAATTTCCACAGCGGTTTTTGACTGTATATCAAGCGGCTTTAATTCGGCAGTTTTTGCTGTGTCGTTAAGTGCGAAACTGCTTAAGCTGAATGCGAGACTAAAAGATAGGGCGGACGTGCGTAACAGGCGTGAAAACAAAGGGTGCATAAACGAATCTCAAATGTTAAACGACAGCTCAAGATTGGCTGTGGCGAGCAAGGGCTTACTATAGCTTACTTGCCATAAGCCAAGCCATCATTTAGCGGGGGGCTGAATCGTAAAAAACTGTAGTCCTTGTGATGAATGACTCAATGCAATTGTTTGTTGGCTCTGGCTTTTAAGTCATCAATTGTTATCCAAAGTTCCTTTCGATCCAGGGGTGTGGCTTTGGGTAGGAAGGGGTTTTCGATATAAAAAGCACGGCGATTGGGGAGATCAGCGCGATCAAGTACATCTTTTACCTCTTTACTGTTGAAGAAGTAGGCATCAAAGCTCCCATCCTCAATGGCGGCTTCGAGTCCTTTTTCAATATCTTTTGCCAGCTCAGCTTCGCCTCGGTGGACGAAAAAGTAAGTGGGCAGGGGGTAAACGAGCACAAGCTTCTTTTCAACAGTGAGCTTAAGGTTGGGGAATGCACTCACTTCGCTCCAGGCTTCGTTGGCGCCGCGTGGGAATGCATCAAACCGGCTGCCATCCAACATGTAAAACAGGCCGGGCTTCTTAGTACTTTTAATGACATCAAAACCGGCACTTTCCATAATGCTGGCATCTTGCCAGCTTCGGCCTTGCCCGAATTTAATGTTACGAAGATCATCGAGCGTTTTCACATTGTCAAAACGCGCTTGATCACCCTCACGGATGATAAAAACCCGATGACTCATTAGTCCACGGTAGGCGTCAATACGAACAGGGATGTAGTCCAACTCCATTTGCTCAGAGGTACCGCCCCACATGAGCGACACGCTGCCGTTTTTCACCGATTCCATAAGGCGTGGACGGGAATAGGTTTCTTCAGTGGTGACAAAATTGTAGGGCTTGCCGCTGTACTTGAGTGCGAGTTTCATTAGCCCCTGCATGTAATCAGTTTGAACAGGAGATGGCTTGTTGTATTTGACAAGGTTTTCCGCCAAGACGGCTTGCGTCCATAAAAGGCATGCTACGAGAACGCTGATGACTTGAAGTGAGGCGTTAGTGGCCATCTTGTAAAATCCTTTGAATATACTTCCTTTGAATTTAGCCTATAAATTATTTTTTGCCCGCAAATAAAAACGCCATGCTGTTAACATGGCGTTTTGTGGGAGGGTAAACTTGGAAAATCTAGCATTCTTCAGCAGCTGTGCTGCAGCGCCAAATCATCTCCATAAACTCCTGCTGTTCGGGATTGGAAATAGCTGTATTTTCAATTTTGCAGATTTTGTGTTTGTACCAGCTTAAGTCGTGACGAACAAAGCTCAGTGAGCCGTTTTCCATCTCCTTGAAGCTAATAGCAACCGTATGTGCCTCTGCTAACCCCAAGCGCTGGATGAGCTCATCTAAAAGTGCCTGCGCGAGCTGATTATTTCCGATGGGAAGCTGAATTTCACTGCTATTGATAAAAACGTAATCTCTCCCGAGCAACTGGCTTACGCTGATGTGTTCGAGATCTATCGCCTTTGGATGGGCATGAATGTGTGCAAAATGTTGTGATAAATCACTTTGCGATTGAAAGGCATGTTGACTTATTGCCATGCTGTACTCCGCTGAAACTTTAAACGTATTTAAAGGGTTAAACCGGCGGAAGTCTCGCGTGCAGAATCGGTGAAGAGAGGTTATGTAAACTCAATCCGAACCGACCTTACGCAAATGACTTCGTTATATTTTTTTATGTAGTCGAGCTATTGGCAGTCCGTTGAGAAAGAATCTATCAGTCTGATTTATTAATTGCTAAGAATTCTTAGTACGAATTTTTTAAAAAATGGCCGAAAAAGGTAATTAAAACGTATATTTTGAATAATAAAAAAGCGGCTTTTGCCGCTTTTTTTATTTAAATATCAATAGGATGCTTCTTATAACTAAAGTTTTCTCTTAAGTAGGCTTTCCTTAATAGTGTCGCGCATTTTACGTACGGCGTTTTCAGTTGTTACCCAGTCAATACACGCATCTGTTACCGAAACGCCATATTTGAGGTTACACAAGTCGGCAGGAATGCTCTGGTTTCCGGCTCCAATATTGCTTTCAACCATCAAGCCAATAATTGACTTGTTGCCCTCAAGTATCTGATTAGCCACATTTTCCATCACGAGTGTTTGAAGTTCGTGATTTTTGTTGGAGTTAGCATGGCTGCAGTCCACCATAATATTCGGTGTAACCTTGGCTTTAGCTAACTCTTGCTCACAAACGGCCACACTCACTGAATCGTAGTTAGGTTTACCGTTTCCGCCGCGCAACACAACATGCCCGTAAGCGTTTCCGCGGGTGTGGATGATGGCTACTTGGCCTTCAGTATTAATGCCTAAAAATCTGTGTGGCTTAGACACGGATTGCAAGGCGTTTATCGCAACGGTTAAGCCGCCATCAGTACCATTTTTGAAGCCCACAGCCGAGGACAAGCCACTGGCCATTTCGCGATGGGTTTGCGATTCAGTCGTGCGCGCGCCAATGGCTGACCAGCTGATCAAGTCATGCAAGTACTGCGGAGAGATTGGATCAAGCGCTTCAGTTGCAGCGGGTAATCCTATTTCTGCTATATCTAACAATAACTTGCGGCCTATATGTAAACCTTCTTGTATCTTGAAGGAATCATTCAAGTAAGGGTCATTGATTAAGCCTTTCCAGCCAACAGTTGTGCGCGGCTTTTCGAAATAGACGCGCATAACGATATAAATGGTGTCACTTACTTCATCGGCTAATTTCTTCAGGCGCTGAGCGTAGTCTTTAGCGGCTTCTACGTCATGAATGGAGCAAGGGCCGATCACAAGGAATATACGGTGGTCTTTGCGATCAAGAATGTCACGGACGACGGCGCGACCTTGGGTAACTACATCGCGGGCTTTGTCGGACAGAGGAATCTCAGCCTTGAGCGCGCCTGGTGATATCAGCAGTTCTTGCGATACCACATTGAGGTCATCTACTTGAATATCAGTCATTATGGATTTCCGTTAAATTGGTCAATTCGGAGGCTATTCTACTTAAAATAAATCCATTTTGTAGATATTTTTTTTAATTATCGCCATAAAAGTAAGCAATATGTATTGGTCGATCCTCTGTTTTTGAACCGCAAACTACATGCATTTTCGCATTTGGGTGATGCCTATCCTAAACGCCTCCGTTCAAACTGCCTTTTTTGGAATTTTACGGGTAGCTCGAGTTACGAAGTTTGCTCATTTTGTTAGAGACGATATTTTTCCGAGAAATTTGTTTCAAGTGTCAACCAAACCGCCTTAGCTCCGTTAATAGATTTGAACGCGCTAATAAGCGCATAAACAACCAATGGAGTAAGCCATGTTCAATACGAATCTCTCTAAAACTCTTCTTTCAATAAGCTTGGTCGCATCGCTGTTTAGTATTCCGGCTTATGCCGCTGAACCGGCTGCAAAGCATCACAAGCATAATGTTGTGAACCGCGAATCCACAAAAACTAAAACGGATAATGGTTTTGTGCACACATTGAACAAAACGAATGACCAAGGGGCTACCGCTTCCCGCAGAACGGAAGTGGCTCGCGATAAGGATGCTGGTACAAGAACCAGAACAACTTCCGGCTCAACTTTTGAGGGCAAGACTTACAATGGCGAGAATGTGAGCCGAAAAACGGATACGGGTTATACCTCGCAAGGTCATTTCACTAACTCCGAAGGCAAAGTCGTTGATCGTTCCGTGGATGCAACCATTAATAAAGATGCCAATACAGTAACCAAGCAAATTTCAGTTACGCCTGAGGGGGGCGAAACACAAACAACAACACGCGTTCGCCCACTGAAGAAGCATGAGTAAATGAGCCGCGCTACTTTGGTTGCGCAGCCGGCATTGAAATTCGGTTTATACTGACGGGATAAAGTTTCTTGGACGCGTTGATGTTTGTGAACAGCCCACCTGTTGCGGAAAATGTATCGGACGCGAAAGTGCTTGCGCTTTCGCTCGATGAATTTTTGGCTCAGGTTGAGCGCAGGGCATATCGCACGGCAATGTTAAGCACGCGTAGATCTGCCGATGCGTTGGATATTGTTCAAGATGCTATGACGAAACTCGTCCAGCACTACCGAGATCGCTCCGCAGCTGAATGGCCGTTGCTATTCCAGCGAATTTTGCAGCATCGCATTATGGATTGGCATCGCCAGCAAACCCGTCACAAAAAGTGGTTTTGGCAATCAACCACAGATCTCGAAGATGACAGCGAAGACATTATCAATTCCGTTGTTGAGGAGCGCGAGCAGGACCCAGCTGAATTGCTCGCTCGTGCGAGTGATGTGAAGCGTGTAATTAGTGCACTTGAACAGCTTCCGCTCCGCCAACGTCAGGCATTTATGTTGCGTGCGTGGGAGGGTTTCGATGTAGCTGAAACAGCAGCTGCCATGGAGTGTAGTGAGGGAAGTGTTAAAACACATTACTTCAGAGCCTTGCAAGCCTTAAGAGAATATTTGGGCAGAAATGCCTAAAGAGGTTATATGCTGAAAGAAAATGAGCCCGAAAATCATGACAAACTGAATCAAGTGTTTATTCAAGCCGTGAATCAATCTCTTGATAAAAGTTTGGATGATATTGATGAGCTAAATATGCAGCGTTTAAAAAATGCGCGCGTGAAGGCTTTAAGTAGATCTGCAAAGTCTAAATGGATTGTATTGAGTGCCGCTGCAAGTGTTGCCGCACTTTTATTGATTCCATTTGCTACACACCATTTATCCAGCAAATCTGCAATTGATGCGGAATTGGAATTTGTAGCGCAGGAAGTTCCAATATCCGCAGAAGAAATGGACGATATAGAAATGCTAATGGCGTTGGAGGATACCGATGCCTAATTCCGCAATTTCAATTAAGCGCGCATTGTTAGCTGCACTTGTTTGGAGTGGCTGTGTGTTAGCGGGTGGCGCTAAACCAACGCAGGAGTTTTGGGATTACATGATGGAATATAGTGATGAGCAGGGCGATGTTTTAGATCCGTTGGAGTACGATCAAGTTCATAGTCTCAAAGAGCAAGGTACACCCGTAGACGCAGCTACTGAAAAACAAATCCCATTGGAAGGCGCGAATAGCCAAACAAAAATTATGCCTACGAAATTTACATCCTCATCCTCACAGTCGTCGCGAGTGAGCGTCAAAGGAGCAGCGTTATGAAGCTCATTATTTTTCTTGGTTGCTTATTTTTTGCCCCCTTGTTGCTGGCAGATGCCGCGCTGCAATGGAGTCAATTAACGCCTGCGCAGCAAGAAGTTTTGGCGTCCGTGCAGCCCAAGTGGGATCAAATGCCTGCAGAACGTCGCCAACAGTTGCTTAAAAAAGCGGATAAGTTTTCAACTCTGAAGCCAGAGCAGCAACAAAAAATGCTGGATCGCTTTGAAAAATGGAAGAGCTTGCCTGAAGATCAAAAGCAAAATTTGCGTAAGCGTTATCAGGACTTTAATCGTTTACCGAATGATCAAAAAGCGGAGGTGCGTAAACGTTTGGAGTGGTTTCAATCCTTACCGGAAGGCGATAAAAAAATGATTCGCGAGAAATGGCAGTCATTATCGCCCGAGAAGAAGAAAAAAATGCGCGAGCGATTTAAAAATATGACGCCCGAGGAGCGAAAGGTTGCGCGCGAGCGACTTATGCGTATGCGTGACGGTGATCAGTAAAAACGTCAGTCTAGGCAGTTGCATAGTGGGCTAGCTGTTATCGGTATTCCACCGGTTTGCCATCTGGTTTGCGGAGAATAATGAGATCACTTCTGCTCACATTTTCAGTCGCTTCTCGGCACAAATTTAAAAAACTACTGATTCCAGCCGTCAAAAATTTTTGTTTGTGCAATACAAAGTTGAATTGTCTTTTTAGATCCAACCCTTCGACCTCTAATGGAATGAGGCTCCCGCGCCTGAATGCATCTTTAAGCGCAAGGCGGGAGATGCAGCCAATACCCAAACCAGATTCAACGGCGCGTTTAATGGCTTCTGTATGTTCTAATTCCAAAAGAACTTTCAAATGAGTGAGTTGATGGCGCATGGCGGCATCAAACACTTGTCGCGTACCTGAGCCGCGTTCGCGCAATATCCAATTCTCGTTAATCAAATCTGCCAAATTTAGGTTCTTTTTTCCTGCCAGCCGGTGATCAGGCGCAGCAAAAATAACCAGCTCATCTGCCACCCATGGTGTTATTTCCAAATCGGGATGATGGCTATCTCCCTCAACTAACCCAAGGTCTAACTTGAAGTGAGCCACTTGGTCGATGATCGTCGATGTGTTTTGCACGGCAAGTTCTACACGGCTGCCCGGGTTTTGTTGCATGTAGTCGCCAATGAGCAAGGTCGCGAGGTAGTTGCCAATGGTTAGGGTCGCTCCAATACGCAACGAGCCTGTACCGCTTTTGCCTTCAAGCAGAGCCTCAAGCTCTTGGGCTCGATCCAGTAGCTCCATGGCCCTAGGCAAGAGTTCGCGGCCCTCAGTGTTGAGTTGCAGTCGTTTGCCCTGACGATCAAAAAGGCGGGTGTTGAATTGCTTTTCCAGTTCGGCAAGGGCCATGCTGGTGGCAGATTGAGTCATTGAAAGCGCTTCGGCTGCGCGTGAAACGCTGCTCTCGCGTCCTATAGCGACTAAAACCTCGATTTGGCGAAGGCTAAATTTCATGCCGAGCATCCCGTTGCTAAGAAATGGTTAAAAAGTTGATTAAATTAGGCTTTTACCGGCTAAAGACGCCACCTCTACGGGCTTCAACCCTCTATAATGCGCGCCACAGTTTATTTGCTCTCATATCAATTTTTCTGATTAAGAATATAAGAGTAATCAATTTTACATATATTATTCAAGTGCTTATAATTCAAGCATTTTTAGATTGGCCCAAAAGTTAATGGAGCTACTTGCATGAAAGTGTTAGTCGGAATCAAGCGCGTGGTAGACCACAACGTGCGTGTACGTGCGAAGGCAGATGGCAGCGGGGCGGATATCGCCAGCGCCAAGATGAGCATTAACCCCTTCGATGAGCATGCTGTGGAAGAGGCGGTACGTTTAAAAGAAGCAGGTGTTGCCACCGAGGTTGTTGTAGTTACCGCTGGCGCAGCCAACGCGCAGGACGTATTGCGCCATGCTCTTGCGTTAGGTGCTGATCGTGCAATTCTTGTTGAAACAGCGGATCATTTAAATTCGCTGGCCGTAGCGAAGGTACTGCGTGAAATCGCAAAACGTGAGTCGCCCGAGCTTGTATTGATTGGCAAGCAAGCGATTGATGACGACGCCGCCGAAGTGGGCCAAATGCTTGCCGCCTTGTTAAATGTGGGGCAAGCGACTTTTGCATCCAACGTTAAAGTAGCCGATGGAAAAGTAGAAGTGACTCGTGAGATTGACGGCGGTCAAGAAACCATCGAACTGAATTTGCCAGCGGTAATCACTGCAGACTTGCGTTTGAACGATCCGCGTTACATCAAACTTCCTAACATGATGATGGCGAAGAAAAAGCCGCTCGAAACTATCGCAATTGCAGATTTGAACCTTACAACGGCAAGCAAAGTTACCACAATAAATGTTGCTGAACCGCCAGCTCGTGCACCTGGGAAAATACTTAATAGTCTTGAAGAGTTGATTGATGTCCTGCAAGCGCAAGTGAAGGTGAACTAAATGTCTGTTTTATTAATTGCTGAATTCGATCAATCTTTAAAAGCTGCCACTCGTTCTGCAATAACTGCCGCAGCGCAGTTGGGTGGTGACGTTGATGTGTTGGTTATTGGCCACAATATCAATGCCGTTGCGCAACAAGCTGCACGTGTGCAGGGCGTTAAGCGTGTATTGGTTGCAGATGATGCCGCTTACACCAAACCGCTTGCAGAAAACCTTGCTCCTGTCGTTGCAGGTATTGCAGTAAGCTATTCCCACGTGGTTGCACCGGCATCTAGTTTTGGTAAAAACCTTTTGCCACGTGTCGCTGCGTTATTAGATGTGGATATGGTTTCTGAAGTTACCAAAATCATCGATCCATCAACCTATTTGCGCCCACTTTATGCCGGTAATTTAAACGCGACGGTCCAAACTGCCGAAGCCATTAAATTGCTGACCGTGCGCCCAACCGCGTTTACAGCGGCAAAGGACGCGGAGCAATTGGCTCCAATCGAAAATATTTCAACCAGTGGTGATCTGGGCTTATCGCGTTATGTGAGCGAAAACATTCAGGTTAGTGAGCGCCCGGAATTGGGTACCGCTCGTATTATTGTTACCGGTGGCCGCTCGCTTGGTAGTGCAGAAAATTTTGAAGAACTTATGTCTCCACTTGCCGGTAAATTAAACGCCGCGATTGGTGCTACACGCGCTGCGGTTGATGCAGGTTTTGCGCCTAACGAATGGCAAGTAGGTCAAACCGGTACCGTAGTTGCTCCGGATGTTTATATTGCAATTGGTGTATCAGGAGCGGCTCAGCATATTGCTGGTATGAAAGAAAGCCGCACGATTGTTGCCATCAACCAAGATCCTGATGCGCAAATTTTCCAATGGGCAGATTACGGTTTAGTGGCGGATTTGTTTGACGTAATTCCTAAGATTACTGCTGCAATTAAAAACTAATTGCGATTATCAAAAATATGATCTGTATTTTTTATTTAAAGAACTTCGTTAAGGTAAAACAAACATGGCTGCTGTAGCTCCCGAAAAAGTATTAAGTGTTCGTCACTGGAATGAATCCCTGTTTAGCTTTACGACTACACGTTCCGACGCATTGCGTTTTGAAAACGGTCAGTTCGTAATGATCGGCTTAGAAATTAATGGTCGTCCCTTATTGCGTGCCTACAGTATCGCTAGTGCCAACTATGAAGAAGAGTTGGAGTTTTTTAGTATCAAGGTTCCGAACGGCCCGTTAACTTCTCATTTGCAAAATTTGAAGGTGGGTGACGAAATTCTTGTCGGTAAAAAGCCAACGGGTTCTTTGTTGGTTGATGACTTGAAGCCAGGTAAGCATCTGTATTACTTGAGCACGGGTACAGGTTTGGCGCCATTTCTGAGCTTAATTCGTGACCCATCTGTATACGAAAAATTTGAAAAAGTGGTGCTTTTCCACGGCGTTCGTACAGTGAGTGAACTGGCGTACATGGATTACATTACCAATGAGTTGCCAAACAACGAATTCTTTGGTGATTTAGTGCGTGAAAAATTGATTTACTATCCTTCTGTTACGCGTGAGCCTTTCCGTAACCAAGGCCGTTTGACCGATTTGGTTGAAAGCGGAAAGTTGTTTGAAGATATTGGCCTGCCTCCATTTAATCCAGAAACAGATCGCGCTATGTTGTGCGGTAGCCCTGAAATGTTAACAAGTACTTGTGAACTCTTGGATGCTCGCGGCTTCAAGATTTCTCCACGTATTGGCGAGCAGGGCGATTATGTTATCGAACGTGCGTTCGTAGAAAAGTAAAAGTTACAGCGTTTTGTAAAAAGCGGATGCGCGAAAGCCATCCGCTTTTTTTACGAATGGCTAAAGTATGTTATCGAACAGTAGTTACGTTCTGTGTGATTTAAAATTTTGCTGCACTTTTTATCGTTAAATTGAGATTAAGGAATTTGTTATGTTAAAAACGTCTTTGGCTGTGCTTGCTGTTTCAGTGTCTACTATGGCTCTTGCGGATCAAGTTCGCCCTTGGGAAGTTGAATTGGGAGTTGGTGCTATTGCTACCTCGGGAAATACCAAAACTACTAGTTTGCACGCTAAGCTAAATGCCAAGCAAAACCTCACAAAATTCAGAAATGAATATATTCTCAGTTCACTTTATAAAGAAGATGAAGTACTGCAGGATGACAACACTAAGTCTAAAGAAAAAACAGCAGACAAATATTTGCTGTCTGCAAAGTCTGCCTATTTGCTAGGGGGTGGAACAGCAAAAAGCGGTAAAAAATCTTCTTACCTTTTTGGTTTTGCGTCTTATACACACGATAAATTCGGTGCTTATAAAACCTATGAGACCGCTGCCTTAGGTTACGGTGATTGGCTGTATGTGACGGATACATTCAACTGGTTTGCTGAAGCAGGTCCCGGTTATTTTCGTGGCGAAAAAATTACCGGCCTTGGTACTGCAGCTGCTCCTTATACAGTTGAAACAGAGCAGGGCGCCTTGTTGCGTCTAGCGAGTGAAATTGAATGGAAATTTAGTCAGACTGCCGTGTTTAAACAAATCCTGAGTATTGAAAGTGGGTCAGACAATACTCGTACCTTGAGTGAAACATCGGTCGCTGCGTCAATCACTAATGCTATGCAAATGAAAATAGGTTTTGCGGTTGCTAGTGATTCAAAAGTTTCACCCGGTAAGGAAAAAACGGATACCACTACGTCTGCGACTATTGTGTATAAGTTCTGATCTAATCCAGATCAAGTTGAAATTTTTTCATTTTGACAGTTCCAACAATAGTCAAAAGGCGCTGAATTTTTTTCACCGCATTGAGAGCAGCACCATTCTGTGGTGTTGCTGTTGTCGTACACGGTGCGGATTATGTCTAAAGATTGCAAGTAATCCGCTTCATTGAGAACCCAAATTTCTGGCCATGTGCTTAAGAATGAGAGATCGCCGGATGCGCCACTCGCAAATTCATTTTTTAAGCACGTAGCTATACCTTCATTGTGCAGAATGTTTTGTAGGTTGCTTACCAATAACCTGTTTTCGTTAGTATAAATAAGCTTCATATTGCTACACCTCTACCTCTACCTCTACAAATCTATCTGCAGTTTCAAGCAGTGGAAAGTAAAGCCCGAGCTTTATATCTTGCTCACCCAAGGCATCAAAACAGGCTTTGTAACGTAAAAGCTGCTCGCGATAAGCTTGGGTTTCTTGAGTTATAAAGTCCGAAATAGTTTGAGTGGTGGAAGGCTCACTGCTTTTGTAATCAATAATCCAGCGTACTCCCTTCTCGCTAAAAGTTCGGTCAATGATATTTTCGCGCAGCTTTAAATCGATTTGATTTCCCTGCGAGTGAGTGATGGCGAGTTCGCACGCGCTGTTCGCATGGTCTGCGTTTAATAACCATAGACCACGTTCATCTGCCAAAGTATTTGCTAGCGCGCGAATTATTTTTGTCTTCGCCAGTGTGATTTCCTCTGCTTTCCAGCCATATTGCGCTAATTGGATTTGCCAAAAGGGTTCTTGAATTTCAACCCATTCTTCAAAGAGAAAATTAGGTTTTACACCCACTAGGTTTTGCAATGCGCGATGAATCAATGTGCCTGTATGGCGAGCGAGTTTTGCGCTTCGCGTTTCTAATTCAGGAATGTTTTCATCGCCGCCAAACTCGTTGCCACGGTATTTTTTAAGTAATTGATTGTCTTCCAAAATCGGTGAATGCCAATCTGGCTTTAATCGAATCAGCTGCTGTAAACCAGGTCGTTCATATGCTTGGCCTTTATCTCCAGAGGTGATTTTTGAGCAGCTATGGGTAATGTGAGCTGGCGAAACAAATTTGATCTCATCTTGAACATTAGGCCAGATTGTATGTAAGAAAGATTTTTTAGGGGGATTTTTCCAAATTCCTTCTTCATTTTTTGCAAGCGTCGCAAACAAGTAAAGCTTTTTTATCGCGCGTGTGCAGCCCACATAGAAAAGTCGGGTGGACTCGTATTCGAGTTGTGCAGCGCTTTCCTTTTGAATGTACTTGTAGAGTTTATCTTTGTCACCTCCAATGGGTGCTAGAGGTCCTAGCAACAATTGGCGCTCGCCGTGTTTATTTAATCTTTCTCGCCAAAGCAGAAGCTGCTGTCCATCGCTCGGAGATGTTTTATGCAATCGAGGGATGACCACATGATCAAACTCCAAACCTTTGGATTTGTGCATGGTCATCACTTGTAAATATGCATCTGCATTCTGCCGGGGGGCTGCATAAAGTTTTTCTACCGCACGAATAAATTTATTCCAATCCTTTATGTATCCGCCTTGTTGGTGTTGTTCAAGCAGAGCGAAAAACCTTGGCGTATCTTTAAGATCTTGTGGGTCTAACAGCGTGGCGGGGCCTCCCAGCGCGAGCCAAATACCCTCAACCCATTGTCGTAAAGATTTTCTTTGACGTGTGGCGAGCGCGGTCTGCATTGTTTCTACAAAACGCTTTAGGCTTTGGCGCCCAGCGTAGCTTAAGCGTTCAACTTTTTCATAGCACTGGGCTTGTTGCCAAATGAATGGGAAATCGTTGGGTTTTAGAATTGGGTTGTCTTCCTCAAGGCGCGTATTTACTAACGCATGTAAATCGTTGAGATTCAATCCGCACCACGGAGCACGCAGAATCGCAAGCCATGCAATGCGGTCAGCTGGGTTTAGTAAGGCGCGTGTTAAGCTGGTGAGGTCAATGATGGACATGCGCTGCGCAAGGTTGTCGATATCCGTTGCTTGCCAGCTCAAACCCAAGCGGGCCATTGCGGGAAAAATGTGTTGCAAATGGTTGCGGCTACGGGCTAATAGCGCAACGGTATCCTGAGGATTTTTTTGACGAAGCTCTTGAATTAACACGGCGACCGACTCGGCTTCCTGAAGTTCGGCTAAGTACCGATCTTCGCTGTGGGTCTCTTCTTCGTCTTCTTTGCTTTCGTGTGATTTTGCTTCACTTTTTACAAATGAACTTACGTAAAGTTCAACGGCGCTGCCCTCCATTTCTGGTTTAAACGCGTGCGAAGATGAATACTTTACTGCACCGCGGCTGACATCGTCTTCTGCAGGAAATGCGGCGGTAAATTGTTGATTAACCCAATTCACTATGCCACTTTGTGAGCGAAAATTTACGGTAAGATCCAGTTTTTCTAGTGGTAAGTGACCTATACCTTGTGCGCGTGCCTCAAGAAAAATACCAACATTAGCATTGCGGAAGCTGTAGCAGCTCTGCATGCCGTCACCCACAATAAATAAGCTGCGGCCATCACCTGCTTGCCAGCCCGCTGTTAATTTCTGCAACAACTCAAGCTGGGTGCTTGCCGTATCTTGAAATTCATCGACCAAGATATGCCGAATGCGGTAATCGAGCTGCAAGGCAATATCACTTGGTGAGTCTTCAAAACCTAAAGCTGTTAGTGCGGCTTGGCTTACTGCTGTAAAATCTGTTTCACCACTTTGCGCAAAAATAATGTCAAGCAGTGCTGCGAGTCGCGGTAGCAAACGTGTAAGACTATCAAGCAACTCCCATTGCTGTTCATCATAGGTAAGCGGAGGAAGGGAACGTAAATTGTGAATGGTCTCTGCCGCATCTGGATTCAACTCTTCTATAGCGCTTACCATCGCACTGAATCGATTCTTGTATGCAGTGCTATCTTTATTTTCCTTTGCGTTTGGGAATCCTTGGTTTTTGTTTAAGGCTTTTCTGAACGTTCCTTCGCCTGTTAGTAAGAGTTCGGCGATTGCAATCCATTGTTCCAAATCAGATAAGGCGACATTTGGCAGACCCGTAACGCCGTGTAGCTTGGCAATATGGCTTGTGGAGGAATCCGCTTGTAAATTAGCGGCTGCCCAGTCAGCGATAGACGCTATTTCACTCCCGTTCAATAACAGTACATCTCGAGTGGCCGCTAAACTATCTAAAATAACCTCTTGTAAAACATTTTCTAAATAGTACCGCGCATTTTTATGCTGGGCCTGAAAAACCAAGCTTAGCCATTGATCTCGCTTTGCTAAAAGTGCAACTAATAAATTTTCGAGTGCAGGTAAGTTGTTGTCCAAATGTTCGAGTAAACGCCGCAAGTCTCCCTGAACACTGGTTTCTGATTCCAGTTCATTTAGTAGTTGGTGAACGGCTTGGCGATAAGAAGCTTCTGTATCGTCTCCTGGTTTGGGTTGGCTGCCAAAGCCGCTTGCTATGGGTAATTGCCGCGCAATAGCACTACACAAACTATCTATGGTTTGAATACGTAAGCGCTGCGGGCAGCGTAAAAGATTCCAGCCTTTTTCATTGTCGTGGGCTAATAAGTTGTTTGCCAACTGCCACGTTAGCAGATCGTGAGAGTTTGTTGGCTGCGGTTCTTTTTTTGCTTTCCAAAGCGCTTGCAATACACGGTCTTGCATTTCTCCAGCGGCTTTGCGCGTGAAGGTAATGGCAAGAACTTCTTCTGGGTTTTCGCACAAACTCAGCAATTTTAATAACCGTTGAGTGAGTAGGCCGGTTTTTCCCGATCCCGCTGGAGCGCTAACCGCAAAAGATCGAGCTGGGTCGAGCGCTGCGTGGCGCGCAAGAAAATCTAAAGGTTGGTTCATGAGCGATAATCCTCGCTTGCGAATTCCATAAGCGCAGTTGCGTCGGCCAAGCGGGTAAGGGGAATTAAATCTTCTGCATAAGATTCCAGCGTTTTATCTTTAAAATCGATTCGAGCGTCACCAGAGATAAAATCATCTGCAAGTTTTTGCAATTGTGTTTGCCATTCTTGAAGTTGATGTTGCCAATCATCGCTAGGTTTTATGCCCGTTTGATTCAAGCTGGAATCATGTAGTTCACCAAGTCCATCCCATTTTTGTTGTTTGCGGTTAATTTGCGCGAAGCTAATAGCGGCAATTTCATGTTGAGTTACAGCGTAAAGGGGAAGTTGTGGTTCTGTAATGCGATCGCCTTGCCAGGACTTTGAGCTTGCATTCCCTGTTTTGTAATCAATTATTAGTCGATCACCATTGATGAATTCGTCGATACGATCAACACGCAGTTTTAATGTCAGCCCCGCGAATTCAATTTGGCTATCTTCTTCGATTGCAATGACTTTAAAGGATGGCCGTTCACGTTCGCCAGCCAACCATTCAGTCAATAAATGCGTGAGACGCTTGTGCTCAATATCACAATAAATTTTGCCCAGCTTGCGAGGGTTGCGAGCATGAGCTTTGCTAACGACATCTCGCACGAGATCACTCACCAGTATTTGCAAAATGGCATCGTCTAACTGCGCTAAAGCATCGGAGTTTTGTATTTTCCGCCAAATTGCCGCGAGCGATTCATGCAATAAATTGCCGCGTTCTGCAGGGCTAAAACCTAACAAGGGATCATCTGGATTCTTTGCGCCTAAGCGCAAACGGACAAACGCCTCAAATGGGCAGGCTGCCTGCAATTTGAATAAGTTACTTCCTCCGCGTACGGGTTCATCGGGTTGTAATTCGGGCCCATTTGAATTACGAATTACTTCCAGTTGTGATGATTGCAATAAATGTTGGTAATAATGTTGAAGATCTGACCTAGTGCGCTGCACTATTTGCGAAACCTCAGTTAAAGGAATGTCTCGTATCAAGGCGCTGGGGCGAAGCTCGTTGTCGCCGTCTCGTTGCGCGCTACTAAAAATAATATTCTGGGCTGATTGCGTGTAGCGTTGCGTTAACCCCTCTGCGATTTCAAGCTCACGAGTTGCGCTTGCATGAGGCATATTGTTCTCGCGCTGAAGTGATAGCGGCAGCAAAGGATTAGGTGCTGGAACCGGCGGCCATTGGTTATCGCTTAAGCCCATCACCCATAAATGACTAAACTGTAAACCTGCTGCTTCCAAGGCTCCAAGAATTTGAATCGGTGAATCTGGAGTTTGCGCTTGAAAGGGTGTTTTATCTGCAAGCTCACGCAAATAGCGGCAAGCTTGCGCATAACTCATGGCGGCGGAATAATTATCCATGCAGGAAAATTGATCGCGTACCTCAAACCATTGATTTAGTTGTTGGTACTCTTGCGAGTCCAATCGGCGTGCGCCGGGCCAGTTCATAATTGCTAACAGTTGGTCGAATACAACGAGCCAATCACTTGCTGATTTGTTATCAAAGCGGCGCCGCAATAAGTTTCCAACTTCTTCAAACTGCTTGCCTAAGGTGAGCTTCGCGAAATGAGGGGCGCTTGTTTCAAGCTTGCCAATGCAATAGCGAATATCACTTGTATTTAAGGTTAGCCGTCCAAGCTTGCGTAATTCGGTTGCAAGATGTGCTCGTAAAATGGTCTCGTGAGCCTCATCGCCCCAGAAGGGGGAATTTAAAAAATTACACATTTTTTCGAGCGGCCAATTATCTTGCTGAATATCCAGAATGTCGAACAGGCTTGAAATAAGCGGTGTAGTACCGAGCGGTGTTCCCGCCGAAAAGTTAAACGGCAGTGTGTAACGAGCCGTTGTCGGTAAGATGGAGTGAGCTTCAAAAACTTCGGTGAATATACGCTCGACCTGATCGCGGCACTGACCTAAATTGGGAACAACAATTCCAATGAGAGCATTGTCAGGATTGTCTTGTAGTTCTGAGTAACTCCACAGCGCAGCAGCTAGTATTTCATCTTCAAAACTGTCGGCTTGTGTCCGGCGCAGTTGAACGTGTTGGGCAGTTTGATTGGGTAGCTTAATAAGTTTATCTGAAGCAACCTCAAGAACATGTTTTATAAGTGGCGGCAGGTCATCAAAACCTTCTAAATATATTTCATCCAGCTTTTTGAGGTCACTTTTTTCAAAAGCCTGTGCGATAAGCTCGTATGAATTCTCACGAGTTACAGCGTTCTGAAGTTTTAAAACGCGTTTGAATTCGGTCATCCATTCCAAAAATTGAGCTGAGTTGCTCTTGGTATCAATAAAATAATCTTGTGAGATCCTTTGATCTAAACGCCAAAGCTCCACGTTTTTAAATGCACTGTCTGCTTGCTGTGCTAAAGGTTTGGGTTGAAGTAGGGTGGCGCCTAGCGAAGAGTTTTTAATTGTGGCTTCCAATATGATTTGACGCTGCAACGAGGTTGCGATTTTTGCACATGAATAACTAACCGCGTTGCTTTGCAAATTTTCCCACAAGCTCTCTAGCCATTGACTCAAACTTTGAATGTTAGGTTTTAACCACGCTTTTGCAGTTTGTTGTGCGGCGTAGGCCCGAAGCAGGTGATTGCGCAAACGATTATTTGGCACAAGAACTAGTGCCCCAGAATCGAGTGCGGGTGTTAATGCTTCCAAAGAAAGATAAGTAGCGGCCATGCCTTTTCCTGCGTTAAATTAGGTTAAGAAAAAAGGCCCCTGACCACATGGTGAGGAGCCTTTTTTAATAAGTATACTTTTTAATTAATCGTCGTTAGCTGCACCGAGTAAATGCAATAAGCTGGTAAACAAATTAATGATCGACATAAACAATGTTGTGGTTGCCAAAATGTAGTTGGTTTCACCGCCGTGAATAATTTCGCTGGTTTGATAAAGAATCAATGCCGACATCAAAAGTACTACGCCTGCAGAGATAGCCAAGCTCACAGCCGAAAACTGGTAACCAAATAAGGACGCGATAACCACAAACAAAGATCCGGCAATCATTAACATCAACCCGGCTGCAACAAAACCGCCTAAAAATTGGAAATTTTTACGGGTGGTTAAAACATAGGCCGAAAGACCAATGAACACCGCCGCTGTGCCTCCTAAAGCTTGCATTATGATAGTGCCGCCATTGGCCATTTTAAGGTAGTGGTTCAGCATGGGCCCTAGGCTGCCGCCAATTAAGCCTGTGAATGCAAATACCACAACAAGCCCAGTTGCAGAGTTGGCTGTTTTGGGCAATACAAACCAGACCAAGCCAATAGCAGCCAAACTCATGACAAGTCCTACCATATGGCTTAGACCTGCGGCCATTGAAATACCGGCTGTAAGGGCACTGAAGGCCAGTGTCAGCCCCAACAACATGTATGTGTTACGCAACACCTTGCTAACGTCTGTTTGGCTCAGTGTTTGAGCGGATTGAATGGTGGATATATTTTGCATAGAGCTCTCCAATGGAATTAGCGACTTACTGGCCTGATGGCAGATACTGCATCTGGCAGCAGATACTACAAAAGAACAGACATTTTTACTACGTTTAAGTTCGCTTGGATTACTCTAGAGAAGCGCTTTCCTGCAATAATTTTTCTAAACAGTGCTCCTTAATCCCATAAAAATTTTTAATGGCTGAAATCTGTTGAAAAATCTCGGCTCGGTCTTTGGGGGAGTTACGCTTTTGCGCAAGGATCATTTTATTTTTACTGGTGTGTTCCAATGAGATGAATTCAAAAACTTGGGTGTCATATCCGTAGGCTTCCAAGAGAAGTGCGCGCAATCCGTCTGTAATCATTTCTGCCTCTTGCCCAAGGTGAATACCGTGTTGCAATACCGGAGCAAGTAAGCTTGGACTTTTTAACTGCGGACGGATTTGTTTGTGGCAACAGGGTGAGCACATGATGATTTCTGCACCGGCACTAATACCCATATGGATAGCATAATCAGTCGCTGTATCACACGCATGAAGCGCGATCATGACGTTGATGTTTTGTGCGGCAAAATGTTTTACATCACCTTGCTCAAAGTGTATGCCGCTTAAACACAGCTTGCCGGCGGTTTGATTACATAGGTCCACTAAATTCTGGCGAAGCTCCACTCCAGTAACTTGAGTTCTCGCACCCAGTTGAGCATTCAAATAATCATGCACTGCAAAGGTGAGGTACGCCTTACCGGAACCAAAATCGGCGATGTGAATTTTATCCTTTTGCGTCAATCCAGTGTTTTTAATTGCAGCCGATAATACTTCAATAAATTTATTAATTTGTTTCCATTTACGCGACATGGAAGGAATGACATTGCCCTGTGGGTCGGTAATGCCAAGCTCACGAAGGTATGGGCGGTCTTGCTCTACAAATCTACGTCTTTCGTGATTATGCAATAATGCATCAGTTGCATTTGCGCCATTCTGTGCGTTAGTAGTTTTATTGCGATTCTTGTTTATGAGCACTTTGCCTTTTTTGCTAAAGCTTAATTGAATCTCCCATTCGTCAGTTATCAAGTGCGCGTTTTTAAAGTCATCCCCCAAGGTTGAGTGGATAAAAGCGATTGATTCGGAAATCGTTAAATTTTTGGTGATGTGATTGGTTTTGTATTCATGTAAAAAAGATAGCAAGTAATCATCTTTTATTTGTACTGGCCGAATACTAATTCGCTCGAGACTTGCATCATCTCCCTGGTATTTGGACAACACCAAGCGCTGCAAGGATTTTGCATCGTAGGCGGCGTGGATCGTCGTTAAAAACTGTTCAAATTCGGGCGATGGCATGGGGTACCTTTGAGGGTTCTGTAGGGATTCCTTGAGTTAGATCTCAAGAATATCCAGACGATGAATTCCAAATTGATTGAGCGAAGGGCGAAGCGACTCTATCGAAGGTGAAGATTGAGTAAACACCGCAATATGTTCCGGCGTTGATTCGGGAAACATTTTATTGCTCAGCAAAGAAACTACTCGGCGCGCTATGGCTTCGCCTGAATCAATAAGCTCCAGGTCATTAGGAAATTGCGCTTTTAATTCCTCACGTAGCAAGGGGAAGTGTGTGCATGCTAAAACGAGCATATCCATGTCTTTGCCGCGAGGATGATCAAAAAAGCGTTGTAGTATCGGCTTTAACTGTTCTGGGAGTATTTGCTCGCCACGGAGCTTGTGCTCCGCAAGCGAAACTAATTCGCTAGAGCCTACTGAAATAACCTCTGCCTTCGACGCATATTCGAGAATCAAGTTGTGGGTGTAAGGGCGGGCCACGGTAGCGGGGGTTGCCAATAAACCGATGACTTGAGACCGGGTGCGTGCGGCAGCCGGCTTAATCGCAGGTACAACGCCGACGATGGGCTGTGAAAAGTGGCTGCGAATATGGGGCAAGGTAAGTGTACTTGCCGTATTGCAAGCAACAACGATGATGTCTACTGGGTAGTGGGCAGTAATCTGGCGAAAAACCTTGTCTACACGTGCTGTTAACTCCGCTTCGCCCTTGGTTCCATAGGGAAAAAAGGCGTTGTCAGATGCATAAATCAGCGGCGCGAAAGGAAGTTTTTGCTGAATTTCGCTCATTATGCTCAAGCCGCCAACACCTGAATCAAAAATCAGGATACGTGGCGTTGCGCTTATTGATGATAAAGACATGAATGCTCTACTGGGGATTTGCGTTAAAATGTGTTGCCCGGATTTTAGGGGAGCGGCTTAATAGCCTCAACTCATTTATGCTCTTAAATCCAACTAACTAAGGATCCTCTGTGAATAGTGCATTTATTATTCTTGCTGTGGTGCTCATTGCGCTTTTTGTTGGTTTCTTTTTTGCCAGCTTATTGCTGGGTAGAAATAACTGCAAAGCCACTGAAGCGGCCTTGTTATTGCGTGAGAATGAACTTAAAAGTCTTCAAGTGCATGAGTTGCATCAAGCAGCCTTGCGTGAAGCGAATCTGCAGCAGGAGATTACTCAGGTAAATACTCTGCTGTTGAGTGCACGACATGAACTGGTTGAGTTGAAGGCCGCCCATCAGCAATTGCAGGATACTGCAAATACCAGCTTACAGTCTCTGGCCGCCGCCAAGCAGCAGTTACAACACTTAACTGATCTTCGATTGGCGTTACAACAAAAAGAAAGCGCCTTGATGAAGGTCACTGCAGAGTCCACTGAGTTGGCTACGCGTTTGGAGCAGGAGCGTAAGAGTTTTGCAGAGCAACTTTCTATTCTACAAAACGCAAAAGTTGAGTTATCCAAAGAATTTGAAAATATAGCTAACAAGATTTTCGATCACAAGCAGCAACAATTCTCGCAATCAAGTAAAAGCTTGCTTGAGACTACTCTCGATCCATTTAAATTGCAGCTCAACGATTTTCGCCGAAAGGTAGAAGACGTCTATGAGAAAGAAAATGCTGAGCGCAATCGTTTGTCGGGTCAGGTATTGGAGCTGCAAAAGCAGGCACAAAAAATTGGTGAAGATGCTGTCAACCTCGCTCAGGCCTTAAAAGGAAACAGTAAGGCTCAAGGGAATTGGGGAGAAGTAATTCTTGAGCGATTATTGGAAGAGTCAGGCTTACAAAAAGGCCGTGAATATGACACCCAAATGAGCTTCACCAGCGACGAAGGTGCGCGTCGTATGCCTGATGTCATTATTCATTTGCCTGAACAAAAAGACATAATTATCGACTCCAAAGTATCTTTGATCGACTACGAAAAATTCTGCACTACTGACGATGCCCATGAGCAAAAATATCATTTGAATGCTCATGTAAATTCTTTACGTGGTCATATCAAAGGTTTGAATATTAAAGACTATGAAAAATTGGAGGGTGTTAAATCCCTGGATTTTGTCTTCATTTTCATCCCCATTGAAGCAGCCTTCATGCTTGCGTTGCAGCATGAGCCAAATCTTTACCGCGAAGCCTACGACAAACACATCATTCTGGTGAGCCCAACGACCTTGCTTGCAACCTTGCGCACCGTTGAAAATATTTGGCGCTATGAAAAACAGAATAAAAATGCAGAGCGTATCGCGAAGGAAGCGGGTGCTTTGCATGATCAATTCGTTTTGTTGCTGGATGCAATGGACAATATTCAAAATTACCTAGGCAAGTCTCAAGAAGCATACAACACAGCACGTAGTCGTCTACAAACTGGGCGCGGTAACTTGGTAAAGCGTGTAGATGATCTACGTCGGTTGGGTGCTAAAACTAAAAAGCGCATAGATGGGAATTTAGTTGAAGATGAAATTGAAAGTAGCGCGTTGATCGAAGCTAGTGACGATGATGCAATGGAATCCGAGTAATGAGCTTTACGATTCGTTTGATGCAAGACGCGGATTTGGCTGCTGTAGTTAAGATTCAAAGCGATGCCTATTCGGGGCACTTTTTAGAATCTGGTGAGGTTATTGCCCAAAGGTTCGCGATCAGCCCATTAACATCTTGGGTTGCAGAACGAGATGGGCAGGTGTGCGCATATCTCGTCGGCTATTGGTCCAAGGTAGGAAAAATCAGCCCGCTCAACGCTCCGTTTAAACTAATTGATAATGCGGATTGCCTCTATTTGCATGACCTTGCTCTGTTCAATGCGGTTCAAGGGTATGGTTTGGCAAAGCTGTTAATTAAGGCTGCAATTGATTGCGTAATCGTAAACAGCGTAGGTGCTATTGCACTGATATCTGTACAAAACTCAGTAGATTTTTGGTGTAAAGCTGGCTTTGCAGAGTACGACTATCTGGACGAAGAGCAGCGTACAAATCTCCTTACCTATGTGGCTAACGGTGCGCCGGCGCTTTACATGGTTAAGTATCTCTAAGCACGTTTTCTAAGCGTAACACCTACCTCTAAATGATGCGTGTAAGGAAACTGATCAAACAATGCGACATTAGTAATGTCATGTGTCTGCACAATGGTTTTTAAATTATCGTGCAAGGTTGCGGGGTTGCACGAAATATACATAATGTTTTCGTAGCGCTGCGTAATCGATGTGGTATGTGGATCCATTCCAGAGCGAGGTGGATCTACAAATATGCTGGTAAAATTGTACGTGTCTAAATCTATACCTTCTAAGCGGTTAAAGCTTCGAACTTTATCCATTGCCTGCGAAAATTCCTCGCTAGAAAGGCGGCCAATCGCAACATTCTCAATTTGATTAAGTTCAAGATTGTAAAGCGCCGATTTAACTGAAGGCTTTGCTAATTCAGTGGCCAATACGCGATTAAAATTTTGTGACAGTGGAATAGTGAAGTTCCCATTGCCGCAGTAGAGTTCAATCAAATCTCCTCCCCATGGTTGACTTTTCACTACGGACCACGCCAGCATTTTTTCGCACACGCGGGCATTAGGCTGGGTAAAACCAGATTCAATTTGTTGATAACGAAATTGCTTGTCAGCGACCTTCAATTGCTCAATCACAAAATCCTGTTCAAGCACTAGTTTTTGCCCTTTGCTACGCCCGATAACAAAGATGCCTAACTTGGTTTGTATGTTGCGCGCAGCTTGGGTCCATGCTTCATCTAATTTTCGGTGGTAGATGAGTGATATTAATGCCTGACCACTCAATGTAGTTAGAAAGTCAATTTGGTAAAGTTTTGTACGCAATACTTCATCGGCATTAATTTCTTCCATTAGGGCAGGCATGAGCTTGTTCATAAGCTCCGAACCAATTGGGAAGTCCACAATGTCGTAAGCGCGTTTGAACGCGTCATCGCTGAACATGCAATAAGTGGAGTAGGGGCCTTTATGCCAAATTCGGAATTCTGCGCGCATGCGAAAGTGCTTTATATCTGACTCAAAAATTTCTGGTTCTGGAAATGTAAAGTCAGAGAAGTTGTGTTTGAATGCAATAATTTTTTCGGCAAGCTGGTGTTGGTAATCAGCATGTGAGTAGGTTGGAGAGTTCATAATTTGAATTTATTTCGTGTTAAATGTCTAGAGCGATTTGCCGTTCACCTGCAATAGGTAATCGAATTTTGAAGGTAGCACCTTTCCCGTATTGGGAGCTAACGCTGAATTTACCTTTGTGATGTTCTGTAATAATGAAGTAGGAAACAGAAAGGCCAAGTCCTGTACCTTTGCCTATGTCTTTGGTGGTAAAAAATGGCTCAAAGATGTGATCTTTAGTGGAGTCTTTTATCCCCGGCCCATTATCGCTGACTTCGATAATGATGTCGGATTTTTTTGTATAACCGGAGATCTCTATGCGCATTTCTTCTGGGTGATTGTAGTCCTCTGAAACCAAGGCTTGATAAGCATTCCGTAATAAATTCAGAAAAACCTGCTGCAGTTCAGCGGCAGACGCAAAAACGCTAGGGAATTCAGCGTTAAAATTTGTCACGACTTTTATATCGTGCATATTGGTCTGCTCGGCGAAACCTGCATTGCGATTAAACTCAATGGCTTGCTCGACAAGTTTTGGAATATTTACCCAATTTTTTTCACTATGATTGCTGTGAGAGAACTCTAGCATGTTGCTCACTATGTTCCCTGCTCGTTCGCCTGCTTCTTTGATGTTATCCAAAAATTGCGGAATCTCTCTTTCTTCTAGGTATCGAGAAAAATCATCGAAATCAAGTTTATGCCGGTTGGCGATTTCCTTATTTGAACTTAGCTCGGGAGATGTTCTGCGAATAATATTTTGAACATTGTGCAGAATAATCCCTAGAGGATTATTAATTTCATGAGCAATGCCCGCCGCGAGCTCACCAAGCGAAGACATTTTCTCATTTTGAATCATCATGTTCTCGAGTTGCACGCGTTTGGTTACATCTTTTAGCTGAATAACCGCGCCTGATGTTTGCCCATTTGCTGCTTGACCACTAATTAAAGGGTAAATCCTTAAATCGTAGAAGTGCGGCTCTTCATTCTCGATCTGCTGAAGTTGACGATTAATAAAGGGCTGTTGGCGTTTAATAATTTCATCCAGCTGTTCGGCTGAGACGGGTAAATGTGGAAGGGCAGAGGTGATGTGGACGCCTAAGGCTTTATCGAAAGATAAGTCCGTCTTTTCAAAGGCGGCGATGTTCCAGTAGGTGACCTTGCCGTCTGCGGAGACGCCCACCAAAATGTCTGGAACTGAATTAATCATCGTCTGCAGATGGCGTTTTGTATCTTGCAACTGACTGGCAATGAGTTTGTGGCTTTGAACAGCACTCTCAAGCTCGGTATTTTTTTGATTTAGGCTTTGGGTGCGATCCCGGATTTTTTGTTCCAGCTCTTTCTGGTGTAGTTTGAGGAGGGTTCTTGCGGCTTTGTTTTTTAGTCTGCTCCGCTGTAATCCGGCAATCAGTACTGTTTGAATTATCAATAGCCCAGCAATAATCACCAGCAGGCTCAGGCTAGTTTCTCCATCCGTGTTTGATATCCCGCAGGAGCTGACGGCACATGCACCAATGATCATGGTTGCAGCGTTGCACAAACTCGATGGGAGGGGGCTTTGCTTGTAAGTCATTTGAACTTGATGCGCGAGTTAAATAGATCGGCATTGTCTCACCTATAACTCTATAGCTAAAGGGTTATGTCGCAACAGGTCTTGGCGCATGTTTCAAGGGTGTTTTGAGAATGTTTGCTTTTTAATCAAACGCTTAGCTGAAAGTACATGGACACGCTTCTGACATTTTATGTCTCAAAAATTGTGACAAAAAGTTTGACACTCATCCAAAATTAGGTACAAGGCGCACCTCTCAGCAAGGGCGGTT
>CAZOPE010000022.1:0-67091 GCA_964581625.1 uncultured Cellvibrionaceae bacterium
TCAACGCCCCCCGGCTGCACCAATTAAAAACACAAACCCCTGTCACGAAAGTGACAGGGGTTTTTTATTGGCCGCGAAGCGGGGCGTGTTGAATGCACAAAGTCGGGGTTGACCGCCATGGATGGCGTAAATGCAGAAAACGCAGAAGCGGCTTTCTGCCACAAAACAATAAAGAGCAATTTTGCACAGCGAAGCTGCCCGCAGGGCGAGGCACATGGATGTGCCGAGTGAGCACCCCTCTCTTTTCCTGCTGCTGATCAAAATCCCCACAAGCTGTTATTAGATGTAATTGACGACGCCAGAAAAATAAGTGTTACTAGACACCTACTAATGATCCGACTGCAAGGCGCTTAAAGCGAAATATGCTCAATCATAGGAATTGGCGGACTTGAAACTGCTCGACAAGTTCAAGCCTCAGCGAATTTGCTTGAAGGAATTTTCGTTTTTCGTTGCCTGTGTTACTTTACAAATTTTTGGCAAATTATGGATATTGAGTCATATGCTCAATACAAGGTGGAATTTTGAGCGGTTGTAAACCTTTAATCAAATGGCCGGGCGGCAAAAGGCAACTTCTCGGTTCATTAAACAAATATGTACCAGAGAAATTTAACAAATATATTGAACCATTTTTCGGAGGGGGTGCCGTCTTTTTCGATCTATCTCCACATGAGGCCATAATCAATGATATCAACGGGGAACTGATGAATTTCTACAATGTTCTTCGAAATAATCCGAAAGGATTAATAGATAGCGTCAGCAAATACAAAGTCAGCGAAAATGATTATTACCGTATTAGATCATATGACGTGAACAAGCTATCAGAAATACAAAGAGCATCCAGGTTCATGTATTTAAATAAGAACTGTTTTAACGGCTTATATAGGGTGAATAAAGAAGGAAATTTTAATGTTCCTTATGCAGGCTACATTGGGAGAGCTGTATATGATGTAAATGAAATTTATTTTATGTCAGAAATTTTGCAGAGAGCTCAGATATTAAACGTAGATTTCAAAAATTTGCTGAATGAGAACGCCAAAGAAGGTGATTTCATATTCCTCGATCCTCCTTACCTTCCCGACTCCACAACTGCGATGTTTAACAGATACAACCCAGACATCTTTTCACTAAGCGACCATCAATCGCTTGCTCTCATCGTTGCTGAGCTTGAAAAAAAAGGATGCCACATATTGATGACGAGTTCATGCAATCAATTTGTTGAAGGGCTATACCCGCAAATGAATATTGAATATGTACAGGTAAGACGGAGTATTTCTTGTAATGGAAAAACAAGAACCGGCACAGAGTTAATCATCGCATCTAAATCTTTAGCTCGTAATTACATGAGGGCTTTGGCATGAGTATAAAGTACACGTTTTTAGATGCTGCATGCATGGTTCTTAAGGGATATGGGCAACCTTTAAGCGTGAAAGATATTGCGACCCTTGCGGTTAATCAAGGCTTGATTGAATCAAGCGGTGATACTCCATTTAAAACCTTTAGCTCGAAACTTTCGGGTGATATTTTGCAAAAAAAAAACAAGTCTGTCTTCATGAGAGTAGCTGAAGGCACTTTTGCACTCAGGGAATGGGCCGACAGATTTTCTGAATACAGCGCCGAGAGATATGTTAAGAAGCTATACGATGAAGAAATTGCTGTTTTTGATTCCAAAAAATTATCCTCAATTATTAAAAAAAATGGTTTGAGCTATTTATCATCAGATTTCTCAGACCTGCTACGTGAACATATCTTTCCGTATAAACGAGCAAATGCTGAGCAAACTTTTGATGTCGTCCAATTAGTGTCTGTTTTTATTGTCACATTCAATAAAAAATTATTTACCCACATGCGTTCCGCACGGCTTCCTGAATCGAGACTTCATGGCGAATATTCCCTAATGCTTGGTGGGCATTTAGGCATGGATGACTTTTCGCAAGTCGAAATGCAATTTGAAAGTTTCTCTAGCGAAGGAGCTCTTGTTGACGGGTCTTTACTGAGAGAACTAAGCGAAGAATTAATTATCCATTCAGTTCCAGAAATTAGCAGAATAGGGCTTCTTTATGACCCCTCAAGGAATGTCAGTAAACAGCATTTAGGATTGGTGTATTTAGTCAAACTAAATGATGATTCAGTCCATATTGGAGAGAAAGGATTTTTAATGAATCCAAAGTTCGAAAGCATCGACGAAATTATGGCTAGACGCAGCGACTTTGAAAACTGGTCACATATTTTAATGGACGAATATGAGGTAATACTTAATGGAACCGAATAGTATTTTTAATACAACAGTATTGGCACAAGGGATCCTGTCGAATGTAGCTTTTAATTTAGTTCTTATAGTGTTTGGATTAATTAACCGCGATTTAAAGTTATATAACTTTAAATTTCGCGATTCGAACTTAATGGCGGGTGCAATCAAAAAAATAATATATGTCGCAGTTTTGAATATTTTGTTCCTTTTGCTGATGTTTTTTACAGGGTGGATTTCAGACACAGCGGTAAGGTTGGCAATTGCAACATCCGCACTAGTTGTTTTAGCTTATATTTTTTATATTTTATTTGGGTGCTGGACGATATTTAAGCGCATGTATATAGCAGGCATTTCAGAAGTTGATGATACTGTTGAGGGAGGCATAACTTATAAGAAATCTTTAGATCTCTCTGATCAATCAATACGGTTTCTAGGGGTGGGAGCACATAAACTTACTCAGCTTGATGAATTTCATGAAGCTATTGAAAGGTGTGAGCAGAACGGTACCGGAGAAAAATCATTTTTAATATGCGATCCACGATCAGCGGCGCTAGCAAAAATGGAGCAAAGAAACCAACAAAACCAAGGAAATTACAAAGAAAAAATTATCGAAACACTTAGGGAAATATTAAAGCTTAAATCGCAACACTATAATATCAAGGTCTATTTATATAGCTCCGAAAACATAGAGGATATTCCCGTTTTTCGTTTATTTTTTATAAATTCTGATTCAGTGTTAGTTAGCTTTTACGCGGTAAATAGAAATAATGACGCCGGGAAAAAACTTCCACAAATTAGATTCACCCGAACCGGGAACAATTCAACATTTTTCTTTGCGTTTGAGAATTACTACAAGAACATTTTGTCCTCATCGCAGGAATGCGTAGATATACAAAACTTAATTGATAGCGTTGCATGAGTTTTATATAAATATGCCCCTTGAATTTAACGAATTAAAGTTAGGTTGTAATGCCAAGCTATCTGCTGTGGATTTAGCTCGTTCACTTTCCGTCAGCTCAATAGGGAAACTTTCACCTAATAATTCTAGAATGGATAGCTACAACCAAACCATTGATACAATTTACTCTTTCGGAGGCCCAATAGATATTTTTGTAGAGGTCGCTCTTTCGCATTGCGCTAACGACCTTATATGCAATGGAATCCTCCCAGAATATTCGTCATATAGTCTTGGAATTGGAAAAGATTTAACTAATTTAGAAATATCCACGCTATTCGAAGAAATCACTAAATGCCACAAAAAGTATGGGATTAATGTACTAAATGCCCATACATTTATTGCAGAACACACGAATCTAACTATAACTTTAACAGGAAAGCATAGAGATCAACGCGTGGATTATGATGAACTAATATTAATCCAAACCAAGCCCTTGCTCGGAATTAATGCTTTTGCAGGTCGGTTAAGTGGTGCAACGTCCACATCTTTAGATACTATCCTAACTAATCATTGGTCTGCGGTTAATTTAATTTCCGAGTTCGCGCATCTAATGACGACAGATATTTCTGGCTTTGGGTTTCTTGGACATTTGGCAATCACTGCCGACGCATTCTCTCTAAATATCGAAATTAATGAAAAATCCGTGTTGGTTGACACGGACGGACTGAAGTATTTTGAAAAACGTGGTCCCAGCTGCTCTGCTCAAAATAACTTGAGTTATTTTGAGCAATACTTAAATATTCTACCTAGCTCCGAACGAAGAAACATCTATTGTTTTTTTGAGGGTGAAACGAATGGCCCCATTATTATTTTTTCGGCAGCTAACGATGTGCAGATAATTTCAAAAGCGTTAGAAAAACTAGGCTACAGTTGCTCCATTATTGGAAATGCAAAAAAATCCGATCAGCCGCACTTAACAATGAGATAAATATGCCAACTACTATTGGATGTGTACATGGAAGATTTCAACCTGTTCACTTGGAACATGAAGAGTATATTTTTGCTGCCTATGAAAAATGCGACCATCTCATAATAGGTATTACACAATATGAGAACAACTTGCTGATAAACTGTGCGCTAGATCCTCACAGATCAAAGAGATTCAATAATCCATTAACTTATGACGAGCGTGTTTTATTAATTACCCGTTTATTCGAAGACAAAGGATTACCCGCCAATACATACTCATTTTCCCCTTTCCCTATCGATCAGCCCGAAAAAATGCACGCGTTCATAGAAAAAAACGTGAAATGCTTTACGACTCTGATTGAGGATTGGAACAACGAAAAAATAACACGACTTATAGAGTTAGGGTATGACGTAGAAACTCTATGGAATCGAATTGGGCTCAAGGGTATAAGCGCCACACATATTAGAGCGTTGGCGTTTCGCAAGGATGCATTGTGGCGCAGCTGTGTGTCTTCTAGCGTTGCAATTTTGTTAGATAAGTTTGATTTCGAAAACAGACTGAGCCAATTACATGAAATTTATGGGAGCTGAGGGCAGCTTAATGCATGGAGTATTTAGATTAAAAGAAGCAGCCTCTTCCATATAGCACCTTGATATCAATTTTGACGAAGCATAATCTGGACTTGAGTAAAAATTAATGTCCCATCTTCGTTAAAGGGGCCAGAGGAGTTTAAATTTGACCGGATTGCTACCGCTAAAATAATCAGGTCAGTGTAAAATTAAATTTTCGCTCTTAGTCGAAATTCGCCCTCACTTTAATTCAATCCTTAATACTATGAATCCATCCGCCCTCTCCCAAGCCGCCAAATACATCCAACAATCCGACGCAATCATCATCGCCGCCGGAGCTGGCATGGGCGTTGATTCCGGCCTGCCCGACTTTCGCGGCAATGAAGGTTTTTGGAGAGCCTACCCCGCACTTGCAGAAGCACGGTTAGATTTTTCAGAAGTTGCATCACCCGCAACCTTTGAGCGCGATATTAAATTAGCGTGGGGATTTTACGGGCACCGCCTTGCGTTGTACCGCAATACAGTTCCGCACCAAGGTTTTGAAATTTTAAAACGCTGGGGCGAAGCTGCACCTAAGGGCTACAGTATTTTCACCAGCAATGTTGATGGGCAATTTCAAAAAGCGGGCTTTGATCAAAACCATATATACGAATGCCACGGCTCTATTCACCACCTTCAATGTTTCGAACCTTGTGCGGAAGATATTTGGAGTGCAGATGCGTTGAAGCCTAAAATTAATGCAGAAAAATGCTTGCTCACCAACACCCCACCGCGCTGCCCAAAGTGTGGCAGTTATGCCCGCCCAAATATTTTAATGTTTGGCGATTGGGGCTGGGTAAGCGCACGCTCAAAACGACAAGCCGAGCGGCTGAACGACTGGCTTGCGCAAACAAAAAGCCCTGTTGTTATAGAATTAGGTGCAGGCACACATATTCCCTCTGTACGTGACTTTTCACACAAAATAGTTACTAAGCACAACGGGAAATTGATTCGTATTAATCCACGCGAAAGCGAAGTTGAATTTGAAAACGCTGTTGGACTTGCATGTGGGGCAAAGGAAGGATTGTTCGCACTGGATGCTATTTTACGTAACAAGAATTGAAGGACAGCTAATCGAAGGTGGTACGCTTAGCTTTGCGAACCTCGACCACTGCCATCGGTAAATAGGATTAGGTTATTCACCAATCGCCTCTGCTTTATCCTCTTTTAATACGCACAACTTTCATCACTTCAAACGTAATGCCCGCGACAAGTTGCTGCTCAGGGTAGTAAGTAATGTTCACTCTGGCACCTTTTAAACTTTGGTATTTACCTTTGCGCTTGAATTTAAAAGGCACATCACAAGCTTCCACCATAAGCGTGTGCAAAATCCATTCGCCCTGCTCGCGTTGAATATGTGATACCACTTTCAACAGTTCCGAGTGATTGAGATTGTTGTGTTTTTCTACCAATTTTTTGGCGTCTGATTGCATAAATGTATTCACGGATTAAGTCGGGGTTCGCAAAACGGCACCACTGCATGGATGCAGGAGGTAGAGCGGCGCAGGATGCCTGTGCTCTTAGGCTCCCTCCGTTGTCGCCAAATGTAAAAAAGCAGTGGCCGGTCATAATGTTATGATATAACATATCTTAATGTTTTTTGTCTGCGCGGTGTCGCTGAACTTACTATTGGGAGTAAAACGTGAAAAATCACTTAACACAGGCAGTCATGCTATGTGGTGCGTCGCTTTGTTTACTGAGCGCCAAGGCTGTTGTGGCTCAAACCGAATCTTCAGAAAAGGCCGCTATTGAGACGGTAACCGTGGTTGGATCGCGCCAAGCCTATCAAGGGGAATTCGCGGCGCTTGAAACGCCTCAGGCAGAGCTCAGTATTAGCGCGGAGACATTGCGAGACGCGGGTGCGGTGGATCTTGCTCAGGCGCTCGATCTTTCTGCGTCAGTGGCAAGACAAAATAACTTCGGTGGGCTGTGGAACAGCTTTGCCGTGCGCGGCTTTGTGGGTGATGAAAACCTGCCCAGCAACTATTTGGTGAATGGGTTTAACGCTGGGCGCGGTTTTGGCGGCGCTCGCGATCTTTCAGGCATTGAATCCGTAGAGGTGTTAAAAGGGCCGCGTGCAGCCTTGTTTGGTCGTGGTGAACCCGGCGGCACTATTAATCTGGTGACCAAGCGCCCAACTTTTAAACGTGCAGGCGAAATCAGAGTCTCCGCAGGTAGCTACGACACCTATCGCACAGATTTGGATTGGACATCCCCCTTGTCTGACGCAGTTGCGGTTCGCGTGGTTGGTTTTTACGAAGATGCTGACAGCTTCCGCGATACCATTGAAACCACTAAACAGGGTCTTAGCCCTTCGTTGGTGTGGCGAATCAGCCCACAAACGCAACTGACCTATGAGTTGGAATACGCCCACCAAGAAGTTCCTTTTGATCGTGGCGTGGCTGCGGTTGGCTTGGCAGGAGCAAAGAAAGAGCTTGGGGTTATTCCCAATAGCCGCTTTTTGGGTGAGCCGGGTGATGGGCCCATGGAGGCCGATGTACTGGGTCACCAGCTAGAGATTCAACATGACTTTAATGATAACTGGAGCGGTTTGGTCGGGCTTAACCTGCGCGATACCTCATTGGAAGGTTTTTCTACCGAGACGGATTTTTACGGTAGCCGACAATTCCTACAGCGCGACGGTGAACATCTTACGCGCTTCCGCCGGTACCGCGATTACGACGCGGCATACCACGTTTTTCGCGCAGAGTTGAGTGGTGATTTTTCAACAGGCGCTTTGAATCATCGTCTCGTCGTCGGCGTGGACGCTGACAACTTTGAAAATGACCAAATCATTTTGCGCGCACGTGGATCGTCGATTAGCGCGAGCCAGCCTCTCGCGAGCGAGCTTGCAAGGCTGCGTGTCTCTAACCAGACCATCAATATTTTTAACCCTGTTTACGGCGCTTACCCACTCCCGGTTCCCACTGCCAATACTGACCAGGTCGAAGCTCAGGAATCTGCTGGGTTTTATATTCAGGATCAAATAAGCCTAACGGACAAAATCGACCTTCGTCTTGGCGCACGCGTTGACGACTATCAACAAGAATTAGAGAACCGCAGAGTCGCGGTGGGTAATTCGGGCAGGGTTTCCAAATACACAGAGTCACGCGTTAGCCCGCAATTTGGTGTGGTCTACAAAGCGACAGAAGTGCTTTCCCTGTACACCGTCTATGGCGAAAACTTCCGTCCACTATCGGGTGCAACAGACTCCAATGGCTTAGATCCCAATAAAGCAACCTCTACCGAAGTGGGCATTAAATTCGTACTCAACGAGGGTGCGATTGAAGGTTCTTTGGCCGTCTTTGATGTTGAGCAATCCAACATTGCGACCGCGTTTCAGGGCTCCAACCCAACGGCGCTGGGCGCAGCGGGAAGCCAAGGTGTGGAGTTTGATCTGAATGGCAATATCACCGACACCTTAAGTCTGTGGGTGTCTTATGCCTACGTGGATGCCGAGACAAAGAACGCATTTAAAGAGCCGAATTTTGATATCGAGGTTCCTGCAGGCGCAAATCTCATCAATATCCCTAAAAACCAATGGAATATTCAGCTGGTGCAACAAATGCACTTGGCGGGCAAAGAGCTCAGTTTAATTGGCGGTTTGCTTCATGTAGACGAGCGAAATGGCTTCTTTGGCGATCAAAACTTCAAGCTACCAAGCTATACCACGGCGAGGGTTGCGGCGAGTTACCAGCTGTCAGAATCCATAGAGCTGCGCGCAGAAGTTAATAATCTGTTTGATAAAGACTATTACACCAACTCCTTTGCCGATGTTTGGGTGCAACCCGGAACACCGCGCAACGCCCGTGTTTCAGCCTCTTTCAGGTTTTAATGTACTTATGTTGCAAGCAGAATCACTTCATGTTGTCCGCGCTAATAAAGCGGTTTTGAATGGCATTAGCTTCACCGTCAAGCGCGGTGAAGTCTATGCGTTACTCGGTGGAAATGGCGCTGGAAAATCCACAACCCTGCTCAGCTTTTTAGGGTTTCTGCAGCCGTCACAGGGGTGGGTGCGCGTTAACGAAAAAGACGTGGGCGCCGATGTCATGGCCGCCCGCAGAGCAATCTCTTATCTTCCGGAATCAGCGTCATTGTATGAACACCTGAACGCTGTTGAGAACCTCAAGTATTTCCTAGGCTTGGCCGGTGTTGATGTAACCCTTGCGGGCATCGACGCCGTGCTCGATCGCGTGTCCCTAGCGCCAGACGCGCGCAAGCGGAATTTGCGGGATTATTCGAAAGGGATGCGTCAAAAAGTGGCGATAGCATTAGCCATGCTGCGCAATTCAGACATCTTATTGCTGGATGAGCCCACATCGGGCTTGGACCCGAACGCAATCGACGAGCTTCACCGCATTATTCGCGGCCTTGCGGATGCGGGTAAAGCCATTCTTATGGTGACCCACGATGTCTATGGTGCGTGTCAGGTTGCAGATCACATAGGACTGCTGCGCAACGGCAATCTCGTGGGGGAATTTGTTGCCCAAGGCGATGAGCGCATTGATACAGAATCTGTACACAAAGCCTTTGCCGCGACCTCAAACTCTGTGCCCTCGCAGTCAAAGGTTCAGGGCTCACCGGTATGAATCAGATCTTAGGTGTTGCTGCGGACGAATGGCGGTACTGGCGTAGATCCCATCTTGCGCTAAGTGGTGCAATCGTCTTTTTGGTATTGGTGATTTCCACCAGCTTTCTGAATCTGTTGCGCATTGATGCGGAAACCGAGATAAGGTCGCATCAGCAAGCCCAAGCGGAAGACACTTTTCTTGCGCAGCCCGATCGGCATCCACACCGAATGGTTCATTACGGCCATTATGTTTTCAGAGCGCCCGCGCCTTTGGCGATCTTTGATCCGGGTTTGGATTTCGTTACTGGGCAATCCATATTTCTTGAGGGCCATCGCCAGAATACGGCGATGTTTGCAGAGTCATCCGCGAGTGCCGATCTGGGTGGTTTGTCCTACTTGTCGCCTGCATTGATTTATCAACTCTTTGCTCCGCTGATCATTATTCTGTTGGCGCATGGCGCCATCGTTCGGGAGCGAGAAGCGGGGATGCTCGTTTCTTTGCTATCACTGGGCTTAACGGGCAATCGGCTGTTGCTGGGTAAAGCGCTCGCACTGCTTTCGTTTATTGTGGTTCTGCTCTTGCCGCTTGTGCTGACCTGCTCGTTTGCCGTGGCCAAAGGGGAAACACTCGCTGCGGTCTTATCGCTTTTTGCGGTTTATCTCGTTTACTTGATTATTTGGGGTGTCTTAACCCTCGGGTTCTCAGCCATTGTTCACACGCGGGGAACGGCACTTGCGGCACTTGCGGGGCTGTGGTTTGTGCTGACCTTGGTGTTGCCGTCTGTGGCGGTGAATATTGCTGCAAACAAATCGCCGGTTGCCGGCAAAATTGAAACGGACCTTGCTCTGCTCGCGGCGCAGAGAGGCTTAGCCGATGGGCATAATGCGAATGATCCGGCATTTGCGCAACTTCGCTCAGAATTATTAGAAAAATACGGCGTACAAAAGCTAGAAGATTTACCCGTAAATATTCGCGGTTTAGTCTCGACCGCTGCCGAAGAAAAGTTGACCAAGGTGTTAAATGAATATGCTGAAAAACGCATGGCAGGCGAGCGTCGCCAAGAACACATTCTTACTCAGCACGCGTGGCTAGCGCCCTCACTCGCTATTTCGTTCGTGTCGCGTTCTATCGCGGGCACCGATCTTGCGCACTACCATCGCTTTCAAAAAGAAGCGGAAGCACTCAGGTTTTCATTTGTTCAACGTCTCAATCGTGCGCACGCCGAAAAGGTGGCTTACGAAGACGACATCAACCGCAATAAAGATGAAGAATCTTGGCAGCGTGTGCGTGTAAACGCAGCAAATTGGCAAGTGCTAGGCACCTATCAATTTCAAACCGCGAGCCTGCCAGAGCGCATGTCCAATTCCGTTTTCCCTCTGCAAATTTTACTGATTTGGTTGCTGGGTTTCTTGTGTCTGCTCATGTGGAGTGGCTGGAGGATCAAGCCATGAGTAGGCTCAAATTCGTTCTCAATGAATTAGTGTTCAGCGTTAAAGATCGCACGCTCTTGTTGTGGATGGCCGTTGTATTGTGTTTGTCATCTTTATCGGTTGGCTTTGGGCTTTCGGAAATACAGAGCCAGAAAAAAGTGATTGAGCATCTCATTCTTGCGGATCGGCAAGAGCGCATAGCAGAGTCTGCCAAGCTCAGTGATTGGGGCAGTGCGGCCTATTACAATTTTCATTTAACCTATGACACGCCTTCAAACTTTGCTTTTGCAGCCCTTGGTCACCGTGATGAACAGCCGTGGAAACACCGTATTCGAATGCTGGCGTTAGAGGGGCAAATTTACGAACGGGATGTGGGTAATCCAAGCCTTGCACTGATTGGCCGTTTCGATTTTTCATTTCTCGCTTCGTTTGTGTTGCCGTTGATTTTGATTGTGTTGTTGTACGACCTGCGCGCCAGTGAGCGCACGGCAGGGCGTTACAATCTATTGGAGTCCACCGCGGCGCGTCCTGCATCCATTTGGCGCTTACGTGCTTTGATTCGTGTAAGTGCAATTTCAATGTGTCTTCTTATTCCCTTGGTTTTTGCAGGTTGGTTTGCAGGAACAGATTTTTTAACGCTGCTGTCGGCGAGCGCCATTGTTTTAGCTTACGCCATCTTCTGGAGTTTGGTTTGTTATTGCTTTTCCGCATGGCGAAAATCTGGCTCCGTTATTCTCATGACGCTTATTGGTATTTGGTCAGTTACGTCAATCGTTATTCCGGCGAGCGCACGGCTCATTGTTGATCGCTCAGTGCCTTTGCCGTCTGGTGCAGACATTCTCATGTTACAGCGAGAAGCGGTAAATGATGCTTGGGATCTACCCAAAGACGAAACCATGAAGCCTTTCTTTGAACGTCATCCGCAATGGGCACATTACCAACCCGAAACTACGGGGTTTGCGTGGCAATGGTTTTTTGCGTTTCAACAAGTGGGCGACCAAAAAACAGAGCCGCTGGCTAATGCGTATCGCGATGGTCGTTTGCAGCGCGATCATATTGCAGCTTGGATTTCACTGTTGGCTCCACCGTCCTTGCTTGAGCGAAGTCTTCAATCATTGGCAAATACAGATGTGAACGCGAGCATTGATTATGAAAATGAAGTGAGAACATTTCACCTTAAGCTTCGTGAATATTATTACCCTAAATTTTTTAATCACGAAGCCTTCGATAAAGCAAGGCTTGAACAATTACCTGAATTTAATTCTGGTGACTAGGCAATTACATAAAACTGCTGTGAGGTTTTTCAATGCAACAACTCCCCGTAACCGTACTTTCTGGCTTTTTAGGCGCGGGTAAAACCACGTTGCTCAGTCATATTTTAAATAATCGTGAGCAGTTGCGGGTTGCTGTCATCGTTAACGACATGAGTGAAGTCAATATAGATGCTGACTTGGTTCGTCACGATGTAGAGTTAAATCGTGCAGAAGAAAAATTGGTTGAAATGAGCAACGGTTGCATTTGCTGTACGCTGCGTGAAGATTTGCTGATTGAAATTAACAAAATGGCGGCGCAAGGTCGGTTTGATTATTTGGTGATTGAATCTACCGGTATTTCTGAACCTTTGCCGGTAGCAGAGACATTCACGTTTGAAGATGAAGAAGGCCGAAGCCTTTCTCAGGTTGCACGCCTAGATACCATGGTCACAGTGGTGGATGGTGCTAACTTTTTAGATGACTATTACGAAGCCTATTCGCTACAAGAAACCGGTGAATCATTGGGTGAAGATGACGAGCGTAATGTGGCTGATTTACTCATCGACCAAATAGAATTTTGCGATGTGTTGTTGATCAGCAAAACTGATTTAATCAGCGCAGAACAATTGCAAGAACTCAAAGCGGTACTCAGAAAATTGAATGCAACCGCCGAAATCATTCCCATGGCAAAAGGCAATGTCCCTCTTGATAAAGTATTGAATACGGGAAAATTCAATTTCGAAAAAGCGCAGCAAGCACCGGGTTGGCTAAAAGAGTTGCGCGGCGAGCACACGCCAGAAACAGAAGAGTACGGCATCAGCAGTTTTGTCTATCGCGCACGCAAGCCATTTCATCCGCAAAAACTGCATGATTTTTTTGCAGATCCCTTTCTTAAGGATGAAGAGGGGAATGGGAAATTATTACGCTCAAAAGGTTTTTTCTGGCTTGCTAGTCGCCCTCAATATGCCGGCCAGTGGAGTCAAGCCGGTGGCATAGCGCAACACGGTGCCGCAGGTATGTTTTGGAAAGCTGTGCCTAAAGAAAGATGGCCCGACGATAAAGAACACGTTGAATACATTATGGAAAAATGGGTAGAGCCCTTTGGTGATATGCGTCAGGAATTAGTCTTTATTGGGCGCAACATGAATCAAAGCGCATTTGTTGCCGAATTGGATGCGTGCTTGTTAACCGATGAGGAAATGCTTAAAGGGCAAGAATATTGGAAGTCCTTGGCCGACCCGTTTCCAAGCTGGTACGCAGAAGAGGCTTAACAGATTCAGGTATATCGCACACAAAATTTCCATATTTAGGTAGACTGGCCCCAAGAATATGTCTGCCATTATTCGCGGTGCTACTGTTTTTGATGTTGCGAAAGCGGTGGTGCCTGAATGTTGTGACGTTTTAGAAAGAGGGCCCATCATGAATGTAAAAAGGCAAACCGCATCCGCGCGGCATATTTTAGTTAAAACGCAAGCTGAGGCAGAGAAGATAAAGCAACTTATCGCCAAGGGTGCTGATTTTGGGGTTATGGCGCGGAAGCACTCTACCTGTAGCTCAGCCAAAAAAGGCGGAAACCTGGGTGAGTTTAGCCCCGGTCAAATGGTTAAAGCTTTCGACAATGTGGTCTTTAAGTTGCCGATACATGTAGTGCATGGCCCCATTAAAACGCAATTTGGTTTTCACCTTATTGAAACTATCTACCGTGATTAATAAATTTAAAATCTGTGGTTCATTTATTCGTCGTCATCCTCGCGAAGGCGAGGATCCAGCTTAAAATTACAGCACGTAAGTTGGGCGGCTATACCCAACAATTCCATTCCATAAGCTAATGTTGGGCATTAGTGCCCAACCTACATTAATGCTAACTTCCGGTTATGGCCGTTTGCAGATATGATTTTAAGTATGTAGAGAATCGCAAAAGAAAAAAATTTAATACAATTCGTACTTAAGGTTTAACAAAAAGCTAGGTGAGTTGGTATGGGGTATAAAGTTTATATACAGAAATTCGAGAACGGAGATACTGCAAGCATTCCATATAACGAACTCGCGGAAATACTAGAAAAATATGGAGAAATTGTAGAAGGAGATTTCGGGCTGGAGTTCATTTCACATGTTGGCGATATTTGTGATTGCACCTCATTAGTGGGAAATTTAGATACAGGTATAACGGGAATTACGTTTGACCGGCCAATTCTTCACGACAAGCTACCCGAAATTATTTATGAACTTTTAAGTTTAAAAAATACCTGTTTTTTTGGCCCAAATTTAGAGTTTGTGCATACACGAAGTGAAATGAATAATCACTACCCACAAGGATTGGTTGAACACTTAGAGAACGGGCCAAAGAAAATCACCTCGCCTCTTGATGCTTGGCCATTAACATCACGCGCTTAGTTCAATTATGCGGTTGTCTTTTTTTTTGCTTTTTTGAATTCGCAGCGCTCATTGTGTGCCCCATCCTCTCCTAACTGCCAATTGCATTATACCAACCGGCACAATCATCATTACCGCCGGAGCTGGTTACGCATAACCAATTGCTGATTATTCCCCATTATTGACTAACCTTCCCTAACACAACTATTTTAAGTGCGCCATAATCTCTGAAAAGTTATCACCCTGTTTAACTCGCGTATAACCTACCCAAGTTGCAGGGTACCCTGCTATACCCATAGTGCTCAGCAACACATCTTTTTCACCGGTTTTTTCTACATCAATATCTTCAAAACTAATGTTGTTAGCTCGCAGCTCTTTGCGTAGCGCAGCGCAATATGGGCACCAGTCAGTGCCGTAGAGCGCAATACGCGGTGAGCCATCTGCATTAAAATGTGATTTAAAATATCGCTGCTCAAATTGAGTCAAATATTTATTACCAAATGTTTTTCCTAAAAGGCTCGCCATATCGGGAACATAAAACCCCGTAAGACTTTGATCACCTGCAACAATAAGGGGAAAACTATTACCCGTTCCGTAGCTTTCCCATAATTTAAAAGAAGGTTCTTCTGGATTTTGCGGGCTAATAATCTTTTCCTCATAAGGCACATTACGTTTTTTCAATTCGTTAACGGCATTTTCACAAGAGCCACCGCAACCATCAAACGTAAAAATCCAAACGGAAGCGTTTCCCGAGGCATCGAGCGCGGGTGTAATTGTCTTACCCATGAAAGGAAGCTGGCCGTGGCTGTAATACCAATAGGCCAAACCCAACAAACCAATTAAGAAAAGCTTTTTCATAGGATACCTATTTTTTTGTTATGGAATTTTTCTGAAGTTGATGATTCATCATGTTAATAAAAGGCTTCAACTTAGCCGTATGATTGAAATTTTATTAACCCTCAAGACAAACTTCATTTTTAAAACTAAAAATCATTCTGCCACCTTACGCCCACGCTGCCACTCATAAATTATTAAGTGATATACACTTAAAAAGCGTATGTCAAATTTATCTTCAGCACGTCGGTTAGGCAGCTATGCCCGACAATTCTAATCAATAAGCTAGCATTGGGCATTACTGCGCAGACTACATTAATACCCACCTCCGGTTGTGGCCAAACCATATAGTTTCCAAAAACCTCGTTTTCAAACATAAAAATTCATTAGAGCCAGCCTAGAATTAATACAGAGGAAATTAGGCCGAGAGTCAGAATCAGCACTACCTTACGGCTATAGATGCCCGCTTGATTAGGTTAAGAATGCAATCGCATTATGATGATGCACCGAAGCCCTTACTCTAATTGCAATATTAATTAAATTAAAGCAATATTCAGGGCTAGGTAGATGTGTACAAACCTATTTGCTTTGCCATGAATCTGCTAAGTAGTGATTGCTGCTACAAACTCAATTTGTCAAATAAATTCTTACATGGGAGTTAGAGAGGCGATGTTAAATTTTCATAAGGGTAGCTTTAATTTTATTGTATTCACATCATTGGTTTTGTGTGGCTGCGCTCCCAGTACTTATAAAGAACCAATTACTGGCAATCAGCCGGCTACTGGCGATTTATCTACAATCAAATTTGAGTTACCTCAAGGTGACAAAGCAATCACTATTTACGAAAAGCCGGAACAATGTGAAGGCATGATGCTCGTGCCCATGAAGAAAGATGAAACTTTCAAAGAGGTTCAGGTTAAACGAGGAGAAAAGGTAAGCTTTACGGTAGATTATGTTTTGGCTAAACAGCGCCGCAAAAAGGAATCTGTGACTAACGCTTGCCAGATTACCTATACATTGAATGCGACCGATAAAGACTACCACTTGAAATATGTAGTTAATTCAAACGAAATTTGTAATTTGGAAGCTCAACGCCTTGCGGGAGCCCAAAGAGTGAGGGAGCCAGACATGGAACAACGTGAATACATCTACGACGCCAAGGACTCCCTACCCCACTGCAAGCCGCAAAAATCATTAGAAGGATCTGTTGTAGAACAGCACCACCCCCAAACAACACCAGAACAAATTGCTGTAGAACAGTTCCAGCCAAAAATTTACCCAATGCAGGTTAAAGGAATCATCTTTTCGATTGATATGCCACTCATCGAGGGGGAAGATTTGCAAACTCAGCAAGATAAAATTTTTACTTTCTCGAATGAAGACACTGAAAATAAATCCATGCGCAAATATGTGAAAGCAAAAAAAACGCTTGACGAAAAATCAACATATGTTCTGCGCACGGGAATGAGCATTCCCCATCCTAAGCATCTCTTTGATACATTTCTTGAATACAAAATTTCTGCTAACTGCCAGCCCCAAAAAAAACACCTACATTGTGAATACAAAGCTATAGACAGTTTTTATTCGCGGGATCTTCCACCTTCAGTTTCACTTGACGGGAATCAAACGGTTGCGCAGATGGAAGCCAGCGAAATTAGCAGCATGTCTTTATTGAATGCTCGCTCCATTATCCAAAAAGAAACCTTTAATTCCGAGCTTTCTTTGGCGCAATTACAACCGATTTTACGTAAAAACAATTTTATTGTGAAATCCAAAGGTTCTCGCTTGTCTTTGTATAGAGCAATATTTAATTACAACGCGGAGTTAACGGAGAAAAAAGTAAAATCTGGCTACATCATAACGGCAAGTGTTGAGGTTAATCCGCAAAAAGGGAGCGCTTATCACAGCGATTTTTCCACGCCTTTCAACCAAATTATGAATGATATTAAAGCATCCATTCGGTAGCGATATTGCCATCCACTTATCGATTAAATGAGTGGATGGCTTTCTCCTTCATTAAGCAAACCGTAATTGACGTAAAAATTGAAATCTTTGAATAACCTAAATATATTCAATATCAACCCAAAGCAATCACTTTTTCCAAAGGGTCATTTTCATTAATAAAAACCTAACCCACCCAACTGTAAAGAAAGATAAACATCGCGCACATTCAAACCACTTTAGTGGCATTTAAAACAAACCCCGTTTAAGCTCCGTGGCTCTAATTAAAGAGGCACAGCAATGAAAAACATAAAAACCCTACTCTTGAGTGGACTTTTAACCTCCACGCCACTTTGCCATGCACAATTCGTTGACGACTTTAACGGCAAATCTACCGCTAAATGGCAAACCTTTACTGGCGATGGTAATGCCGAGCTTAAATTTAATCCTATGGATGGATTTGCGCGCATGCAGGTTGATGCGACCAAAGACGAACACAATATTTATTGGACGATAATTAAACGCGACGTTTCCCAATCTTTGGATATGGAGAAATTAAAAAGCCCAGATTATGAATTGCGTGTAGAAGCGCGCGTGCGCCCTAGCGCATCACCGCGCCGCGTTAACTTTATGCTTAACACGCAACGCACCACGGATTTTCACGAGCACTTGCGCGAATATGACCTCGGTTTAAAACCGGGCTGGCAAGTGATTAGTTTTACCACCAAAAATTTTGATGCTGTGCCCGGCGACCAAGTGAACGTGCAACTGAGCGTTACCGATTGGGGTTTGGGCGAGCATTATTTGGATGTGGATTATTACCGCGCCGACGTGGTGAAAGTAAAAAATGCAAAACCGGATGCAGGCGAACCGCTTGTTTACCACCCGCCAGTTGCTGCGCTTGATAGCTTTAAAAATCACGTAAAAGTAAAACACGATTCAACAATAAACTCGGCATTCCCCTTGGTGAATTTCAACAGTTGGAAATCTGACGACGCACGTGTGCTAACCGTGAGTGCGGGTCAATACCCTATATTGCGCTGGGACCTGCAAAGTTTTAGCGGGCAAAAAGCCAATGGTGCGGGCGTATTTGAGCTAACTACGCAATCGGTACAGAAAGGTGGCGATTACATAGGCGCGCTGGGTGAAGATTTTGGTATTGAGTTTGATAAGGTGCGCGTATTTGAAATTTTTGGCGGCGAAGAAAACTGGCAGCAAAATAAAGTGACTTATGCGAGCTTTACGCAAGGAAAAGATTTGGTGTCCACTCACAACGGCCAAATGATTTTTGATACAGATGTTACCCAAGCGGGCGGCAAAACTTTAGTCACCATTCCACGCCCTGTTATGCAACGCATGCTAGATGGCACCACCCGTGGACTTTTGCTAAAGCCACTTGGCGCATTAGAAGCATCTTTCTACGATTCTGAAAACGGTGATGGCAGCCAAGCACCAACCTTACATTTCAATACTCGCGCAAAATAATTTATTGGATCTGCGCAGGGAGGCGCAGAGCAATTGAGTAACCATTGGTTAAACATTAATGCCTTCATCTGCGAGCGTGGTCACAAGATTGCTATCTTGACCATATGTCTTTCGTCATTGTCTTGAACCAAGATTGCCTCTTGCTTACCAACGCGTTATAACTATCGCCAACACAATATTGCGTGCAGTAAAGCCTAGGAGCTTAGGGTGATTAAGAAGCTATTTGAAGTGATTACCGGTGGAAAGGCCAATGCATCACCGAAAACAACTCGTCAACAATTTAAAAAAGTATTTTCGCTAGATGCACCAGCAGTTCTTATCCGCAATGATCAATACGACATGTTCCAGCTGCACGATCCTAATGAAGAACTTGCGACTATTACAGCCGCCGCTTACGCAAAAGATGGTGGAACACTCGACGAGTTTTGCACCTATCGCTTTGCGAAAGTTGAAGATGTTTATAAACCCGTTTCAGACATACACGAGTTTCAAGCGGAACATGCCGCGGGCAAGCTTCAAGAATTTGAAGGCACTTTCCCCAACGAGACCGAACCCACTTACTTTGTCGCTGTGGGCGTGCAAACAGGCGATATATTTATATCGCTAAATTTTGTTACTGAGCGCGAACACTACTCAACTAACCGCGAACAATACCTTGCTGTGCTCAATTCCATTCGACCCGATATTGATTAATGTTATTGGAAAGTACGGTCGAGCTCTTTCACTTTCAATTATGACCCTTCTCTGCAGGCATGAGTAAATCCTCCAGAAAAAATGCCGAAAGCTCTGAGCGCCCCGAAATGCCGGCTTTGGCGTAAATTGCCATAGACTGAATGCGCGCGGTTTTTTCTGAGGTGTTGCGAACCTGTGCAACTTCTTTAAGACTTAAGCCTTTTAGTAACAGAAAGGCAACTTCTTTTTCCGCGACGCTTAAGTTCCATTTGGTGAGCTGCTGATCAATAGCTAGGGCAAGGCCGTCTACATACTTCCGCGACTCCGAACGCCAAGCTTCAGCCTCATACTTGAATGCATTGAAATCTGCAATTTCCTTTTGCAGTTGACGGCGTATGGTGACCGCACCGCGCAGCAGATAAAACATGCCCGCTAATGCAACAAAGCCAATAAATGCCTCAACCAACAGATGCCAAAGCACAACACCGTCGTGTGAATCATTAACAATATCTACCCCCACCAGCGTGGCAATCATCGCCAAAATGCTGGCGATAATAAGTCGTTCACGCTGGTTCATAACAAATAACCTTAGTCATCTTTATGTTCGCTAGCCTCGTGTTTTTTGTGCGAATCACTATGTTCAGATTCACCGCTACCTCCACCTTCATTTTTGTTTTCATTTTCAGCTTCGTTTTCACCTAGTTGGAGAGCGGCACCAAACAAACTGAGCGTTTGGGTTTGGCTATCATAATGATTTACAAGCTGAACAGCGAAGGCCGCGATTAATCCCGCAAACAGCACGGCTACAAATGGGCGTGAGTTGGAAATGGTTTCTTCCGGTGGTACATCACTTTTATTGCCATCAACCATTGCAAGGGGAAGTTTGTCACCGTGACGGAGGTTGTGCAGCACCAATCCGGCAACGTGCAGTAAGACCACGGCTAAAAAGCTGTTGGCAAACAATTCATGCACATCTTTCAGATTCTCGCTGCCGCCGGTAGACATAAGGTAACCCGTTATACCAAGCCCAGCTGCTAAACCGAACATAAGGATAGCTGCCCAACTAGAGGCTGGGTTGTGGCCCGCCCATTTCCGCTTACTACCAGAAAAGATGCCAGAAAAATAGACAACCACATCTTTGGGACGCAAAGAAAAGGACGTGAACCGGGCATGTGTTGTACCAACGAAGCCCCATAGGATTCGCAAGCCCACCGTAAATACCAAGAGTAATCCTGCAAGCATGTGGTATGAGAACCTTGGTGATTCGTCATCAAAGGTGTTTGCAATGACAAAGGCCACTGTAAAAAGCACTGCCATAATCCAATGCATGACACGTGTTGGTAAATCGTAAATTCGTTGGTTTCTCATCATCAGCTCCTCGCTAGATCATCGGCGCAGTGCCGGCCGGTAAATACAACTTCGGCGCTTTAGTGAAATTTCTCCATAGTCCAAATGACCTAGAGCAATTAAATCAATCACTTAGAGCAGCAAAATTTTTAGTAAATTTTTTATACCCTCACACTCTGTAAATTTTTATCAACCCACCCTTTACACTCCATCGCTCCCCGGTCAATTTCAGCTCAGGCTTGCTTCTGCTAGTATCCCCGCAAAATGTTCTGCATAACGAGGCTAAATATGAACCGAATTTTCCAGCAGCTATCCATCATTACATTACTAACGCTGAGCGCTGCGGCTGGACTTATGAGTTGCGCAGCGCCAACCACTAAAACCGCACAGCAAAAAACTATTCACCCTTGGGAAACGCAAGAGATTGTCTTTTTTGCAGCTAAGCCTTACGAAAATTACTACACCGATGTGGACATGTGGGTTCAGCTTAAGGGGCCGAATTTTGATAAGCGTGTGTATGGTTTTTGGGATGGTGAGAACCGTTATGTGGTGCGCTTGGTTGCAACCGAACCGGGTGAATGGACGTGGCAAAGCGGATCGAACCGCACCGATGACACGGGTTTGAATGGTCGCACTGGCACATACACAGCGGTTGCATGGTCTGCCAAAGAAAAGCAGCAGAACCCTAACCGCCAAGGTTTTGTTCGGGTATCGCCAAATGGTCACGCGCTTGAGTATGCTGATGGCGCACCGTTTTTTATGGTGGGCGACACGTGGCTTGCAGGTTCCACTTGGCGATTACCCTTTCGCAATGCGCCAACCTCAAGTGATTATTTGCCAGGCCCGGGCATTGGTTTTGAAGATGCAGTGGCCTTTCGCAAAAAGCAGGGCTTTAACTCTGTGAGTATGATTTCATCTTTCCCCAATTGGGATGCAGATGTAAACCCGAGCACACATGCAGACCCGAGCGGCATCTATTTGCGCAATGCGTGGGAAAAATTTGGTTACGATGTTTCTAGCGGAAAAGGAACCGATGCATCCGGCGGTGTAAGCTACTGGGGTTCATTCACGGCGAAAAGTATGCGCGATGAGTACGGAAACCTGCCCTTCGCTATGTCTGCGCAGCACAAAGGTGTTTCGGATTTTACGCGCATTAATCCCGCGTACTTTAAAAGTCTTGATCGCAAAATGAATTATTTATCCGAACAAGGATTTGTGCCTTTGCTAGAAACTGTGCGCCGTGATGTGGGGCCATCTTGGAATGCTTATTTTAATTTCAACGATACCTTTGCTCGCTATATGCAATATATGGTTGCGCGTTACGGTGCGAACAATCTTGTGTTTAGCGGCATTCATTTGGATTGGATTCCCAAAGAGTTCAGCCTTACAGCGGCGCAATTTAATGACGCACTCACCTATCACTTAAAAAAATACGGCCCACCGCCGTTTAACCAACCGGTGACTGTGCTGATTGATCGCTCCACTTACGAAGCCTTTGGTCACGGCGACAAAGTACCTTGGCTAAATATGCATAGCGTGGGCAACAAACCGCGCGACCACCGCGTGAGCGAAGCACTGGAAACAGAATTTAAATTAACGCCCGCCTACCCCACGATTAATTTTGAGCCTTACTACACCGGCTGGCTTCACTCCATTAATAAACCCGCTGGCGAAGAGCCGCCCGCAAATTCTGCACGGGATAATTATTTTGCGCGCGCGCAAATGTACGGCTCAGTGCTCTCGGGCGGATTATCTGGCCATGTACACGGCACTGCGGCCTACGATATCACCACCACCGGCGAACCCGCTGGAGCGCGGCCACATTTTTGGGATGCGATGAATTACGACTCCGCGAATTACATGCAACACCTAAAAGCCTTTGTGCAATCGGAAGGCAAACGCTATCAGGATTTGTTGTTAGCTTCTGATCAGATTCTTCCGCGTAAAGCAACAGGCAGCCCGGAAGATGGACTCGATGGATGGAGCTACATGATGCGCACCGCCGAAAAAGATTTCACGTTGTTATATTTTGAAAATAAAGCTGAAGTACCCAAGCTAAAAGGCTTCGTTCCTGGTAAGACTTACACCTTAAAATGGTTTGACCCAATGAATGGGCAGTGGCAAAAAGCGACCTCAATCACTGCGGATAACGAAGGCACATTAAACTTGCTTAACTTTCCGGCCAATGAAAGAATTGCCAGTCGCGATTGGGCGGCGAAAATTAGACGTTAAAAAGCCTCAACATTAGGAGATGATGTGAGAGATCTAGCAATGTGGATATATTTATCCATCGCTATATTTGGCTGCTCTTCTGCTAAGAATATTTCTGTCCTTTCAGACAAACCAAATGACTGTGACGCCTTGGCTAGAATCTCTACTTGGCAGTGTAGCTCTGGCAGCGCGGGCTCAAACAAAACAATGTCAACGAGCTTAGAAACTCTAAAAAAGGAAGCGGTAAAACTTGGCGGCAATACTTTAAGTTGTTGTGAAATTGCTGAAGAGGAACTCGCCATCTATGGAGTGAATCCAAAATCTGGAAAAATCACTTGTAGTGGCCTTAAAGAACATACAGCTGAAATTTATTATTGTAAAAAATAAAGCCAGATTTCTGCTAACCATCATTGCAATAAAAATTTAAATACGCTTTACAGAACCTATTGATAAAAACATACACAACAAGGAAGCAACTATGATTCGCATTTCACAACTCACCTGTGCATTTTTTGTAAGCCTATTTGCGTTGACGGCAGTGGCAGATACCACTAACACCGACTCAAATACTCAGGTTGTCTTGGATTCCACGCAAATATTTACGGTGCATTCGGAATCACTCAAACAAACCTACCGTATTCAGGCCCGCTTACCGGGTAGTTACCAGTCCAATACCACCAAGAAATATCCGCTGATTATTAAAATTGATGGACAGTGGGATTTCCCCCTAGCAGCGAGTGTGTTCAACAATATTTATTTCGATGGCCAAATGCCGGAGACTATTGTTATTGGTATAGATTGGAGCGAGGTGAAGGGTAACGTGCATGCACTTCGTGCGCGCGACCTGCTGCCATCACCTATTACGAGTTTTGAAAATTCGGGGCACGCCAAAGAATTTATCGCCGCATTGGCTAAAGAAATTATTCCCGCGCTCAACCAGCGCTTTCGCTTAAATGGTCAGGAGATTTTATTGGGCGGTTCCTGGGGAGCGACTTTTGCCACCTATGCTTTATTGCAACAACCGGAAGTATTTGATGGCGCCATTGCCATTGCAGGTGATTACAAAACCGCTGGTGATGTATTTGACCAACAACTGAAGTCGCTTGCAAATTCGCAAGCACTTACCGGAAAGCGGCTCTATTTGGGCGTTGGGAAAGGTGACTCTGTCGCACCCGAGGTATTGGCTTATGCAGAAAAACTAAAGGCTGCTAATTTGACGGGGCTTAATATTAGAGTGGATGTGCTCGACGGCTATGGCCACTCCGGTATGAACGTGCCAGGTTATGCCAGCGGTTATAAATACGTGTTTGAGCGCCCACAACTTACTATCGCGCCAGAAACCTTGGAGAAATTGACGGGCAAATATATTTCAACCGATAAAGATGCCACTGAGCTTATTGTTCAAGTTGAATCACAAAAGCTTGTCGCCTTAATCGATGGTGAAAAAATATCGCTGCTAGCTAAATCTGCTAACGAGTTTTACTATCCCGATAGTTTCTTCAATCTTACCTTTGAAGGAACCCAAGCCAATATTGAGACTTTTTTTGGTGCGACGACTTTCCAGAAAGTAAAAGCAACTAAAAAAATCAAAAAGTGATTTTCAATTCTCCAGAAAAAAAAGCCCTGAATAACCACGGGCTTTTTTTCAGATCACCTTAGTAACCACAACGGGATTAATCATTTGGGCGCACTGGAATTGCTTTCAGTCATCCAGCCGGATAAGATGCCTGCGGGTTTTACAGGGCGCCCACCTCGCGAAAGTGCAAACACCTGACATTTTCCGCAAGCCTCGCGCTTGCATACCCCTCCCGACCAGAAGCGAGCAGGTCGAGTTTTAGGAGTTGGTATGCATACTGAAATTCAATCTCAATCTTCATCTCAAGCTGCTGCAGAAGTTTTACTTCGCATTGCGCGGAGTTTGCATCGTTCTGCCTATTCGGACTCGCTTTCTGTTGCACTACCGGTGCTGCGCAGACTGCGTTCGACATCGACCTTAACGGCAGTTTCCTTACCCGAATTGCAGCGGAACCGCGATATCATCCAGCGCAAACACATACTGCGTATGCTCGCGGTTGAAGCTGGGTTTACGTCTTGGGAAGATTACCGTCATGCACTTGATCGAATGAGTGTTGATGAATTAACCCATTACGAATGCGTAAAAGGATCTTTAGGGTATCCAAACCTGTGGTTTTCAAGTTACGAAGAAGCTCAGGCTTGCGCAAATGAACAGAGTGGCCGCGCATTAAGGTTTGGTAAACAGGCTTTAGTTACACCGCATTAAAGTGACGTATCTGAGCAAATCGAGCATTAACGCTTGATTTGCTCGGACTTAATCTCCTTTTAAATTTTACTTTCCCCGCTGTCGAAACGCTTCTCTCTCCTTCGATTACTTGTAGACAGAAATATAAACTCCACTTCAAATACTTCGGAGAAGCGCCATGACCAAAATGATTTTTATAAGCTTGCCTGTAACCAACCTTGAAGCGTCCATTCTCTTTTACGAAGCTTGGGGATTCGTACGCAATCTCCAATTTTCTGACGAGGGCACAGCAGGAATGGAGTGGAGCGAGCACATTAAAGTCATGTTAATTACCCACGAAAAGTGGCGCACTTTTACCACTCGCCCTATTCCGCCATCAACATCAAATGAAGCAGGTTTTTCCTTATCAATAGAAACCCGGGAAGCCGTGGATAGGATGAACGACTCAGCGGCAGCAAACGGGGGAACAGCAGACATTAACCCTGTTCAAGATCATGGTTTTATGTACTGCCGCGACATGGCCGATCCTGACGGGCACATTTGGGGCGCTATGTGGATGGACTCAGCCGCAATGACTGCGCCGAATTAACATATCCGATAACGCCTTTGGTTTATCGCAACAATCACGTTAAGCGATGCAAACACCAAATTAAGGAATGAATGTGCATGTGTGGCTTGAGTGGTTTTCACTTAAAACAAATGTCATACAATAAGGCAACGCTACACAGCGTAAACACGATCCACATAAACATAACGAAACAGAGGGCCGACAAATGAAACTTAATAAAGGTTTAGCAATACTTGCGCTGGCACTGCCCAGCCTGTGCTTTGCGCAAGCAGGTGAAAAGGTACTGGAGGATTTCAAACCTTCTAGCTTGAACCAACCCGGCAAAGAATATCCACAAGTGAACTCGCAAGGTTATGCGCGTTTTCGTGTAGAAGCACCGGATGCTAAAGCCGTTAACGTGAGCCTTGGCTTGGGTGGCAAGGGTGGAACAGATCTCACCAAAGGTGCAGATGGTGTTTGGACTGGCACTACCGCTGGCCCAATGGACGAAGGCTTCCATTACTACCACCTCAAAGTGGATGGCGGTGTGTTTAACGACCCGGGCGCAATGAACTATTACGGCTCTGTGCGCTGGGAAAGCGGTATTGAAATTCCCGCGCAAGACCAAGATTTTTACGCAGTGAAAAATGTTCCTCACGGTCACGTTCAGGAAGTTCTGTTCGAATCAAAAAGCACCAACTCCACCAAACGTGCTTTTGTTTACACACCCCCAGGTTACGAAAAGAACGACAAGAAACGCTACCCCGTTCTTTACCTTCAACACGGTTGGGGCGAAAACGAATATGCGTGGATGAACCAAGGCCGCGCCAATTTGATCATGGATAACTTGATTGCCGAAGGAAAAACCAAACCCTTTATTATCGTAACCACCTACGGCATGACCAATGAAGCCAAGTTCGGCACTATTGGCTCTTTTGATATCAAACCATTCCAAACCGTACTTCTTAACGAATTGATTCCTTATGTTGATACGCACTTCCGCACCTTATCTGACCGTAAGCAACGCGCAATGGCGGGCCTTTCAATGGGCGGCATGGAAACCAAAACCATCACCATGGCGAATTTGGATAAGTTTGCTTACATCGGATTGTTCAGCGGCGGCTCATTCAAAATTGATGACGTAAATGCAACACCCGGCTTTAAAGAAAAAGTGAAACTGGCGTTTGTGAGCTACGGCAGCCGCGAAATGATGGATGAACGTATGCGCAATTTTGTGGGTGACCCAAAAGCCAACACCGAAGCTTTAAAAGCAGCAGGCATTAACAGCGTGCTCTATGTTTCGCCCAACACCGCTCACGAATTTTTAAGCTGGAGACGCAGCCTAAAAGAGTTTGCGCCAATGTTATTTAAAGAGTAATTCAGCGCTTGGTGTTCAAGGATGAACACTTCCGCATTTTAAAACCATTAATACGCAAAGCTGCGAATGGTACGTATGGACTAATGATGGCGATAAACGCTACATTAGCGCGACTATCACAAAGGCTTTGGTTATGACAGAACTGAGTTACCTCCTCCAGCAATCCACTAACAAACTACTGGATTTGATCAAGAATTCTGCCGCTGGCACGCTCCATTTACCCAATGATTTTTCACTTTCGCGCGACCTTGGTGTGAGCCGTACAACGGTGCGCACGGCTATTACACACTTGTGCGACAAAGGAATTTTAAAGCGCGAGGGAAACCTGAAGCTTATTTTACGAGCGCCCGAAGCCGCTGATTACTTTGACATTAGCAACGAGCCTTCGACCAAAGAAGAGCAGTTTGAGAAATACTTTTTATCCCTTATCAGCTCTGGTAAGTTGTTACCGGGTGACCGCTTCTCTGAGCTGGATTTAGCCAAAAAATCTAATTGCATTACCATTACCGTTCGTGAGTTTCTCATTAAGTTTTCGCACACGGGTTTGATTAAAAAAAACCCGCGCGCGCAATGGCAAATGGTTGAGTTTGATGTGCAGTTTGCAGAAGAGCTGATTAGCTTTAGAAAGATTTTGGAAATGGCGTCTATTCGAGCCTTGCTTGAACGGCCCACGGAAGACCCGGTTTGGGGTGAGCTAACTCAATTACTAAATGAACACAAAGCGCTTATTGCCGATATGGATAATCGATTCAATGATTTCCCAGCGTTAGATGCTCGCTTACACAGACTCATTCAAAGTGCATCTGGCAACCGATTTATCAATCAGTTTTTTAATATTGTTACGTTTATCTGCCACTACCACTACCAATGGGATAAGTCAGACGAAAAAGAACGTAACGCAATTGCCGTTACCGAGCATATCGATTTATTAAACAATTTATTATCGCGCGATATTGCAGGCTCTGTAATGAGCTTGGAAAAACACCTTAATACAGCGCAACGCACGCTAATGCGTTCAGCACATGGTTTAACGGATTAAACGGAATCAACTATTTATGCGCTGTGTTTACTTGCATGTTGTTGATTCCGTTATCTAGCTTTTGACAAACAGTTTTTACCGCAGCCTTTAGGCTAAAGTCACTACCGCTTTGATTAAGCTATCTTGCTCTCCCAACCATTGGGGTAATTTAGTCGGTAAGTCTTTTAATTCTGCCGTGTGGGTATTCAGCAAATCAATGGGAATTTCCCCCGCCTTGATGGATGAAATAACGGTATTAAAATCTTGCTTGGTCGCATTGCGGCTACCAATGATACGCATTTCACGCGCGTGGAAAAAAGGATCATCAAACGTGATTTGATCTTTCACCACGCTGATAAACACGCAGCTTCCACCGTGGGCCACGTACTTTAAACTCGCCTCCATAGCGCGCTTATTTCCGGTTGCATCGAGCACTACATCAAACATGTCGCCGTTTGTGTGTTGCTCAATTTCCGCATCGGTATTTGAACCCAACACAAAACCTTTCGCCCCCTTAACCAGTGACACAGCGCCGGAAATTCGAGAGGCATTCACATCTAAAATGGCAACCGAGCCACCTGCGATTTGCGCAAAAAGCGCTGCGCCTAAACCTATTGGCCCTGCACCCACCACCAACACGCGATCACCCGATTTGATCTCCCCGCGGCGCACTCCGTGGGCGCCGATGGATAAGAACTCCACCATTGCGGCTTGCGCAAAGGTTAAATCGCCTGCGGGGTACAGCTGGCTTTCGGGAACCGTTATAAATTCGGTCATACCACCGTCAGTATGCACACCCAGAACACGGATATTAGTGCAGCAATTTGGCTTTTCCTTTCTGCATGCAATGCATTTACCACAGGGCAAGTAGGGGTTAACAATGACACGATCACCCACCGATAAGGCCGAACCTACATTCGTTTCCGCCACTTCACCGGAAAGTTCGTGCCCCATAACCCGCGGGTATTGGAGAAACGGATGCGAGCCCTCATAGATATGGAAGTCCGTACCACAAATACCAATTGAACGAACCTTAAGCTTAACCATTCCGGGTGTCAGGATCGGCTCCGCCCTATCTTCCAAGGCTAATTTTCCGGGCTCAACGCATACAACTGACAACATATTTTTATCCCCAAAAAGTTTCATTACCACAAAGGGTTAAGCGGCTGCTCTTCTAAACCAATTTTTAGTCAAATTGACTTTTATATTTAATGTTCATTTTATTCCAAGCGAAAGATTTCTTCCATCAAAACCCATTTTTCACCGGCTTTTGACCATGGCAAAGGCAGCTGATATTTCCACATCAAGGCCTCCCACTCCGCCACCTTAGAGCTCTCTGCATCCGCTTTAGCTTTGGCTTCAAACGAAAAGCTGTCATCGACATCCATAATCATGAACAGCCGATTTCCGACAGCGTAAATTTGCATACCAAGAATGCCCGCACTCTTAATGCTGTCAGTAATTTCTGGCCAGGCTCGGCCCGGGGCGTGGTGATGCTTATATTCTTCAATCAAGGCCGAATCATTTTTTAAATCCAGTGCCATGCAGTAGCGCCTTGTCATACCGAGCCCTAAGCATACTTATGAGTGTTAACAGCTCGATAGCCGTATACCGCAATAATCACAAAGCAAAGCAAAGGCAATGAGAAGGACGCTTGAGTTGCCGACAAAGCACTCGATGACCAGTTATCAATAACAATCGCTTGCAGCATAGGCAAAAAGGTTCCACCAACGATGGCGGCAATCAAACCTGCAGCTGCAAATTTCGCATCGTCACCGCGAATTCCTTCTAGCGCTATGCCATAAATAGTGGGAAACATGAGTGACATGCAGCCGGAAATTCCCACCAAACAATAGATGCCTAAACTGCCACCCAAGGTAATAGTTCCTATACTTAAGACAATACCACCGGCAGCCAAGGTCATTAACAGCGATCCGGGCGCAATATATTTCAGTAGGAAAGTACAAATAAAACGACTTACGCAAAAAATAATCATTGCGATAACATTGTAATTTTGCGATTTAACTTGTGCGTCTGCTTCCGACATTCCTTGGGCAACAAATACTTCAGTGCCGTAGTGAATAATAAAAGTCCAACACATAATTTGTGCGCCCACATAAAACACTTGAGCAATAACACCTTCCACGTAACGTGGGGTGCGAATCAGCCGGCCAAAAATTTCTTTAGTAGTACTATTACCTTCAACGGTTTCTTTGCCGCTAGGCATTTTCATAAAAGCAATGAGCACAAACATAACCGCAATAACGATACCGATGACAATATAAGGATGACTTAGCACCGCCAAGTCTGCAGATTTAACCGCTTCAAAATCTGCTGCAGAAAGAGTCTCGCGCGTGGCGCGATCGCGCGAATCCATACGCGCTAAAATAAATTGCGACGCCGCATACATACCTAACAAACCACCAATAGGATTGAATGCTTGAGCAAGATTCAAGCGGCGTGTTGCAGTAGCTGCCGGGCCCATTGCAAGAATATAAGGATTTGCGCTTGTCTCTAAAAATGACAGCCCAGAAGTAAGAATAAAATACGCAATCAAAAACGGATAAAATTCACCAATGTAACTTGCAGGTACAAATAACAATCCTCCTACAGCATATAAACCAAGCCCCATTAAAATGCCGGCTTTATAAGAGTAGCGGCGAATAAAAAATGCGGCGGGGAACGCCATTAACCCGTAGCCACCGTAATACGCAACTTGCACCCAGGTTGCATCTGTTGCGGAGGTTAAAAATATTTTTTGGAAGGCTGCAACCATGGGGTTAGTTACGTCGTTTGCAAAGCCCCAAAGAGCAAAGCAAAAAGTCACCAACATAAATGCCAAGAGTAAATGCTTGGGAACTAAACTTTCAGAGGATGCATCTGCCGTAGCATGCGATTCTTGAACACCAGTGCTCGAGTTAGACATGAAATTTACCTATTATTATGATTACGTGTAATGTTTTTTGTGATGCAAAAAGCGAACTAACCAACATCTAACTTATAAAACCTTATGGCGTTTTTGCCCCAAATAGATTTTTGATCTGCCAACGAAAAAGGCGTTAGGAATGCATCAAGGTATTCAATCCATTCTTTATAGCTAGCGGCGAGAGTACACACCGGCCAATCACTTCCCCACATTAATCGCTGAGCGCCGAAGCAATTAGCCAGATGGTTCATATAGGGATAAAGACTTTCATAGGAAACATTCTTACCAGCTTCAGTGACCAAACCAGATATTTTGCAAAATGCTGTTGAGTCTTCGCTGATTTTTTGGATTTTTTCTGCCCAAGGATTAAATACATCATTAGCTATGTCAGGCTTGGCCCCATGATCTACCACAACCCTAAGCTCCGGGTAACGTTTTAACAAAATATAAAGTGCGTCAAGGTGAACAGGTTTTACCAAGGCATCAAACGTTAAATCTTTATCAATAAGCCATTTGAATATGGAATCAAGTTCAGGCTTTAGCATCCAGTTGGGGTCGGCAATACCTTGGATAATGGGGCGAATGCCTTTTAATTTTTTATGCTGATGCAAGCGCTCCAACACCTTGAGTGAACTGGGCAAGTTCATATCCACCCAACCCACAACGCCGGCGACGAACGCGTGCTTATCTGCAATGTCTAAAATAAAATCTGTTTCTTCTACCGTCTCAGCCGCTTGCACAATCACGGTGTAATCAACAGCGTTTTTAGAAAGAAGCGGTTGCAAATCCTGCGGCAAAAAATCTTGCTTGAGGCTTGCCGGTTCCGCATCAAGCCAGTGATAGTCGCCCCTATCCAGTTTCCAAAAATGCTGGTGGCTATCAACGCGTAGAGTGTTGTTCAAGGCGGAATCCTCTTATTATATGATCGCAGACCTCTGACGGGCCAAAAGGTAAACGCTACCTTGAAATATGTCAATCTGTATATAATAAACACTTTATAGCAATGGATTAGATCTATGAGCAGTTTCGCGCCACCCAGAGTGATTTTCGGTACCAGTGGACTTGGTAATTTATTCAACGAGCCGACTTATTCCAGCAAACGTGAAACGGTTGCTGAGGTTATTAAGCACTCAGGTGACGTGGCAGTATTTGATAGCGCTGGGAAATATGGTGCAGGTTTAGCTTTGGAATGCTTGGGGCAAAGCTTAAAGGAACTGGGAGTTTCCCCATCTGCCGTCCAAGTATCTAACAAGCTGGGCTGGAAACGCGTTCCCCTAACCTCACCCGAACCTACCTTCGAACCCGGTGCTTGGGTAAACCTCAAAAACGATGCCATTCAAACCATCAGTTACGACGGGATTATGGAATGCTACCACCAAGGAAATGAGTTGTTGGGAGATTACCCTGCACGATTGGTTTCCATTCATGACCCCGATGAATACCTCGCTGCCGCAAAAGATGCCTTTGACCGCGAGAAACGCCTCAATGACATCCTAGACGGTTACCGCGCCTTAAATGACCTAAGACAAAAAGGTAATGTGGATTCAATTGGCATTGGCTCAAAAGACCCGCGTATTATTGATGAAATCAGCAAGCTGGTTACATTGGATTGGGCCATGTTTGCTTGCAGCTTAACGCCTTATACACATGAGCCACACGTACTTGAGCTGGTTGGCCGCTTAGGACGCGAGCAAGTAAAAATTCTAAACTCAGCCGTTTTTAATTCTGGTTTTTTAACAGGTGGCAACTACTACAACTATCGCTTGGTTACGCCGCAAACAGATCCCATCTTATTTAAATGGCGCGAGGCCTTTTTCGCGCTGTGCAAAAAACACCAAGCAGACCCCGCTGCCGTGTGCGTACAGTTTTCCTTTCGGTTTCCAGAAACTACCAGCGTTGCACTCAACACAACATCGCCCAGCCGCGTTGCGGGAAATATTGCGCTGGCGACAGCACACATAAGCGATGAACTTTGGAACGATTTGAAACAAGAAGGCTTAACAGCGGTTTAACCTAGAAGAAAACAGCTAAGCAAAACTGCTCGACCAGAATGCCCGTGACTCATGTAAGAAGCGGGCTGCAAAACTTGAATCCCGTTTTGCCCGTTAATGGTAAATGCGAATTCCTGCTTATATTTTTCATCAGTAAGAGAAACGCTCACCATATCGCCACATTCCCTTGGTGACATGGCCTTGGCGTAAGCATGTGCTCCAGCATCGTCTGAAAAAGTTATATCCGCACAAATGGTATTCCCCTCAAGACGCTCGCGCACTTGGTTAAGTTGAAATTCATTGCGCGCAACTACAGTCACAATACTGCCACATGCAACAAATGCTTCAACAATTCCAACACCTAAACCGCGTGGACCACCCGTGATCAAAACTTTTTTTCGTAATGATCATTCAATTCTCCAATGGAATTTGAGTGCAATCATTTTTAGTGCTCATATCAGCGCGGTGGCATTTCTTCAAAGCTTGGCAAACTTGTATCAACCCTATCCCAGTTGAGCGCCCGCGATGTGTAAGTTCTTATGCTGGGTACATAGCGACTTGGTTCATCCAAAGTACCCGCTCGCACGCTAAACGCAGCGGGGTTTGCAGAAAAAGTCATATACACGGGCGTACCGCACGTGGGGCAAAAACCGCGGGTTTTTATATTTCCACTGTCGGCCGTCATATCCCATTGCCCTGCCACGCCTTCAATGCTCGCCGCAGCACGAGGAAACACTAAATGCGATGCGTGACCATTACCGCTCTCTAGCCTGCAATCAGTACAATGGCATTCAACGCCTACAAGAGGCTCTGCATTTATTTGGTAGCGAATTGCACCGCACGCACATCCGCCGGTATAAGAAGTTGTCATAGCTTTTCCTCTTTGAATGAACAATTAATGTTTGCGTAGTTTTATAAAATTTAATCCAACACACTTAACAACGCAGGCTATAGCGAAGAAACAGACGTTGATCATCACGCAGCGAAGACTCAAGTAATGTTAATTGCCGCCGCGTTACTAATTCGCTAAATAAATTTTTACCTTCGCCAATCAACACCGGGTAAACAATCAAGCGAATTTCATCCAGTAAATCCGCCTCAATACATTGCTGTGTAATTCGCGCTCCACCCATAAGGTAAATGGCTTTACCGGGCTGCTGCTTTAAGAGATTGATGTCATCCACACCATGAATAAAGCGAGTGTTAGGCCATTGCGCTTGGGATTGAGTTTTCGATAAGACGATGTGCTGAGTTTTAGATGCAAAACGACTCCAACTCACTTCGGCAGCTGTAGGAACTTTTCCTGTCATAGGGTGAGCCTCCTCCGGCGTTGCTGCTAACGCAGACCAATAGGCCTCATAACCGGGGTACATGGTTCCGCCAAGTAAGCAGGTATCTATTTCTTCACTCAAACCATAGTCTTCCGACCAGGAATCTACCCAATCGGCGTAGCCTTCGTTGCTTTCAATTTTTCCATCCAGTGATACTTTAAATCCCGCGATTAACTTTCGCATAACAAACTCCTGTTAACTAAAAACCGATTAATAGAACAAATACCTGTTATCACATACAAACTGAAATCTATGGCACCCTTCTGATTGGACACCGTAAACTCCACGCTACTAACCAATCCAAGTTGCTGATAATGTGTTGAAGCCACCGATAACCATAGCGAGAGCAATAGAGAGAGCCATAGTAAGTGCCGGCCTCAATTAAATGGGAGTAACAAATATGACGGGATCTGGATGGACTCGTTAATAACTAGCGCTGCGCTAGCGCTTGCACGCGGTGATTTTTTTGGCGCACTCAACCGAGTTGCGCTGCGAGACGACGCGCCTGCCTTAGCGCTGCGCGGCATTGCCATGGCCCAACTGGGCGATATCGAAACTGCCAAAATATTATTGAGAAAAGCGTCGCGTGCGTTTGGCGACAAGCAACCTTTAGCAAAAGCGCGATGCATTCTGGCTGAAATGGAAATTGCTTTCGCGATGCGTGATCTAGATGGATCGGCATCACAATTGGAATCAGCGCAAACTGTTCTAGAGCAGCATGGCGATTTCATTAATGCCGCCTATGCAAAACATTTGCGCGGGCGATTGTTACTGCTCTTCGGTCATTTAGATGAAGCGGAAGCACTCGTCAACACAATAAACCAAGATCTTTTTTCCCCAGCATTTAAAGCAGCCCATGAATTAGTTATTGCCGGTATCGCCATAAGACGCATTCGCACCTATGACGCGAAAACTGCGCTTGCTCGCGCCTATGAAGCTGCGAGGAAAGCGAATATTCCCTCTCTGTTTTCCGAAATAGAAAACGCATTGAAGATTTTGCAAACACCCGCCGCCCGCGTGTTATCACCCGCGGGTGATCAGCTTGTCGTGTTAGAAGATGTTGAAAAAATATTGGCGTCGTCCGCGCTCGTGGTGGATGCCTGCCGCTATCTTGTGCTCCACAAAGCGCAGGTAGTATCCCTCGCAAGCCGTCCTATTTTATTTAAACTCGCGGTAGCATTAGCGGAGGCTTGGCCGAAAGATGTATCGCGCGACCAACTGGTTAAAATCGCGTTTCGCCAACAACAAATCGATGAATCATTGCGCGCGCGTTTGCGCGTCGAAATAGGCCGCTTACGCGCCGAAATTGCAGACCTTGCCGATATAAAAGCAACACCTGAAGGCTTCATACTGGCTCCCATTCACGCGCGGGAATTGATCCTACTCGAACAACCTATTCGTGAAAATCACGGCGAGATTCTTGCCATGCTCGCAGATGGCGAAGCTTGGGCCAGCTCCGCATTAGCCATGGCATTGGGCATCAGCCAACGCACGGCGCAACGCGCCCTTGAATCACTCGCCAGTGCAGGCAAAGTGCAATCGATTGGGCGCGCCCAAGCACGCCGATGGATTGCCTATCCGCCACCCGGTGTCACGACAATATTGTTACTCCCCGGCCCTCTTCCAGTTAACTAAACTGGCCAGACACAACCAACAGAGAGAGATTAATCATGAAAAAATCTGCAGCAGATATTATCGGCGAATACGGGCCTTTTGCCGGTATTGATGCGGTGCACGGCGTGAGTTTCGATGGTGAAAAAGTGTGGTTTGCATCAGGAGAAAAGCTGAATCGCCTCAATCCCGAAAGCGGCACAATAGATCACACACTAAATATACCTGCTCATGCAGGCACCGCTTTTGATGGCACCTATCTTTATCAAATTGTTGAACAAAGCATTCAGAAAATTGAACCCGACACGGGGAAAGTCATATCCACTATTCCAACACCACCGGGTGGCGCCGCAGGCATGGCATGGGCAGAAGGCGCGCTTTGGGTTGGCCAACACCGCGCCCGAAAAATCCATAAGGTAAATCCGGAGACAGGCGAAATTCTCGCGTCTATTGATTCAAACCGTTTCGTCACCGGTGTCACATGGATTGGCAACGAACTCTGGCACGCTACCTGGCAAGATGACCAGAGCGATTTGCGACAAGTTAACCCCATCACGGGCGAAGTTTTGCAAACGCTTACCATGCCACAGGGCATGGGCATATCTGGCCTTGAATCTGACGGGGTAAACCGATTTTTCTGCGGCGGCGGTCCCAGCCGAACAATTCGCGCAGTACGTAGACCCGCGTAGAACACGGAATGCCGCAACTCAAACGAAGGGCGGCATTCTCGTAACAAAGCGCCACTTTTGCTAAAACCTTTTAAAAAAAGAATGCAGAATATCTTGTTTGAAAATCCAGAACACTAGGTTTGAAATGCCTTAGCCGTTAATATAACGACCTACTTTCTAAGCCGTTCTGGATTCCTCATGGATTACTGTTCACAACCCAGTCTTTTGCCCGTTGCGGAGGCTATAGCGCGCATGAAAACGGCCATAGTGCCAACGAATTCCACTGAAATAGTAAGCCTGCAAAACGCGCTGGATCGTGTTGTTGCAGAACCCATATTTTCCTGTGTAGAAATTCCCAGCCACGACAATTCAGCGATGGATGGTTATGCGTTTGCTCATTCGCAAGCTGATTTAACACAAACATTAAAAATCGTGGGTACTGCACTCGCGGGGCATCCTTTTTATGGCGAAATCGGGAACGGCGAATGCGTACGAATTATGACTGGCGCTGTTGTACCGGAAGGTACAGACACCGTAATCATGCAGGAGCAGATAAACCTAATTGAAGATGCAATCCAACTCACACGCCTACCTGATTTGGGTGAAAATATTCGTCGCGCTGGCGAAGATATCTCACTCAATAGTTTGGTGATTGAACAAGGTAAACGAATCAATCCTATCGACATAGGTTTGCTCGCATCCTTGGGTGTCACTAAGGTAAAAGTATTCACCCCCATTCGTGTTGCCGTTTTATCAACCGGTGACGAATTAAAATCCGGTGGCGAGCCGCTCAAAGCCGGTGAACTCTACGATAGCAATCGCCAAACCTTACTAGCGCTTCTTTCACGCCTTGATGTAACCGTGATTGATTGCGGATTAGTAAAGGACGATCCAGAAAAAATTCGCTGTGCATTTGAATCAGCCATTGCACAGGCAGATGTTGTTATTTCCAGCGGCGGAGTTTCGGTGGGCGATGCTGATTACACAAAATCAGTATTGGCATCTCTCGGAAATATTAATTTCTGGAAAGTTGCCATGAAGCCGGGTAAACCTTTTGCATTTGGCACTTTTAAAAAAGAAACGAGTAATTGTTATTTTTTTGGGTTGCCCGGTAATCCCGTTTCAGCGGTGGTTACTTATCATCAATTGGTTTTACCCGCGCTACGTCATCTCTCAGGGGAAAAGGTTCCGGAAACCTTATCACTCAATCTCGTCACTCAAACGCCTTTCAAAAAGCAACCAGGAAGAGCGGACTATCAACGCGGCATGCTCAGCCCTCATAACGGCGAAACGACTATTTCAAGTACGGGCAATCAAAGCTCCGGCGTATTAAGTTCAATTGCCCGCGCAAATGCTTATGTCGTGCTTGAGCAAGAACGCGGAGCCGTTTCAAAAGGTGAAACCATTACCGTTATACCTTTTGATAAATATTTGCAGTAATTTATTCAATTAAATTGTTATTTTATGACTCACGAAACAGATTCTCTGTCACCCGCTTACCTGCAACGCTTTGGCGGCATTGGAAGACTTTACGGTCAACATTCATTGGTTGCACTTCACAAAGCGCACTTTGCCGTAATAGGTTTAGGCGGTGTAGGCACTTGGGTTGCCGAAGCACTTGCGCGCTCTGGCGTAGGAACACTAACCCTCATTGAGCTAGATGATGTGTGTGTCACCAATACCAATCGGCAATCACACGCGCTTAAATCCACTATAGGTCGTTCAAAAAATCAGGTTATTAGCGACCGCTTGAAAGAAATCAATCCTGAAATAGTTATACATTCCATTGAAGATTTCATTGACCAAGACAACATGAAATCTCTGATAGGAAAACAGCACCATGTCGTCATTGATGCAATGGATGCTGCGCATATCAAAGCGCGTTTGGTTGCTTATTGCCTTGCGATAAAAGTGCGCTTGATTACTGTTGGCTCATCGGGCGGGAAGCGCGACCCACAACAAGTTCGCGTGGCGGATTTAGGCCGCACTGAAAGCGACCCTATGTTGGTAAAAATTCGTACACAGCTTTACCGCCACTTTAATTTTTCGCGCGATAAAAATCGTAAGTTCAGGGTAGACGCCGTTTTTTCTACCGAACAAATGGTTTACCCGAAGCCAGACGGTAGCGTTTGTATGGACAAGCAATTTTTGGAGGCTGGTGTAAAGCTGGATTGCGCAGGAGGTTTTGGCTCTAGTGTTATGGTAACGGGTACCTTTGGTTTTGTGGCTGCGACTAAAGCGATTGAGCGGTATTTAGCGGCGTGCGTTAGCAACAACTAGCGCACAAACAAATTGCCAACCAAGTCTTATTTCAGCCCAGCATAACCCACAGGCTTATTCCTCATAGATATTTGCCAATCCAATTCGTGACAAATGGCGCATTTTTAGTTTTTCCCGCCGTTAAGATAGCACCCTAAAATTTTTGAACCTAGGGCCACCACTTAAGCAAAGGGATAAGCCAATGTTAATGAAATTAAGGGTATTTACAGTTGTAAGTGAATCGAACTATCGAGCGTTAAAAAACGGCGTTTCATCACTGTTCATTTGTGGCTTTTTGAGTGCCTGTGGGGGAGGAGCGGGTTCAGGAGCCAATACCTTTGACACCCAGCCCATACTTCCCGCTTCATCAACAGCGAAAACATCTGTTTCATCGGTAGCAACTGATAAATCTGAACTACCCTCGTCCCTCGCAAGCTCATCAACAGCGGTGACATCTAGAGCAAGCGCGGCAGTACAGAGCTCTAGTAGCTCACTTAGCAAATCATCACTGTCTAGCCTTAGCTCATCGACAATTGGCGTTCCCGCATCATCAACACCCGTTACGACCAGCTCTTCACTTAGCTCAGAAGCAACAAGACTACCCTCCTCCTCCGCTCAATCAGTTTCATCGGTTAGTAGCAAGTCCTTAAGTTCAGCATCCAGCAAGTCGTCTAGTGTTTTATCTGCAATGAGCGCGTCGAGCCGCGCTGCGACATCCAGCGCCCAAGCCAGTAGTACCTCAATTTCGAAATCCAGTATTTCTTCCAGTTTTAAATCCAGCAGCTCGTTGAGTTCAAAATCTAGCTCTTCACTCAGCGCCAAGTCGTCCTCGGTAAGCAGCAGTACGGCAACGACGAACCAATCGTTCTACCTAGAAAACTTCGAGGGAAGCGCACAAGCTGGCGGCGGTGCAAATTTTAGTTGGAGCGGCGGAGCATGGAGTTTTGTAACGACCGGTGCGGCAAAATCTGGAACAAAATCTTTGCGATTCCGTTACCCCGCTGGAGCTAACACGAGCGCAGAAGAGCGCTTTATGTTTAGTGCGCCGCGCAATGAAGTTTGGGTTAAATATTGGTTAAGAGTTCCAACCAATTTTGAACATGTTGCACCCGAGCCGCATTGGCCAACAAATAACAAATTGTTCGCAATCTGGATGGATGATTATTCTGCGCACGGCAAAGGCCCATCTGTGATTTGGGAGTACTGGGATAACGGTCAAGGCGGAAGTGATTTAGCGGTACATTATTCAGAAGGCAATAACACCGGAGCGGGCCCACATCTACAATTTCAACCGTTCATCAATTCAGCCACTGATAAAGGGCGTTGGATGCAACTTGTTCTTCACGTGAAGGCTGCAACTAAAACAGCTGGCATCAGCAATAATGATGGATTGATTGAAACCTATCGCAGATGGGATGGTGATGCAGCCTACGTGAGATTACATCAAGTCACACAAGCCAACATCGCCCCCGCAGCCACCGGACCTAATGGATGGCAAGCCGGTTATTTTATGGGATGGTCCAACCCCGGGTTCCCCGCTCAAACCGATTTTTACGTGGACGATGTGGAATTTGCCGATAGCATGGATTTGAGTGGGGGCAACAACGCATCATCAGCACCCGCTAGCAGTTCATCTTCCAGTCAGAGCTCAACTGTTGGCAGCTCGTCATCCAGTAGCTCATTAGCATCTAGTACAGGGCAATTACAATTTACACCCTGGATGCTTTTAGACGCAGATTCTGGAAGCAATTTAGGTGGGAACATGGTGCCCACCACGGAGAAAGTTGCTTTCGGCAACAAAGCTTGGAAGACCACCGCCACACAAGGCGCCGACGAATGGGCCATGGGTGGAGGCACTTACTTTCCGTCAGCGCTGAAAAAAGGACAAAGCCTCCAAGCTCAATGGTCAGTCTTCTTTCCCACCACCTTTGATTGGTATGCGGGTGGAGGCGGACGTCTTAAATTTTTCAGAATACGCACAGAGCCTGCAAACGGAGGTAACAGCGGTTACCACGACATATACATCAATACGCTTGGCTTGGGAGGCGGCGCTAGCGAAGATGGAAAACTCGCTAATATTTTTGAGGGCGTGCAAAGCTGGCATAACACTACTGAATTCATGACAAAAGGCGAATGGAATACGTTTGAAATGCGCGTCGACTTCGACAATGTTGCTTTCAATCAAGGTGGTAAAGGTAGAACTCGCGTTTGGCGTAAAAAAAATAATCAAATGCAACTCATACTCGATGTAAAGAGCGACCCAACTTTAGTTAATGCTACCGACGTTGCGCCTTTCTTTTACATATTCACGTATTGGAATGGCGGAGCGCCAAAAACCCAATCCATGTATATCGACAGAATTGTTTTTGAAACAGATCTGACCCGCCTGGTACAAACAGATGGAGCCGGCAATAAGATTATTGGCGGACTTTAAATGCGTAGGTTGGTGTATTAAAAATTAAATGGAATATTCAATGAAAAATAAAAATGAAATTTACACCAGCTTATTAATAATGACTTTACTGGCCGGTTGTGGAGGTGGCGCTGGCGGTGAATCCAATACCTTTAACACGCCACAAAACAACTCTGTTGCGTCTTCTTCAGTTTCGTCTTCCGCTCTCGTAAAAAGTAGCTTACCCGCATTGAGTTCAAGCTCTTCTTTACGTTCACTGTCTTCGTCGTCTACACCAATAGTGAACGCAAGTAGTTCTAAATCAAACAGCGAGGCGAGTAGTAGTTCATCTCAGTTATCGTCAACTGCACCTACGCAAACGCCCCTAACAAGTTCTTCGAGTAGTTCAACGCAATCTATTGCCAGCAGCCGAAATTCCTCTTCAGCTCAGGCCAGTCAATTGTCGGCAAACTCAAGCTCTCAAAACTCCGTCTCCACATCCTCTTCAAGCCTCTCTGTAACTAGCGCCAGTAGTCTGTCGAAAAGCAGTACCTCGCTAAGTTCATCAAGCAAAACCAGTAGTGCTATTGCGTCTGCAAATTCTTCAGCAAGCGCAGCAACTGCTAACAGCTCGTCTTCAAATTTAAGTAGCAAATCGAGCAGTTCATCTTCAAGTGCTAAGACCAGCAGCTCGAGCTCAACATCCAGTAGCAGCCAAACAAGCTCTCTTAGCTCTTCGTCATCAAGCTCACCGGCCACTTACTCCAGTGCAGGATTGTTATGGCCAAACGGTATTGAGCCTGGCGATCCCAGTGTATGTGAAGCACCCAATGGCAAACGCTGTTGGTGGGTAGATGCAAATGCAAGTAATGGAGGAAACGGTAATTACGCTACTCCTTACAATAGCTTTCAAGTGTTAGAGCAAAATGTACGCGGCGGAGATTTTGTATATGTTCGCGGTACGTTTGATATGGCTACCGACAGCCCAAGCCATAAAATGTCGTTAAACTTTTACACCAATGCCGCAAGCGGAACTGCAAATGACCCAACAACATTAAAAAGTTGGCGCGGGTCAGCGCGAGCGGTTTTCTCATCCAATCGAACCAGCGCGCAACTTCGTATGACTCGAACAGGTGGAGTGCGGATACAAAACATTGAGATTACTAATTTTGGTGATGTTGGAATCAGTGTCGATGAAACTGTAAGCTATGCCGAGTTAATTAATATTGTGTCGCGTGACGGCCGCGTCACCCAATCAAGTGGTATTGGGGGAGGTGTTCGGTTTTATATGCAAGACACATTACACACTTTTATTATTAGAAATAGCTTATTTGAAAACACATCTGCACCCAGTGAGACTGGCGGCAATGTTGGCGCACTCAGCATAATATCTGAGCCTAGCGCGCAAGCAGGCTCTAACATTAAAGTCTATAACAACATTTTTCGCGGCAATCACGTTGCTGTTCGCCACAAGCATGCCGGCCGAGTACATATGGAGGCATACAACAACCTGATCGAAAATAACAGTATGGGGTTCTATTTAAGAACATGGAGTGGTGATATTCACCACAATATTATCATTAACAACGGAACTGGTTTGGTTCTGGAAAATGAAAATGCGCATGCGAATCATGATTACACAATTCGCTACAACACCTTTTACAATAATAATTATTTTCTACACGCTTACCCCGATTGGGACGAAAACGCATTCCGCACATCAATTAATGTTCAAAATAATATTTTCGTTGCATCAGCTACGGGGCTAGGCGTTTTTTATATCGGGGCCTGGGATTGGAACTGGGGTCGACTTGATCGATCTTTAGCTACGTGGACAATGAATAACAATATATTTTATTACCAAACCGCTACAAGAAAATTTTTGTACAGCCCACCTCCCACGCCGGAATACACAAAGAATTTTACCGATGGTAAAGCACAATTTGGCGATACAACTTCAGCCTTAGCAGACCCAATGTTTAACGACCCAGCCAACAAAGATTTCACGCTTAAACCTGGTTCACCGGCGATTGGTGCGGGCAGCAATGGAACAACTCCTGGAGCGGTAAGTGGATTATAAATTATCAGAATTTTCTATTGGCCTTTTACTTAATCTCATAGGGTGTGCGTAAATGCAAAATCAAAAATGGATTTACCTTTATCTGTTATTAATACCTGCAATCACTGCTTGCGGTGGAGGTAGTGCAGGTGGCGAATCCAATTCGTTTAACACCTCACCAAACAACGCCGTTGTATCCTCTTCGGTTTCGTCTTCCGCTCTCGTAAAAAGTAGCTTACCCACATTGAGTTCAAGCTCTTCTTTACGTTCACTGTCTTCGTCATCAACACCTCTAGTGAACGCAAGTAGTTCTAAACCAAACAGCGAGGCGAGTAGTAGTTCATCTCAGTTATCGTCAACTGTACCTACGCAAACGCCTATAACAAGTTCTTCGAGTAGTTCAACCCAATCGATTCCCAGCAGCCTAAATTCCTCTTCATCTCAGGCCAGTCAATTGTCGGCAACGTCAAGTTCTAAAAACTCAGTCTCCACATCCTCTACTAGCCGCTCTGTAACTAGCGCCAGTAGTCTGTCGAAAAGCAGCACCTCGCTCAGTTCATCAAGCAATACTAATAGCAGTATCACATTAAGCTCACGCTCTAGCTTATCGTCTAGCAGCTCATCAAGCTCCTTTTCGTCTTCGTCAAGTTCGAGTAGCGCCGCGAGCAACAATAGCTTTCCAGTGCGGGTACAAGGGCTGCGTATGGGCGGACAGCTGACGTTAACGCATGGATCACATAATTCGGTTATTACACTCAATGCACCCGTGGATATACCCACCGCTAAAGCCATAGGTACAGCACTCGACTTACAAATCACGGAACAACCTGAGGGACAAACCTGCGCGATTTCTGAGTTGGCTCCTACCACAGTTCCAGACTTGAACAGCCCTATATTTATTCGCTGTGTTCACAATGAGGTTGCTCATCTAACGCTGCCGGAAACCTTGCCAAACGAGCCATTAACGGTGAATTACAGCATTCGCGATGCCGCCTACCCTGGAATTCCTTATGAAAGCCGCCCTGGCGTCATTGGCGGAATTTTCCCCTATGAATATCGCCTAACAGGATTCACATTAAACGGCGTTGCTCAAAGCACATCCCAAGTGTCTCTCGATTTCCGACGCGGCACATTGCGTTTTACCCCCGCGAGTGAAGGCACTTATGTCGTGAGCATGCAAATAAAAGACAGTGGGGCAAGTCAAAAGACGCTGAATAAAAACTTCACCATTCAGTCAGCCATGTCTCGCTTTTTATTCGTTGCTTCAAATGGAACTGACGTAACTGGCCGAGGAGGAATCGCTACACCTTATCGCAGCTTAACGTTCGCATTAGCGCAATCCACACCAAACCAACTTATCGTACTCCGTAAAGGAAACTACCCCGTCGGAAAATCAGATTTAGGTGACACAAAATCCAAACAAATATTGGCATACCCAGATGAGGTCGCTCTTGTTGATTTTGCTCAGCAAAATTCTTTTTGGATTAAAAATGGCGATTCAACAACACCTGTTGCGCGTATAGAAGGATTGGATATCGCCAACATTTCGCAATACGGTATTACTTGTGACCCCTGCCGGTCTGGGCTTATCGTTAGAAATAATCGCTTTGTAAGTGGCTACGAAACATGGTCTGAAAGTGAGAACCCATCTTTCGTACACGGTAGAGATAGCGGGCTACGCCAAAATAAAATGCTGGTGCAAGAAAATGATTTTGGTAAATACACCATGAAATTTACGCGCAACAATTTTGCTGCGATGGTGCTATTTAGTGCGGGTGATTCCATTGTTGAGAACAACCAGATGCGGCAAAACCAGACCAGCAGTATTGGCAAAGGGATAGTCGATAAAGGGTGGCCAGACCACAATACCCACCGGGAAAACTATATAGAGCTTGCGGCTAACCAGCCCGAGCACGATGGCATTTTTTTGATGGCCCAAGACGGCGCTCATAATATGCATGTGCACCACAACTTATTAATTAACGCGGGCATTGTTTTAGGCGGGCAATGCTTCCAAACAACGTGCCCCTTTGTTGATAACACTGCGCACCACAACACTATGGTGAATGGCGGAGTCGTCTTAAGTTGGGGCCCGTTGAATCCTCCCAGTTCTGGCACGCGGGTTTCCCACAACATCATCAAATCAGCGACTAGCGCGCCCTACTACGGGCTGTCTTGCATAGCTCGCCCTAGTACAGCCGACATCATCAGCAAACTCAGTTTTGGCAGTAACATGATTGAATCCAGCAACGCTCTCGCACTCAAAGACAGCGAATGTAGCGGCAATGACATGCCGTGGGCCGAATGGAGAGGAACCTATGGCATGGATACAGCAGCATCTGGTTCAACATTGAGTGCAACCAGTGCTTTAGTTGGATCAGGAATCCTTTATGGGCTTCCATCGGGTGATTTACGCAAAACGCTTAGAGGGCATCAATATTAATGTTGTGTTGCTTGTGTATTTGAATAAAGGCAATGTTTATGAATAGAAAATGCTAACCGACAAGAGTTTCAAGGCGCGCAATAATGGCTTTTAATCCATTATTGCGCGATGGAGTTAAATGTTTTTCCAATCCAACATCTGCTAAAAGTTTCGGAAAGTCTAAAGCACTTATTTCTTGCGTGGTCTTTGCATTTGCCTTCGACAATAACAGGGCCGCCAATCCATTAATGACGCGGCTGTCGCTGTCAAACGCAAAATAATGAACATCTTCATGCGCCTCATGAACTAACCAAGCTGAAGTCTCACAACCTCGCAATAGGTTTTCTTCAACTCTAATGGATTCCTTACGCTGAATAATCGCCCCCCACTGCGTGATAAGGCGGTACTGGGATTGCCAATTTTGTGCAACTTTTAATTCAGCAACGGATACAAAGGATAAATCGTCAAACAACATTATTGATTAATCTTAAAAAGTGATTGCGCATTTAGGGCAGTTTGCTTTGCAATTTCTGCGAGCGACTCAGGGCGTAAACCTGCTAAAGCATTTGCTATTTGCGCTAAATAAATTGGGCTATTTCGGGCACCTTGCTTACCATGCAAAGGCATATCAGGAGAATCAGTCTCCAACAAAATTGCTTCAAGCGGAAGCTGTCTCGCTGCCTCACGCGTTTTATGTGCGCGCTCATACGTAATGGTTCCGCCAATTCCCAAGCGAAAACCCATAGCCCAATATTGCTTCGCCATTTCATAACTACCACTAAAGCCATGAATTACACCCCCAGCGGGTAAATCATAAGACTTCAGGCGTTGCAAAACATCGCTATGGGCTTTACGACAATGAATAATCAACGGCATTTTTTTCTCATGAGCAATTTGCACATGGGTATCGAAAATCTTTTGTTGGATGTCTATTGGAAAATCAATTAAAGCATCCAATCCACATTCACCAATAGCAACGCATTTAGCATTCCCAAGCGCAAGAACGATCTTCTCTTTTAATTCGCTCAAATAATTCGCCAGCTCTCCAGAGCCTAATTCTTGTTCAGCCCACCAAGGGTGCAAACCGGCTGCGCAGTAAATACCGTCGTAGCGGTTGGCAAGAGCGGCTGCACTATTCCATTGCTTGGGAGAAACCCCTGGAATGATTAAATTACAAATACCTTTCTCTAAACATTCATGCCAAACCGAATCGCGGTCATGATCGAAATCAGCAAAATCAAAATGGCAATGACTGTCAAAAAAAATCATCGTTGCTCGTTCTCAAGCAAGGTTTTTTCTATGCGGCGATCAGGCACCAACCATATCAGTGTTACAACGAAATAACCCAACAAGGCAGGCACCACATTCATAAATGCGATGGGAATCGTTATAGCGTAAATCACAACAGAGATAATTCCTTTGACATCTTTGCCTACGGCTTTTGCAACCAAAGAATCTTTCCCTTCAGCGGCAATAATGGAATGCACCAAAATCCAATATGCCACGCCGGCCATTAACAGGACTACACCGTATAACGCGGTTGGCGCGGCAGCGAAGTGATTCTCACCCATCCAACCTGTCACAAACGGCAGTAGCGATAACCAAAACAACAAATGCAAATTAGCCCAGAGCACTCTACCATTCACATTCTTAACTGCATGCAGTAAATGATGATGATTATTCCAATAGATACCCACATACACAAAGCTCAACACATAGCTAAAAAACACAGGAATCAATGTTTGCAGCGTTTGCCAATCTGATCCATGTGGCACCTTCATCTCCAACACCATAATAGTGATGATGATTGCAAGCACTCCATCACTAAAAGCCTCAAGGCGACTCTTACCCATATCATTCCCCTACATTTTGTTTGTCGGTTATTGTAGTCAGCTTATAGTCTGTGACACCACAAGCAAACAATCAAAAAAAATCAAAATACACATAATTTACCCGCAATAAGAGTCGCACTTACTCCGCAAATTCTGCAAAATACGCAGATGAAGAATAAAAATAGCAGAGTAGGTTCCGCACATCCCCCGAGGGCATCCGGCATTATGTTTGACAACGCCACGAATAAGTTTCAACTAGGGTTGGTTTACCTGTTCGCATTCTTAGCGGTAATCGGAATTGGTCCTTTTATCTATTTTCGCTACTCACAGGGTGAAATTCCCCACGCGCTACTTGACCTTGCAATTGTAAGCACTGCGGTTGCAAGTGCAATTTACGCCCGTTGGAAAGGCCAAGCCACGCCCACAATTCTGAACTTTGCTGCAGGATTCTACACCTTGGGTGCCATTGCAGTTGTGCACTTTAACAACCCCATTTTTGTGTTCTGGATGTTCCCAACCATATTGGCTAACTTCTTTCTATTGCGCCCCACGCAAGCAATCTTCCTTAACCTATTTGCTGTAGCTCTTGTGGTTCCTGTTGCGTGGAAACTGGAGAAAACCCTAGATACCTTCGCCATGATGTCATCACTCTTTTTCGTCACCATCATGGCTTATTTGTTTGCTCGCTTAACGGAGGGGCAACGCAAGCGTTTGGAAATTTTTGCATCCCAAGACCCACTTACCATGCTTGGCAACCGTCGTTCCATGAATGAGGAGCTTGGGCTTTGCGCAGAAGATTTTGCTCGTTATCAAATACCCGCAACGTTAATCGTGTTTGATTTAGACAAGTTCAAAGCGATTAATGACAAGTTTGGCCACAGTATCGGCGACAAGGTGTTAATGGATATCGGTAATTTAGTGCGGGCTCGCCTGCGTAAAACTGACCGCGCATTTCGGTTTGGAGGCGAAGAGTTTGTGCTGTTAGTACGCAACACCAAACTCGAGGAAGCCGCGATTATTGCCGAGAAAGTGAGGGAGCAAATCGTCAACCAAATTAACGGCCCTAAAGGGAAAATCACAGCTTCCTTCGGGTGCGCCAGCATTAAACCGGCAGAAACCTGCGAGCAATGGTTTGTGCGCGCAGACCGTGCCATGTATCAAGCCAAGGAAAAAGGCCGCAATTGTGTCGCACTGGCAGAAGATTAAACACATCGACGATTTTTAAAACACATTTTTAAGATTTCCCGCTATCATCTGCCCTCGCACCACCCAATTTCTTAACTACTGGCTACGCAATTGCTATGTACCACACTTTTTTTGGACTCACCGAGCTCGCATTCTCTATAGCCGTTAACCCGCGCTATTTGTACATGAGCCAACAGCACAAAGAAGCGCTGGCGCATTTACTCTATGGCGTAACCGGTGGCGGCTTTGTGATGTTAACCGGTGAAGTAGGCACGGGTAAGACCACTATTATTCGTTGCCTGTTGGAGCAGATGCCCGAAAATACTGACATAGCAATTGTAATGAACCCTATGTCAAATGTGCCGGAGCTGCTCAAAACAATTTGTGACGAGTTAGGTGCCCACTGTATTCAAGAAGAACCCAGCGTAAAAGACTTAACCGACACTCTTCATCGCTTTTTACTGAACAATCATACACGCGGCCGCAATACAGTTTTATTAATTGACGAAGCTCAGTTGCTCTCCACCCAAGCGCTGGAACAAGTACGTTTACTTACCAACCTTGAAACCACCACGCAAAAATTACTGCACATCATTTTAGTTGGCCAACCAGAATTAAAAAAATTGTTATCCAAACCGGAATTGCGCCAACTCTCTCAGCGAATTACGGCACGATTCCATTTAACACCCTTAACATTTGCTGAGACGCAAGCCTACATTCGTCACAGATTAAAAGTTGCAGGGCTACCTGAAGGCCGCAGCCCTTTTCCTTACGCTATTGTAAAACGCATTCACGCATTCACAGGCGGTATTCCTCGGTTAATTAATGTTATATGTGAGCGCTGTTTAATCGGCGCATACGCCAGCAATAAGGCGCGTGTCGATAACAGTATTTTCAATGCTGCACGAAAAGAAGTGATTGGTGGTTTGGATAGCAGCCCTTCCGCGCAACAATCTTTGTGGATAAAAGCTGCTTTGGTTATTGGCTGTGCCGCCACTCTCAGTGCTGCGCTCTACTTTAATATGGGCTCGCATCACAAGAACTCGGGTTCAGGTGTAGCCGCCATTTCAAGCGCAAGTTCAGCAAGCAATGCGAGTTCATCGGCGGCCAGTTCTGCGCCAGATATTTCCATCAGAAATTATCACGATGCAGAGGATATTTTCTTTGAACATTTGGAACTTCCACTTGCTGCTGAGACTCGCCCCTGCGGTAGAAATTTAAAAATAACTCAACAATGTGCAAAAGTATCTTTACATACATGGACAGATATAAAAGAACTGAATCGCCCCGTCATTCTTGTCATGTCCACACCCGAGAAATTTTCAACTTATTTGGTACTGATTGGTTTACATGAAGAAAACGCACTCATACTCAACGCTCAACGGGAAAATATAGTTGTTCCTTTGAGCAAAGTTGGGCGTAACTGGACTGGCGAAGCCGTTTATTTGTGGAAACGACCACCGGGATTTAGTGAAACACTGTTATTGGGCGATACCAGCCCCACAGTGGCTTGGGTTGCACAACAATTTGCCAAGCTAGATAAACAAAAAGAACCGCTAAGTGATGATTTATTTAGCCTTGCATTGCATGAGCGAATCAAAATATTCCAGCGCACGCAAGGCATTAATGCAGACGGGAATATAAACGAACAAACGCTCTTAAAAGTAAATGAACTCGTGGGTGCAGATCAAATACTGCTAACTGACTTTAGCGAAGTAACACTTAAACAATCCACGCTTAAACAAGATGTACCTACAAAAGCTGAACACAAAGAACTTGAACTTAAAGAACCATTAAAACATGTCCCTACTCCTTGATGCACTGAACAAAGCTGACCAAGAGCGTAAACGCAACGAAGCGACGCCCGGCATTAACAGCAATCATGAGCAAATAAACAATTCTGGTTCACGCAGAAAAACCCTGTTGATTGCACTGCTAGTCATCACGGCTTTTTTAATTGTGACTGCTGGCATCTATTGGCTTGGAAAAAAGTCTGTTAGTCAACCAACCGCCGCAAGCACAGCTACAACGGCGCCAACAACCCAACAGAAATCGATTGCGCCCGCACTGAACACTGCACTTAAGTCATCCGTGATTACATCCAAAAGCATAAACGACAGCGGGCCCACAACAGGCAACTCTCAAGACGATATAGATACCTCAGATGAAAGCGTTGCAAACTTGTATCAGCAAAACATACAAACGCAAACGGCTAACGCAGCGCTCGCAATTAATACTCCCCCCAGTATTGCCAATACAACAGAAAACTCCGCACCAACCGATCAAAATGCAGGCTCCACAACATCCATTACTCAATTTGCAAATCTCCCTGACTTGCACGATTTACCCAACCAAATTTTAGAAAAAATCCCTAGTTTGAATTACAGCGAACATAACTTTAATGCGAACGGTGGTAGCGTAAAAATTAACGGCAATATTCATCATGCAAATGATCAGCTGGCGCCGGGTTTAGTAATTGATAAAATTTTGGAAGATGGAATGATTCTGCACACCGATAATTATTCTTTTAAAATGCGCGCGCTTAATTCATGGGTGAATATGTAAAAAACTATGCTGCTAAAAATCCGTCATATTATTAAATTTAGCTAGATCCGAGTAACACCTACTTAAAACTATCAATGATGAACAGTTAAACAGGGAGTCGTCATCCTCGCGTAGCGGGGATCCAGTTTTTGATTTTAGTTTGTTAACGGCTGGATCCCCGCTACGCGAGGATGACGATTCCCTTCTTAAATTGCACTATCATCCGATTTGATTTCTTATCCTTATACATAACAAACAAAAAACCCCGCGATTTCTCGCAGGGCTTTTTTCTTTAAATCATCCGCAATAATTATTTGCTAATAACGTTCACTTGAATATTGCCGGCGCCGCTCAATACTTTAGTGGAGTTATTCCAATGAAGTTTTGTGGTCGAACCCTTGCCTTTTTGGTAATCCAAGCTCACACCATCATCGTCATACAAGCTGAAATCTGCATCGGCGCCTGGGTAGACTTTAATGCTGGCAATAGCTTGTTTGCTTGCGGTGCTTTGAATATCCGCACCCATAGGCACGATTGAACCCGCTTTTACAAATACCGGAATTTGATCAATAGGGGCGGCAACTTTAATAGTTTGGCCGCCCGCGTATTTTTCATTCGTCCAGAAGTTGTACCAATCTGCACCTGCGGGCAAATACACGTCTTTTTCGGTTTGCGCTTGCTCGGTCACGGGTGCAACCAAGAAGGCTGGGCCAAACATGTATTGATCACCGATATTGGTTACATTGGGGTCATTGGGGAAGTCCACCCAAAGCGCACGCATAAACGGAGAGCCTGTGTCATAAGTACGTTTGGCTTGCGAATAAATGTAAGGAATCAATTGATAACGCAAGCGATCAAACTTCGCCATAACCGCTTCTGCTTCTTTACCAAACGCCCAAATTTCGGTGTGCTTACGATCACCGTGCAAACGCAAGGTTGGCAAGAAAGTGCCGTATTGGAACCAGCGCGTATGCAGCTCAGGGTAATCGTGGTTTTGGCCTACGGTTTCGCGAGCATCTGAAGGGTCAAGCAACGGCGTTTTGGTAGCCGTGGTGGTTTGTGGCAACCATTGCCAGCCACCAATATCATTACCCCAGTAAGCGAAACCAGATGCAGTCATATTCAAGCCCGTTGGAACCTGACGTTTGAGCGCTTCCCAACTTGGCAAAATATCTGACGACCAGAATAAACCACCCGTGCGTTGTGAGCCTAAATAAGCGGCACGCGCCAAAATCAAACTGCGTTTATTGGGGCGATATTCACGCAAGCCATCCGCAAAACCTTCCACATGAACCAAGGGATAAAGGTTGCGATAGCGGTCGCCGGAACCGACTTTGAAGAACAAACCGTCTGGCACTAAATCAGGCTCGGTTTCGTCCAGCCATGGGTAATCAAAACCGTGGGACAAGATGTTGTCTCGCGCTTTTTCAAAGAACCACTTACGGGCTTCAGGGTTAGTTGAATCGATCAACGCCCCGGTGCGATCAGAACGGAATGGCAAACCGTCTTGGGTTTTGCCCTCTTTGTTTTTGAGGAAATAGCCTTTCTGATCCAACTCATTGAAGTAGCGGCCAGCGGTTTCGTAACGAGGCCAAATCGAAATAATGGACTGCAACCCCATGGCATGCAGCTTTTTGTTCATGCCGGTTGGGTCAGGAAATTGCGCCGGATCTATATCCATTTGACCCATACGAGTCCAATGGAACCAGTCCACCACCATAATATCCAGCGGGTATTTTTTAGCATGGTAGGTTTCGGCAACCTCTTCCACTTCTTTCTGGCTGGCGTAACGCGCTTTGGACTGAATCAAGCCGAATGCGGCTTTGGGCGGAATTGGCGTTTTGCCAGTAAGTTTTGCGTAACCCGCCCAAATTTCATCTGGCGTACCGGTAATAACGAAGTAAGAGACTCGCTCACCTACGTTTGATTGCCACAAGGTGCGGCCATTAATGCCGGGGTAAACCTTGGTAGCGGAAGGGTTATCCCAAATAATGCCGTAGCCCTTGTTGGACAGCATAAAAGGCACGCAAACTGTCTCGCCGTGAGGGGCGTCGTACCAGTGTTTACAGTCAATGGTGCGGCCACGTAAATCCAGAATACCTTCCTGATTTTGGCCCAATCCGTAGAAATGCTCGTCAGGCGATGTACCAAAACTGGCACCCACTTGGAAGGTTTGCTCGCCATTAACTTCATGGGGTGCCATTTCCCAGCCGTTCATTTTCAAAACGGTTTCGCCCTTTGGGTTGCTCACTTGTAAAGAAACTGGCGGCAAAGATGGCGCAAAGTAGCGCTCGCCCATACTGGGCGCTTTTGGCCAAGGTTGAGCATTCACATGCAGCCTCAAGCCGCTAGACACAAAATCATCACCTTTCTCATCGCTCTTATGGCTAAAACCCTTTTCGTCACTCTTGGCGATAAACCCATAGCCGGGCGCCGAGGCCGCCAAATCACGGTTAGTTGCCAAAGTGACTCGCACAATATTAGGCGCATAGGTTTCAACCCCTACGTATGAACCGTTACGATCCAGCACTTTTAAAGGTTCAGCCACCGCAGAACCCGCCAGAATGCTGGCGGCAATAGCCGTAAACAGGTGTTTTAGCTGCATAGAATTTTTCCGATGAGTTATTGTTTGGCAGCGCTATTGATATTTAATAAAGCGCATTTTTAACAGATGATTATTATTCCATCTGTGATAATTATTATAGTATTAATCGGCCAATATTTCACGCTCACTCAAATTGCAAAGACCGAAAAACAAAAAGCCCGATCATCATATCGGGCTTTTTGTTTGTTAGACGAGCAGCCTAGCTTACGCAGGCCTAAAGCTCAGGAATGGGTTAATCAATTTGCCGAAGAATCCAGTCACCTTAACCGGCGCTTCCACCACCGAAATACAAAGGCAATCTTGATTCTGCGTTGCTGTTGGGCGATGAATCTCTCCCGGCAGGCGCACTAAAAAATCGCCTTCGCTGTAAACGCCGTCTTCATCTGAGAAACTCCCACACAACACCATGGTTATTTCCATTCCTCGATGGTCATGCTGAACCACTTTATTGCCGCTGGTAATACGTTGGAAAGCCACTTCGTACTGGTTTTGCCCGGTTATTAAGCGAGCAAACTTCAAGCCTTTAGAGACGCGCTGCCACTGCAGCTTTCCGTCGCGCGGCAAGAGCTTTGCGATGACTCTGGGAATAGGTTTAAACAGAGGATCGCGGGCGTAATTAGGGTGTAGGTCATCGCTCACTTTTGCACGTACAGGCTCAGCTTCCGGTTGCTTGCGAATGCGGTTCATGAGTTGCGTAAAGCTATCGGGCTGCACGGCTTCTGCCACGCTGCTGGTCAAAATGGTCGCGCCTAATTTATTAAGTTGCTCAACGCGCTTGCGGCAGTGCGGGCACACTTGCAAGTGAGCACACACGATCAAGCCGGGCGCTACATCTAAGCTACCACTGGCATATTCGGTCAACAGATTGTCGTCGGGGTGATGTTTGATCATTGCCACGCTCCCCTGTTTTTTTCAGCCGCTTTTTCTGCGCCCAAAATCAATGTTTGCATTTTCTTTAATCCGATTCGCACACGAGATTTCACCGTACCCAAAGGCAGACCGGTTTCTTGTGCGATTTGTTGATGCGTTTTACCTTGCATATAAACCTGCGTTAACACCTGCCGCTGTTCGGGCGGCAGCTGGCTAAATGACTTGTCGATGAGCGCTTCATTGCTGGATTGCTGCATATAAACGAAGGCCTGGTCGTCATCGGCTTCGTCCCAAATATCATCAATATCAATTACATCGCCATCCGTAGGCGTGCGCTGGTTGCGGCGCATGAGGTCAATACGGCAGTTCCGCATCACCGTATAAATCCAGGTGGACGCGGCAGCTTTGGTGGAATCGTAAGTCGGCGCTTTCTGCCATACCTTGAACATAACTTCCTGCACCACTTCATCGGCGGCATCCGCAGGAAAGCTACTGTTAAGGTTGCCTAGGCAAAAGCCTTTAATGAGCGGCGCAAAATGAGCAAAAAGTTGGGCAAATGCTTGCTCGTCGCGGTCTTGCCCTACCAGCTCCAACATTTTGCTCCAAGTGTCGTCGCGCTGCCGTGACGATACGCTTGAGGGAATAGAAATCATGTTTATCTCAGTGAGCCTCATTCAGTGGAGGTATGGGCATTCTACGGCCCAGCTCAGATTTTGGATCAGTGTAGATGACGCCAAATCAATTGCTGATCCAAATCATCAAGCACGGCGTAGAAGAAGATAAGATGCGCTCCAACGCACCCCTTTTGATAGCAATCATAACAACTGACAGTAACCCATAACGCCAACAAAAGCACACCAGGGCACCACCATGGAAACACAGCAGCAAAGCCAGCAACCGGTGTTCGATACAGGCCGCTTCAAGCAGCTCTATAAAAAGTTTGACCAAGATACTATCCGTAACCTTCCCGATATTTACAGCGCACAAATCAGCTTTAAAGACCCCGTTCACCAACTCCATGGTATCCCTGAACTCAGCAGCTACTTTGCAGGCTTTTGCAGCGATGAGCTGCGCTGCGAATTCAATATTCATAACGAAATTGTGTCGCACGGCCAAGCCTTCTTCCAATGGAAGATGTACTACCAACACCCACGCTTAGCCTCGGGAAAACCCTTAGTGCTCGACGGTGGCACGCTGATCAAATTTGATAGCCACATTACTTATCACGAAGATTTTTACGATATGGGCGCAATGATTTATCAGCATGTGCCTGTGCTGGGCTGGGCAGTCAACAAAGTAAATGCGCGCATCGCAAACCAAGTGAATAGCCTTGATAACACGCACCCTCAGCACCTAATGCAAGGGCAACATTATGAGTAGTATTACCGGCCGTTGCGTTTGGATTACGGGCGCCAGTTCTGGATTGGGCAGAGCCCTTGCAGAGCAATTCGCTCAAACCGGTAACTTTGTAATCGCCAGTGCCCGCTCACAGGCCGCATTAGCTCAACTTGCCGCTCAGTATCCCGGCAAAATAAAAGTACTTCCGTTGGATTTAAGTCGCGACCTGGATCTTACCGAGGCCGCCAGCAATTTACGCGAAATTACCGACTACCTTGATATGGTTATTTGTGCAGCGGGAATTTGCGAATATGAAGACAACTTAAACTTCAACCCACAAATGTATGAACGCACCTTCGATGTCAATTTTTTTGGCGTGGTGCGCACCCTCAACATGGCACTACCGCTGTTAAAAAATGCTCAGGTGCGCCCGCAGTTTGCGGTAGTGAGTAGCTTATCAACTTGCGTTGGATTCCCACGCGCTGAAGCCTATGGCGCCTCTAAAGCAGCATTGAATTATTTTATGAAATCCTTGCGAACCGATTTATCAAACATCCCGTTGGATTTGAGTTTGATTAGGCCCGGTTTTATCGCCACTCAATTAGTGAAAAATAACGATTTCCCCATGCCGTTTATGATGACGCCAGAGGACGCGAGTAAATACATCGTTAAAAAATTGCAAAAGCGCCACTTTGCCATTGATTTCCCAAAACGCTTGAGTTGGCCACTGGAGTTATGGGGATTTTTTTCCGGCCCTTGGTACAAATGGATAGCGCCTAAAATCACAAGAATTCATCACTGGCCTTAACCGCTAGCGCAATACTACACAGCCCAGTAGATACACAACGCAGAAATCGCAAACAATCAAAGAGACAAGCGCGTGAAAAAAATTGCAATTATCGGCAGCGGAATTTCGGGTTTAACAGCCGCCTATTATTTAAACCCACATGCTGATATCCGCGTGTATGAAGCAGATTCACGTCTGGGCGGTCATACAGCGACAAAAAAAATCACTGTGGATGAAAAAGATTATTTCATCGACACGGGCTTTATCGTGTTCAACGATTGGACATACCCAAACTTTATTAAACTCATCACCGAATTAGGTGTTGAATCACAAGCTACCGACATGGGCTTCAGTGTATTCAGCCGCGAGCATCAATTCGAATACGCCGGCACTAACCTAAGCACCCTCTTCGCTCAAAAAAGAAATTTATTATCATTCAAACATTGGCGCATGCTAAGTGACATCGTTCGCTTTAACAAAGAATCCATAGCGGATTTGGAGGCAGGCAGGCTAGCGCCCAACGAAAGTTTGGGCACTTATCTTGAGCGAAAAAAATATTCAAACGCATTCAAAGAGCGCTACTTAATTCCCATGGGCTCGGCTATTTGGTCTGCCACTCAGGGGGCTATGCTCGCGTTTCCCTTGGAGTTTTTTATTCGGTTTTTTAAAAACCACGGCTTACTGAATATTACAGATCGCCCTCAGTGGCGCGTTATCAAAGGCGGCTCCTTCGCTTACATCGCGCCCTTAACGCAAAGCTTTAAAACCAAGATCAAACTCAACAGCCCTGTCGCGCGAGTAATTCGCCACGAAACTGGTGTTACCGTTGTGAGCAACGGTCATTCAGAGGAATATGACGAGGTCATATTTGCTTGCCATTCAGATCAAGCACTTGCTGCTTTAGATTCGCCCAGCGATGATGAACGAGCTGTGTTAGGCAGCATTAGCTATCAAAAAAATTTCGTTGTGCTGCATACAGATTCGCAACTACTGCCTAGCCGCCGCAAAACCTGGTCTAGCTGGAATTATCTGTTGGATAGCGATCCCAAACACCCGCCCGTTCTCACTTACTCAATGAATATACTGCAAGGCATAAACAGCAATACCGAGTTTTGCGTCACACTCAATGCCACACACAAAATTGACCAACGCAAAATTGTAGGCGAGTACGAATATGCACACCCCGTTTTCAGCCAAGCCGCGATTCAAGCCCAAGCGGCTTGGCCACTTATAAACGGTGTTAACCGCACCTGGTTTTGCGGTGCATATTGGTTTAATGGCTTCCATGAAGATGGCGTGAATAGCGCACTACGTGTCGTTAGTGCATTGGGAATTAAGGTGTAATGAATACATTCGCCAGCGCAATATATACGGGAAGCGTTCGCCACAGGCGATTCCAACCTAAACAGCATGAGTTCCAGTATCAGGTTTTCATGGTGTATTTGGATACGCGGGAAATTACCCAAGTATTTTCACTCAGCCCCTTTTGGTCGTTAAAACATTTCGCTCCGGCGCAATTTAAACGCAGTGACTTCCACATAAACGAGCATTCAAAAACAGCAAATCAAGAACTTGATGTTGATGAATCAGTTCGCAAAACTGTCTTTGACGAAAAAGGAATTACGCTTACCGGCCCCATAAGAATGCTGGTGAACTTACGCTACTGGGGTTTTAATATGAACCCTATAAGCACCTACTATTGTTTCGATGATAAAGGTGAAAACCTAGTAGCCATTTTAACCGAAGTTCACAACACACCGTGGAATGAACGCCATAACTATGTGTTAACGGGCGATGATTTTTCGCGCAAGCAACATGTTGAATTTTCTAAGGAGTTTCATGTATCTCCTTTCAATCCAATTCAAATGACCTATCGATGGCATTCGTCAACGCCCTCCACGACCTTGGCACTTCATTTAGAAAATTGGCAGAACAATGTAAAAATCATGGATGCCACCATGACCTTACAAAAAAAAGAAATCTCCACCGCCGCACTCAATAAAATCTTGATCCGTTTCCCGTGGATGACCGTAAAAGTTATCAGTGCGATTTATTGGGAAGCTTTAAAACTCTGGTGGAAAGGCGTTCCTATTTTTAATCACCCGCGTTTTAATCACCCAAGGCCACATCAGTCGAATTCAAGGCTCGCGACACCACCCATAAAAACATCTAATCCGGTTCAAAAGGAAACTAATCTATGAAATCGATCAGTCTTATTGATAAGAAATCATCAAGCCTAGCTGAACGTCATTGGTTAGATAATTTTGCGCGTAAAATTCTCTTACAGCTGCTAAAAAAAATTCAACATGGCCATCTTACCCTTGAAGATAAAGGCGAAGTTTATAGCTTTGGTGAGCCACAAGACTCAGCAGATTTAATCGCTCATATATCTGTCTCCCACCCCGCTTTTTACCGTCAATTGGTTTTTGGGGGAAGCATAGGTGCGGGCGAAGCTTATATGTTTAAAAATTGGTGGTCGCCTGATCTTGTTCAAGTTATTCGCCTTATGGCGATCAACATGCCCGTGCTTCAGCAGTTAGATTCAAAATGGAGCAGTGCTTTCAATATACTATGCCGCATTGCCCATCGTTTGCGTCCAAACACCATTGCCAAAGCCCGTGAAAATATTTCGGCACATTACGATTTAGGAAATGATTTCTTCAAATTATTCCTCGATAAAACCATGCTTTATTCCGCAGCTATTTACCCCAGTGAAACAGCGAGTTTAGAGGAAGCCTCTCTGAATAAAATGGCACATATATGTGAACGCCTTAACCTAGACTCAAAAGATCATCTATTGGAGATAGGTACAGGATGGGGCGGCATGGCAATTTACGCCGCAAAAAAATCTGGCTGCCGCGTAACTAGCGTTACCATTTCGCAAGAGCAATTTAATTACGCAACCGAATGGGTTAAGCGTGAAGGGCTGGAAAGCCAAGTCACCATCCTGCTGCAGGATTACCGCCTTATTGAAGGCACGTTTGACAAACTCGTCTCAATTGAAATGATTGAAGCCGTTGGCCATGAATATTACCGCACTTACTTTTCCAAATGCGCCAGCTTGCTAAAACCAAACGGGCTTATGCTCATTCAAGCAATAACTATTCAAGACCAACGCTTTGAATATGCACGCAAGAATACCGATTTTATTCAACAATATATTTTCCCCGGCGGATGCTTACCGAGTAACGCTGTAGTCGCTCGTCATATCGCCGAGGATACTGATTTACAAATTGTAGGGCTGGAAGATATAACCAAAGATTACGCACGCACCCTTGCCGATTGGCGATTGGCATTTCATAAAAATCTTGATGCGGTTAAAGTCCAAGGTTTTGATGATGTTTTTATTCACATGTGGGATTTTTATTTATCCTATTGTGAAGGAGGCTTTGCAGAGCGAGCGATCAGCACTGCACAATATGTGTTTGCTAAGCCGCTTGCACGCGAACTACCTCGCGTGCACTAGCAGTGAACTCAGCCACTAAATTCGCTTACGCACTCGCATTTCAAGTAGGCTGGTTTGTTTGCGTGGCAACCAGCAACACGCTTAGCGTTATTTACACACTCGCGTTTGCAACCCTATACCTTGAGCAAGCAAGACGACATAAGGCTTCACTACAAAAGGAGTTATTGTGGATAGCTCTTGTTGTAAGCCTAGGATTTGTTTTGGAAACCATTTCATTTACCGCAGGCTTTCTATCCAACTCAGACGCAGTAAAGTTTAGTGCAATTACACTTCCTCCGTTTTGGCTAATGAATTTATGGGTTCTGTTTGCAGTAGCCCTAAGAACATGCCTCTCATTTGTGTTTAAAAAACCTGTCTTAACCTACTTTATGTCCAGCGTAGCAATTCCTGTAAATTATTACGCCGGTGCCGCACTTAATGAAACTGTTGCGGTCAATAATCCGTACCTTATTAGTCTCGGCCTGATAAGTGTCTTATGGGTGAGCTTACTCTGGCTCCTCAACTCGGTAAAATGCGTTTATTTTGAGGATATATTCAATGCTCGCTAGCTTGATCATGGTTGCTGCTTTTTGGCCGCCTTACATAATGCAGCTATGTAGCCCCGACGAAAAAACCAACATCCTTGGCATTGCTCAGTCACCTTCAGGTGAGTTTTTATATTGCGAAAATATCGATATTTCATCAGAACAAAATCTAAACATCTCTTACATGAAAGACGGTAAAAGATTTGCGGTAAAGAAGATTACCGGCACCAGTAATCACACAATGCCATCTATTGAACAAGTGGATTTACGTTCAGGGGAAACTCGCGTGGCAGCTCTGGACCATCAAATGCTTAGCATGCAATATCAAGCGAGCAGGAAAGAGAAAATGCAGAGCACACAAATCGCTTTGTCAGACGTTGATGTAGTAGACGCGGGTTTTGACTATTTTATTCGTGATCATTGGAATGCATTACAAGCTGGTCAAGTTCTTTCCGTTAATTTCGCATCCATCGCCCACCAAAAGGTTTTACCCTTGAGAGTACGGGAGTTGGAAGCGCAAAAATGTGCCGAGAAAAATGAATCAACTCAGCCCCCCTACTGCTATTTTGTAGAGATTGATAATGCACTGCTACGCTTGGTACTCGGCAATATTAAATTAGGCTACGACGAGCAACGCCGGCTTATAAATTTTAATGGCGTAGTCAATATAGAAGATGAGAAAGGATCAACTCAAACTGCTCACATTCGCTATTACTACAAGGCAGATTAACGTGCAAAATCTCCAATAAAAAAGCCCGCTACGAATGCGGGCTTTTTTATTGAGCGCAATCAGACATTAGGTTATTTCAAAGGCATATCACCCAAGAAATTTTTCTTACCTAGGTCAACACCATTGTTACGCAATATGGAGTAAGCGGTGGTGATATGAAAATAAACATTTGGCAGAGAATGCTGAGTAGCGAATTCCAGGCCCGTTAAATATTTACCTTCCCAGCGAGGCTGACTAACATGACGCTCTTCTGCACCCGCAAAATCCTCAGGCGTAAATGTCGCCAGATAATCTTGTACGGCTTTAATACGAGCTTGTAACTCAGCTAGTGTTGCTTCTGTATCTGGGTGGCTTGGCGCTTCTTTACCACACAGGCGAGATGCACCAAACTTTGCACTATCGCATGCAATTTGAACCTGGCGAATCAAGTTAAATTGATCTGGCGCCAAGCGGCTGTTTAAAAGCACCTCTACATTAAACTTTTTGGCATCGGCGTATTCAGCCGCCTTGTTCAAAAACTGGCTAAGATTGCCCAGCATTTTGCTGTATTGGGTAACAGTAATGTCGTACAACATAGTAACTCCTTAGCTTAACGATTATTGGCGAATGATTGATTTTGACATCCCAAGGATGGGGGGTAAAATCGCGATTTCAAGCGCAATAGCCAAGTATCTTTTTTACTAACCGATCATTCACTAAGCAGATTTTATGGAAAATCCGTCCTCTCTGTCAGCCAAGGCTAACCGCAACCAACTATCTCAGCTGACGTTGATCAGAAGTATTTTGCTAACGGTGCTCTGGCCGTGCTTTACATGGGCATTGATGATGAAGCAAATATCAGCATCATCCAATTTCCTTCTCGTTATCTTGCTGAGTTTTAGTGCTATACATGTACTCACGTTTCTCAGGCTCAAACATAAACTTCCAGTCACGGAGTTGGAGTTCTTCATTCAACTGACACTGGATGTACTTTGCTTCAGCTTGCTGTTTTATTTCAGTGGCGGGGCCAATAATCCTTTTATTTCCTATTTACTGGTGCCCATCTGTATTTCTGCGGCAACGCTAGCTTGGCGCTACACCTGGCTAACTGCCATTTCTTCATTGGCAAGCTATTCACTGTTACTCTTTTTTTATGTCCCTTTACCCTTATTCGAAGTAAGCCATCATCAACAAGCCACCATGAATTGGCACATCATTGGAATGTGGTTCAATTTCGCCTTGAGCGCAATTCTTATCACTTATTTTGTTGTGAAAATGGCACGCACGTTGGAAGACCAAAATAGAACCCTTGCGGTAATGCGTGAAGACGAACTGCGCAACCAACAGCTAATGGCGGTAGCCATGCTGGCTGCGGGTGCAGCTCATGAAATGAATACACCTTTATCAACGATGACTGTTCTGCTTTCTGAATTGAAAGATGAACATAAAAACAATCCACACCTAGCTGCCGATTTGGATATATTGAAGACCCAAGTCAAACATTGTGCAGATACACTCAAGCAATTAGTTCAGGATTCCAGCGAGGCCAATCAAGGAAAATTTAAGCAGCAATCTATTAAGTATTTTTACGATTCAGTGATCAACCGTTGGCAACTCATGCGTCCCAATATCAATTTTTCGTCGAAAGTTGATCAAACAATTACAGGTTATATCACGCACGATCCTCGCTTGGATTACGCCATCATCAATTTGCTAAACAATGCTGCCGACGCAAGCCCCGACGAGATTAAACTCGATATTGGATGTGAAGGTAACCAACTCATTTGGCGTATTGTAGATTTTGGGCAAGGTGTAAACCCCAATATTAAAATAGGCAAAACTCTCTTGAGCACAAAAGAACAAGGCCTGGGCATTGGCCTTTTGTTAGCTTATGCCGCCATAAAGAACGCAGGTGGGAGTGTCAATCAAATGCCCAATACCCATCGCGGAACTATTACTGAAATCAGGTTTCCATTGTTATGACAAACTATGTAGATAAATTTTTGTTGGTAGACGATGACCCAACCTTCGCTCAAATAATGCAGAGAGCTCTGGTTCGACGAGGTTTCGCTGCCGATATATTTTTGAACGCGGCGACAGCAATTAATGCAGTTCAAGAAACGGATTATTCAAAAGCGATTATCGATTTAAAAATTGCGCAAGATTCTGGTTTAACCTTAATTAAAACACTCAAAACATTAAAACCAGATCTAGATATGATTATGCTAACAGGCTACTCCAGCATTTCTACAGCGGTGGAAGCAATCAAACTCGGTGCAATAAATTATTTGTGCAAGCCAGCAGATATCGAAGACATACTCAATGCGTTTGAGGTATCTAGCGATCAAGAGGAACTTACCTTACCGGAAAATCCAACGTCGCTTGATCGACTTGAGTGGGAACACATTCAAAAGACCTTGCAAGATAATGACGGGAATATTTCAGCTACTGCACGCATCTTGGGTATGCATCGCAGAACCCTGCAACGCAAGCTGCAAAAAAGACCGGTGAAGAGTTAATTAGAGTTGGCTAGCCATAAGCAAAGCGTCCTCATGGCCGTTTAAGGTAGGGTAATAACCTTTACGATGCCCCAGTTCAAAAAATCCCTCTTTGGAATACAGTTCAATCGCCTTTTTGTTAGAGACTCTCACCTCTAAAAAAAGCATGTCTGCATGACCTACAACACAATTAATAGCGTGTTGTAAGAGCAATGAACCAATACCTTTGCGTTGAAATTTTGGCGAGACTGCGATATTTAATAGTTCCGCATCACCACCCGCATGGGTGACTACGACATAACCTACTAGTTTTTCTTTCGATTCGGCTAGCCAACAACGTTGACGCCCTTTCAGGCAATCTTCGAAACTAGACAAGCGCCAAGGATGCGAATGAGCGCTTCGCTCCAACTCCATTACTACAGCCAAATCATCCACGGTAAGCAAACGCAAAGATAAGTCTAACCCTGCGATAGTAGTTAGCTGTAGAGGCAAATCAAACTGATTCATGCACTCGCCACCAAATATTTATGGAGCGCGGACTGAAGTTGTTTTTTAGTTGCTGGTTTCTGAAGCAATTCATTCAGGCTAGGCAATATCAAAGCGCGAACAGAGGAATCTAGCAAAGAAATACTTGAGTATAAATTTTCGGAATAAATAGTATCTTCTGGCAATAGATAAGTTGCCGCGTTGGAGCCCATCAAAAGCAAATATTGAATAGGGCGAATTTCGTGCTGAACGGAAAGCCAGGTTTGTAATTCGTTACGAGCATCCGCAGCTGAACGCTGGGTAAAACTATTTTCAATAGCTGGCCAACGCAAAACTTCTTCTTTTGTTAAAGCATTACTTGTAAAGACTGAGCGTAGAATATTCTGCAGAAATAATTCAGTAGGCAATGCAAGTTTCGTATTGCGTGAATCAACAATCATTAACCCTTCCAGCGGTCGCCATATACTCAAACTAAAAGGCTCAACAGTAGCGGGTTTAGAATCGAGATGCGCCAAAATATCGGCCGCTGTAACAGGCTGGAGCACCGGACGAGAAATTTTGGGTATTTCAAAAATCTCCCCAATCAAATTCCCAACAGGTGATGTGGTTGGCGACGCGGAATCTACTGGTTTAGATACCTGAATTGGAGAAGAGTTTTCAAGAGTTTTATAAGCTAGCGGAATTTCATCAACAATCAATGGCTGAATTTCACAGGCAATGGATGTAGGTGCAAATGGCAAGTGTAACCGTGGCATATAGGTGTCTACGCCTATTACAGAAAGATACATTTGTCGGTGAAATTCGTTCATCGAGATTAAATACCGTCATGTTGCGGATGATGCTTCGCAACCTTCTCAGATAATATATTGAGTGCGTGCAAATATGCTTTAGCTGAGGCTGCAATTACATCTGTATCAGCTCCAACCCCATTTACTATATGCCCATCGTGCTCCAAACGAACGGTTACGTCACCAAGCGAATCAGTTCCTTCCGTTACAGCATTAACTGAGTACAGCTGTAAGTGCGCACCACTCTTAACAATATTTTCGATAGCTTTAAAAGTTGCATCAACAGGACCAGATCCGGTCGCTTGGGTAGGCGTATCTAGACCATCGATATTGATTATTAATTTTGCAGCAGGACTTTGGCCTGTTTTGGAAATAACTTCCATATTGCCCAAACGATATTTCTCAACAAGTTCATGCGGTTTTGCTTCACTTACCAACGATTGAAGATCTTCATCGAAGATTTCGTGTTTTTTATCAGCCAAATCTTTGAATTTAGTGAACGCCGCATTTAAGGCATCAGCGTTTTCAAACGTAATACCTAAAGCTTCAAAACGAGCCTTAACAGCGGCTCTACCAGAATGCTTTCCTAAAACTAATTTATTAGTATGCCAACCTACATCTTCTGCGCGCATAATTTCGTAGGTTTCGCGATGCTTTAATATACCGTCTTGATGAATACCCGACTCATGCGCAAATGCATTAGCACCAACAATTGCTTTATTTGGTTGAACAGGAAAACCTGTAATACTCGACACTAAACGTGATGTAGGAACTATGTGGCTGATATCAATTTGAGTTTCAACTGGTAATAAATCTTTGCGGGTTTTAATCGCCATCACAATTTCTTCAAGCGCTGCGTTACCCGCGCGCTCACCCAAACCGTTAATAGTGCATTCAACTTGGCGAGCGCCGTGCATTACTGCAGATAGAGAATTCGCAACAGCCAAACCTAAATCGTTATGGCAATGTGTTGAGAAAATTGCCTTATCTGAATTGGGTATATTTTCAATCAAGCGACGAAATAACAAACCATATTCGCTCGGCTCGCCGTAACCTACTGTATCTGGCAAATTGATCGTACGCGCGCCCGCGTCAATCACAGATTCAATAATACTGCACATAAAATCAAATTCTGAACGACTAGCATCTTCCAGAGAGAACTCCACGTCATCGGTAAATTGTCGTGCTAACTTTATAGCAGAAACAGCTTGCTCAAGAACCTTTGGTGGCTCCATTTGCAATTTGTATTTCATATGAATGGGAGATGTTGCAATAAAAGTGTGAATACGGCCAGAATTTGCAGGCTTGATAGCTTCACCTGCACGTTCAATATCACCTTTTACTGCGCGAGCTAAACTGCAAACTGTTGAATCCTTAATAACTTCAGCCACTGCGCGTACGGATTCAAAATCGCCTTGGCTAGCGATTGCAAAACCAGCCTCAATCACATCAACGCGCATTTTTTCCAACATTTTTGCAATGCGAATTTTCTCATCACGCGTCATAGACGCGCCTGGGCTTTGCTCACCATCGCGTAAGGTAGTATCAAAAATAACGAGTTTATCTTTAGTGATCATGGCAATTGTCCAAATAAAAATTGGAACAATTATAAAACAAACGACAGAGAAGCAGAAAATTAAAGATGGGAAATAAAGGGCAAAAATCTACGTCAACTCAAGACGAAATGAAAAAAGGGAGTCACGCATCCTGCGACTCCCCGATGTCCATTGCGGGACAAGGATCGTCCAGATCCTAT
>CAZOPE010000023.1:0-65963 GCA_964581625.1 uncultured Cellvibrionaceae bacterium
GCCGCAAAGAAAATTGGTATGATTCAGTACATCTATATTCATGGATTAGCCTAACAGTTTATTCAAAAGTTTAGACTTTATATTTCCGACTAGAGTCTCGTATAAAGTCACCTTATAACAATAACTTAAACTTAATTCAAAATAAAAACGGAAATATACGGTTCAATAAAAACGGAGATATACGGCCCAAGATAGGTGACGCTTAGACTAATCACTTATGACTGCCCCATACGGTTCAATCGACCGTATTCGCTCAACACGAATACTGGTACGAGCAGTTTGCCAAAAGAGGATAAAGCCGTTTTATTGTGAAGTACCTTTTAACATTTGAAACTCAACCCTAGCCATTTACGAGACTTGGTTATCATTTTTGTTATCAGAAATCGAGTCTCATCAACAATCTTATTCGCTGATCCGCTGTACATCCACAGATACACACAATTGCGGTGAATGACCGCCGCCAAAAATAACGCCTTTGAGCGGCGTTACATCGGAATAGTCCCTTCCCCATGCGGTGGTGATATGTTGCTCGCCAGTGACGGTGTTATTGGTAGGGTCAAACTCAAACCAACCTTCGCCGGGTGAGTAAACGGCAAACCACGCGTGGGTTGCATCTGCGCCAATTAATTTTTCTTCGCCGGGTGGTGGCAAGGTTTCTAAATAGCCGCTCACGTAACGTGCGGGGTAGCCTAATGAGCGCAAGCAACCAATAGCGAAGTGTGCAAAGTCTTGGCATACGCCGCGCTTGTGTTTAAACACGTCGGCAAGTGGAGTGGCTACGTCTGAAAATTCTGGGTCGTAGGTAAAGTCTGTGAAAATTCGCTGGGTTAAATCCATAACGGAGGATAAAAACGGGCGTTCGTCGGTAAACGAGGGGGCAGCATAGTCTGCAAGGTAAGGTTGCGCTTGCACCATGAGCGAATCCAACATGAATTCACGCGCGTTAACGCATTCAATGGTTTTGGTGTTTTCCAACAAATATTTAACGTAACTGCAGGGGCTACCAAAATCGAGATTGATATTGGCTTCGTTGTCTTGAACGGTGATGGTGCTGGTGATGGATAGCTCTAATTCGCTGTGATCTTTTTCAATTGAAAATTGCAAGAACTGATTACCAAAGCAATCTGTGCGCGTGTTGTGCGTTGTGGCCGTTGGCACAATTTTTATGTCAATGGCCTCTACCTGTTGCCGCAAGGTATTGCGTGGCAACACATAGGCAACGTTGTAACAGTTACTGACCGATAAAGCGTACTTGTAGCGCGTGCTGTGGCGAACAATATATTTCATAAGAGAAAAAGGCTCCTGCCATAAACTAATTACAAGTTGTCTTGCCACTCTGTATTTTTGACTAACAGTTGTGGGCCTTGCGCGTGATCGAAATAACGTTGGCTAATCGCTTTTGCTGCGCTGCTAATAAGGTATTGCACGCGCGCTAATAGTTGATCCAAATTCTGGCGCACGCCCATGTCTGCTTTAGCTAAATCTTTAACCTCACTTAACTTGAGTGCGGTTATTGCTTCTAACAAAAATTTATTCTCGGCATTGAGCGTGTCTTTATTGCCGGGTAAATCTGCAAAATGCATGGCCAGCTCTTCCACTTGGAACAACAATGAGCGCGGGTTGTTGGCATTGAGCAAAATCATTTCCAAACCGTTTTGAATATTCACGCCACTTTGATAACGGCGGCGATAAGAAATTAACGCCTCGCCACACAAAAGTGCGGTTTCAACTAACACTTCTTGTTCGATATCATCAAATTTACTGGTTAACATAGAACGCAAACTGCTAACAATTTGAAGCGCTCGCTCCATGCGGCGGCCCATTTCCATAAAGTGCCAACCGTTGCCGCGAATCATACTTTCATGAATCAAGCCCGCAAACGCGAGCAGCGCTGTGACTAAAGGTGCGAGCGCTTCTTCTGGTGCAGAAAGACCTGCCGGTTTTAAATTTGTTTTGAGTGCGTCCAGTTCATCTCCAATATTATTGATGATGCGTTGGGTATCACTGGATAATTGTTCTTTCACTTGTTCAGCCGCTTTAATCATGGCGACTAAATTATTGGCAACACTGCCTATGCGGTTTTGATCCAAAATAATCGAGATCATTTCGGGTTCGGGATTATTGAGTAGTGTTTTATCAAAACTGGAAAAGCCGGGGTAAGTGGAGGTGACATCTGTAACTGCTTTTAAGAGCGTGCGGCAAATCGCCTCCGGCAGTGCTTCCGTTTTATTGAGTTGAAGAAACACAGTGCGCAGCATGCGCAGCGCGGATTCAGCACGCTCTGCGTAACGCCCCATCCAAAATAGGTTTTCCACAACGCGGCTAGGTAATTCGCCCACACCTTCTTGCGACTGCTGCGATTCCAGCGTACGCAAGGTCACTTGTTTTTCTGGCTCAGATGCCAAGACCCAAGTGTCTTTAGAAACAGAGCCGCGTTGGTTAGAAATAATTTTTTTATCCGAATCCAAATTAACGCGAGTTAAACCACCGGGCAAAACTGCGTAAGAGGATTCGCTTGCAACCGCGAATGTTCGCAAAATGGAAGCGCGTGGTATAAAACTGGATTGATGCCATGTAGGCGTTTTTGAGCTTGCAATAAATTCTTGAGCGGCAAATTGATAGGGATGTTTACGAATACGGTTTTGCCATGCTTGCAATTTGGTATCGTCCAACTCCGCGCCATAGACTTCGTAAATTCCGGGCTTGCGGTAAGTTGGTTTAATTAGCAGGTCTTTCAAATTTGCGCATACATATTCCAAATCTTGCTTGTTACCGCACCACCACGTTTTTACCGATTCCATTTGCAAATCACGGCCGAGCAAGGCTTTGGAAATTTCTGGCAAGTAACGTAAGAGCGCAGGGTTTTCCAACACACTGGAACCCAATGGATTGGCGATAGCTACATTGCCCATACGCGCCACCTCTAACAACCCCGGTACACCTAATTGTGAATTGCCTTTTAACTCAACGGGATCGCAATAGACATCATCCACACGGCGCAAAATAACGTCGACTCGCTTTAAACCGTCGAGGGATTTCATCCACACGTAGCCATTGCGAACCGTGAGGTCACTGCCCTGCACAAGTTGAAAGCCTAGATAGTTAGCAAGGTAGGCGTGTTCAAAATAAGTTTCGTTATAGGCACCGGGCGTTAAGACAACAATGCGGGCAATGCCACCATTGGGATTTAATTCGTGTAATTTTTGTCGCATACGCGAAAAAAATAACGAAAGGCGATGAACGTGGCTATCGCGAAATAAACTGGGGAAAACGCGATTCATAACCGTGCGATTTTCTAACGCGTAGCCAGCGCCCGATGGTGCTTGGGTACGATCTGCCATGACTTTCATTTTTCCATCTGGCCCGCGAATTAAATCAACACCGTGCAAAATTAATTGGTGGTCGCCCTGCATTTTGACTTGATGGCATGGGCGCAAGTAGCCCGTGTGTGAAAACAATAATTCAGGCGGAATAATTCCCTGCTGAATTAATTTTCGGTCACCATAAATATCCAGCAAAATTGCGTTAAATAATTCGGCGCGTTCAACTAAGGCAGTTTCGGTTTGACTCCACTCCTCACTGCTAATCAGCAGCGGGACGGGATTGAGTTGCCAGGTTTGGTTTGCATTGGGCTCGTCGTATATTTTATAAGTCGCACCGTCATCACGCAAAATGCGGCGAACTTTCTTTTGACGCTCTTCAATGGCATCAGCACCAAGGCTGTGCAAGCTGTCCAGCAAATATTTCCAATGCGAGCGAATTTCGCCAGTACCGGCATAGGCTTCGTCTACGCCATCCGTAGAGGGCTGATATTGAAATTGCGATTGGCTAGAAATTGGATTTTCCATCTGCGCGGAATATAAAGTCATGGGTCTTAACATCTAGGATGGCTTTTGATGACGTCATTTTAGCTCTTTTTATACTCCAATGTTTCGTTTAAAGGGTGGCAGCGAAATTATTCTAAGCAAACCGGAATCTCATTTTTTGCGAAATCGTCATCCTCGCGCAGAGGGAATCCAGCCGTTAACAATTTAAAATCAATAACTGGATCCCCGCTGCGCGAGGATGACGATTCCCTGTTTAACACATCAGCAGCACCAAAATGTTGCCTCTCACTCCACTCATCGCCTTAAATCCAACGTATGAGGATATTCATCAGCCGGTTCCTCTGCTGGCGGAGCCATAGGTCTAGGTGGATGTTTATGTTCAAAAAATTCACGCAAAATTTTCCCCGCAGGCGAAACAGGTAAAGCGCCCGGGGTATGGTTGAAATCGAAAAAGCGATTGCCGCGACGAGATTCAGCCTCATTTGCGTTAACGGGGAAGCGATCATAACTGCGACCACCGGGGTGGCTAACGTGATAGGTGCAACCGCCAACGCTTTTTCCGTTCCATGTATCAATTAAATCAAACACCAAGGGCGAATGAATGCCAATGGTTGGATGCAAAGCTGACGGCGGTTGCCACGCACGGTAACGAACACCGCCAACAAACTCACCGTGTTTACCCGTTGCATTTAAGCAAACGCGACGACCGTTACAGGCGAGTACGTAGCGCCCCGGAACCAAACCATTAACTTTTACTTGTAAGCGTTCAATCGATGAATCTACGTAACGCGATGTACCAAAGCTTGAAATTTCTTCACCCAGTACATGCCAAGGTTCAATCGCCCAGCGCAATTCAATTTGAATATCGTCGAGTTGAACACGGCCATAATGTGGAAAACGAAATTCCTCAAATGCAGCGAGCCATTCAAGTTGGAATGGATAACCGTGATCGTTTAAATCACGCACCACGTCGCGCATGTCTTCCCACACATAATGCGGTAACATAAATTTATCGTGTAGCGCTGTACCCCAACGCACCAGAGGCTTTTTGTAGGGCTCTTTCCAGAATCGGCTAATTAAACAGCGCAACAATAAAATTTGTACGAGCGACATGCGCGCATGGGGCGGCATTTCAAAACCGCGGAATTCTAAAATACCCTGACGACCACTTGCGGTGCCAGGCGAATAGAGTTTGTCGATACAAAATTCTGCGCGATGCGTATTGCCCGTGATATCGATTAACAAATTGCGCATAAGGCGATCGGTTAGCCAAGGTTGATCTACCAAACCATCTGGCATTTCTTTGAAGGCAATTTCTAATTCGTAGAGCATTTCATCACGGCCTTCATCGACCCGTGGCGACTGGCTGGTAGGCCCAATAAATAACCCAGAAAACAAATAAGACAACGCGGGGTGATGCTGCCAAAACGTAACCAAGCTACGCAACAAATCGGGTCTGCGTAAAAATGGACTGTTTGCAGGAGTCCAACCACCAAAAGTAACGTGATTTCCGCCGCCGGTTCCTGAGTGGCGACCATCTAACATAAATTTTTCTGTACCCAATCGCGTTTGGCGCGCGTCTTCATACAGCGCTTCAGTATTTTTAACAAGCTCGGGCCAGGTTTCTACCGGGTGAACGTTGACTTCAATTACACCAGGGTCGGGCGTGATTAAAAATTTCTTAATGCGATAATCTTTTGGTGGCTCATAACCTTCAAGTACCACCGGCATATCCAATTCTTTTGCAACATCTTCAATCGCTTCAATCAATGCAACATAGTGTTCAAGGTAAGTGAGCGGCGGCATAAAAATGTGCATGCGGCCTTCACGCGCCTCAAAACACATGGCCGTGCGAACAACGTAGCCTGCTTCTAAATAATGTGGCTTTTCTTCTGCCTTCGGTTTTACTTTTTGTTCAGAGATGGTTTGGGCAGTCGCCTTTTGATTGTTTTTACGTTTGGACGAAAACTTTTGCACAAGCTGCTCAAGTGCGCTAACACGAACGGCTTGCTGGGTTCTGCCAGCAGTATCCAGCACTGGTTTTTCTTCGATAGGATCTGATTCAGGCTGATAGCGATCGTATTCTTTTTCGGGAAAACCAACGGAATTTAGCGGTAAACGTAGACCGAGCGGTGAATCACCCGGAATCAACATGAGTTCGCCCGTGCGTAATTTCCAGCGCCCCGTTAACCAAGTGCTATGAGCGTAATTCCACTCTATGGGGAGAACGTAACCTGTTTCCACATTCAAACCGCGCGACAATAATGCGGCTAAACGGCGGCGCTCTAAATCATCTTTCAAATCAGCTTTGAGTGGATCTACACCGACAGGTAATTGTTGTTCTGCCCATAAATAGTAAAGAACATCTTCGTAAGCCGGAATTAAATGCTCACAGTTGACGACAATTTTTTTACAGAGAGCTGTTGCAAACTTCTTCGCACTTTCGTGATTAAAACCATAGGATTTATCAACACGTGCTAAATAATTTTCATCGCGCCACAGGGGTTCACCATCAGTTCGCCAGAAGCAACCCAGTGCCCAACGCGGAATTTCTTCACCGGGGTACCATTTGCCTTGGCCGTAATGCAACAAACCAAAGGGGGCAAAGGTTTTGCGCATACGCAACAATAAATCTTTAGCGAGCTTTAATTTATCTGCACCCAAGGCACCTGTATTCCACTGCTCCGATTCCATATCATCAATAGAAACAAATGTGGGTTCGCCGCCGGTGGTTAAGCGTACGTCTTGTTCAATTAATTGTTGATCAACCGCAGCACCTAAGGCATTTATAGTCGCCCATTGCTCTTCGGTATAAGGCTTAGTCACGCGTGGATCTTCTAAAATCCGGAACACTTCATTGCTGTAGGCAAACTCAACTTCACATTTACCTGTTGCACCCGTGATAGGGGCGGCAGATATTGGATCTGGCGTGCATGCCAGTGGAATATGGCCTTCTGTTGCTAATAGACCCGATGTTGGATCTAAACCAATCCAACCTGCACCGGGAATAAAAATTTCTGTCCATGCATGCAAATCGGTGAAATCTTTTTCCGGCCCGCTGGGACCATCAAGCGCTTTTATATCTGACGTTAATTGAACCAAATATCCCGATGCAAAACGTGCGGCATAGCCAAGGTGGCGAAAAACTTGCACCAACAGCCAAGCTGTATCGCGGCATGAGCCTTTTGCGAGAGTCAGCGTTTCTTCACAGGTTTGTATACCGGGTTCAAGGCGAACACCGTAGCCAATCATTTGTTGCAATCGTTGGTTTACTTGCACCAAAAAGTCGTTCACGTGCCACGGTTTTTCAGACAAGACTCTATGGCGAATCTCTGCCTTTATATCATCAACCAACTCCAGTAATTGCGGACCACTTTCTGTGGTTTCCAAATAAGGAATTAATTCGCGGTGTAATTGCTCTGCGTATTCAAAGGGAATGCATTCAGCGTATTCTTCGACAAAAAAATCAAAGGGGTTAATAGAGGTCATCTCGGCAATAACTTCTACCGATATCTTTAATTTTTCGCATTGATCTGGAAAAACCAAGCGCGCTTGAAAATTTCCAAACGGGTCTTGTTGCCAATTAATAAAATGGTTTTCTGGCTCAATTTTTAATGAGTAACTGTGGATTTTTGTGCGTGAGTGCGGTGCCGGGCGCAAACGGAGTACATGCGGAAAGAGTGATGTTAAACGGTCAAACTTGTATTCAGTGACGTGATGAATGGCAACACGAATGGCCATAAAGCTTACCTTCCTCGTTATTGAATAGGTGGATTAACTGCCACCAGCAAAAGACAAAACCAACACAAAGACACAAAAGAGTGCAAACAATTTTTTAATGCGCCCTAAAAGTGCGCACAATTAGGTTTTATGGGTGTTAGCTGTGTTTTAACGGCTTTAGTTGGGTTAAGGCAATAACCGAACCAAGTGAGACTAAGTGACTTTTAGGTCACTTGAATGACATGAGCCTAACCAGAGAAAGAAATGAGCGAATGTGGCCTTTACACGACGTAAATGACTATTTTTAGCCATTTTTAACGCATTGATATCGAGCGCAGTCATTGCGCAAAGGTCTCGGAATATTGATTACGCAAGTAATTCAACAAATGGACTTATGAGCAAATCCATGTCCTGAGCCATGCTTTTGCTTGTATCCACATAGAGGCAGCCCAAATAACTCATATCCAGATAATTGAAGCTGTTGATAAAAACATCTTCGTAACATAGCGGGCAGTTTTCCTCAACGCCGGTTGCAATAAGTGCCGCACCTAAGCCGCTAAGCTGGCTGCCAAGCTCTTGCTCTATTTCAGCCAAATCAGAAAGCCTATCAATAAATACTTTGAGCTGGGCGCTCATGGTGTACCAATGAACGGGTGAGGCAAAAATCCAGCGGTCGTAAGTGACTAGTTGACGAATAAGAGGGAGGAAATCGTCATCACGATTTTTGTGCTCGTGATCGTAAAAGGAAATATTGTAGCGGGAGACATTAAAAGTATCTGCCGCTAGTTGTTGGGCAACTGCATTAATGATCTTAAGAGTATTGCCGCCTTCGCGTACACCACCATAAACAATTGCCGTTTTCAGCATCAATTAGCCCGCCTTTTCTGCGGGCGGCGCTACGCGCAATACTTCTTCAAGCGTTGTTAAACCCGCCGCAATTTTTTGCGCGCCGGACAAACGCAGTGTGCGCATGCCTTCTTTCATGGCTTGCTTGCGCATGTCGATAATATTGCAATCACTGGTGACTTTTTCTTTTAGGGTTTCGGACAACACTAAAATTTCGTACAAACCCTGCCGCCCTAAATAACCGGTGTTACGGCATTCCAAACAACCCACGGGGCGATAAATTTTTGCGGGAACATTCACTTTCCACGGCGCGACCAGTTGTTGCCAGTCATCTGCACTTATATGCCCCTCTTCTTTACAGTGAGGGCAAAGCGTACGCACTAAACGCTGCGCCATTACGCCTAATAAAGTTGCGTTAATTAAATAAGAAGGAATTCCTAAATCCAACATACGCGCAACAGTTGAAGGTGCATCGTTAGTATGAACTGTTGATAAGACCAAGTGCCCAGTAAGCGCAGCTTGCACCGCCATTTGCGCGGTTTCTAAATCGCGAATTTCGCCCACCATAATAATGTCTGGATCTTGCCGCATTAGGCTGCGAATACCGGCTGCGAAATCTAAACCAATTTTGTGATGCACTTGGGTTTGGTTAAAACTTTCCTCCACCATTTCAATAGGATCTTCAATGGTGCTTACGTTTACCTCAGCCGTTGCAACCTGGCGAAGCGACGAATAGAGCGTGGTGGTTTTACCAGACCCGGTTGGCCCAGTGACTAACAAAATTCCGTTGGGGCGGTCGAGCATTGTGCGCCAGCGAGTAAAGTCCTCACCCACCAAACCCAAATCGGTAAAGCTGCGCAGCAACACTTCTGGGTCAAAAATACGCATTACTAATTTTTCACCAAACGCCGTTGGCAAGGTACTCATACGTAACTCAATTTCGCTGCCATCGCTGCGGCGCGTTTTAATACGCCCGTCTTGCGGTTTGCGGCGCTCGGAAATATCCATGCGGCCCAGCACCTTAAAACGCGCCGTTACTGCGGTTGCGACATTCGCAGGTAATTCGTAAACGTAATGCAAAACGCCATCAATACGAAAACGAATGCGGCCTACATCGCGGCGAGGCTCAATATGAATATCGCTCGCGCGCTGGTCATAAGCGTATTGCAGCAGCCAGTCCACAATTTTTACGATGTGCTGATCATTGGCATCGGGATCTGTGGATTTGCCCAGCTCAACCAGTTGCTCAAAATTAGTAATCGCTGAAGCTGAGGCGCCGCCACTGGCTCCACTCACCGAGCGCGCGAGGGTGTAGAACTCCACCATATACCGTTCAATATCGGCAGGGTTGGCGACAACACGTTTAACACGCCGACGCGCCACATGCTCTAACTGCGGTTCCCAACCAGCAACAAAAGGCTGTGTACAGGCGATTACTACTTCATCGGCCGTTACTTCAACACACAGAATGCCGTGACGCTTCGCAAAGGCGTACCCCATGATTTCTGTCACCTTGGCGGTGTTAATTTTCATGGGGTCGATATGAAAAAGAGGATGTTTGGATTTTTGCGCGAGCCAATCGGTTAAGGCATCACCATCTAAAATTTTTCCGGGCCGCTTTTGGTCATCTAAATTTTGCGTGGCCACATAAACGAGCGGATGCATGATCGCCTGCTCACGCGTGCGCGATGAACCCAGCAACACGTTCGTATCCTCTTGCGACAGGCGGCCATCAGCCACCAAATCCATTAAGACGCCACGTAAATCCAGTACACGGTCAAAAGCCATAACAGCAATCCTGATCTTTTCTTTATTGAGGAGATTGTAGCTAGTCTAGCTGATTAGGGACACTAGCCATGCCCCGATTCGCTCGGTCGCCTCACCAAAACTTGCATTTCACAGCGCGTTGGGCGATTGTCTGTCTATATATGTCACACGATACAGCCTCTAACCAAAGCCTCTATTCGAGGCAAAGGTAACGGAACACAAAATGACCTTAGACCTTAAACCTTATCAAGCCCAACTAGCTCAACTTGTCGCCCTGCCCTCTGTAAGTTGCGGCGTTGCAAGCTGGGATATGCCGAATCTGCCAGTGATTGAATTATTGGCCAATTGGTTTAGCGATTTAGGATTCAACACGCAAATTATTCCGCTCGCGCAACCCGGCAAAGCCAACCTCATAGCAACACTTGGCAGCGGCGATGGTGGTTTGGTGCTTGCGGGCCACAGCGACACAGTGCCTTACGACGCCAACCGCTGGAACAGCGATCCGTTCACTTTAACGGAAAAAGAGGGGAAACTTTTTGGTTTAGGCGCAACCGATATGAAGGGCTTTTTCCCCGTGATTTTGGCCGCCGTTAAACCCTTTTTGGACAAACCGCTTAAACACCCGCTGATTATTCTCGCCACAGCGGACGAAGAAAGCAGCATGAGCGGCGCGCGAGCTTTAGCGCAAAGCGGAAAACCGAAAGCGCGTTATGCGGTGATTGGCGAACCCACCGAACTCAAACCGATTCGCATGCACAAAGGCATCATGATGGAAGCCATTCGCGTGCGCGGCCAAGCGGGGCATTCTTCAAACCCAGCCTTGGGAAAAAGTGCATTGGATGCCATGACCCACGTCATGAGCGAACTAATGAGCATGCGTAGCGAACTGGAATTGAAATATCGCAATCCCGGCTTTGCGGTGCAAACGCCCACGTTAAATTTGGGTTGCATTCACGGTGGCGACGGCGCAAACAGAATTTGTGGCGAGTGCGAATTGCATTTCGATTTGCGCTTACTGCCTGGCATGGACAACGAAGAACTTCGGCAAGCAATTCAAAACCGTTTAAATCCAATCGCAGAAAAAAGCGGAACCGATATTGTTTTTTCATCACTCTTTGAAGGTGTAGAACCTTTTGATGAACCCGCCGAATCAGAACTGGTAAAAGTGTGCGAGCAATTAACCGGTTATGCATCTGAAAGCGTTGCCTTCGCCACTGAAGCGCCTTTTATGCAGCAACTAGGCATGCAAACAGTTATCCTCGGGCCTGGGTCCATCAATCAAGCGCATCAACCCGACGAATTTATCAGCATCGACCAACTGGAACCTGCGGTGAAAATTGTTCAGAATTTGATTAGGAAATTTTGTTGTTAATATGCTAAACGTCGCTCTCTGTTCCTACGGCATGTCCGGAAAAGTTTTTCACGCACCACTCATTGCAGCCGAGCCGCAGTTGCATCTTCACACGATTTTGCAACGCTCCGGTGATTCCGCACTTACGGATTTTCCAAACGTAAAATTAGCAAGAAGTTTCGAGGAGATTCTTACAAACCCGGACATTCATATTGTGGTCGTGAACACACCCAATGAATTTCATTTCTCCATGACCAGAGCCGCTTTGCTTGCGGGAAAACACGTTGTTACTGAAAAGCCCTTTACGCTTTCAATTCAAGAAGGCGAAGAATTAATTGCACTCGCACAGCAGCAACACAAAATTCTGGCAGTTTTTCACAATAAGCGTTTGGAGACTGATCATTTAACTGTGCAGAAAATTCTTGAATCGGGTGCATTGGGTAGAGTCGTGGAAATCGAATGGCATTACGATCGCTTCCGCAACAACATCACTCATAAATTGTGGAAGGAAGATAAATTACCTGGCTCAGGTACATGGTGGGATCTAGGAGTACATATGCTCGATTCCATGTTGACCTTATTGGGAAGACCTCAAGCGGTGAATGCCGATATGCGCAGTTTGCGACGGGCGGAGGGCTCTACAGATTATTTCAATGTGTGTTTCTACTATCCGGATATGCGCGTGCTTCTGCGCTCAAACACCTTTGTAAGTGCTAAAGGCGCAACCGTCAGCATTCATGGTGATAAAGGCTCGTTCTTAAAGTTTGGGCAGGATATACAGGAGCGCCAATTAATGAATGGATCACGCCCCTACCAGCCCGATTGGGCACAGCACGGGAGCGATAATTTTGGAACGCTGGTAACACAACAGGAATCTGACGCGCGCGAAACAAAAATAGAAAGCGAGCACGGCTGTTATGAACTCTTTTACCGCAATATCGCCGATGCGATAAATGGAAAAGATACTTTGCGTTTTTCTGCGCAGCAGGCATTATTAGCGGTTGAAATGTTGCTCGCTGCAGAAGAAAGCAACGCACTGCAAAAAACTATTTTGGTTTAAGCACATTATTAAGAGAACTATCGTGTCCAACACCCAAACCTCTAATACACAAGAATATGTTAAGTGGTTTCGTCACTCCACGCCCTACATCAACCGGCACAGCGACAAAACCTTTGTGATTATGTTGCCGGGCGAAGCTATTAGCCACGCCAACTTTCACAACATTGTCCACGACATCGCCTTGCTGTGCAGTTTGGATGTGAAACTGGTGCTCGTGCACGGCGCTCGCCCGCAAATTGATGAACGCTTGCAATTGGCGGATACCTACAGCGAATTTCATCAGCGCTTGCGCATTACCGACACCGAAAGTTTGAGACTGGTGATTCAAGCGATCGGCGAAGCGCGCACCACCGTTGAAGCAGCACTTTCAACCGGGCTGCCAAACTCGCCTATGCACGATGCAGACATGCAGGTCATTAGCGGTAATTTTGTGGTGGCAATGCCTTACGGTGTAATCGACGGTGTTGATTTACAACACACCGGCAAAGTACGCAAAGTGAATGTGCAATCGCTGCAAAGCGTGCTCAACCCCGGCGCTGTGGTGTTGTTATCGCCCATGGGCTATTCGCCGACCGGTGAAATTTTTAATTTGTCGTTCAGCGATGTAGCCACTCACGTGGCGAGCGCACTAAAGGCCGATAAGTTGCTGGCGTTTGTGGAAGGCAACGGCGTGACTGATGAAGACGGCAATTTGGTTCGTCAGCTCTCCTTAAAAGAGTGCCACGATTACCTCACCGATAACGGCGAGCATCTTAACCACGATTTGCAGCAGGCATTAAGCGCTTGTTATTTAAGTTGCCTGCAAGGTGTACAACGCGCACAACTCATGAGCTACACCACCGATGGCGCTTTGCTCACCGAATTATTTACGCGTGATGGTTTGGGAACCATGATTTATTCCGGCCAATACGAGCAATTACGGAAGGCAACGATTGATGATGTTGCGGGAATTTTGAATTTAATTCGCCCGCTCGAAGAAGCGGGAATTCTGGTGCGTCGCTCGCGGGAATTGCTGGAAACTGAAATCACTAAATTTCACGTGATGGATAAAGACGGCACCATAGTCGCCTGCGCTGCGCTTTATCCTTACGGTGAAATGGCCGAGCTTTCGTGCGTGGCAACTCACCCCGATTATCGTAACGGTGGGCGCGCCGCTGCGCTGCTACAACAAATGGAAGCGCAAGCGCGCAAGCAAAATATCAAGCAATTGTTTTTGCTAACCACGCAAACTGCGCACTGGTTTATAGAGCAAGGTTTTGAGCAAGGCAAATTGGAAGACCTGCCGATTGCCAAGCAAGTACTTTACAACTATCAACGCAATTCCAAAATTTTTATCAAAAAATTGGCGTAGGTTTTAATCAAAGATCGCTTATGAATATTCTTGATCTGCGCCACGCACCGCAACACATCCCCACCATCGCACGCTGGCATTTCGATGAGTGGGGTTATTTAAACCCCGGTAAAACCCTTGAGCAGCGCGTCGAGCGCATGCAACGCTATCTAAGTGATACTCCAATTCCTAGCATGTTAATCGCGATAGAGGGTGATGAGATATTGGGGACTGCAGCGCTGGTTGAAGCCGATATGGACAGCCACCCGGAATTAACGCCTTGGCTCGCCAGCGTTTACGTTCGGGGCGACCAACGCGGGCGCGGGCTTGGCAAACAACTTGTGCAAGCCTTAATGGATTTTGCCGGGCAACAGCACTTGCAGCGCCTGTATCTATTCACGCCAGATCAAGCCGCGTTCTACGCCAAACTCGGTTGGAAAACCATTGCGCAGGAAAACTATCGCCACACACCTGTCACGCTTATGCAGCTGGATTATTAATTCTTCCAAACTCGCTCCTCGCGTAAGGCAACTTTCTAGCTGTGGCTCGCCGGAGCCATCTGGTAAGATGTGCGCCTATCTGTTTTTGCCGCATTAAAAATTCGAGGTTAGTTATGCCAGTCTATCGTTCCAAAACCACCACCTCTGGCCGCAATATGGCGGGCGCTCGTGCACTTTGGCGTGCAACGGGCATGAAAGACGGTGATTTTGACAAGCCAATCATTGCCATCGCCAACTCATTCACCCAATTTGTTCCCGGCCATGTGCATTTAAAAGATTTGGGTCAACTGGTTGCGCGCGAAATTGAAAAAGCCGGCGGCGTCGCCAAAGAATTCAATACCATTGCTGTCGATGACGGTATCGCCATGGGCCACGACGGCATGCTCTACAGCTTGCCCAGCCGCGACATCATTGCCGACTCGGTGGAATACATGGTTAACGCCCACTGCGCGGATGCCATTGTGTGCATCTCCAACTGCGACAAAATCACCCCCGGCATGTTAATGGCCGCCATGCGCCTGAATATTCCGGTGATTTTCGTCTCCGGCGGGCCAATGGAAGCGGGCAAAACCAAACTTTCCGAGCATAAACTCGATTTGGTGGATGCCATGGTTATCGCCGCTGACGACAAAGCCAGCGATGAAAAAGTTGATGCTTACGAACGCTCCGCCTGTCCAACCTGCGGCTCTTGCTCAGGTATGTTCACCGCCAACTCAATGAACTGTTTGACCGAAGCTTTGGGTCTATCTTTGCCGGGCAATGGCTCTTTGTTAGCAACTCACGCCGACCGCGAACAACTTTTCCTCGAAGCGGGTCGTCGCATTGTAGACATCACCAAACGTCATTACGAAGAAGATGATTACAGCGTATTGCCACGCTCCATCGCCACTTTCGATGCGTTTGAAAATGCTATGGCATTGGATATCGCCATGGGCGGCTCCACTAACACCATTCTGCATTTGTTGGCTGCCGCGCAAGAAGGCGATGTGCCCTTCACCATGTTCGATGTTGACCGGATGAGCCGCAAGGTTCCGCAACTGTGTAAGGTCGCGCCCAACACCCCCAAATATCATATGGAAGACGTACATCGTGCAGGCGGTGTTATGAGTATTTTGGCTGAGCTGAATCGCGGCGGTCTGTTCCACAACCAATTGCCAACAGTTCACAGCAAAACCTTTCAAGAAGCTTTGGATAAGTGGGACATCATCAGCACATCGTCTGAAGCTGTGGCGACTTTCTACAAAGCAGGCCCAGCCGGTATTCCAACCCAAGTGGCGTTTAGCCAAGCTACCCGCTGGCCAACGCTCGATGGCGACCGCGCCGAAGGTTGCATTCGCTCCGTTGAACACGCTTACTCAAAAGAAGGCGGTTTGGCCGTATTGAAAGGCAATATCGCTCTTGATGGCTGTGTCGTTAAAACCTCCGGCGTAGATGAAAGTTGCTGGGTATTTGAAGGCAAAGCTTATGTTGTGGAAAGCCAGGACAAAGCGGTAGCCGACATTCTGGAAGGCAAAGTGAAGGAAGGCGATGTAGTCGTCATTCGCTACGAAGGCCCCAAAGGTGGCCCCGGCATGCAAGAAATGCTCTACCCCACTAGCTATTTAAAATCCAAAGGTTTGGGCAAAGCTTGCGCTTTATTAACCGATGGCCGTTTCTCCGGCGGAACATCTGGCTTATCTATTGGCCACGTATCACCAGAAGCAGCTGCAGGCGGTGCGATTGGTTTGGTGCAAACGGGCGATATCATCAAAATTGACATCCCCAACCGCAGCATCAACGTTGCACTGACTGAAAATGAACTCGATTCCCGCCGCGCAGTGGAAAATGCGAAGGGTGCTGCAGCGTGGAAGCCTACGGAAGTTCGCCCGCGCAAAGTATCGGCTTCGTTAAAAGCCTATGCGATGCTCGCGACCAGTGCGGATAAAGGTGCGGTGAGAGACTTGAGTAAGCTGGATTAATACTTCGCCACCTATCTAATCAAAAAGGCCAACCTCGTGTTGGCTTTTTTATGCTCGCTATTTTCGCAACACGTAACTCATCTATTCTTGCTGTAAAAACGTATTTATAAAAGATTCCCCCCTCATTCGAGTAGGTCTTTTATGAAATACACCTCCTTCGCTTTACTTCTGGGAGCGCTACTGACGCTGTCAGGATGTTCGAACATCAGCGTGAACGATTACGCAAACAATACTCCCAAGCTTACTCCACAGGAATTTTTTCAAGGAGATTTAACCGCCAAAGGGGTTGTTAAAAATCGAAGCGGAAAAGTCATTCGCCATTTTACTGCCAGTATAAAAGCGTCTTGGCAGAATAATATTGGCACGCTCGAAGAAAAATTTATTTTTAACAATGGCGAGATTCAATATAGAACTTGGACGCTCACACCAACACAGCCCACACTTTTCAACGCAACCGCTGGTGATGTAGTAGGCATTGGTCAGGGAAAATTTGCGGGTAACGCAATTAACTTACATTATGTGTTGGCAGTGAAATACAACAATTCCACAATCAATGTAAATGTGGATGACTGGATGTGGCGTGTTGACGATAAAACCGTGCTGAATGAATCAACACTTTCAAAGTTTGGATTTAAGGTAGGTAGTGTTCAGCTAGTCATTAACAAAAATTAATTTAGTTGATTTTTTCAAATACCATAAAGCGATGTTTTAAATTTGCATCGGCATCGCCAGCATTTTCAGAAACAAGTTTCCATTCAGCCACAGGCAATTCTGGAAAAAATGCATCCGCACTCTCTACATTGATGTCTATGCGCGTGAGATAGATTCGATCAGCTAAGGGGAGTGCGTGGCGATAAATTTCAGCGCCACCAATCACCATCACCTCATCCGCAAGGCTTGATTGCTCATTGCGAAATTGCTGAGCGATATCCAATGCGCCTTCTACGCTTTGCGCAACCAACACGCCTGCAACATTCCAATTTTTTTGTCTGGTGACGACTATGTTGGTTCGCCCCGGCAAAGGCTTACCGATTGATTCGAAGGTTTTACGCCCCATGATGACAGATTTACCGAGTGTCACAGATTTAAAGTATTTTAAATCTTGCGGCAAATGCCAAGGCAGCTCGTTGTTGCGACCAATCGCATTATCTTTTGCTGTAGCAACTATAAGGGAAAGTTTCATAGCGGTTTGCTCGAAGGTTTATTGCACAGACAAGGCGATGAAGCTAAGCAATATCGTCAAATGTCGCTGCGCATAATGGAGGCGTATCAATAGGTCTTTTGGGTTAAAACCTAAAGGCGCTAGCGCACACAGATTTGCACGCTGGCGCCAATCAATCATTAAATCGCAATAGGTGCAACTATGCGTGGATGTGGTTCATAACCTTCAAACACAAAATCATCCAACTCGTAATCAAAAATAGAAGCAGGCTTGCGCTTAATAACTAACTTAGGCAAAGCGCGAGGTTGACGACGAAGCTGCTCGTAAACAATCTCATCCGTGATGTGGTTGTTATACAAGTGACAATCACCAAACGTATGCACAAAATCGCCCACGCCAAGATCACACTGCTGCGCAATCATGTGCGTCAATAACGCGTAGCTGGCAATATTAAACGGCACGCCTAAAAAGAAATCTGCGCTGCGTTGATATAGCTGGCAAGAGAGTTTTCCTTCCGCCACATAAAATTGAAACAGCGTATGACATGCCGCCAGCGCCATACGCCCCTGCGCAACGTTTTCTTGCGGGCTGTTAGATTCATCCGGCAAATCAGCAGGATTCCAAGCACTCACAATTAAGCGACGAGAGTTGGGACGAGTTTTAATTTGCTCAATGACTTCACTGATTTGGTCGATGGTCGAACCATCGGGGCACGCCCAACTGCGCCATTGCTTGCCATAAACAGGGCCTAAGTCACCGGACTCTGTCGCCCATTCGTTCCAAATACTGCAACCGCGCTCTTTTAACCAATTTACATCGGTACGGCCTTGTAGGAACCAAAGTAATTCAACAATCACACTTTTCAAATGAACTGTTTTGGTGGTTACCAAGGGGAAACCTTCATTCAAATCAAAGCGCATTTGGCGGCCAAATACGGAGCGGGTTCCAGTACCTGTGCGATCACCGCGAGTGATGCCGTTATCCACCACGTCACGCATAAGCTCAAGATATTGCTTCATAAACCAAATCCACGAACAAATTTATTGGGGCGCTATGCTAGCAGCTTCTGCCAGTTTTTTTTGCGCTAATTGCTTTTTGCGCTCAGCATAATAGGCGTAACCCAGCAGCCAAAAGCCTGCAATAAACATGGGCAGCGAGAGCAATTGCCCACGGGTAATAAAACCTAAAAGATCAAAACCTATATCTGCATCTGGCTCACGGAAGTTCTCCACCAGCGAACGGAAACAGGCGTAGAGCACCAAAAACAAACCGCTAATAGCACCGCGAGGACGCGGCTTTGCAGAGAACCAAAACAGCACAATAAACATTACCAAGCCTTCCAACGTCGCTTGGTATAACTGGGATGGATGACGAGCAATGCCAGCAGGGTCACTTGCTTTTGGAAACACCATCGCCCAAGGAACATCACTCACACGCCCCCAAAGCTCCTGCCCAATAAAGTTACCGATTCGCCCGAAGCCCAAACCGAGTGGAACCAAGGGAGCGACGAAATCCATTAGCGCAAGATAGGGAACACGAATTCGGTGCGCATAGACATACATGGCCAATAACACACCAACCAAGCCACCATGGAACGACATGCCACCCTCCCAAATGCGGAATAACCACAGTGGGTCGCCCATCCAGCGGTCAAAGTTATAGAAAATCACATAGCCAACACGCCCCCCCAAAATCACGCCAAAAGCGCCATAGGTGATGAGGTTTTCAACTTCTACTTTGGTGATTGGCGAATGAGGCTTACCACTGCGATACAACGCCAGTAACCACGCAGACAAAAACGCCAGCATGTACATGATGCCGTACCAATGAACCTCAAGCGGACCAATAGCTTTACCCATCAAATCAAATGGACCTAGGGATACCGCGACAGGATTAAAGTTGGGAAATTGGAGCATAGAAAAAGCCAACGGTGGTAATTAACAAAAGATCATCCTTTGGTTACTTGAATAGGATGAGATCTAATAAGTTGGGAGTCGTCATCCTCGCGCAGCGGGACTAAAGCACACAGTGCTTTGAACAACCTGATGTTGACCCAAAGGACGAGCGAAGCGAGTAATCCAGATTTTTGATTTTAAGATCTGGCTCCTCGCGCCACAATTGCTCCTGCATTGCTATTCTACTTCACGTCCATGTGAATATTCGCGAGGATACCAGCCCCTAAATTTTGACGTGTAACACTAAAAGACTGCCTTATTCCTCAAAATCATCCGAACCCATTGGGCGAATGAGGCGAGTTACGTCAGCGTCGTTCAAGGCTTGCTCTACGCGCTCACGAATTTGATCAGCATTGCTCATGGTCATGACTTCAGCCAGCAGATCCTTGGCGAGACTCAAGCTAATACCTCGAATAACAGATTTAACTTTGGGCAAGTTGGTAGCGCTCATGGAAAGCATGTCGAAGCCCATCGCCATCAACAGAATGGCCGCGCCCGGGTCGCCGGCTAGCTCACCACAAATACTAACGCTAATGCCTTCGGCATGGGCTTCATTCACGATGTGTTGCAAAGCGCGCAAAACGGCGGGATGAAATGCTTGGTATAAATCTGCCACGCGCGCGTTGTTGCGATCCACCGCTAATAAATATTGTGTCAGGTCGTTACTACCAACCGATAAAAATTCCGATAGCGCCGATAACTCACGGGCTTGGTATACCGCCGCTGGAACCTCAATCATTGCGCCCACAGGGGGCATTTTGACCTTGTAACCTTCTTCAACTAACTCTTTATAAACGCGAGTGATCAAGGCTTTGGAAGCTTCCATTTCCGGCACGTTGGTAATCATCGGCAGGAGTATGCGGAGGTTATCTAGCCCCTCACTTGCCTTAATCATGGCACGCACTTGCGCAAGAAATATCTCGGGGTGATCAAGAGTTACACGAATACCGCGCCAGCCCAGGAAGGGGTTATCTTCCTCGATGGGGAAATACGGCAGTGCTTTATCGCCACCGATATCGAGCGTACGAATCGTCACCGGCAAAGGCGCAAAGGCCGCCAGTTGTTCACGGTAAATAGCACGCTGTTCTTCTTCCGTTGGGAAGCGGTCACGCATTAGGAACGGGACTTCGGTACGGTACAAACCGACACCCTCTGCACCGCGTTCCAGCGAACGTACAACATCCGCCATAAGACCCGTGTTGACCCACAAGGGCAAACGATAGTGGTCGCTGGTTTCGCAGGGTAAATCTTTGAGGGCTTCCAAGCCCTTGAACAGCGCTTGCTCTTCAATATCGATAGCCGTGTAGTGCTTGCGAACGTGTTCGTTGGGGTCGCTATAAACAGCACCACGGTAGCCATCCACAATGACGGGGCGGCCGTCCATTTGCATAAAAGGCAGATCTACCGCACCCATCACGGTAGGGATATCCATGGCGCGAGCAAGGATAGCCACGTGGGAGTTGCTTGAACCCTCCACAGACACCAAGCCGACCAGCTTGTCTTGCGGGATTTCGCCCAGCATAGAAGCGGTGAGTTCTTCGCCAATCAGAATCGTTTTGTCTGGGTATACGCGTTTCTTGCGGTTGGATTCCTGCAAATAGGCCAACACCCTGCGACCGAGATCGCGCAAATCAGTAGCCCGCTCGCGCAAATAAGGGTCATGCATGCTATTAAATGTCTGCTCGTGCTCGAGGATTACCTCGCTCCACGCAAACGACGCGTTGGTACCTTTACGGATACGCTCGGTCACTTCGCCGCCAAGGGAAGCATCGTCAAGCATCGCTAAATAGGCATCAAACAAGGCGCGCTCTTCGCGGTTCAAGCGCTCCTTAAGCTGGGCACCAAGGCCTTTGATGTCCTCGCGCACTGCCATAAGGCAGCGTTGGAAAAAGGCTATTTCGGCTTCAACATCTTCACAGGGTTTGTAAGGTACGGAGCGAAGATCTGCTTCGGGGGCGATAACAACAGCCTCACCGATGGCGATACCCGGCGCACCCGCCACACCCATAAAACGGGCTTGAGTGGCAATTTCATTCTTACCGCGATTAACACCACCAGTGGCTTCGGCATGGGCAATTACGCCGGCAAGCTGGGCAGACATGGTGACAAGGAACGCCTCATCGCCTTCGTCAAATCGGCGTTGTTCAACTTGTTGTACCACCAATACGCCAAGCACTTTACGTTGATGGATGATAGGTACACCGAGGAAAGAGCTGTAACGCTCTTCACCGGTTTCAGGAAAATATTGGTAGTTTGGGTGAGCTTCGGCTTGCTCAAGATTGATGGGCTCTTCGCGCACAACCACGCGGCCAACTAAACCTTCACCGGCTGCGAGGCGGACATTGCCCACGGCGTTCTGGTTAAGACCATCGGTAGCCATGAGCACATAGCCGCCTTCTTCATCGCGCATGTAAACGGAACACACGTGGGTACGCATGGCACTTTTTACGCTCGATACAATAATGCCCAATGCCGAGGGCAAATCGCGCGCGGCATTTACTTCCTGGACAATCGAACGGAGGGAATTCAGCATAGAAACCATAGGACCTTACTTATGTAGGTATAACTTATTGTAGGGTACGAAGCGCAGGAGATAGCGCTTGGCAAAGAGCTAAGATCACATCTTATTATCCGCCCAGCCTATTTTTATCGGACAGACTACGAATTAACGGCCCACCATCAATTCCAGCTCTAACTGAGCATGGACAAGGGAAAGCTCTTTTAATGCCCGGCGATACACATCTTTTTTAAAGGATACAACCTTGCCGAGTGGGTACCAATAACTCACCCAACGCCAGTCGTCAAACTCAGGTCGGCCACCGTTGTTCAGGGAAATACGGGATTCATCGCTACGCAAGCGCAGCAAAAACCATTTTTGCTTCTGGCCAACGCACAGCGGTTGCGAGTTGTGGCGCACAAGGCGATCTGGCAAGCGATACCGCAACCAACCGCGTGTGCAGGCCAAAATCTCAACGTCTTGCGGATGCAAACCTACTTCTTCATGCAGCTCACGGTACAGTGCCTGCTCAGCCGACTCACGCTCGTTGATACCACCTTGCGGAAACTGCCAGGCATCTTGCCCGCCTACCCGACGAGCCCAAAGCAATTGGCCTTGGTCATTCGTCAATACAATGCCCACATTTGGGCGAAAACCATCGCTATCTATCACGGGAATCATCCCTATAAAATGTTGCGCTGTGGAACAGCTTTTTCCGCACTATAACAGGCTTATCTAAAGCCGCAAGTCCCGACAGAAAGCATCCTTCAAGTAAATCTTTGTTGAGCTGCCAGAACGCACTGGTTATGCTAGCTGCCCTCACCCAAGCCCCTCATTTTGCTCAAGAAGGTAACCTGTGCGCCTCGCTATTTTTGATTTGGATAACACTCTTCTTGCTGGTGACAGCGACTACAGTTGGGGCGAATTTCTCGTCCAAAAAAACCTGGTTGATGCACAGGCTTACGCGGAAGCCAACGACCGTTTTTACCAACAATACAAAGCCGCGACTCTGGATATTCACGAATACCTGAGCTTCTCGCTTGCGCCTTTAACGCGCTACACGCTAGACGAGCTAGCCGTGTTGCACGCGGAGTTTATGCGCGATTTTATCGAACCCATGATGCTCCCCAAAGCCAAAGCGCTCTTGCAGCAGCACCGCGAGCAAGGCGATTATTTGTTGATCATTACTGCCACCAACAGCTTCGTGACTCACCCGATTGCCGCTTATTTAGGGGTGGATGATATTTTGGCGAGCGATGCGGAAATTGTGGGTGACCGTTACACCGGCAAGGGTACAGGCATACCTTGCTTCCAAGGCGGAAAAGTCGTGCGCTTAAATGAATGGTTGAAGGAAAAGAATTACGATTTGAAGGACGCCTATTTCTACAGCGATTCCATCAATGATTTGCCTTTGCTGGAAAAGGTCCCAAATCCCGTTGCGGTTGATCCTGATGACCGCCTGAGAAAAGTCGCGCAGGAGCGCGGCTGGAAAATCCTAAGCCTGCGTGATGAGTAAACATCGACGCAAAATAAAAAAAGCCGCTTCACAAGCGGCTTTTTCGTTTTCGCTAGGCCAAATAAACCCGCGCAAAAACCGCTTTTAAATAATCCGTTTCTGGAATGGCCGGATGCACCGGGTGATCTGGTCCCTGCCCACCTTGCCCAATAATTTGCACATGGCGATCCAAATGGCGGCCAGCGGCGCGAACAATTTCCACCAAAGTATCTTTGCCCAAATGCATTGAACAGGAACCTGCGACCAGCAGACCATCGCGCCCCAATAAACGCATACCCAATTCATTGATGTGACGGTAAGCAGCTTCCCCAGCTTTTTGGTCTTTGCGTTTTTTGATGAACGCGGGCGGGTCGAGCACCACAACATCAAAGCGTTCATCTTCCGCAATCAGGTGCTTGAGCACATCAATGGCTTTTCCTTCAAAGCAAGTCACCTTGTCTTGAACACCATTGAGCGCCGCATTTTTTTCCACGTAATCCAGCGCGGCTTCAGAAACATCCACACAATAAACTTCACTCGCACCCGCTACCGCCGCCTGAACACCCCAGCCGCCAATGTAGGAGAAAACATCCAGCACACGCTTACCCTTTACGTATTGCTGAAGTTGCGCGCGGTTAACTCGGTGATCGTAAAACCAACCGGTTTTTTGGCCGCCGTGTACCGGCGCTAAAAAGCGGGTGCCGTTTTCGATGAGCTCAACGTCTTGAGGAACATCGCCATAAACCACTTGGGTGTACTCCGGCAGATTCTCCAAAGCGCGGGCGCTATGGTCGTTGGCGAGCAAAATACCTGTTGGTTTCAACACTTGGACGAGCGCGTCAATAATGTCGTTTTTCACCAATTCCATACCTGCGCTGGCAATTTGCACCACCAGATAATCGCCAAAACGATCAACCACCAAACCCGGCAACAAATCTGAATCGCCATACACTAGACGGTAGTAAGGCTGATCGAAAGTGAGTTCGCGGAGCGCCAAGGATTGCTTAAACCGGTGAACTAACAAAGATTTATTGAGCGGATGGCTTTCATCGCGGTTAATGATTCGCCCGCAAATCAAACTTGTTGGATTCATCAGCGCAATGCCCAGCGGCTTGCCGCTATGCGTTGTCACCAAGGCTTGCTGGCCCATTTCAAATTGCTTGAGCGGCGAACGGGCAACATCGACTTCGTTGCTGTAAATCCAAAGGTGGCCTAATTTAAGACGACGGTCGGCTTGGGCATTGAGAATTAAAGTAGGTAAAGACATGAGGCAATCCACGGGAGGGCGAAAAAGGCGCGAATTATAGCGGGATTCGCGCCTAAAGACTTATCAAAGGTGCAGGGGTTGCGTTGATTATTTGGCGAGCTTTACCGGCAGAGTTTGCTTGGTGCCAAACTTTTTCTTGTCCTCATCGGTTGCGCCTTCTTTACATTCGCCTTTTACCCACAAGTTGTAGGGGGCCACGCTGGAATCAATCTCTAAAAACCCCTCACGGCAGTAGCCCATCTTTTCCACCACGTAGCCTGTGTTTTCTAGCAGGCGTTTGGGAGTTGAACTGCTTATCGCTATGCCACCGCGATCGCCACGGTCACCGCCACCCAACCCGCCACGCTCAATTTTAACTCCATTAGCCATACGGTCTTCCGGCAGGCGTAAACGGTAAACGAACATCTTGCTGGTGTTGGGCATGATTTCAATTTCCAGCGTCTCTACCAGCTTTGTATCCGTGTAGTTGCGGCCGGGGCTTTCACAGGCAACGACCAGCCCCATCACAATTAAGGCGCCTAAGACTTTCGCTAACGACATGTTTTCTCCCTAGCTTGAGCAATTCGTATTTAAGAAGCGGCTGTTCTGGCCGATAACCCTCACAGGGTCTTTAAGACAACCATTTTGGCGTTGAATTTCATTGTGGCGGGAGTTTGTCATGCCTATTCGATCTCGGCTACTGCGTTTATTGATTATTCCTTCCGCATTCTGGCTTGCTTCCGCTAGCTGGGCGATGAGTGACTTGAAACCCGTGCAGCCCAAACCTGCGGCCACAGCCAGCGAAAGTGCAAACACCAGCTTGCCGTTCGACAACCAGAGTATTCCAAAAGCCAACAACGCAGCACCAACGGAAGAAATTGCACCCATAACGACTCCCGAAGCCAAGCCAGCTGCAACCGTAGTGGAATCCAAAGCAGAATCTCAGCGCGGGAACAACCAATGCCGCAGCGGTGAAAATAATTCATTGCATAAATCTTTGTTACTGACCGCCTTCCCTCGTTTAAACCCCGGCAGTTCAAATGCGGGGGCGCTTAACGATGCAGAGCATCAACTACCGCAAATGCTCGGTGAACAGCTCGTTGCAAAACACAAAGCGATTACGCCCATTCAATTAACGGAAAGTTTGCCCTCACCTTCCCTAAGCGATGACACATTGCTCGCCCAACAAATTCAAAAGCTTGCTCGCAACCAACACACACAGCTCGTGTTGACCGGAGAAATTGTGGACATGACCATGACTCATCCAGAGGCCACTTACAACCCGGGTTTGTATACCCGCTTTTTAAATGGGCTATTTGATTTTATTGAAGTGAAAAATCGTTTTGATAAACGCGAACGCATTTTCAGCTTTCAAGTGAATTTGCGTGACGGTTTTACTGGCCAAACATTATTCGTCAAACACTACAACACCTACGGCATTTGGGGCTTAACAAAAGATGTGGGGTTTGGCTCGCCATTATTTTGGCATACTGATTACGGGCAACAAATTAAAGGTTTGGTGAAAATGGCATCAAAAGAAGTGGGTGCGGTTATCCAATGCCAGCCCTACATTGCGCAAATTGATTCGCGCCCCGGTCAAAACCAAATTTTATTACAAGGTGGAGCCAATAATGGATTGCGTTCTGGCGATACGCTGGCACTTTATCAATTAGTTGTACAAGGCTCAGAAACCGAATACGACAAACACCTGGTGCGTTTGGTTAACCGCAATGCGGCCATCGAATTGCGCGAGGTTTATCCATCCCACAGCGTTGGTGTTATAAATGGCACCAGTTATTTAACCGGACAATTCTTAGCCGTATCGCCATAGCGCTTACGTTTAATTACTTCGTTAAAAAAATGTTCAATCAAATTTTTCGCTAGTAGAAAACAGATAAGTGGATACAATAGCGCGCACAGTTGCTCGCCCAATCCGACTTATAGGCTTTCTATGATGAATATCTTCCTCAAAGCAATTTACGGTGTTTTTGGTCTTATTCTTTTAGCCTTCGCTGGATTGCAATTTAACGACCCCGATCCGCTGATTTGGGTAAGCTTTTACGTTATTTGCGCTTTAGTTCCCTTGCTGCTGATGGCGAATAAATTTTACCGCCCCATGTTTTGGTTCGCCGTGGCAATTTGCAGCTTGGAGATACTGAACAGCGCGCCTGGTGCTTACCAATATTATTTACACATGGCAGAAGAGCCCTTAATGCAGGGAATGAATCCTCAAAAACCTTACATTGAAGAATGCCGCGAATTTTTGGGCGTGCTGATTGCGTTGGGATTGGTTGTTAGTTCTGTGCTTATGGCACGTGTGAAGTTATTTAAACAATAATGGAAGAGATGTGCGCTGAAAAAACAGCGCGCATGAAAGCGCATTAATCGCGCTGCAGTTTCGCGGTTAAATCATTGGCGATGGGCACAGACGTATGCTCGTGAATTATTTTCCATTGCCCGTTAGTTAACCTTAGTGCCCAAGTAAAACGGTTTTGCATTGAACGTAATTCTTCATTCTCGGGCGAAATAGCCGCATAAGTTCCCACTGCGGTGAGAACTGCAAGTTCTCCCGATTGCGAAAGTTGCACGTCACTGAAATTTACCGTGACCCGCTCATCGCCTAAAGAACCAAACCAATTTTCAATGACGGGTTGGCGCGCTGTGAGGCCTTCAAAAACCCACTCCTCCCAGGTATCGAACACCCGTGCAGACGGCTCGTAAAGCGATAAAAAAAATTCTGCATTCTTTTCATAAACGGACGATTTGTATAATTCAAGTATCTGGTAAATCGCATTTTCATCAGCGCTCATTTATAGCTCCTTCACTGTTTAAAACAGCTCAATCAATTTTGTTAATCCGTAAATTGCAATTTCGCCAAACGTGCGTACAACGGGCTTTTTTCTAATAGTTGCGCGTGGGTTCCTTCCGCAACAATTTCACCAGCGTCCATAACGATAATTCTATCTGCGGCTTGTACCGTTGCTAAACGATGGGCAATCACCAAGGTTGTGCGATTGTGCGCTGCGTTGTCGAGCGCTTGTTGTACTTGTTGTTCGCTTTCCGCATCCAAGGCGCTGGTGGCCTCGTCTAATAATAAAATAGGAGGATTACTTAAAATAGCGCGCGCTATGGAAATACGTTGACGTTGCCCGCCCGACAAGCGCACACCGCGTTCCCCCAGAAAAGTATCGTAGCCTTGCGGCAAGGCTTCAATAAATTCGCTAGCGGCTGCCATATGCGCTGCACGCTTAACGTCTTCCAAACTCGCTTCGGGATTTCCATAGCGAATATTATCTAAAACACTACCGGCAAAAATGACTGTTTCTTGCAGAACAATACTGAAAGGTTCACGCGCATATCTAAACGTTAAATCGCGCAGATCAACACCATTAAAACGCACAACCCCCGACTGCGGATCGTAGAAGCGAAATAACAGTTGAAACAAGGTCGTTTTACCCGCGCCAGAAGGTCCGACTAATGCAACGTGTTCACCGGGGCGAATTTTTAGCGTGAAGTTTTTTAGTGCACGCGTTTCCAAGCGAGAGGGATACGAAAAATTAACGTGATCGAATTCGATTCCGTCACCCGTTGCGGGTAAGGTTTTGGGTTGCAAAGTTTCCACCACTGGCGAATTAAGTTGAAGCAATTCCATCAAACGCTCAGTTGCACCTGCTGCGCGCTGCAGTTCACCCCATACTTCGGTAATCGCACCAATTGCACCGGCTGTTAACACAGCATAAATAATAAATTGCGATAATTCGCCACCGGTCATTTGCCCCGCCATCACGGCTTGCGCGCCCATCCACAACACAAAGGTAATTGCGCCGAAGACTAAAACAATGACGACAACGGTTAAAACGGAACGTGCGCGAATACGTGCGAGCGCTGTTTTAAACGCATTCTCAACTGACACATTGAAGCGTGCACTCTCACGGTTTTCTTGCGTGTAAGATTGCACCGTCGGCATTGCATTTAAAATTTCACCGGCAAGCGCGCTTGAATCGGCAACACGATCTTGACTGTCCCGCGAGAGCCTACGCACTTTTCTGCCGAACAATAAAATAGGCGCGATCACCAACACCAATACAATAAGAATATACCCGGCTAAAACTGGGCTGGTGTAAATGAGCATTGCAATACCACCGACCAGCATAAATAAATTACGCAGCCCCATTGAAAAACTGGTGCCCACTACGGATTGAATAAGCGTGGTGTCGGTAGTTAATCGGGAAAGTACTTCACCGGTTTTGGTGAGTTCAAAAAACTGCGGGCTCATCCGCAAAATATGGGAGTAGACCGCACTGCGAACATCCGCCGTCACGCGTTCGCCTAACCAAGACACAAAATAAAAGCGCAGTGCAGTCGCCACCGCTAAGACTATCGACAACGCAAATAATAAAATGAAATAGCGATTAAGATGCTCCGACTGACCAGACGAAAAACCCGAATCAATTAAATGCCGAAACGCAACGGGCAATGCCAAAGTGGTTGCCGACGCAATGGTCAACGCAAAAAAGGTCCACACCCAACGCGACACATAGGGTGTTAAAAAAGGCAGCAGGCCCAGCAAAGGACTTAATCTTTTTGGGATAGGTAACGCAGAAGATTCAGACATTGATAATTCCAGCCGAGCTTCGGCTTTTAAAGTGGCCCGATTTATGTGAGAGGGTTAACCTACAACCCAGCCATTATTCGCATAACAATTCCGACGGCAGCACCTATGGCCAACACCAGAAAAGCCAATGCACTTATTGCGTAGCCACGGCTGCGAGCTTCGGCTGAGCGCATGTAACTCAGCATGTAATCGACCCGCCCTATTAACCAAATCACGCCTAAAATACCCGACCACAAAGGACTAAGGTATTCGCTGAAAAGCCACAGCGAGGGTAGAAACAGCACGAGATTTTCCAGCGTATTCATTTGCACACGGAATATGCGCTCAAAATTTTCATTGCCCGTAGTAGCCGGAGCTTTAACGCCATATTTAATTCGCGCAGCGCCAACCGCAAAAATGGTCACGGTGAACAACAACAACGCAAGCAAGGTAATAATTGCCGGAAAATGCATGACCATAAAAGCCCCTTATTATCAGAATGTACGTTAGAAAAGGATGGGGGCATGCAAACCTAAATCAATAGCAACAGCTTTAGATAACACACAATGCAGTGTTTCGATGACTTTTGTCAGCCACAAACAACAGGGCAAAAAAAGCGAGCCACATTTAGGGCTCGCTTTTTAGGTTTCCTGCGTAAGAATCGACTTCAGATCAATAAGACTAACTTTGCTTGCGCAAGCGGCTTTTGTGAAAGCCATAAGCGAAATAAATGACTAACCCTACCGCCAACCACAACACAAAACGCACATGCGTGTGCCACGGCAAAAAACTAATTAAGGCTGCGCAAGAAATAACACCCAATACCGGCAAAATTACCCCCCCTGGCATTTTGAAGGGGCGCTTTAAATCTGGGTGAGTTTTACGCAGCACGATCACACCAATACACACTAATACAAAGGCTGCGAGCGTGCCTATATTCACCAGCTCAGCGAGCGCACTGAGCGGCATAAAGCCTGCCATTACGGCCATAATTAATCCGCAAATTACGGTGTTTTTTACTGGGGTTTGCGTTTTTTTATTTATATCGGAAAAGAAAGATGACACCAAACCATCACGCGACATGGCGGTAAGAATTCGCGTGAGCGCGTAATAAAGAACGAGCATTACTGTTGTTAGGCCGGCGATTACTCCCATAGCTACAAGCCCTGCCGCCAAATTAAACCCTCGCCAAGTTAGACCGATCCGCTCAAGTGCATAAGCAACTGGAGAAGGTACATTCAACTCGCCATATGAAATAATACCGGTCAAAGTGCCAGAAACAACAATATAAATCGCAGTACAAAAAATTAGTGCAGCAAGAATGCCGATAGGAATATCCCGTTGTGGTTCGTTAGCTTCTTCCGTCGCAGTGGAAACTGCATCGAAGCCAACATAGGCAAAAAACACGAGTGACGCGCCCGCGAGAATGCCAATCGGCTTACCAAGCTCATCGTGAGAAAACCAACCGAAGGGGATAAAAGGACTCCAGTTTTCTGGATTGATGTGGAACAGTCCCACCGATAAGAAAATCACAATAGCTAATAGCTTTACAAATACCATAGCAGTATTGAGTCTCGCACTTCCTTTGACTCCGGTTATTAACATGAGCATCAATAAGATGATGATGACAAACGCCGGCAAGTTAACAATTCCGCCGTCGGGCAATCCCGTAGCCGCATTCACTGCAAACGGCCCCTTGGTTAAATAATCTGGCAGCCCCAAGCCAATTGCGTGAAGCGCGTTGTTGAAATAACCCGCCCAACCGTTAGCAACAGCCGCAGTCGCTACGCCGTATTCAAGAATAAGATCCCACCCAATAATCCACGCAATAAATTCGCCGAAGGCTGCGTAGGAATAGCCATATGCGCTACCTGCCCCGCCCACACTTGCAGCCAACTCCGCGTAGGCAAGCGCCGCAAACGCACAAGCGAGGCCCGCTAAAATAAACGAGACAATAACTGCCGGGCCGGAAGTGGTGGCCGCTGCCACGCCCGTCAATACAAAGATACCTGTGCCGATAATGGCGCCTATTCCCATTAGCGTTAAATCAAATGCACTTAAACAGCGCTTTAAACCGATATTGTCCACATCATCCATCATCGCTTTTTTGCGCAGCAATGCAGTTAAAAACGAGCCATGCGCCATATTGTTCTCCAGCTTTTGGGGGGTAAGCATAATTGCTAATAATTAAATTGTTTTTATTTGAAAAAAGAATTGAACATCGCTGAATTGAGCAACACTTGTGCCACGCAACCTTCAACAATACTTCTACAATAACAAAAGATTATTTTTATAAACCTTTAACTTGGTAACACTGGATCTGTTAACGCTTCATTTATTTTTTACTCGTACTCTCAGGCGCAAATTGCAGTAAACAATTGGCTTGGAAGAAATGGAAATCAAGATGTCCGCCAGAAAACGTTACACCGAAGTCACTTGGAGCACCTGGCTAGCCCTTAGCCTCATCACCGCACTCGTCTTTACCTTTAGCTTTTATGTTTATTGGGAACGTCAGGTTGACCATTTAAGCGAACAACGCCGCCTATTACTGATTTACGCTGACGAACTGCGTCAGTCGTCCGATGATTTAACCCGCATGGTGCGCAGTTACGCGGCAACTGGCAACCCCATCTATAAGGAATATTACCAAGATATCTTGGGTATCCGCGATGGCAAACTTCCCCGCCCTGAGGATTACCACAACAACTATTGGCATTTGGCGCTTGCCAACGGAAAAGTGCCGCCTGCACCGAATGGGCGCAAAGCGCCGCTCTTGGAGTTGATCCGCGACGCAGGTGCGAGCGATATGGAGCTTCGTACCCTTCTAGAAGCTAAATCCAAATCAGACGATTTAACGAATACCGAGCGCCGAATTATTTCCCTCGTGGATGAAAACACCAACAGCGACACAAACCGTCTTCAGGCCTTTTCAACGCTGTATGGCGAAAGCTATGACCGCGCCAAGGCTGGCATCATCATTCCCATCGATAACTTCTATAAATTAATTGATGCACGCACGCTACGCGACCTAGAACAATCCAAACGAACAGTCATTCTCCTTAGGCTTCTGGTCATCGGGTTTGGCCTGAGCTTAGCCGCCATTCTTTTGCGCATAAGCCAGAGCTTGCGCATCACCTTGGGTGGATCTGTAGCTCAGGTCTATACCCAAATTGTGCGTTTAGGCAAAGGGGATTTTTCGGTTCCTTTCAATATAAGCATCGAAAATAGGCACAGCATTTTGGGTTGGCTAGCCGAAACCCAGCAAAACCTACTCAACTTGCAGGAGAAGCGGTTAGCCGCTGAAACAGCTCGAAGCAATAGCGACGCCCGCTACAAAGCACTTTTTGCCAACGTTCAAATTGGTATTGTGATTTTTGTGGCGAACCCAAACAAAACACTGGTGGATGGTAACGAATGCTTTTGTGAGATGCTGGGTTATAGCCGCGATGAGCTCCTTAATCTTTACCCCAAGGACGTTGTTGCAGATTCACAAATGCAGGAAGTTGAGCCTGCAATAGACACAATACAAACGAATGACCTGTTCCGCGAATGGCTGCTCAAGCGTAAAGACGGCTCAATTTTTACCGCCGAAGTGCTCTCCACCACCATGCCCGATGGCACCATGATGTCCATGGTGCGCGATATCAGCGCGCGCAAAATTGCCGAAGATAAGCTGCGTGCAAGCGAAGAAAACCTCTCCATCACCCTGCAATCCATTGGCGATGCAGTCATCGTCACTAACACGGCGGGTAGCATTACGCGCATGAACCCCACTGCGGAGCGTTTAACCGGTTGGCCATTCTCGGACGCTTGGGGCCAGCCCATGTCTACTGTGTTCCGCATTATTAATGCCCATACACGCGAGCCAGCTAATAACCCCGTAGATCAAGTGATCGAACAGGGCGAAGTTGTGGGCCTGGCGAATGGTACGACGCTAATTGCGCGTGACGGCACCGAATACCAAATTGCCGATAGCGCCGCCCCCATTCGTGATTCCGCAGGCAATATAGTCGGCGTTGTGCTCGTCTTTAGCGACATAACCGCACGCTATCAATCTGAAGCGGCTTTACGCAGGGCGGACGAACGCTTCCGCCGAACCTTCAAACTCATCCCCAACCCGCTCACCTTGCAAGATCCGCAGGGTGTGATGATTGATTGCAGCGATGCCTTTTGCGATATCACCGGATATACCCGCGACGAAATCATTGGGCACACCACCGCCGAGCTGGGTATTTGGGTGGATGCCCAAGAACGCTCCCACATGCGCGAGCGGCTGCTCACTGATGGGCAAATTGATAATTTTGAGCTGCAGCTGCGTCGTCGCGACGGTGACGTTCGCATTATGCAACTCTCCGCGCGTTATCTCGCCACCCACCCAGAACCTCTTTTACTGGGCATTGCTCACGACATTACCGACCTAAAACGCGCCGAAGAGAACGTGCGCCAAAATGAGCGCTTTATTGCCACGCTCGCTCACAACATGCCCGGCATGGTGTCGCACTGGACGAAAAACCTGCGCTGTAATTTTGCCAATAAAGGCTACCTAAACTGGTATGGAAAAACGGTAGCAGAAATTTACCGCGCCAAGGTGCAAGAGGTTATTGGTGAAGAAGCGTACTTCGAGCGTGAAAGCTATATGCTTGCGGCCTTGGAAGGTAGCGCACAAAGTGTAGAGCACGTGGTTGATGGAAAGTATCTGTGGACTCAATACATCCCAGACCTTGAAAACGACCAAATTCAGGGGTTGTTTGTAGTCGCAACAGATATTACCAAGCGCAAGCATGCTGAACTGGCGCTGCAAGAATCTGCACGCCACACCCAAGCTATTTTGGACAACATGTTCGATGGCGTTATCACCATCAACAGCGATGGTGAAATCGAATCGTTCAATGTGGCGGCCAGCCGGATTTTTGGATATGCGCAAGATGAAGTTATCGGAAAAAACGTTAACTTACTTATGCCAAGCCATTTTCAGATCCAGCACGACAACCATCTACATCAACATGATTCATTCGACGTCCCACTTCTCAATACCTTGCGCGAAGTTGAAGGCTTACGAAAAACGGGTGATGTTTTCCCCATGAGCCTTTCGATATCCAAAGTACTCCGCGCAGGCAAAACAACCTTTGTAGGCTTGGTGCGCGACATCAGTCAACAACGCCAAGACGAAGAAGAAATCTACCGATTGGCGTTTTACGATCCACTCACCAACTTGCCCAATCGCCGCCTGCTGTACGATCGCTTGCAACAAGCCATGATCACATCCAGCCGCACCGATCAGCACGGTGCCTTAATGTTTTTGGATTTAGATTACTTTAAACAACTTAACGATAGCCTTGGCCACGATTTGGGCGATATCTTGCTACAACAAGTTGCAGCACGGTTGCAAAATTGCGTGCGCGAAGGCGATAGCGTGGCGCGTATGGGCGGCGACGAATTTGTGATGCTAATGGAAGCTTTAAGCCCCTATCCTAACGAAGCGGCTTCGCAAGCAGAAATGATTGCAGACAAAGTGCTGCACGCGTTATCCCAACCTTATAAGTTGCGTGAATACTCCTACCTCATTACACCCAGCATTGGCATTGTACTTTTTTGGCATCAAACAGACTCTATTGAAGAACTACTCAAAAAAGCAGACGTTGCCATGTACCAAGCAAAAACAGCTGGCCGCAACACTGCACGCTTTTTTGACCCCACCATGCAAGCGGCTGTATCGGTGCGCATTGAATTAGAAAAAAGTATGCGCGTAGCTTTAACCAAACAAGAATTTTTATTGCACTACCAACTGCAAGTTAATCGTGATGGCGCACCAATAGGTGTGGAGGCGCTCATGCGCTGGAAACATTCTGAACATGGAATGATTTCACCCGCGGCATTCATTCCACTGGCTGAAGAAACCGGAATGATTTTACCCTTGGGCCAATGGGCTTTAGAAACCGCCTGCATGCAGCTGGTGGAATGGGCAAAGTCACCACAAACCGCCAATTGGTGCATGTCGGTTAACGTGAGCATTATTCAATTTTCACACCCTGACTTTGTTACAAACGTAAAAACAGCATTGGCAAAAACGGGCGCCAACCCAATACATTTAAAACTCGAACTAACCGAAAGTATGTTGGCAAAAGATGTTGAAGATGTGATTGTAAAAATGGTGCAAATTAAAGCATTGGGTGTGACTTTCTCGCTAGATGATTTTGGTACGGGTTATTCATCACTCTCTTATTTAAAACGCCTGCCCTTGGATCAATTAAAAATCGACCAATCCTTCGTGCGCGATTTACTCACCGATACCAACGACGCCACTATCGCACGCACAGTAGTAGCACTTGGGCACAGTTTGGGTTTAAGCGTTATTGCAGAAGGCGTTGAAACGGCGGAGCAGCGCGATGCACTGGCAGAAATGGGGTGCGATGCCTACCAAGGTTATTATTTTGCACGGCCCACTGAAGTAAGTAATGTGGAGAATGCAGTAAATAATCTCCCGGGCTAGTGTTTATTTTAAAGCCGCAGGCTAGTGTCCGTTGACGTGTACCGCAAAATATCTGAAACCTATTCCAACCAAATCAAACTCGCCATGCGCCCGGTAACTTTATCGCGCCGGAACGAATAAAATTTATCGGCTTGCGCGTAGGTACAAAAATCTCCGCCGTAAATCTTTGTTACACCCAACGCATTTAATTCAGCACGCGCTAAAGCATAGATGTCTGCATAAAAATGCAACGGTCGTTTGGCAGAGACAAACGCTTTAGCAATCGCATCGGCATGCGTGGGGTTTCTGGCTGCTTTGAAAAAAGCCTCGAGCACATCCACCCCCACTTCAAAATTCGGTTGAGAAATGGCGGGGCCTAAATAGGCAAAGATTTTTTCAGGCTTGCTCGAAAATTTGTCCAACGCACGAGCCGTAATGCCTTTTGCCAAGCCGCGCCATCCACAATGAATAGCCGCAACTTCTTTGCCCTGCTCATTGCATAACAAAATAGGTAGGCAATCGGCCGTCATTACCAAACAAGCTTGACCAACCTCATTGCTATAGCTGCCATCTGCCGTGCGCACCAAGCCATCACTTTTTGCGTTAACAACTTTCACTCCGTGAATTTGTTCCATCCATTGGGGATTTTTGCGAAGCCCAAGTTGCTCACATAAAACTGCGCGATTTTTTTCAACCGTTTGCGGATTATCGCCCACATGCAACCCCATATTGTTGCTGTCATAAGGCGCAACACTAACGCCGCCCGCGCGCGTTGTAATACATGCGCGAACATTCGCAGGGGCTGGCCAGTTGGGGATGATGTGGTGGGTATTTTCCATGAGGAGCTTTTTTCGGAGTCAATTTTAGTAGGGAGTCGTCATCCTCGCGCAGCGGGGATCCAGCTCTTAAAGCTATATACTGTTCAATTTTTTAAACATATTTCTCAGAGACATCTTATTTCGCTAAATCTTGGCTTTCTTAAATTTCCACTAGAACTTAGTTTTCCTAGTTCATTTAAATAAATAACTCTTCTAGCATGAAGATCCACAAGCTCTTCCGAAAATTCAAAACCACCCGCCTGCATAACATCAAAGATAACTTTTGCTACTTTTGCCCAATGATCAGACAGTGCATTTAAAATTCTATCGTCAATATCCTTAAGGCCAACCTCATCTATTGAATCAGTAATCATTATTTCCTCTTCATAAGGATTTTCAGGCAGCTCATCTTCATCGTGGATAAGTAACATCTTTACCTTCTTATAAACATCAAAAGCTGGATCCCCGCTACGCGAGGATGACGACTCCCTGCTATATGTACATTCATCTAACAACTAATTGCCTACACAGATTTAAGTCGAGGACTAATCCTTCGCCTCACGCTCATAACCGCGTTTTAGCGCATCCAACAAGTTTTTAAAATCCTCTGGAATTGGCGCGGTCCACTCGGTGTATTCTCCGGTGCCTGGGTGCTCCAAACCTAACTTAGCCGCATGCAACGCCTGACGCGGGAAGGCTTTAAGTGCTTCAACCAAATGTTCGTTAGCGCCTTTCGGAATCTTAAAACTTTTTCCGTAAGTTTTATCGCCCACCAATGCAAAACCAATGTGTGCCATATGCACACGAATTTGGTGAGTACGGCCAGTTTCCAGTTTTACTTTGATGTGGGTGTGATGCGGAAAACGCGTGGCAACGCGGTAATGAGTCACCGCGCGTTTACCGCCCTGACTTAAAACGGCCATTAATTTACGGTGGATAGGATGACGCCCCATGGGCGCGTTTACGGTACCGCCGCCGGTCATAGCACCAACCGCAACCGCCTCATATTCACGGCTTACGGTGCGGTCTGCCAATTGGGCGACCAGATCGGTGTGTGCTTCCAGCGTTTTGGCGACGACCATCAAACCCGTGGTTTCTTTATCTAGGCGATGCACAATCCCCGCACGCGGCAAATTAATCAGCTCGGGAATATGGTTGAGCAAGGCATTTACCAAAGTGCCGGTATAGTTGCCTGCCGCAGGGTGAACTACCAAGCCCGCCTGCTTATTAATGATGAGCAGGTCGTCGTCTTCGTGGACTATGTCTAGAGTAATCTCTTCCGGCTGCCAATCCCCTTGAGCCTCTAATTCGGCATTCAAATCAAGGGTTTCACCCCCAATCAGTTTGTCCTTCGGCTTGCCAAGCTTGCCATTTACTTTGAGCTGACCATCTTTAATCCAACTTTGCAGGCGCGAGCGCGAAAAATCAGGGAACAACTCTGAGGCCGCTTGGTCGAAGCGCAACCCACCCATGGAGAATGGCACTTGCACACTCAGTTCAAAAACATCTTTCATTTAAAAGTAAAACCTCGGTTTAAAAACGAATGCCGCTTTGGTATCGGCATGCTCTGTGTTTAAATACGCCCCTATTTTAAATCGGTTACCCGTTAAAATCCGACGATAAATTCTGTCACCCAAACTATTTGAGTTAACTTTTTATGCTTAAGCGATTCTTGACCCTTGCTCTGATTGGCTCACTTGCGCTGCTGACTGCATGTTCTTCCAGCAAGAAAGAGGAAAAATTTACCAGCGAGGCCGATCTTTACAACGCCGCCGAAGAGCAGCTGGAGCACGAACAATGGGAAGTCGCCATTAAAAACCTGCAAAAGCTGGAAGAGAACTTCCCCTTCGGCGCCTATGCCGAACAAGGCCAACTTGAGCTGATCTACGCTTACTACAACTACAACAAACCTGATGAAGCCATCGCCACCGCAAACCGCTTTATCCGCTTGCACCCCCAACACCGCAATGTGGACTACGCCTATTACATGATGGGTCTGAGCTCATTCACCAAAGACAAAGGCATGTTTGAACGCATTATGCCCACCGACATGACCAAGCGTGACCCAGGTGCTGCGCGCGAATCTTTGGCTAACTTCACCCAGTTGCTCAACCGCTTCCCCGACAGCCCTTACGCGGCCGATGCCAAGAAGCGTATGTTGTTCTTGCGTAACGGTTTGGCACGCTATGAAATCCACGTTGCCAACTACTACTTCAAACGCCAAGCCTATGTTGCTGCCATCAGCCGTGGCCGCTACGTGGTTGAAAACTATCCTCAAGCGCCAGCCATGCCAGACGCATTGGCCGTTATGGTACAGGGTTATCACCTTGTCGGCATGCAAGATCGTTCAGATGAAGTTCTGCAAGTGCTACGCACTAACTACCCGAACTTCCCTGCCCTGAACAAAAAAGGCGAATTTGACTACGATTACGCCTTCGAAGATCACGAGCGCAACCTCTTGGGAACCATTACTCTAGGCTTGTTCACCAAGCAAGAAACCATAGGTTTTGATACCCGTGAGCTTTACGATACTCAGTATCAAAAGGCACCGCGACTGGTTAAGTAAGTCGTGCGGATGAAAAAGGCGGGTTCTTACCCGCCTTTTTTGTGCCTGAGAATTGTCATTGCCTGAAAAACCCGCCCTTTATTGTAAAAGGGGGGCGTCATCCTCGCGCAGCGGGGATCCAGCTCTTGATTTTGGCCTAATAAAAACTGGATCCCCGCTACGCGAGGATGATGACTCCCTATTTATTTAGGCTTACATCATTTATTGCTGATCTAAAGGGCTGTCTTCGGCAACTGCTTCTGGTCGCTCTAAACCCCCATCTTCCAGCCGGAGGTGATCGGGTATCTCCGATCACGCCCAAACCCGCGTTGGCTTATGCGAATTCCCACGGGTGCCTGGCGGCGTTTGTATTCATTCACGTCCACTAACCGCACCGCGCGCTCAACCTGATCGCGGGCGAAGCCTTTGGCAATAATCGCTTCTGCGCTTAAATCTTGCTCCACGTACCAGTAAAGAATTTGGTCAAGAATCTCATAAGGCGGCAGGCTGTCTTCATCTTTTTGATCGGGGGCCAATTCAGCTGAAGGTGGGCGAGTAATTACGGTTTCGGGGATAACTTCACCTAAGCTATTGCGGTACTTGGCTAAGGCGAATACCAGTGTTTTGGGCACGTCTTTGAGCGCGTCGAAGCCACCCGCCATATCGCCATAGAGTGTGGAATAACCAACAGCCATTTCAGATTTGTTGCCTGTCGTCAGCACCAAATAGCCCTTCTTGTTAGAAATCGCCATCAGCAACACGCCGCGGCAGCGCGCTTGTAGGTTTTCTTCGGTAGTATCACGTTTTGTACCCGCGAACTCCTCCGCCAACTGCGCCATAAAGGCTTCGTACATAGGTTCGATACTGATAGAGCTGTATTTGACGCCCATACGATGCGCTTGTTCTGCCGCGTCGTTTTTACTCAGGTCAGATGTGTAGCGGAACGGCATCATTACCGCTTCAACGCGATCAGCGCCTAATGCATCAACCGCCATCGCCAAGGTAAGTGCCGAGTCGATACCACCCGATAGACCCAGCACGACGCCTTTGAAGCGATTTTTATTCACGTAGTCACGCATGCCAAGCACCAAGGCTTGATAGACAGCTTCATGGTTGCTGGGAATAGGGTTAAGTGTTTGAGCAGGTGCCGCAACTTGGCCGTTATTACAGTGAATATCGGCGGAGAAGATATTTTCGCTGTAGGCGGGAGCACGGAATTGCGTTTGGCCAAAGGCATCCACAACAACAGAGCCACCATCAAACACTAATTCATCCTGACCGCCCACAAGGTTTACATACACGACCGGCATACCGCCTTCCTGAGCGCGGGCAGCAACTATAGCTTCGCGTTCGGCTTGCTTACCTTGGTGGTAGGGCGATGCGTTGAGATTGAGCATGATTTTCGCTCCGGCAGCTTTAGCCTGCGCCATAGGTTCCGGGTGCCAAATATCCTCGCAAATGGTAATTGCCGCAGGTAGCCCCTTTAGGTCAAACACGCACGACTTGTCACCCGCAAAAAAATAGCGCTTCTCATCGAAGACTTGGTAGTTGGGCAAACATTGTTTGGCGTACTCCGCCACCAACTTGCCAGATTGAATTACGCCGGCCATATTGAACAATTTTCCGGCAATACGCTTGGGGTAACCGAGGATAATCGCCAAAGGAAGGTTCGCCGCCATAATCTCTGCCAAAGCGCGCTCAATACGCAAATCCAAACTTGGGCGCAACAACAAATCTTCCGGCGGGTAGCCAGTTAGTGTCAGCTCCGGGAAAATAACGGCATCGGCCTGCAAATCCTCCACCGCTTGGCGAGCAAACTGAATGACTTTTTGGGTGTTACCCGGAATATCACCAACGTAGGTATTCAACTGCGCGAGGGCGATAGTGAGTGAAGACATGGCTGAAAATCTCTCTAGGTTTTACGAAAATGTGGCAAGGCTGCAAAACAGATAACCAAGACCTACAAAAACCAGCGTAAACTAGCGGCCTTGACGGCTCGCCTTAAAGCAAGGCGGCCAGCTCATAATTAAGGAGAGCGTAAAAAAGGAGCGCATTGTCTGCTAATCCGCCCCTAGAAGCAAAGGCGAAGCCGTAAAACAGCGCGTTTTGCCTCATCCGCTAAGCATCATCCACTAAGTCGGCATAAGCCCCATCGCAAACGTAAATTCAATGTAGCGATAGATTGCAACTAACGCAAAATAACGACACGAACCTTTTGTAAGAAAGAACTTGTATTCATGAAATCATTTACACCCATCGCCACCAGCTACAACCCTTTTGAATTATTGAGGGTTTACACCTTTTACCGCACCCTGCTTGGCATAGTGCTGCTGATTATGTTTCAGGGGAAACTCACGCCCAATGTATTGGGAATGACGAACCCCACGTTGTTTTTATATGCGGTTGTTGGCTACACGATTTTTAACATCAGTACCGTTTTGCTGCTATGGAAGGTGCGATTTTCTCCGTCGCAAAAAATTCTCTTTGGCTTATTTTTTATTGAGATTGTCTCTGTCGTTGCACTTATGCACAGCAGTGGCGGCGCCTCGAGCGCACTCGGTTATTTGTTGTTGGTAGCAGCCGCAGCTGGCGGCATGTTACTGCGCGGGCAAATCGCTTTTTTCCTAGCGGCATTAGCCAGCCTTATTGTTATTTCTGAAACGGTTTACCGCGCAATAACCGATACTTTGCCAACAAATTCCAATGCATTTTTCTCTGCTGGCATACTCGGCGCGCTGATTTTCTTCAGCGTAATTATTTTTCAATACCTCACCAAGAAAATTCTAACAAGTAATCAAGAAGCGCTATCGCAAGCGCACCACGCTGCGAATCTTCAAAAAATGGCGCAACAGATTGTTGAACGTATGCGCACTGGCATTATGGTGTTAGACAAAGAAAACAATGTCACCATGTTTAACAACGCCGCAGCCAAGCTATTAGGATTGGGAAACAACAACTCGCCGCAACTTTCCGGATCGCCAGAGTTGCAGGAAAAGGTTGAGCATTGGCAACGTACCCACAAGAACCCAACGCCTATACTGCGCGCTGACAGCGACAGCAATGATGAAGTTAAAGTGAACTTTGCCAAGCTCGATCAAGGCGAAAATACGCTTATCTTTTTAGAGGACAACCGCGCAATTACCCAGCAAGCACAACAATTAAAACTAGCATCGTTAGGCCGTTTAACGGCAAGTATTGCTCACGAAATTCGCAACCCGCTCGCCGCCATTAGCCACGCAAGCCAATTACTCTCGGAAGACAGCGAACTACCCGCGAGCGATAAACGATTAGTTGAGATTATTGGCTCGCACACCAAACGCGTTAACCAAATTATTGAAAATATTTTGCAGTTATCGCGCCGCCGCATTTCTAATCCGCAAAGTATTCGTTTAGATGAATGGTTACCCAAATTTCTGAGCGACTATTCCGCCTCCAAAAACCCAAAAGATAAACCCTTAATCGATTGTATTGCTGCAAACCCCACTCTAGTCAAATTTGACTTAGGCCAATTACAGCAAGTGCTTACCAATTTGTGCGACAACGGGTTGCGTTACAGCCATCCACCAGCAAATTGTCCGCACTTGGTTTTAGAAGCGGGCATCGACACCAATACTCAACACCCCTTTATCAAAGTTATCGATTTTGGTGACGGAATTAGCAAAGAAAACCTTGAGCATTTGTTCGAGCCGTTCTTCACCACAGAGAACACTGGCTCAGGCTTGGGCTTGTATATTTGTAAGGAGCTGTGTGAAAGTAACCAAGCGCTGCTCTCGTACGAACGCACCCATGAAGGCTTGAGTTGCTTCCATATTCATTTAGCACACCCAGATAAAATTATGTAATTCAAAGGAGAACACTTTATGCGGCTCACCAGCTCTGGAATTGCTTTTCGTTTCCTGTTTTCCATATTGCTTGTATTGCTAAGCTACAACCCAAGTGGTCATTCTTATTTTCACTGGGTTTACCAAAATTTGCATAGCATTACACCCTATATAGCAATTGCCGGTTTAGTGCTCATTATTGGTTGGGCAATTTATATTAAAGCCACCCTTAACTCACTGGGTGTGGCTGGCATTTTATTAGCAAGCGCGCTCTTTGCATGCCTAATTTGGTTATTCATCTATTGGAAAATTTTGGATATTCACAACACGTCCGCCGTGGCTTGGGTTGTTGAAATTCTTTTGGCGCTATTGCTCGCGATAGGTATGTGTTGGTCACATATCAGCTTACGCTGGTCTGGGCAGGTTGATGTAGATGAGATTGAAAACTAAGCTTCGAGTGCACAAAAACTCGCACACCTATCTTTTATTATGCATTTCCCATGTTTCTAATTTTTTCTTTTCGCTCTTGCGCAGGAGCACATAAGTAGCACCCACCCAACCGTGTTGTTTTTGCGCGGAGTGGAAGGCGAGTACTTTATCGAATTGGGGCAGCCAGTGATTCAGGCAACTTTTTAATTGCGCGGGCAAACTACGCCCCTCGCCCTTGCCGTGAGTAATAAGCGCACAGCGAATATCGTTGGTCATGCAATCCTGAATAAACTGAAAAACGGCGCGGCGCGCTTGATCGATTGTCATGTGATGTAAATCCAACCGCGCGTCAATTTGGTATTTACCCAAACGCAAATTGCGATAAACGCCTGTTTGGACACCATCACGCTTGAATTCGATAACCGCCAAAGGATCAACGGGTTCGATATATTCCCCAGACAAAAAGTTTTTATCTTTTGCGAGTTCTTCTGTTGCCGCTTTACGGCGGCGTTCGGCTGTCGCCTTATCAAGCGCTGCCTTGGCTAGGTCAACCTTGGCCTCTACTTGAATAGGCTTAACACCTTTCATTTGCTGGAGAAAAAAATCGTCGTCTTGGTCAGCCATGGGAAACATCAAAATATATACAGGAATCTTAGCCTGCCATTATATTTAATTATTGCGTGACAAGGTAACAACTTCTTAAACGGATCGGTTGCTGCATAAGCAGCACTTATAACCGTGCCGCAATATTCCACACGTGTCCCGCTGGATCCATAATTCGCCCCACCCTGTCGCCCCAAAACTGGTTTTCGGCAGGCATTAGTATTTGTCCGCCTAAAGCCACAGCGCGATCAACCATTGCATCAACATCTTCATCGTATAGATAAGTCACTACCGAAGAACTACCATCAAGTGGCGGGGCTTTACTCGCCAAGTGAGGTGATTCGTTGTGAACCATAATAAATGCCTGATGAATCATTAAGGTTGCGTGTATAACACTGCCATCATCGGCGGCGCGACGCGACAACTCAACAGCACCAAACACTGCTTTGCAAAAATCAATTTCCGCTCCCGCATCACGACATACCAACATGGGGATTATCATTTTAGGTTTCATTAGTTAATTCCTGCAAAATTAAACGATTGCAATAAACATGCGTGTAGCGTTTCCTAAACCGAGGCCATCATTACGCCCAGCAAGATAACGACTACTTAAATAGCCAGGACTTATGTCCTCAATATGCGAAAATCCAACATCACTCAACGTTTGCGATAGTGGTTGAGGATCGAAATAACTTTTAAATGGCTCGCCACCTTCAGCAAGTTGCGCGCACATTATCGTAAGCACGAGCTGTTCTATTTCACCCAAACTAGCAGGGTTAACAATATAATCAAACGTAAATATTGAACCGTGGGCGCAGCTGGCAATGAACCGAAGCGTTTGCTCAAAAGCCTGCAGATCTAAATACGCAACTACCCCCAAGCAAGAGAAAAAAGCCTTTTGTGTTTTGTCGAAACCCGCCAATAATAATTCTTTCTCTAACGCACCTTCTTCAAAATCACAAGCCACGTAATGTACCGAACATGCAGCAGCAATATTTTGTTGCTTGAGCCGTGCAATTTTCATTGCCTGAGTTCCGGGCAAATCCACTTCGAATACGATTTCATCTGAATGATTACTTCGGTAAGCGTATGTATCCAAGCCTGCGCCTAAAATTACGTATTGATTTATGCCGCATTCAAAAGCTGCCTCGCGTTCATCTTCTGCAAACCTGCTGCGCACTGCAATGGACAGCCGCATCGCAGAACTAAGAGGATCTTTATGTTCATCCAATTTTTCGAGAAGGCCAGGCTCTGCATCACCAAGAATATTTAGCGCATGCGGATCTGAAAATATCGCAGGCTGTTCCAGTAGCTGGTGAACAGCTCGCCAAACCGCAACAGCGTGGCTGCTGGGCTTGGCATTTTCGGATAGATAAGGAATGGAAAAATGCTTTTGCATAACACTTGCAATGGCGTCGTACATACAGGCTCCGGTGTGGTTAAGTTTCTATACCACACCCTAAAACCTCACCTTAGGTTAGGATCAAGTATTTTTTGATTCTTCTAAATTATCCATTGCCTGACGAATATAGTGTAGAAACTCATGATCAAGGCCTGTGCCTTGCATCAACAAGGGTTCGCGGGAATACGCGAACCGCAGTTTTTCAGTAATTTCGGGGTCGCCGCCACTTGCCGTTAATTCAAACAGATTCTTCCATTGCTCGGCCAGAATGCGCATCTCCTGACTCTCCGGCTTAGCGCCAGAATCAATTTGTTGGCGAATAGCGGCAATTAAGGGTGGCCACGCCGATTTATTTTTTTGCCGACTTTCAACCAACAGCCCCATCTGTGCAGGCGTTAAATATTGAGCAAATATTTTTTGATGTAACGCACTCATAGCTTCACCAAGATATTCCATCATGGCTGGGCTTATGCCGCGTTGAATCTGCATTTCTAGTTCACCGGACATGGAGTGAACTTTTAACAGCAAATTGGGGTTATGCCCAACTAAACGATCCAACATTTCAGTCCAACGAATAACGAATTCCGTCACTTCCTCTGCATCGGCCGGTATTTTCTGATCTATCATTGACTGCAATTTATTAACCATCGCTGGCCAATCGTTTTCAATTTCATGTTTAACCGCTAACGCACTCTGATTTAACTCGGCAATTTCTTCAGCCGTTAAATATTTTTCATAAACATTCATTAGTGCCAAGGTATCTAGCCAACTCGCAACTTCAGGCTCGTGCCCCGAATACAACGTATCTTGCAATTTAATTAGCTTTGCTTTGAGTTGCGTAGCCTGTGCAATTTCGCGTTCAAGATGGGTAATTTGTTGCGCAATAATGTCTGGCAAGGGCTGTGAGTTTGCCTGAATAACTTCAGCAATCTGCTGGAGGGATAAGCCAATTTGTTTAAGCGCCTGAATACGATGCAAGCGAGAAATATCTTTTGTATTGTAAAGCCTGTGCCCCGCCGCTGTACGCACAGAAGGCGAGAGCAAACCAATTTCATCATAATGATGCAATGTACGCACACTTAAACAGACCTGCTTGGCCAGCTGCCCTACTTTCAATAACATTTTAATGCCTGAGAAAATTAATAATTTACTCAGGATAGATCATTGCTTCTGCACTGACCAGAGAAAGAACAATGCACAACAAACGGCAACTCAGTAGTAGAGTTGCCGTTTGTAAAATAATTACCCACAAAAACTTATTGCACACGCCCAGTCATCCACGCTTTACGGATGTACCCACCGCATTTCGCGGAATCCTCACCGCTACCAGGCTCTCCTTTACGGGCAACAATGCCGTAGAAAGTCTTGGTTTTATCAATCCAAGGGTAGAAACCAAATGCGCCAGCACTGCTGAATGCACCGTCACCGGAAACAGGATCTGTTTCAACCCAATGGCCGAGCGAATAATCCCAGCTCAAGTTACTCGGTACAGGCGTGTGTAACGCAGTCGCACAGGTTTGCGGATTCGTGCATACAGCATGTGTACCCAGAAAATCGTTGATAAAAAGTTGCTTGCTTAAAATTTTACGCAAAAAAACAGCGTAATTAGCCGCAGAAGTATTCACACCACCGGCTAATTGCGGTGAACCAATGGTAAACACAACATCGGTTCCCAAATACATTTGCATATCGCGCTGTAACGCGGAATTGTTATCTGCACCCAAGCCCATATCAATCGCGAGCTTTTGAAAGTGGCCACCGTTGTAAAAGAATTTGCCCACCGCATCTGGATTAAAATCATCATTATGTCCGCCGCGTTTATTTTCTTCTTGAAAACACTCCGTAACCGTTTGTGAATTGCGTACGCCCGGTAGTAATTTCACGCAAGATGTTGCACCAAAGTTTGTGTAGCCAGATGACATTGTAAGCGCCGCCACATCTTCATCACTCACCTGACCTTGGCGCGCCTGAATCACATAGGCACCAAATATCCATTTGGTTGCAGACGCAATCGGCATTAAGGTATCCGCGCCATAACTTCTATCACCCGTTGAACCTGACACTAAGGCTTGGGTTTGATCACCAATTTCCCAGTAGAAAGGCTTAATAGCAATACAAGCTGGATTTCGAATAGCGGTTTGCGTTGCTGCATGTGCTCGCAAACTGCTCGCAAGTGTTGAAGGAGCAGCGCTAGCTGTAGCCGTGGTTAATATTGCGAACAGGCTCGCAGCACTTACGCAATAACGACGAAGGTTCTTTAAAGTATCTACCGTTTGTTTACGCATCCTCATAATCCTCGGTTGTTGTTAATTGGCATCTTAGATAAGGGCTTTAACGAACCAAAGACAAAAAGGTTTACACGCACAGCATTATTTTTTTACACCAATAAAAAAGGGCGCACTAGGCGCCCAAACACATGATTCTCAAAGAAAAAGCACTGTTACAACTGAGTGTTGCTCACAAACGCAATTTTAGTACCGTCCGGCGACCAACTTGGAACATTGATGGTTCCTTGCCCGCCATAAACATACGCAATAATTTTTGCTTCGCCGCCATCAACCGGCATTTCACGCAAGTAAACGTGGCGATAAAACGGATGCTCATTAGGATCTATGTCAGTCATGTAAGACAAAAACACGATCTTCTTGCCGTCTGGCGAAACATGCGGGAACCAGTTGTTGTGATTATCAAAGGTCAACTGCTCTTGCTTGGTACCATCTGGCAACATACGCCACAGTTGCATTAAACCTGTGCGGTTTGAATTGAAGTAAATATATTTACCATCTGGCGAATACTCCGCTCCGTCATCCAACAGGGGGGGACGAGTAGATGTAAGTTGCGTCTCCACTCTTGTTTTTAAATCAATCGTAAAAATATTGAATGATTTATTGCGTTGCCCAGTAAAGATTAGCTTTTTATCGTCAGGCGAAAAACCATGCAGATAAGAGTGGCCAGCGCCGGTTGCATTAATTTGCACAGGCTTGCTGCTGCCTTTAATAGGCAACACGTAAAGCGTGGAATTATTGCTATCGTCTTTAACATGGCTACTGATGCCAATTTGTTTGCCATCCCACGACAACACATGATCGTTGTTGTTGTATTTGGCAAAGCCGGTATTAATAACCGTAGGTTTTCCGGTGGCAATATCAAAGTTGTAGAGCAAGCCATTTGAATTATAAATAAGTGACTTGCCATCATGTGTCCAATTGGGCGCTTGAATTGAATCAGGCGCACGGAACACAATTCGGCTATTGCCAGTAGTTAAATCCAAAATTTCCAAATTGCTGCCAATGTAATCTTTATAAGGCTTGAAATCTTTTGCGGCGGGAATGGTAATTCGCACATTAGAAACAACTGCAGTTTCAATTACATCGGCGTTGTGCGCAGTCAATGCCAAACCAACAAACACTTTTTCACCTAATTTTACGTGCGACACTGAGGTAACCTGAAAAGGCTCACCTTTTTTTGCAGCACTGAAAATATAAACATCGCCGCGGCGCTCAAGTTGAATCACATTGGCCGCTTTAATTTGCATAGGGTATTGTTCAGTCTCGCCGCCCGATTTATCGCGGAACTGCAACGACACCAAACCGTCGCCGTGAACGGCAGAGTTAATATTGGGAGCGGAAGTTTCCAAAGCGCTGCGAACATTCCAACCAATTTTGCGATGAGGATCTACGCCCTCACCTTCAAACGCAACCTGCGCCTGCACGATGAAATCGCCCGTCATTTGATTGTAGAGGTAATGCAATTGATCTTCTGCGCCCCACATATTTTTCCCAGAGGCACTGATTTTGTATGTCTGTTGCGCAGGATCGTAAATCACTTTACCCGGCGTTTTAACAGCGCCTACGTCAACGTGATCAGAAAACTGCCCAAGCGCTTCCGCCCAACCCGCAATTGAATATGCCATTGCCAATAGACCTGCCATGCCGAATTTAACTATTTTTATATTCATAGAGCCCTCTTTTTATATTAAGTAAGTCCCAAACTATGCAGCCCTTCGCAACTTGCCGTACCGCAAAAAAATCCGGCGCCGTCACGGGGTTTTGATTGTTGGTGAAAACACGACTAGAGGGTTGGCTTTTTACTCATATTTACAGAGCATTACCGCAATTAATCATAGAAGCCAAGTATTTGGGTTGCCGGCACTCATCCGTAATTTTTTGGTCACAAAACTTGAACCAAATTTGGCTCCAAAAAAAAGGCGCAATTTCTTGCGCCCGTTTTTAATCTACCAAATATAACCTTCAGAATTAACAGTTACTTATTCGCCCGATTCTCAATTAATTGCGTAACCACCGATGGATCTGCAAGCGTTGAGGTATCGCCCAGCGAATCAATTTCGTTGGCGGCAATTTTGCGCAGAATGCGGCGCATAATTTTTCCGGAACGGGTTTTGGGTAAACCCGGTGCCCATTGAATGATATCGGGGCGAGCGATTGCGCCAATTTCTTTGACGACCAACGCCAACAATTCTTTTTTCAATTCATCGCTTGGCTCTTCATCGTTCATAAGAGTTACGTAAGCGTAAATACCTTGGCCTTTGATGTCGTGCGGGTAACCCACTACGGCGGCTTCGGCAACTTTTTCGTGAAGCACTAACGCCGATTCAACTTCTGCCGTGCCCATGCGGTGACCAGATACGTTGAGTACATCGTCTACGCGGCCGGTGATCCAGTAGTAGCCATCTTCATCGCGGCGCGCACCGTCGCCCGTGAAGTAATAACCGGGATAAGTGCTGTAGTAGGTGTCGATGCAACGTTGATGATCGCCATAAACGCTGCGAATTTGGCTTGGCCATGCGGCTTTGATCACCAAGTTACCCTCGCCTGCGCCGAGAACTTCTTTCCCTTCTGCATCCAGCAGCGCGGGCTGCACACCAAAAAATGGAAGCGTCGCTGAACCGGGTTTTAACGCAATAGCACCGGGCAATGGAGTGAGCATGTGTGCGCCGGTTTCGGTTTGCCACCACGTATCCACAATCGGGCAACGGCTATCGCCAATCACGCGGTAGTACCATTCCCAGGCCTCTGGGTTGATCGGCTCGCCCACGGTGCCGAGTACACGCAAACTGGTACGCGCGGTCTTTTTCACCCAATCATCGCCCGCCCCCATTAATGCGCGGATTGCAGTGGGCGCTGTGTAGAAAATGTTGACTTGATGTTTGTCGATGACTTGCCAAAAACGCGATGCATCGGGATAGGTTGGAATACCTTCAAACACCAAAGTAGTCGCACCGTTGGTTAACGGACCGTAAACGATATAGCTGTGGCCGGTTACCCAACCCACATCGGCGGTACACCAGTAGATGTCACCTTCCTGATAATCAAATACAAATTTGTGAGTCATTGCCGCTTGCAGCAAGTAGCCGCCAGTCGTGTGCAACACACCCTTGGGCTTGCCGGTTGAACCGGATGTGTAGAGGATAAACAGCGGATCTTCCGCATCCATCACTTCGGGTTCGCAGGTGGTGGATTGCTTGGCGATTAGATCGTGGTACCAAAAATCGCGGGCATTATCCCAACTGATTGAACCAGCGGTACGGCGCACAACGATGCATGTATGTACACCCGGGCAATGAGCCAAAGCAGTATCGGTATTGGCTTTTAGCGGGACGCGTTTACCGCCGCGCAAACCTTCGTCCGCGGTAATCACCACTTGGCAATCCGCATCCAAAATACGGTCTTTCAAGGCTTCCGGTGAGAACCCGCCAAACACCACTGAGTGAATAGCACCAACGCGGGCACAAGCGAGCATGGCGTACGTGGCTTCGGGGATCATCGGCATGTATATACAAACGCGGTCGCCCTTTTTAACGCCGCGAGCGCGCAGCGCGTTGGCGAGCTGGCAAACTTCATCGTGCAGCTCTTGGTAGGAAATAAATTGGTCTTCGTCTGGGTCGTCACCCTCCCAAATAATCGCCACTTGATCAGCGCGCGCGGGGAGATGGCGATCAATACAGTTAACACTCACATTCAGCTTGCCATCAATAAACCAAGCTACTTCGCCCTTTTTCAAATCACTTTTAGACACCTGCGACCAAGGCGCTTGCCACGTCAAAAATTGCTTGGCCTGCTCAGCCCAAAAAGTGTCGGGGTCATTCACAGATTGAGCGTACATCGACTGATAGCGCTCAAAATCAATGGCGGTCGTGTTTTTAAAGCTCTCGGGAACGGGGTAAAGCTGCACATCAGACATGGTTGATTCTCACTACTTATAGTTTGTTTTACTGAACCGGCGCGAGCAAAGGTAACGGGTTACAAGACAACTTCTCCACCGAAACATGTCACCTAGCTTAACAGCTCACAGGCTTCTTTTTCCAACGACAAACTGGCCGTAAACAAATATTTATCCTTTTTGAAACACGCCTCTCACTTCAATTTTAAGCGCTTTTATCTTGCATTATTTAACTGGTTGAATATACAGTATAGAGTAATCACTTGAGGGCATTCAACCATGAGCAACTTACTGGAAAAGCTGACAATTTTGTCAGACGCCGCCAAATACGATGCTTCCTGCTCCTCCAGCGGCAGCAAGCGCGCCAACCACAACAAAGGCTTGGGCGATGCAACCGGTATGGGCATTTGCCACAGCTATACGGAGGATGGCCGCTGCGTATCGCTCCTCAAAATTTTGCTGACTAACCACTGCATATACGACTGCGCCTACTGCGTGAGCCGCCGCAGTAATGATGTAAAACGCGCCGGCTTTACGGTCGCAGAAGTCGTTGAATTGACCATCAACTTTTATCGTCGCAATTACATTGAGGGATTATTTTTAAGCTCGGGGATTTTCAAAAGCGCGGACAACACCATGGAGCGCTTAGTACGCGTCGCCAAAACCTTGCGCACTGAACACAACTTCAACGGTTACATTCATTTAAAAGCGATTCCCGGCGCAAGCCCCGAGTTGTTACACGAAGCTGGGCTTTATGCTGATCGGTTAAGCGTGAATATCGAAATTCCGTCGGAAATGAATTTAAAGAAAGTCGCTCCGGAAAAAAACTACGCTGACATTATCACGCCCATGAATTATCTCTCGGACGAAAAAATTCGTTACACCGATGAGAAAAAGCATCTCACCAAAACGCCGCTGTTTTTGCCCGCGGGCCAAAGTACGCAACTGATTGTGGGTGCAACACCGGAAAGCGATCAACAAATTTTGCAATTAGCCAACAACCTCTACGACAAACAAAAGTTAAAGCGCGTTTATTACTCCGGTTATGTACCCATTAAAACCGATGACCGTGTTCCGCTGCTTTCGTCACCACCGTTGATTCGTGAGAACCGCATTTACCAAGCCGATTGGCTGTTGCGGTTTTATGAATTTAATATCAACGACATTGTGGATGACAAAAACCCGAATCTGGATTTGGAGGTTGACCCTAAAGTGAGCTACGCCTTGCGCAACCCGGAATTATTTCCGGTCGATATCAACCGTGCGGATTACCACATGATTTTGCGCATACCCGGTATTGGCGTTAAATCGGCTAAGAAAATTGTGAGCGCCCGAATTTACCAGCGGTTGCATTTGGATCACCTGCAACAAATGGGCGTCGCCTTAAAGCGCGCAAAGTTTTTCATTCAATGCCCCGGTTTGTTTTCGCCGCGTAAGGATTACCAAATGCACGAGCTAAAACAGTTATTGGTGGCCGATAAATTTAACCATAAAAACCAACTGCCGTTATTTGGGTAGAGATCACCATTGTGAAAACCTACACATACGATGGCAGCTTTGAAGGCTTATTGAGCTGCGTTTTTTCAATCTACGCTACTAAAATTCCACCCGCGAATATCACGCCGCAGGCATTGGCACAAACGAGTTTGCTGGTTGAAAACTGCCACATCGAATCCAACACAGAGCACGCCGAACGCGTGATTAAAGCGGTGGATAATTATTCCGATGATCGCGGCGGTCAGTTGCTCTATCGTTTATTTCTTTCTGAATTACCCGACATAGACATGACGATTTATCGCCTGGTTAAAGTTATCATGGATGCAAAAGATGCAGGCGTTTTAACCAACTTCGCGAACGCAACCGTACTCCAAGCAGCACAAATTGATCGCATGATTGGCCGTGAAGTTCACCGCATGCACGCCTTCGTGCGTTTTCAAAAAACGCAGCGCGGTTTATTTTACGCCGCCGTTGAACCTGATTTTAATGTGTTGCCTTTGCTAGGCTCGCACTTCAAAAGCCGTTACGCCGATCAAGCGTGGCTAATTTTGGATTGCAAACGTGGCTATGGGTTGATGTACGATTTGGAAGATTGCGCGTTTGTCGCTGCGAGTGAACTGAATAGCCAACACCCGGACGAAGATCTGTTTGCGCTGGATGAGCAGGAAATGAAATTTCAGAATTTGTGGGGGGCTTATTTTAATAGCGTGAATATCAAAGAGCGCGACAACCCGCGTTTACATCTGCGGCACATGCCAAAACGCTATTGGAAATATTTAACCGAAAAGAAGCCAAACTTGACCAAAAATAAGCGCGCGTCTGCTACCTAAGGTTGTTCAAAAAGCACAAATAAAAAAAGCCGCTTAAGCGGCTTTTTTAGAAATCACGCCACACACTTTATTTAAGCGGTTTCGTGTCCTGATTTTGCGTTGGAATGGAGTCCGACGTGCGGTTTACGGTGTTGTCTTCATTGAGATAAACCAGCTTGGGTTTGTGCGACGCCAATTCTTCATCATTAAAGTAACCGTAGGTGGCGATAATCACGCGGTCGCCCACAGACACTTTGCGCGCAGCTGCGCCATTCATGGAGAATGTGCCTGAGCCTGCTTCCGCAAGAATTATGTACGTATGAAAACGCTCACCATTGCTCACGTTGTAGATATCGATTTGCTCGAATTCGCGCATACCCGCCAATTTCACCAAATCGGCATCTATCGCGCAGGAACCGTCATACCAAAGCTCCGCTTGGGTGACTTTGGCCATGTGTAATTTTGCTTTGAGCATGTGAGTTAACATAACAATCTCCAGAAGCGGAAAGACCAAACAAAAAATAATAAGTTAGTTTCAGGATTTTAAAATCAGCCGATCGTAATCAGCGTGACTTCCTATCCAAAACCAAAGTAGTCCTTCATCTACTTCTATCGCTAAGGCGCGGTAGTAAATGCCTACCCAAACCGACCAATAGCGCCCAACTTTCTTTAAATGCAATGACGGATGTTGCGCATTTTGCTTCAACAAATCGTATTGCTTATCCGCCAACTTTTGAACCGCAGTTGGCAAGATCTCGTATGCCTTCCAAAACGAGTCACTGGCAAAATGAATCACAACCTTTTCGCTTTCCCTGATTTATATTCGGCCAAGGCAGCATCGGCAATGGCATCGAACCTTCCCTCTTTTACATCCTGCTCAATTTGCTCGTCCCATTTATCAGCATCAAACTTCTCGTACCAGGCACGAAATTGTTTTAACTGATCTTGCGGCAAGCCCAGAATGCCTTGTTCAATATCTTCAACACGCATCGTTTAGCTCCGATTTTTAGCTCAAAACGAGTGACACATTATCTATCAAGCGCGCGCCCTGTGTATACATCGCGCCTAGAATGGTGATTTCCTTATCATCGTGTGCCGCCATTTCCAGCGTGCGGCTGTTGCAAATGCTCAGGTAATCCACTTTAAAACCAGCGGCGAGGATTTGCGATTTTGCCGATTCAACCAGCGCCGTAAAGTCGCGACGGCCGTTGGCAATTTCCTGTTTTACCCAATTCAAACTGCGGTTGAGTTGTGCCACCTGCGGGCGTTCTTCCGCCGTGATAAAACCGTTGCGCGAACTCATGGCCAAGCCGTCTGCCTCGCGCACTATGTCACCCGCTACGATTTTAATGGGGATGCACAAGTCTTCCACCATACGGCGGATAACGGCCAGCTGCTGGAAGTCTTTAACGCCGAAAACCGCTTCATCGGGCTGGACGATATTAAACAGCTTGGTGACAACCGTGGTCACACCCTCAAAATGGCCGGGGCGACTTGCGCCGCAGAGCACATCGGTCATGGTCGGCACGATTACGCGGGTCTGCTCGGCCATGCCATTAGGGTAGATTTCTTTATCATTGGGGCAGAACAAGTAATCGCAATTGGCCGCCTCCAACTTGGCGCTATCCGCCGCAAGCGTGCGTGGATACTTATCCCAATCCTCATTGAGCCCGAACTGCAGCGGGTTCACGAAAATACTCGTTACCACCACATCGCAGTTACGCTGGGCGATTTTCACCAACTCAATATGTGCGTCGTGCAGGTTTCCCATGGTGGGCACAAAACCTATGCGTTTACCGGCCTTGCGCTCCGCTGCCAGCGCCTCACGAATAGTTTGGATATGGTGAAAAACCTGCATCTGATACACCTTTTAGGGAGGGTCAAAACGGGCGCGGATAATACACGTTTGACCGATCCAAGTACATTTTTACTGATCAAATTTTAGCCTTTCAATCACCGTAGTCCAGAGTGACATTTGTAAACATTCGCATTCGTCAACTTGACCGATTTTAATTTCGCACCTAATATCTGCCAAAGCAGACATTGTTCAGGCAGTTATTGCCAAAACAGTATTTGGCGCAGCAAATTTTGGCGAGGCAAACGATTCTTATGGTTCAACATTACGATCCCTACAACTTCAGCCCCAAGAACAGCTTGGGTTATTTACTGAAGACCAATCACACGCTGATGCACGAATGCGCAGACCGCGTTTTTGCAAACCACGACATCACCTTTATTCAATGGCTCGCGCTGGTGAAGTTAAAGGATGGCTTGGTTGAAACGGCGAGTGACCTGTGCCGCAGCATGTCGCATGACAACGGGGCCATTACACGCGTGGTTGATCAACTGGAGAATCGCGGTTTTGTTGAGCGCGAACGCAGCCTGCAGGATAGACGCGTGGTCAAGCTCCGCATTACCGATGCTGGCCGCGCCAAGCTGGCCGAGTTAACCCCGCCCTTTATTACCAACCTCAATGATGCACTTGCGCCCTTTAGCGCTGACGAATTTGCTGAGCTCAATCGCTTACTGGGCAAACTGAAGACTTGCCTTGAACAAGTACGCGGCGCAGATGAGGAAGAAGAATGATGATCCTTAAACCCACTACCTATGCCCTGCTGGCAGCTATAAGCCTGACCAGCTGCGTATCGCCCCCCAAAGAAGATCCACGCATCACCCAAATTGACTCCAACACCCTTGGTTTAAGCCAAAGCGCCTCGCCACGGGCGGCAGAAGGTTGGTGGAAAGTCTTTGGTGATACACAACTCAACCAACTGATTGACGATTCCCTCGCCAACAGCCCGAGTTTGGGCGAAGCCTTGATTCGTGTGCGCGGAGCGCAAGCCCAGGCCATAGCTGCCGGTGCGAAAACACGCCCCGGTTTTGCGATTGACGCCGATGAAACCTACCAGCGCCTGTCTGAAAACTACATCTACCCGCCCAAAGAAGCGGGCTTGGGTGTGGCCGGTGGCGATATGGCGTGGATGGGACAAGCGACCTTAGGTATGTCTTGGGATCTGGATTTTTGGGGTGCGCAATCCAACATGCTCAAGCAAGCACGTAACAAAGTGGTCGCCGCTGAATTGGATAGCGCCACCGCGCGTTTGGCGTTGTCCGGCGCTATGGCGCAATCCTACGTCGAACTTTTCCGTGCCTATGCCTTGGCCGATCTCGCTCAGCAAAGCGAACGCCAACGTGAAGCCATGCTCAAGATCACCAAAAGCCGTGTTAGCGCCGGGTTGGATACGCAACTTGAAGTAAAACTGGCAGAAGCTGCTTTACCGCAAGCGCGCAATTCCCGTTTGCAGGCCGAAGTCCAACGCGATATGGCTATTCATAACCTCGCCGCGCTATCGGGCCGTGGGGCAGATGCCTATGACAAGATTAGCCGCCCGCATATCACGCCCGACGCAACCCTGCCCTTACCGACTGAACTCACGCTCGATTTGCTCTCGCGTCGCCCGGATATCTTGGCGGCCAAAGCCCGCGTTGAAGCTGCCACCGCAGGCCGTGCCGCTGCAAAAGCCGCTTTCTACCCCGACATCAACCTCAAAGCCTTTGTGGGTTTGCAAGCGGTTGGTTTGGATAAGTTGAGCGATTCTGGCAGCGTCATCTACGGCGCAGGCCCGGCTTTGCACTTGCCGGTATTTGATTCGCAACGCCTGAAGGCAGGTTACATAGGCGCAACTGCCGAGCTGGATGAAGCAGTAGCAAGCTACAACGAAACCCTGCTCAAGGCGATTCGCGATGTGGCAGACCAGCTTACCCGTTACGACTCGCTCAAACGCCAACTGGCCCAAACCAATCAATTTGCATCGGCCACTGAGGCGGCTTACAAGCTCGCGCAAGACCGCTACAAGGCTGGCTTAAGCTCACAACTCGCCCTATTGAATGCGGAAACTCAAGTGATTAGCGCACGCCGCGAACTGGTTTCCATCAACACCCAATTACTCATTACTCGCGTCACGCTCCTGCTTACCTTCGGCGGCAGCTTTGACCCCAATACCTCGTTAAACAACAGCACACAGGCTGTTCTCGCACAGGGAGCCCACTATGAATAATCCTGCTACTGATTCATCCAACGCCGCCGGTAAACGTAACCAGCGCCTGCTCATTCTGGGCGCCGCGGTGGTTGTAGGCATAGTCGCTTACACGGCCTACTACTTTCTGCATTCACGTTACTTTGAAGAGACAGACGATGCTTATGTGGCATCTGACATGGTGCAAATTACCAGTGAAGTTACCGGTACTGTCGTATCCGTAAAAGTGGATAACACCCAACAAGTAGAACGCGGCCAAACGCTGATCGAACTTGACCCTGCGGATGCACAAATCGCCGTGGCTACCGCCGAGGCGGAATTGGCGCGAACAGTGCGTTCTGTGCGCGGTTTGTTTTCCAAGTCAAGTGGTTTGAAATCCGTGATTAACGCTCGCCAAATCGCGTTGAAAAGCGCACGTGAAGATTTACAGCGCCGTATGAAAGTTGCCGCTGAAGGCGGTGTTTCTGCCGAGGAACTGCAACACGCGAAAGATCAGGTTTTACAGTTGGAGGCTGCATTGGCAACCAGTTCCGAAGAGCTGGAAACCAACAATGCGCAAGTAGAAAACACCACCATCGCAAACCACCCCCAAGTTTTGGCGGCGACAGCCAATTTGCGCCAAGCGTCTTTGGCGTTAAAACGCACTCGCATTATCGCTCCTGTAAGCGGCGCAGTAGCGCGTCGTAATGTTGAAATCGGCAGCCGTATTGCTGCGGGCACGCCTTTGTTGGCAGTGGTTCCGCTGGAAAATGCATGGGTCGATGCCAACTTCAAAGAGGTTCAACTGGAGCATATGCGCGTTGGCCAGCCGGTTGATGTCTACTCCGACATCTACGGTAAAGACGTGAAATACCACGGCAAAATTGCCGGTTTGGGCGCGGGGAGCGGCGCGGCTTTCGCATTGCTGCCGCCCCAAAACGCATCCGGAAACTGGATCAAGATCGTGCAACGCGTACCTGTGCGTATAGCGCTTGATCCGCAAGAGTTGGCGAAAAATCCATTGCGCCTTGGTCTTTCCATGCGCGTGGAAGTGGACATGCACAACACCGATGGCTCTTTGGTGGCAACCCAAGTTCGCAGCACACCACAGCAAGTCGTCGTGAGCGCTGAACACGACAACCAGCTCGACCTTAAAATTGCCGACATCATCAAACGCAACAGCCGTGAAACCAAACCTGCTGCGAGCGGAGTTCTCTAATGAGCGGCGCGGTAGCTACTAATACGTCCGGCGCGCCAGGCACCTCGGGCGTGGGACTGCCCATGGGGATAGTCGCGACGGCGCTGGCGCTCGGCACCTTTATGCAGGTGCTGGATACCACCATCGCCAACGTATCTATCCCCACCATCGCCGGAAATTTGGGCGTGTCGCCGGACCAAGGCACTTGGGTTATTACTTCGTTCGCGGTAGCGAATGGTATTTCCGTTCCGCTGACTGGCTGGCTGATGCAACGTTTCGGCGTGGTGCGCACCTTCGTGGTCTCGGTGTTGCTGTTTACGCTGGCGTCCTTCCTGTGCGGCATCGCGTGGAGCTTACCTTCGCTGATCGCGTTCCGTGTACTGCAGGGCGCCGTTTCCGGCCCCATGATTCCCGGTTCGCAAGCGCTTTTACTTGCCCTCTTTCCACCGGAAAAGCGCGGCGCAGCACTCGCTGTTTGGTCCATGACCACCTTGGTCGCGCCTATTTGCGGGCCGATTCTGGGCGGGTTTATCTCTGACAACTATGCGTGGCCGTGGATCTTTTTAATCAACATTCCGGTGGGCTTGTTTTGCGCGTTTGTGTGCTGGAAAGGTATGAAGCACAAAGAAACTCCCACCCGCAAATTGCCGGTAGACGGAATTGGTTTGGGCCTGCTGGTGGTTTGGGTCGGCTCGCTACAAATCATGCTCGACAAAGGCAAAGATGCCGACTGGTTTCACTCCAGTTTCATCATCGTTATGGGCTTGGTTGCACTGGTGGGTTTTATCACCTTCTTGATTTGGGAATTCAGCCAAAAGCACCCGATTATCGATTTATCACTGTTCAAAAACCGCAACTTCAGCATAGGCACCTTGGCCTTATGTTTGGGCTACGGCGTGTTCTTCGGTGCGGTGGTTTTGCAACCCTTGTGGATGCAAACCTGGCTTGGCTACAACGCCACTTGGGCGGGGCTGGTCGCGGCGCCCAGCGGTGTGGTGGCGGTGCTCATCTCGCCTTTTGTGGGGAAATACATCAGTAAGTTTGATACTCGACTCTTCGCGCTTTTTGCTTTCTTCATATTCGGTGTGTCCTATTTTATGCGTGCCGGATACACCGCCGATGCTAGCTACAGCGCTTTTATAATGCCTTTACTCGTACAGGGAATCGCTATGGCCATTTTCTTTATTGCTCTACTCACCATCATTTTGGATGGAGTTCCAGCACACCAAGTCCCGGCTGCATCGGGCTTGTCGAACTTCCTGCGGATCGTCACCGGAAGCTTCGCCACCTCCATCACTACCACCTTCTGGGATGATCGCGCCGCACTTCACCAAACCCGCTTGGCCGAGATGTCCAGTATTTACGACTCCAACGTGCGTGAATCGCTTGATCACCTTGCAGCCACCGGTCTTAACCAAACGCAATCTATCGCCGTGCTAACCCGCGAGCTGGGCAATCAGGCGCATTTAATGTCCGCGTTAGATTTCTTCTGGATTGCCGGATGGTTGTGCTGGGGAATTGCGGGATTGGTCTTGTTCACGCGAAGACCGGCGGGCAATAAGGCGCCGGTTGCGGCAGATTAGTCACGTAAGCAGAGTCAAGAGTCGTAAAAGACCTCGCTCAACCATCAAGCTTAGGAGATATTGAAAGATAAACACTTTAGGCTGAATGTTTGAAATTGCAGCATAATTAAGTACGTTTTTATTGTTTTTTAGTCCTAGCAACACAACACGTGTATGCTGGCAGACATACGAGGAGTTTATATTAAGTATTATGCGGGACATCAACAACAGACGAAGAATGTTTCTTTAAAGGCTTCAGAGGGACTATGCCTGAAAAATATACAATTTACGACATATCTACTGGCTACATCTTTAAGGATTATGAGCAACTAGGCACCAAAGAAAAACACTGGGTCATAGACGCACAGGGCAAGAAATTCCTTTTTAAATTAGGTAGACCTGGAACTGGAGAGAATTGGGCAGAGGTCGTAGCTTGTAATATTGCAAAAGAGCTGGATCTTCCTCACGCGAATTATTTTCTTGCAGTTGAGAATGGGAAATTTGGGAGTCTTTCAAATTCATTTGTCCCTGATGATGGCAGACTCATACATGGAAATGAACTGCTCTTTGATGTATCTATCGATGCAGAAGTAAGACGCAAGAAAGCAAGTATGCAGAACCATCTATTAAGTTCAGTTCGCGCCGTTACTAAGATTCTAAATAACAAACCCGCATTCTGGAATTCAATAAACGGAATTAAAACGGCAGAAGATGTGTTTTGTGGATACCTAATGCTTGATGCACTTATTGCAAATCAAGATCGACACTATGAGAATTGGGGATATATATTAACTCGCGATAAAACAGTTCATCTTGCACCAACTTTTGATCACGCATCAAGTTTAGGAAGAAATGAAACTGAAATTACAATGCAAGATCGTTTAACAACAAAAGACATTGGACGCTCCATGCAAAAGTATGTAGAAAAAGCGAGATCTTCACTCTATGCATCTCGACATGATACAAAAGCATTGGGAACACTAGACGCTTTTGTAAAATGGGGGGAGGGTACACCAAATGCAGCAAAAGCTTGGATTGGTCAACTAGCCGCTATTTCTGAAAATAGAATACGCAATATGATTGCAATGGTGCCAAATGAAATGATTTCACCAATTGCGGCCGAATTTACGACAACCATATTATTATTGAATAGAACGCGAATTTTAGAGGCCGGAAAGTTATTCATATGAAAACTCTATACCTAGAGTGGGCTGACCCAGTTGCAAATTCTTGGCTAACAGTCGGCAAACTGTCCGAAAATAATGGCAAGTATTTATTCCAATACTCAAGTGCTGCAGCTTCATCACAACGCTTTACCCCATTTGGCAGAATGAGAGACTTTAATGCTATTTATGAATCGGAAGAACTTTTTCCGCTCTTTTCGAATAGACTGCTAAATAAGTCACGTCCCGAATACAAATCTTTTTTATCATGGTTAGATATGGATGACTCGGCTTCCCCTATTGATATTCTTTCACTATCTCAAGGAACAAGAGCAACAGATTCATTGAGAGTTTATTCTTTACCAGAGAAATTTGGCTCGGAATATGTGTCAAAATTTTTTATTGCAGGAGTAAGCCATGTTGTACACGAACCCACAGAACGAATTGCGCAACTAAAAAAAGATGATCGCTTATATTTAATGGAGGACACGCAAAGCGCTTATTCAAATGCTTTAACACTTAGAACAGAAGAGCCTAAGATGTTAGTTGGTTACTGCCCAAGCTTTCTATCAGCTCAAATCAAAACCCTACTAGATCGCGATAAGAATAGTGTGCAAGTTTTCATACAAAAAGTGAATTCCGATGCGCCACCACCATACAAAATTTTGTGCAAACTTCACATTGCTGAAAATGTGGCTAAAGACATTTTTCTTCAAAAAGATAATTAGCGGCTATCGTTTTAAAAATAAAAAAAATGACCTTTTGATCCCCCACTCTTTACCAATCAAGAATGGGGAGTTGCCGCCATTACCAACTCGCCTCCAAACGAATCACTTCATCTCCCACTTGAATCGAACCACCCTGAATAATCTTTGCGCACAATCCTCCATAACCAAACATCGCCGCAGCACCGCCTTCTCCAAGATTTTCGTTCATACGCGAACAAGGATCGCAAAGTGCAGAAGTTTCCAGAATGACATCGCTGATTTGCAAGCGTTGAAAACGCAGCAAATTTAAATTCATACCAGAGATAACAAGATTACGGCGCAGGAGTTTGGGGTCGATGGAATCTTTACCCAGTTGGTGTGCGATTTGATGAATGTATTCGCGGCTGATGATAGTGACTTGTCGTGCGGAACCGGGGGATTTTAAGCAGCGGTGATCGCCAGCCAAGCCTAAACCCACGATAGCTTCCGCACGCTCAACACTTTGAATTTCACCGCGCCGCTCTGAGCGCAAACCAATCCATTCCAGTTTTCCGGGAGCGACACTTTGGCGTAATTTTTCTAGAAAACGAGTATCGCTATTCATGGGAGTTTATATGTTTTCAATTTACTGGAACCGCTTCAAATAAACAAAGCTGGGCTAGTAGGGAGTCGTCATCCTCGCGCAGCGGGGATCCAGCTGTTGACATTGATTTTTTAAAGCTGGATCCCCGCTGCGCGAGGATGACGACTGCCTACTTAAATAAATCTTTCGTCGTCTGCAAATCCAATTTTAAAAATTAGATATGCCCAAAAAACAGTAAATTAATAATCGCTATTCTGGAAATACTCCGGCGCCAAATTATCAAAGCGCGTGTACTTGCCAATAAATGCAGCGCGGCATGTGCCGATTTCCCCGTTACGTTGTTTACCGATAATTAATTCGGCGGTGCCTTTGTCGGGGCTGTCTTCGTTGTAGTATTCGTCGCGGTAAATAAACAGAATAACGTCAGCGTCTTGCTCGATGGCGCCGGACTCACGCAAGTCGGAGTTCATGGGGCGTTTGTTGGGGCGCTGTTCTACACCACGGTTTAACTGCGAGAGTGCAATCACTGGGCATTCAAATTCTTTGGCGATACCTTTAAGCGAGCGGGAGATTTCGGAGATTTCCTGCGTACGACCTTCGCCACCGCCAGCGACGGTCATCAACTGCAAGTAGTCCACCATGATCATGCCGGGGTTGCCGTGTTCGCGTGCAATGCGGCGAATGCGGGCGCGCATTTCTTGTGGGTTCAAACCGCCGGTGTCGTCGATAAATAGCAACTTATCTTTCATTTTTTGCACGGCAGCAGAGAGCTTGGGCCAATCTTCTTCAGTCAATTTGCCATTACGCATTTTGCCTTGGTCGATGCGGCCAAGGGACGACATCATCCGCATGACGAGCGCATTGGAGGGCATCTCCATACTGAATACCAACACCGGCTTTTGCTGACTGAACAGCGCGCCTTCCACAAAATTAAGGGCAAGTGCGGTTTTACCCATGGAGGGACGCGCGGCAAGAACAATAAGCTCGCCAGGCTGCCAACCCGATGTGCGTGCATCTAAATCTGAAATACCGGAAGGCACGCCAGTAATGTCGCTTCCAGAACGAAAAAGCTCATCAATGCGTTGCACCGTGGCTTTTAATAAATCGTTAACGCCAACTAAGCCGCCTTCTTTTGGGCGATCCTCAGCAATATCGGCAATGCGCTTTTCAGCGATTTGAAGAAGATCATCAGAATCCAAACCTGCGGGGTTAAAGCTGGATTTGCTGATTTCTGAAGTGGCCGCAATCAGTTGGCGTAGCGTGGATCGTTCACGTACGATTTTGGCGTAGGCCACAATGTTGGCCGCGCTGGGCGTGTTGTTGGCCATTTCAACCAAATAACCCAAGCCACCCACACGATCTAATTCGTTGTGCTTATGAAGCTCTTCCGACAGCGTAATGACATCTAGCGGTTCGCCAGCTTCTTGCAAGTGAACCATCATGCGGAAAATCAGCCGATGGTCTTCACGGAAGAAATCGGACTCGCCTACCACTTCAAGAACAGCATCCAACCGATTGTTATCCAGCATCAACCCGCCCAGCACCGATTGTTCGGCTTCAACCGAATGGGGCAAGGTGGATTTTCCGGCTAATTCGCTGGCGAGCGATTCTTCAAAGGTGGTATCGGACATATGTTTTGGTTTTTATTTGGACAAAAAAAATCGGGCGCTAACGTCAACCGAAAGGCTGTCGATAGTGCCCGATTTTCACTTGCTTGTCAGCAAACAGTAACAAGCAAACCACTTAATTGAGACCTGCTAATTACTCAGCAATAACGTTCAATTTAACGGCTTGTAACACTTCAGCATGCAATTGCACGTCGATTTCGTAAGCACCAGTCTCACGCAATACGCCTTGTGGCAAACGCACTTCTGATTTCGCAACAGCAACACCAGCAGCGGTGATAGCTTCAGCGATATCGCGAGTACCGATAGAACCGAACAGACGGCCTTCATCACCAGCGTTAGCAGCGATAGTTACAGTCAACTCAGCCAACTTCTCAGCGCGAGCAGTTGCTTCAGCGATTTTTGCAGCGGCAGCGGCTTCAAGGCCAGCACGACGCTCTTGGAAATCAGCGATGTTTTTTGCAGTAGCAGCAACAGCTTTGCCTTGTGGCAAAAGGAAGTTACGCGCGTAGCCAGACTTAACGGAAACTTTGTCACCGATAGCGCCTAAACGACCTACTTTATCGAGCAGAATAATATCCATCTCTAATTTACCCCTTACTCGTGGCTGTCAGTGTATGGAATCAAAGCCAAGTAACGAGCACGCTTGATAGCAGTAGCCAACTGACGTTGGTATTTAGCTTTAGTGCCAGTGATACGGCTTGGAACGATTTTACCGGTTTCGGTGATGTAAGCTTTCAGCGTTTCAACATCTTTGTAGTCGATTTGCTTGGTGCCTTCAGCGGTGAAACGGCAGAATTTACGACGACGGAAAAAACGTGCCATGATTAAACCTCCTGCTCTTCATCAAGTTCATCAGCATCAACATCGTCTTCATCAGACAAGTCATCTGCATCCAAGTCGTCACGACGCTCAGTGCGTGGTGGACGTGCTTTACGCTCGCGGCCTTCTTTCTCGGCTTTGAGGATGAAAGATTCTTCGGTGATAGCGCCGTCTTCACGGATTACAAGGCTACGCAAAATAGCGTCGTTGTAACGGAAGTTGGTGGTCAACTCTTCCAACACAGCTTCGCTAGCTTCGATATTCATCAAAACATAGTGAGCTTTGTGGATTTTGTTGATTGAATAAGCCAGTTGACGACGGCCCCAATCTTCTAAACGGTGCACTTGGCCGCCGCTAGATTTAACAGCAGAGGTGTAACGCTCTACCATTGCTGGAACTTGTTCGC
>CAZOPE010000024.1:0-64318 GCA_964581625.1 uncultured Cellvibrionaceae bacterium
CCCAAGCGGCAGCGGTGATGATTGGTCGTGCAGCTCAAGGACGCCCGTGGATTTTCCGCGAAATTGAGCACTTCCTGCGTACAGGAAAAGAATTACCTGAACCTTCTCTTCACGAAGTAAGAGAAATTTTAAGCAGCCATCTGCGCGAACTGTACTGTTTCTATGGTGAGTTTATGGGGCCGCGAATCGCTCGCAAACATGCGGGTTGGTATTTGCAAACAGCGCCCGATAGCGAATTATTTCGCAGAGAATTCAACAAACTGGAAACGGCTCAAGCGCAACAAGATAGCGTACAACGTTTTTTTGAGCAGCTGATAAAGAAAGAGGAAAAAGCCGCATGAATACCGCAACTTTTATTACCCAACCTGTTAACACCAACACCGCGCAAAATTTGAATCAAGCTGCGCAGCAGCAATCATTGCGTGCGTGCGTTGAACAAGCAATGGAAAATTACTTCAAGCATTTGGATGGCCAATCGGTAAGCGATGTTTACGAAATGGTTATGGCTGAAGTCGAAGCGCCAATGCTCGAAATCGTGTTGAAGTACACTCGTCATAACCAAACTCGTGCTGCGCAAGTGTTGGGCTTAAACCGCGGTACTTTGCGCAAAAAGTTGAAACAATACGGCTTATTGTAATTAACGCGGGCGACTCATTTCGCCACGCATCAAAAAGGGGTGGCAATTCGTTTCCACCCCTTTTTTATTTTCCAAATACCACTTTTAGCTAGATGGTAAAAGTTAAGCACCCAGCAATTTGTTAGCCGTTAATTGGCAGAGTGTTGCGTACTTAACTTTGACTTTTTTCATTTTTGTCCAGGAGACTCATTCATGAGCAATACAGCTGATCTTGTAGCGGTAAAACGTGCACTTATTAGTGTTTCAGATAAAACCGGAATTGTAGAATTCGCACAAGCGCTCAATGCGCAAGGTGTAGAAATTTTATCTACAGGTGGTACGTTTAAATTACTCACTGAAAACAAGATTCCCGCAATTGAAGTCTCTGACTACACCGGTTTTCCGGAAATGATGGATGGCCGCGTAAAAACCCTGCACCCCAAAATTCACGGTGGCATTCTGGCGCGTCGCGGTATTGATAATGCTGTGATGCAAGAGCACGGTATAAACAATATCGATATGGTTGTGGTTAACCTTTACCCCTTCGAAAAAACCGTTGCCACTAAAGATTGTTCGCTGGAAGACGCCGTAGAAAATATCGACATCGGCGGCCCAACCATGGTTCGCGCTGCAGCAAAAAATCACGCGCATGTGAACATCGTGGTTAACGCATCTGACTACGCGAAAATTTTGGCTGAACTGTCAGCAAACAATGGCTGCACGTCTTATAAAACCCGTTTTGATTTGGCGATTAAAGCTTACGAACACACAGCAGCTTATGATGGTGCTATCGCCAACTATTTTGGCCGCATGGTTGAAGGTGGCAGTGCAGACTTCCCACGCACCTTCAACACTCAATTCATCAAAGCACAAGAAATGCGTTACGGTGAAAACCCACACCAAAAAGCAGCGTTCTACGTTGAGAAAAATCCGCAAGAAGTAGGCATTGCTTCCGCAAAACAATTGCAAGGTAAAGAACTATCATACAACAACGTTGCCGATACTGACGCAGCATTGGAAACCGTTAAATCATTTGATGAGCCAGCGTGCGTTATTGTTAAACATGCAAATCCATGCGGTGTTGCAGTTGCAGAATCTATTAAACACGCTTACGACTTGGCTTACTCAACCGATAGTGAATCTGCTTTCGGTGGAATCATAGCCTTCAACCGCGAGTTGGATGGAGAAACAGCGAAAGCCATTGTTGAACGTCAATTTGTTGAAGTCATTATTGCTCCAAGTGTTTCAGCTGAAGCCATGGAAGTTGTTAAAGCTAAACAAAATGTTCGTTTGCTTGCTACCGGTGAATGGAGCAAAGTGCGTGTGAAAGGTTTGGATTACAAACGCGTGAATGGCGGCTTATTAGTACAAGATCGCGACGACGGCATCATTACCGAAAGCGATTTAAAAATTGTAACCAAGCGCGCACCAACACCTGCAGAGATTCAGGATTTGCTGTTCGCTTGGAAAGTTGCAAAATTTGTTAAATCCAATGCGATTATTTATGCGAAACATAAACACACTATCGGCGTTGGCGCTGGCCAAATGAGCCGCGTGAACTCTGCGCGTATCGCAGCTATCAAGGCTGAACACGCAGGCTTGCAAGTTGCGGGTTCAGTAATGGCTTCTGATGCGTTCTTCCCGTTCCGCGATGGTATTGATAACGCCGCTAAAGTGGGGATTGCTGCAGTAATTCAACCCGGTGGTTCTATGCGCGATGAAGAAGTTATTGCGGCAGCTGATGAACATGGCATGGCCATGGTGTTTACCGGTATGCGTCATTTCAGACATTAATTTTTATCTATTTGCCAACACGCTGTAATCTGTTAGCAGAAAAATGTAATTAAGAAGGGAATCGTCATCCTCCCGTAGCGGGGATGACGATTCCCTATTAAATGGCTGCTTATACTAATAGCTAAAATAGAGATGAAACCTTATGAACGTATTAATTATTGGCAGTGGCGGTCGCGAACACGCACTCGCGTGGAAAGCAGCGCAAAGCAAACACGTCGAAAAAGTATTTGTTGCGCCGGGCAACGCAGGCACCGCGCTGGAAAGCAATATCGAAAATGTGGCGATTGATATTTTGGATTTCGCCAAGCTCGCTGAGTTTGTTCAAAACAACGGCGTAGGCTTAACCATTGTCGGCCCCGAAGTCCCCTTGGTTGCCGGTGTGGTAGATTATTTTAATGAGCGCAAATTGCCCTGCTTCGGCCCCACAAAAGGTGCTGCGCAATTAGAAGGATCTAAGGCTTTCACGAAAGACTTTTTAGCGCGCCATAAAATCCCAACGGCAGATTACCAAAACTTCACTGAAGTTGAACCCGCACTCGCTTACCTAAAAGAAAAAGGCGCGCCTATTGTGATTAAGGCCGACGGCCTTGCGGCAGGTAAAGGCGTAATCGTTGCCGAAACGTTGCAACAAGCTGAAGACGCTGTGCGCGATATGCTTTCAGGCAATGCCTTTGGTGATGCAGGTTGCCGCGTTGTTATTGAAGAATTTCTTGCAGGTGAAGAAGCCAGCTTTATTGTGATGGTCGATGGCGAAAATGTATTGCCCATGGCAACCAGTCAGGATCATAAACGCGTTGGCGATGGTGATACCGGCCCAAATACGGGTGGCATGGGTGCCTACTCGCCTGCCCCGGTGGTCACGCAAGCTGTTCACGACCGCGTGATGAACGAAATCATTTACCCAACCGTTAACGGTATGGCCGCAGAAGGCAATGTTTACACCGGCTTCCTCTACGCTGGATTGATGATTGATTCAGCAGGCACACCGAAAGTCATTGAATACAACTGCCGCTTTGGCGACCCGGAAACCCAACCGATCATGTTGCGTTTGAAATCGGATTTGGTGGAGTTGTGCTTAGCGGCATTGAAAGGTGATTTGGATAAAACTACTGCTGAGTGGGATTCACGTGCCTCAATAGGCGTTGTCCTGGCAGCAGGCGGTTACCCTGATGCTTACAATAAAGGCGATGTGATTTCTGGATTGCCCACATCTGAAGTTGCCGGTCAAAAAGTTTTCCACGCGGGCACTGCATCGAAAGATGGCAATACCCTAACTAATGGCGGCCGCGTACTTTGCGCAACAGCCTTAGGCAACACAGTGTTAGAAGCGCAACAAACTGCATACGCACTGGCAAAGAAAATCAGCTGGAACGGGATGTTCTATCGCAATGATATTGCCTACCGAGCAATTGCACGCGAACAAGCGAAGTAAACGTTTTTTCCTTCAACGATTAGCCCGTAAAGAGCTTTGCTGTTTACGGGCTTTTTGCTTTTCTGAACCACGATATTACGTTTATCACCTTTTAATATTTTTATAGTATAAAAGTATTAAAAGCCAAAATTCTGTGTAATTATCCGCTCGGCTAACGTGTGCGCGCAAAGTCGCAGCGTCGGCTGACAATCGGCAAACACACTGGTTCGTACCGGTAGACCAGGATTTCAGGAGACTAATAAATATGAACAAAACCCTTCGTAAAGACCGCTTCAATTATTTGGCCCAAGCCTTAACGCTTGGGCTTGCTGCATTTGGCCTTAGCTTGTCTGCAGCCACTTTCGCTGCAGATGACGCTATGACCCCGATTGCAATTCCAGCGCAGCCAACTGCCATTGAACTTGGCACTGGCCCCCTGCCCGGTGCAAAAGCAAAAGAATCCTGGCATAGCCAATACGGCAGCGTTTTCGCTCGCAACGTAACAGTTGCCACGCTAACCCCCTTTTTTCCTGCCACGGGTAAAGCGTCGGGCGCTGCCGTAATCGTTGCCCCCGGCGGCGGTTTCCGTACGCTCTCCATGAATAATGAAGGTTGGGATGTTGCGAAAGCGCTCGCAGATAAAGGCATTACTGCATTCGTTCTTAAATATCGCTTGGTGCAAACACCCGAAAACATGGCTGATTTTGAACGTGCCATGGCAGAAATGTTTTCTGGCGCTGCACGCGCAAATCGCCCACTAGCTCAGCAAGATCCAGCAGTAGAATTTGCGCCACAAATTGCGGATGCACGCGCTGCATTTGCGCTGGTTCGCAAGCGCGCAAAAGAATGGCAAATTGATCCAGACCGCATCGGAATGGTCGGCTTCTCTGCCGGTGCAATGCTCACAATCTCTACCACTCTTTATGGCAAAGACGCTAAGCCAGCTTTCATTGGCGACATTTACGGCCCATTAACTAAAGTAGATGTTCCTGAAGACGCACCACCACTGTTTATTGGTTTGGCTGCAGATGATCCATTCTTTGCTAATGCTGGTTTCGGTTTAATTGATAGTTGGAGAGCCGCCAAGCGCCCCGTTGAATTCCACCTATTTGAACAAGGCGGCCACGGGTTTGGCATGTATCCAAAAGCCACTACAAGTACCGGCTGGTTCGATAGCTTTGTGCGCTGGCTTGATATGCACGGTTTTATGAAGCCGAAAAAATAATTTACCTTTTAAGATGCAAAAAAGGCGATACAGAAATGTATCGCCTTTTTATTTTGTTATTTTACTCAGGGATTTTAAATTACCAATTCCAACTCAAACCCAATTTCACTGTACGAGTTGGGCCAGAAAGACTGTCGTTATGTTTGCCGAAGTTTTTCGGCAAACTTTCGCCAGCGCCGCCAAACCAGTTTTCGTAACCGTCGTAATTGAAGCTATTAAATAAATTCAACACATCCAAACGCACCGTCATACTGCTGTCTGTTATCCATCCGCCTGTTTGAATATTTTTGCTAAAGGCTATATCAAGTTGTTTGTAGGTGAAGCTATCTTCGGGCGTGAAGGTATCAAACTTACAATCGGTCCAACCTGCACGACAATCCTGCCCGTAAAAATATCGATCTGATTGCAAATTCAATTTGGCTGAAAAATCTATATCCATAGGCAAGCCAACAATAGAGGTAACAACCAATCGATGATTAGGTACTTTGTTGGCGGGATGCATTCCGTAATCATCCAATGTTGGATAATCCAACGCAAAAACTTCACCCGATTCACGATTGGTTGTTGGATCTGTGTAGGTATAAGCCAACGCCAACCCCCAATCTGTATCACCTTTGGGCTTTTCCAATTTGAAATACAAAGAGTTTGCTTTAGTTTCTATACCATTGTCGCCGATTAAAGTAGACCCGAATCCAGGAATACTAAAAGATTTATCAGGTGCGCCCCAAGTTGCTCCGGGACCAAAGAAACTACCATCCTCGCGACGGTTCGCCGACAGCCATGCAAAACCATCTTTACTCACAATACGCGAAACACTCACTTCCCCATTCCAATTTTCAGTGAGGCTGCCACGCAACCCCAAACTAAATTGATCAGAATAAGGGGTTTTTAAATTATTATTCACCATGAATACTTCGCGGCCGGCACCCTTATTGCCCGTTTGCAATTGCGCCAAACCGTCTCGCGTTAAGTATTTTGAATCCCACGCAATACACGCATCGGGTGCACAAGGATGCGATGGATCTCCCGTGATAAATAAAGCTTCATAGGCAGGGAAAGTTGCTTTAGTTGTTTCTAGTTGCAAATTGTCGAACAGGTTTCTATCAAACGCACGACCAACACCACCGAACAAGGTTATGTCGTGCTCGTCATTAAATTTGTAGCTAAAACCAAGACGTGGTTGCCAGGCATCCTTAAATGAATTGCGGTTGCTACCCGTGCTCACGTAATCGTTGATATTAATATCAGATTTTCCAATACCAACCCATTTACTAATTCCTGCAACAACATCTGCCGGTGTTTTGTAATCTAAGAAGCTGTCGGACTCTTCATAATCCCAACGCAAACCTGCGTTAATCGTTAGATTATCGGTTGCAGTCCATTCGTCTTGTACATAAATGCCAAACTGCATGTTGTCTGCTTTTGCTGTGCCATTTCCAATTCCTGCTAAGGGCGCTCCCCAACGAACTTTAAAGGGCACAGTTGCACTCTTATCGTATTGCACGTTGTATTCGTATTGTGGGTTGTATGGTTGTTGCTCCTTAGCATGCAACTCAATAGATTTATATTTCACACCCGCTTTGATACTGTGATCTTGAATGGCAAGATAGGTAAAATCCTCTTGGATCCCCCAACCCGATTGCCCTTTGTCTTGGAAATCGGGGCCACCACCCACATTGATAATTGCGCTGCCGCCGCCGTTGGTATATTTAAATCCGTTGCCCATAGAATGCGGACGCGGATTCCAACTGTTATCTTCGTAGAGCAAATGCGCATCGTTAATCCAACTATCGGTACGCCAGTTATGACTTAAATCGATGCGAGTTTCGTCATTTTTTTTGTCGGTTCCGTAAGAAAGTGCGTTTACACCGCCTATGCCTGTTAGCTCAGTTTCTTTACGAATCTTAGCCGTAAGCTCTAGCTTTTGTTCATCAGACACCAAGTAACTTAGCTTTCCAAAATATAAATCTTCTTTAAAGTCTGCAGAGCGCCCACCTGTCTGGGCTTGCAATGCAGATGGCAAATCTGAAACGCTCACACCACCTTCAGGGATAACATCTTTTGGATCGGAATTATTTTTGCCTTCATAGGCAAAGAAAAAATGCATCTTGTCTTGAATAATAGGCCCGCCCACATTAAAGCCAAATTGCTTTTGGTTACTCTCAACTTTTTCGTTGTTATTTTTTTCTTCCGTTGGTCGTGGCTTGCGCATACCTTCATCGGTGTAATCGACAAAAACACCACCATGAAATTCATTGGTACCCGATTTTGTGACAGCAACAATAGCCGCGCTACTCAATTGATCATATTCAGCCGAATAGTTTTGTGTAATGACTTTGTATTCGCCTATTGCAGATTGGGGGAACGGATTTCCACGACTCGAATCCTGACCGGTTACACCACCGCGTAATACGTAATTTTTTTGGCCTACGCCATCAATAAAAACGTTAATGGCATCTGGGCTTTGCGCCCCCCCTTTTATACTGGTGCTACCGTCTGTGCCTTGGGTAAATTGAACGCCGGGCGCCAAGTCAGCAAAGGCGAGAAAGTTACGTGTGTTCTGTGGTAATTTATTAATTTGTTCGAGCGATACGTTGGTGCCAATTTCACCACCACTACTTTTAATTCTTAACTGTGAGCCAATGATAAAAATTTCATCGACCTTATCAGAATTAGTAATTGGCTTATCAATTTCGAAATCGAGCGCCATGGCTTGGCCTACTTTTAAAGCAACAACTTTTGGGGATTTGTCGCCAGTAGCGCCAAGCGATATTTGGTAATTTCCGGGAGCTAAGCCTTTAAAAGAATAGGTGCCATCTTTTTGAGTAACCGAGCGGAAGGTATATCCGTTATCCACATTCTTGGCGATAACTTCAACACCCGGTTGCGGCTGGAGATGCGAAGCGATCATACCCTGTACGCTGGCACTGCCAATCTGCGCGTGGCTCACTTGCGAAAGTAAAGATATGCTAAGCGCACCTATGAGTGATGCCAGAGCTTTTTTTGAAAAATGCACGTGGTATTTTCTGCTGTTCATAGCTTTTCCTTTTTAGTTTGTTATCAAATTAAATCAGCCACACAACCAGCTGTGAAAGCTAGTATTCAACGATTTTAGCGGATTATTAGAGAGATAAGAAACTTATGTAGAAATGCTTCTTTTAGTAACAACAGAATTAAAAAATTATGAGTGCGGTGGCACCACAATCACCAAATACAATTCGTCAGACAACTTCTGTGGTTTCTAAAGCAACCAAAATTTTTTCACCATCCCAAATATATTCGTAATGCGTTGTTTGAATCACATCTTTTATTCGGATTGGTGAGAAGAGCGCATAGCATGTTTTATGGGGAAGCCGTACCGAAAGATAAGCTAGACCATCTTTATCTTCGTGCTTTAAGGCAGAGCCCAATTGTTGGCCGGCGGAATAATTATCTTTGAGGTAACAACTATTATTTTTATATTCATCGCCCCGAATATCATGCAAACATGCAGTGAATTGTGTTTTTAGGCAGCGCATGGTTAAACGATCAAACTTCAAACCCACCACACCCGAAAAATAAACTTGTTGATGATGACGCGTTTCCGCTATGGCAGTTTGCACATCTTCTGCTGCGTAATAAACGCCAAAGTCGCCATTAGAAAAACGTGACCCCGTAGGATTTAAATGCACAAAAGGCCCTAGGGCGTAATTGCAACCGCGAATACCGTAAGGGCGTTGCTCCGCTGGAACGCGGTTTAAACTTCCTAACTCGTTGCGAATACGCGGATTGGTGAGTTCTTGAATAGCAAAAAGAATTTCAAATTCGTCGTGGTTAGCCACATCGTCAAATAAGGATCTAGGTGGATACTTGCTGGGGATTAATCGGAATGCTGTTTGGTTTACGAAATTAACCTGCGGAATAGTATTCAAATCCATTAGGCAAATTGTCCGTCGCGTATGGCATCCAAATGACGATGCACTTCATAAAGCGCACTCATCAAACCAGAACTAAGGATTTCCATAGGTGCCTTGCCGTTAAAAAAGCTGTTTTTATTAGGCATGCGCAGAAAGCCGTATTGGTTTTCGGGGTTCTCAAACAGGATACGCAACACGGCGTGAATATTAAGCAAATAGCTAATACGCTCTAACAAATCGGGAGATAAGCGAGCGCTAGCCGGTGTTGCCTGATACTTATGCAATGTGGAACGCCCTACGCCAAGCAAGGCCATTTTTTCTCTCTCAGAACAATCCCACTTTTCCATGATATTCAATGCTGTAGCTACCGCCGCTTGGGCTGCATTCGCAGGTAAAGCTTGGGTTAGCGCGATCATATTGAACCTCCACAGCAGACAATGAGGACATAATAGATCATTATTCAACTAAATGTCTACATAAAGACATATTTATGAGCTTAATATCTTGGTGACAATTTCAGCCCCTGGAACTTCGGCTGCTACTAACAACATGATGATCAAGATAAACGCAGCCGCTACACCAAGATACCAAAGTAGCGAAAACCAAATTCCATAGGTTTTGAGTGGTACTAAGTCCTGCGCTACAGGCATAGACCAATTAGCAATGATGTCCACCACGCCAATGACGATAAAAAAGCACAGGAAGTAAAAGCCCAATGCCCAAGCACCGTAGAGACACAGCGCAGAAGACACCAGCAAGGCTATAAAAGCTATTCGATTGCGACGGGAAAACACCAAGGCTTTGACAACCTGACCGCCATCCAACGGCAATATCGGAAAAAGGTTAACCAGATTAAGAAAAGCGCTAATAGCAGCAACCAAGCCGCAAAAATGACTATTGGTGATAAGGTAAGCGAGATAAAAAGCCACCGTCATCGCCAGCCCATACACCGGCCCCATCATAGCGATATACAGGGACTCCCATTGCGTTCGCGCCCTATCACCAATCGCAACCCCACCCATAAAAGGAATTAGGTAAAAACCTTTTGTCGGTATGCCGAACTTCTTCATGGCCCGCACGTGGCCGTACTCGTGAAACATAAGTACGGCAACCAGTGCAAGTGCAAACTCAACCGTAAATAAAACGCTGTAGACAGCAACCGATGCGCCCAGCAAAGCCACCTTAATGACCTTAAAGCTTTTAAACAATTTGAGTGCAATGCCCACTAATACGAATCCACTCGCCTTGTTGGTTGCGGGTTGCGAGCTGCTGGCTGCATTGGCCAGCACCGTTTTCGCCTGCTCGTTCAGATCAACTTCACCTTCAACCCTATCAGCATCTTTAAATTGCACCGCATATCGCGCAGATTGAAAATTCACCGTAAACAACAGCTCAAATTCCCCTAGGCGCTCATCCTCCACTCTGTGCACACCGGAGCCCTCACCCATTGGCTTTACGGACATTACAGTCCCATCAACTAACAAGCGCTCCAATCGTAAATCAACATCAAGGTCTACCACAAAATGCTTTTCACGAACATTAAACGAAAACAATTCCATAAATGATCTACTCTATTTAAATCACATTTAATCAGGCGCAAGCCTTACAATAGCCGCCATTATGCCCTGTAAACAAAAGGTTAAACATGCTTAAGATTGGTGAAATGAATCGCTTGCGAGTACTCAAGCAAGTTGATTTTGGTCTTTTTCTTGATGGTGAAAAATACGGCAATATTTTATTGCCCAAACGCTACGTTCCCTCTACCGCAAAAATTGGCGACGAGTTGGATGTTTTTATTTATTTGGATTCCGACGACTGCATTATCGCCACAACATTAACGCCCAAAGTCATGGTAGGCCAGTGCGCGAATTTAGAAGTAAAAGATGTAAACGCAGTGGGCGCATTTTTGGATTGGGGCTTACCGAAAGATTTATTAGTACCCTACAACGAACAATTAAAACCCATGGAAGTAGGCCGAAGCTATGTAGTGTGTGTGTATTTGGACGCTCACACTTCACGCATCACAGCCTCATCACGCCTAAGCCATCATTTAGAAGAGCGCGCTAGCGGATTAAGAGTACAACAAGAAGTGGATTTATTGATTTGTGGTCGGACTGATTTAGGCTTTAAAGCCGTCATCAACAATACTCATCTAGGATTAATCTTCCGCGATAACACGCCACGAACCTTACTTTACGGCGAAAAACTCAAAGGCTATATCAAGGAAATTCGCCCTGATCGCAAAATTGGCTTAAGCCTGCAACCCGTAAACAGCAAAGTGCGCGACGCTTTGACCGATATAATACTGGACCATTTAAAAGAAAACGGCGGCGTATCGAACCTCACCGATAAAAGCGAGCCAGAAGATATTTACGCACAATATAAAGTGAGCAAAGGGATTTATAAAAACGCGCTGAGCAAGCTTTACAAAGAGAGAAAGATTTTGATTACGAAAGAGAAGATTACTTTGGTTTAAATTCTTCACACGAAAAATTACAGGGCGAATATATTGTGTATTCGCCCTTTTTTATCTTCTCGTTGCCGACCCGCCAGATTACCGCCCGCTCATCAAATCTATTTCCGCAATCTTTACACTTCCAAAACTTGCAACTACGTAAATCTTCGTATATCTTTCTACGAAGACTTACGTAGAAAGCCTATCAATGGAGGTACCATGTCAAACCCGACACCGGCAGAACTAGAAATATTGCGTATTATCTGGAGCCTCGGCGAAGCCAAGGTTCAGGTTGTGAACGACGAACAATGCAAAACCAAACCCGTAGGCTACACCACCACACTCAAAACCATGCAAATCATGGAACAAAAGGGACTACTCGGGCGCAAAAAGGATGGCAAAAGCCACATCTACTACCCCGCTGCAGAACAACAAGATACCCAAACCACCATGCTTCATCGGTTACTCCACTCCGCATTTGGTGGCTCAAAATCGAAATTGGTAATGCAGTTGCTCGGCAGCGAGAAAATATCGAAGCAAGAGCTTAAGGACATTCGTGAATTCCTTAATGAAATGGAGAGTAAAAAATGAAAATTTTATCTCAGTTATTCAGTCACGAGTTCAACTACGCCATCACCTGGACAATCATCCATTCGCTTTGGCAATGCACACTAATCGCCCTGTTCATTGCAATTAGCTACGCTTTTACCAAAAAATCGTCTGCATCACTACGTTATTGGATTAACTGCGCAGGTCTTTTAAGTTGCGCCCTCACAAGCGGCGCAACTTTTTATGTAAATTTTTATGATTCGGTCGTTATTGAAATTGTTAAAACCGACTATATTGCAGCGGTGAGCCCGAACATTAGTCAGGTACATTTTCAGACCTTATCGGACTTTATTAACCAACATATTAATCAAATAGCGTTTATCTGGCTGACTGGATTTGCGTTATATGTAAGCAAATATATTGCTGAATACTGCTACTGCCAGCACATCAAAAATAATCGCTTTACAGAACCAAAACAAAACCTACAGAAAATTTTTAACGATCTGAAAACCACGTTAAACCTACACAACAATATTCAACTTCGAATCTCACACATTGTTGATATCCCCTGCGTTATCGGCCACTTCAAGCCAATTATTTTGTTACCCGTAGGCCTTGTGCTCGGCCTATCCGCAAAACAATTGGAAGTCATTTTGCTGCATGAGCTCGGCCATGTACGCCGCAACGATTACCTCATCAGCGGCTTACAAAATCTCATTAGCGTGTTTTATTTCTTCAACCCATTTGCACGCTGGATTTCTTCCAAGATTGACGAAGAACGCGAAAACGCTTGTGACGACATAGCCGTATCGCAATGTAAAGATCCATTATTTTATGCCCATACTCTAAAGGAGTTTGCGGAAATGAATAACACCTATTCCCCAGCAATTGCTATGACCGGCAGGAAAAATTTACTTTTCAATCGCATTAAACGTCTGTTTATTAGCGATGCAAGTTTTGCAAAAACTTACGGAAAGCTACTCACGTTGATGGTTTTCATTTTGGCCAGCGTTGGCTACTCAGTAACAGGCTACTCAGAAGAGAAAAAGCCCGAAACAGATACCTTCAGCATAAAAATTGAGAATGAACCCTTATCAACTTTATTAAAATTAACCGAAGGATACTGTGCGGATATCAAAGGGAAAATTGCATTAAAACACCCCGATCAAACCATTTCAGGAAGCTTCCCAGATTTGGAGTGCCGGTCAGTGGAGTACATGATAAAAGGATTGGACAATAGCCTTAATCAAAGCGTAACTGGCATAGTAATAGATGAAAAAAATATACCATTGAAAACCTTAATTAATAAAATTGAGGGTTATTGCCCAGAGCTAAAAGGAAAAATAACAATAAACAACCCGAACACATTAGTGGGATTTAAAGCAGAAAGCCTACCGTGCACAGGTATTCAGGACACCATTAAACGAATGGATACAAGCGAAAATGGCCAATCAGTCCGCATAGGCAAAATAGAAAAAATTGAAGTTAAAGAACCAACCGAATACGAAAAAGCATTTCATAAGGAACTTAATTTTCCCAAAGAAATTGTAGACAAGGGCTACACAGGGGATTGCACATTAACATTCGCAGTGGATACGAATGGGCTAGCTAGAGATATAGTACCGGCTTGCGTAAGCCCAAATGATGAACAAAAGCGTTATTTTGAAAACTTAATCAATAACACGGTTAAAAGAATTAAATTTCCCATAAAAATTCAGGATGGAGATGCAGTGATTGCAAAAGGAATTAGTGTTCGAATCAAGTGGCGCAATGAGACCAAAGCTGTAATATCAAGTACAATCACTGCATCAGCTAGCACCACCCCGCAAAGCAATGATCTATCCGAAAAAGCCATCGAAACAAATCAACAAACCGAAGATGGGGATTTCAAAGCAGGTCTGTCAATCAATAACGAAGCGAATATAGCCAGCTACAAAGACATTGAATTCGCGCCGCTATTTTTGGGGAAAAAATTAATTGATACCACGGACGCAAAAAGTTACAGATATGCCCAACGTGAATTCGGCGGTTTCGATCGTAAATTCATTTCAGCAACTAATGACAGTCTACTCAAGGCTATTAAGAACGATAAAAGTTCGCTGCTCAACCCCAATGGCACCAAAAGCCTTATCGGGGAAATCTATATCTTTAAAATTAAACCCTATTGGGAACGTGAACTTTTTCCCTATACAGAAAATGGAAACGGAGCCAATGCAGCGACCACACAGGGCACAAAGAAATTCCCATTTAGAGCAAACGTTTTTCTTGGTGTTGTGCTGAAAGATGCAGAATCAAAAGAAATTATTGCCTTATTAAAAGACCAGTTTACTCACGAAGAGTCCAAAACCTGGTTTAACAACATGTCGGATAAACAGAAATCTCGCTTTATTAACGAAAAAATAGTTGCGAATATTCGAGAAAGCGTTAATAAAACAACCAGTGGTCTTATAGCCTTCAGCCAACATCGCTCACCGCTTAGCGAAACCCAAAGTAGTAGTCACCTTATTAGCTTTGACGCACAGAGCTTTAAAACACAGGAAGAGTCAGAATTAGGTGCATCTCAATTTGATTCAAAAGAAAACATCGTGAACTACGGAAGTATAGAACTAGCTTCTGTCGACTTTTCAGACACAAAACTAATTTGTGAAAACCTAACCGCATTAAAATATAGTGAATACCTATTCGATAAAGAAAACCCAAAATACTTAGAAAAACTGAAAAAGGAAGTGATCAGCCAGTTCAAAAAAAGCAAAACCGAGGATGAAGGAGATCTAACAGGCAACCTAAAATGGATAGCTGAAATAAAGCTAACAGACATTAACTTATACTGGAATAAAGTTAACAGCAATGCTTCTGGGTTTGAAACCACCAGCGAAGCCATCAAGAACCCAAGCACCTTAGACTCCATAGGTTCAAAGAACTCTATCCAGTTTCATCACTCACCCATAAATTACACTGAGCTCATGGGAGATGTGAAATTTCAAATTTTATTACGTGACGAAAAAAGCAATGAGGTTTTAGCAAAACTGGATAAAGTGAGTGACGTTCATCTTGGTAGTCTTGCAAACTTTACATCAAAGAAGGACCAGCAAGACGTTATTTTGCGAGAAATATATAGACCAATGCTCGCTAAAGCCTTTAGCGATCTCTATGCTTCTTTGGGAGCCATGAAAAAAAAATCTAAGATAGCATCCAATCCTAAAACTAAAGATTTATCGATGATGGAGAAAAGTTTAACGAGCTTTGCAAAAAGCAATTAATAAATATTAAGCCCTTCATATGGTGCAAGCTGCAAGGATCGAAGCCGACTCTCCAGATTGCCAACATGGACTTCCAGCTTGTGTCCGTCAGGATCGAGAATATAGAGCGAGTCTCCCTCGCTCATATTTTCTTTCCATATATTCACACCTGCATCAAAAATCCTTTTCGAAAATCGACTGAAGTCCTCTTGCATAACGGTAAATGCAATGTGCGAATAATCTTTAGCCGGGGCTACATTATCAAGAGACAAGCACAACCAGATATCACCCAATGAAAGATAAGCCCCGCGATTCCATCGTGCGCGGAGTTTAAAATCCATAACTGACATATAAAATATTAAAGATACGTCTAAGTCACTTACGGCCAGAGTAATGTGATTCAATCCTTTAATCATTAAGCCTACGCCAAACTCTTACTCACCACTTCAAATACATCCTTCGACAAATCTGGCTCAGCCATAATACGCTCCAACTGCGACGTCATTAGAGCTTGACGAACAGGTGCATATTTTTTCCATTTGGTCAGTGGTGTAAGTAAGCGGGATGCAATTTGCGGGTTTTGCTCGTTTAACACGATGATTTTATCCGCAAGAAACTTATACCCTTCCCCACCCTTATCATGAAAATTAATTGCGTTGTTATTGCAGAAACTCGAAATAAGTGCGCGAATTTTGTTGGGGTTTTTGCTGTCGTAGGCATTGTGAACCTCAAGTGCCTTCACTCGTGCAAGCGTATTGGGCAAGCTACATGTGGCTTGAACGGTTAACCATTGGTTCACTACCAGCGATTCATCTTTCCATTTATCATAAAAATTAGCCAAGGCGTTACCACACAATTGTTGCGCAAGAGGCGATTCTGCATTGACCAGTTGAGTTAACGCGGCCATCACATCGGTCATATTATTGGCAGCTAAATATTGTTGTTCGCAAGCACGCACAATGTCGTCATCATTCAATAACATTAAATAAGCGAGAGCCACATTTTTCAAACTGCGTTTAGCGATTGCAGATGCAGTTGCGGCATAGACTTGTTGATGATCGTACGTACTATAAATTCGACTGAACTCAGTGCGTAACTCAAACGCAACTTTTTTACGTACTGCTGCGCGGCTGTAATGAATGGCCTCAACATCAACAACATCTGCCAACTCGCTGATATATGCCTCAGAAGGTAATGTCAGCATATAGGCGACCATGGCTTGATCGAGGCTTTCGTTTTGCAACACATTACGGAAAGCTTGAATCAAACGGCCATCAATATCCATCGCAGTAATGTTTTCACCGCGTTGATAAGCGGCAATTACATCATTAATCACTTTCAGAGCGAGTTGTTGGCTCGCATCCCAACGGTTGAATCCGTCACTGTCTCGACTCATCAACAGCATCAAATCTTCGCGCGAATAATCGTAATGCAATTTCACCGGTGCAGAGAAACCACGCAATAACGACGGAACAGGTTTTTCTTGTACGCGCGTGAATACAAAAGTTTGTTCTGCCTGAGTTAGTTCAATAACTTTATGGGTGTTGTCGCTAGTCTCAAAATCGGGTTCAGCATCTTTCAAGTAAAGAGGCAAGTCCCCTGCGCTACCCAGTAATCCCATAGCGATAGGAATATGGAATGGCAATTTTTGTTGGCATTCGGGCGTGGGCGGACAGGTTTGTTTTATATGTATAGAATATTCCTGCGCATCTTCATTATATTCATCCGTCACATGCAGACGCGGCGTGCCGGCTTGGGAATACCAGTGCTTGAACTGAGTTAAATCTTTCCCGGATGCATCTGCAAGCGCTGCCACAAAATCTTCTGTGGTAACAGCTTGACCATCGTGGCGCTCGAAATACAAATCCGTGCCTTTGCGGAAATTATCTTTACCTAACAAATTCGCCAACATGCGAACAATTTCTGCACCTTTTTCATAAATTGTCATGGTGTAGAAATTAGAAATTTCAATGTAGGACTCTGGCCGAATGGGGTGAGCCATAGGGCCTGCGTCTTCAGCAAATTGAAGCGTTCGCAACAAACTCACATCTTCTACACGCTTTACCGTACGCGAGCCCATATCCGCAGAGAATTCTGAATCGCGGTAAACCGTAAAACCTTCTTTCAAGCTTAATTGAAACCAATCACGGCAGGTTACGCGGTTGCCCGTCCAGTTATGAAAGTACTCATGCGCGACAACACCTTCAACTCGCTGAAAGCCCGCGTCAGTTGTTGTTTCTGGTTTTGCTAACACGCAAGAGGTATTGAAGATATTCAGTCCTTTGTTTTCCATAGCCCCCATATTGAAATCATCAACCGCAACGATCATAAAAATATCGAGATCGTATTCACGACCGTAAACTTGCTCATCCCAACGCATGGAATTTTTTAGCGAGGTCATAGCGTGGTCGCATTTATCCAGATCTTTTGGCTCAACGTAAATTTTGAGCGTAACTTCACGCTTGGAACAGGTTATAAATGTATCTTCTATATTGGCCAAATCGCCCGCCACCAAGGCAAACAAATAAGCAGGCTTCTTAAAAGGATCGTGCCACGTCGCAAAGTGTCGATTGCTATCAAGATCGCCCTGATTGATTAAATTTCCATTAGAAAGAAGTACGGGAAATTTTTTATCGGCGGCTACTGTTGTAGTGAATTCACTCATGACATCTGGACGATCCAGATAATAAGTAATTTTTCTAAAGCCTTCTGCCTCACATTGCGTGCAATACATGCTGCGGGATTTGTAGAGCCCTTCCAGCGAGGTATTCTTTTCTGGATATATTCTGGTAACACAGCTTAATAAAAATTGGGTAGGAGTATTTTTAATGGTGAGGGTTTCTTCAGCAAATTCATAGTCGTTAGTTGTTAGCGACTTTCCATCGATAGAAAGGGATATCAACTCTACATCGGAGCCGTGCAAAGTTAACTGCGAAGCTGCAGTGGTTGATGGATTTGAATGCAGTGTTAATGTAGAGGTAACCAGTGTGTACCCGTCATAAATATCAAAATGTAACTCTGTTTTTTCAATTAAATAATCCGGAGCCCGGTAATCTTTTAAATAAATAGCTTTAGGCGCTTGCTCTATAACAGTCATAAAAATTCCTTAAGTATTACTCAACCCATTTAATAGGTTTTTCAGTTTCAGCGTGATCATGATCATCGCCGCAAAATGTGTGTGGCTCCGGGGGGATATAACCGGTGTGTTGTTCTGCTGGCAAATGCTTATGCTCGTAGGCAATCACCGCCTGCATACACAATTGGCGCTGATCGCTGGTCAGCTTATTTCCATCCGCCCATTTCCCTAATTCCACGGCGGCTTTTAAATTTTCATATATCTCAGGCGTGATCGCGTTTAACAACTGTTTTAAATCCATGGAGAACTCTCTTAATTCTGTGTGGACGTTTTTTTAACTGTCAGTGCTGCATAAGCAGCACCAGCGAGTAATCCACCAACGTGGGCGGCGTTTGCAACACTACCGCCAATAAAATAATCAACAGCGCCCGACATACACAGCACCAACCAAAACAACATGAACCCTAAGACCGATGCGGGTACAGCCGTTAACTTATTTGGAGACAACCTCTGGCTGACAATGATAAATCCCACCAGCGCATAAACAACACCAGACATACCACCAAACATTGTGTCTGCTGCCCAACGGTATTGGGCAATATTGGATACTGTGGCGGTAAATATAAAAAACAAAAAATAATTCTTTTTCCCTAGAAGAAACTCTAAACGGCGACCTAAATCCCACATCCACAAACTATTGAAAAGTACATGTAAAAAACCAAAATGCAAAAAAGCTGGCGTGATAAAACGCCAAATTTCACCAGCCTTTAACGAAACACTAAAAGGCAAGAATGCATAGGCCTCCATATCTTGAAAACTAAACAACCGCACAAGGTTGCGATCAGAATCGAGCGCGACCAAAAGCCCTCCGAGCGCACTGAGCAAAATGAGAATAAGGCTTACAGGCGCCATTTTTATTTGGTCGATTAATGTAGGAGATCCGTTGTCGACCTCCACATTTTGCGGATTTTCTTCTTGGGAAATTACCAATCTGCCTTGGGCAACATCTTCTAAAAATTGTGCGATAGGAGCAACCATTCGCGGGTCATTTACAGCGAGCACTTGCTCACCAGCCTCTTCATAAATTCGGTGAGAAATGGCTCGCTCACGCAGAAAACCAGTAACGTGGCTTAAATCCGTGGTTAGCGGAAATTTTTTAACAACAATCCAATCCACAATAATCTCGCTAACTAATACGCGCCCGTAGCGCTAAGGATCAACATATTCCCACACAAATTTTTTGGGGTGAAGTTGCTGCTCGCCATCCATTCTGTAGGCTACCAACCGCCCGTATTTTACCGCACTGTAATCCAGACAGGCGATATTATTCGTAATGGGTTTGGGCTTGCCTTTGAGCCAATAATGCCCCACAAATAATGGTGGCTCATCTTGCCCATAACGAACCATAGTTTCGCGGTGATCTCGCGATATTGGTAGGGATGCTATTTCATCAGGTATGGGATCGGGCTGAAAAAGTAAGTCACCGTAGGTTTTTGCCTCATCTACCCAAAATTTTGTTCGAAAGGTGCTCCGTGTATAACCATCCTGCGTAATTACCTTAACACCATCGGGCAACGGAAACACAACCCCGCGCGTTAACAACTGGGTAGCAGTTGATTCCGGCGTGTGATTAAGCACACTTTGATGTAAAAAATTTTCATCGAAACGGCCATCGCCAAAAACCGCTTTATGTTGCGCAATAACGCGGTGATCCCAACAAGCGTGTACTACACGAAATGCATTTTTATGCATTTCATGCCCCAGCTCCATAAATAGGGGAATAGACCTTAACCACCTTAATATCTCTTTCCAATCGTGAGGATAATTTGCATATTGTTCGAGCGTTTCGGCAATCAATCTTGCGTTAGCCGACGTATGAGGGCGCAGATATTCAAATTGATGAGTGCGATGACTTAGGGCTTTTGTAAAGTAAGTAATAGCGTTGTATTCGTGATTGCCGAGTACAATATGCGCACTACCCTTCTCCACCATGCCATGCACAATTTGCATGGCTTCTCGAATGTGAGGGCCGCGGTCGAGAATATCGCCTAAAAAAACAACGCGTCGCTTAGCATGCTGATAAACACCTTGAACTTTTCTGTAACCTAACTTTTGCAGTAAACGCTCCAAGGTTTTTGCACAGCCATGAACGTCGCCAATTAGGTCGTAACCTTCAACTGGTGGCAGGCTTTCATGGGTGTACAAATTTGGCATAGGCTAGCTATCAAGCAAATGACCACCCCACCCCAATTTTGTACGGCAACGTTCGTAAAAATTGTACTCAGCAGGATGCAAAAGTTTTAACAGGTGTGTTTTTTTGGAGATATGAATTTCATCACCCATAGTCATTTCAAAATGATTGTGACCATCGCAAGAAATCATGGGAATTGCGCGGCTGTGTTCACCCACGCGAATCATAATGTGGCTATCTCCAGCTACTACCATTGGGCGGCTGCTTAATGTGTGGGGATTCATTGGCACCAGCGCAATTGCATCTAGCTTAGGATGTAAAAGCGGCCCACCACCACTTAAAGAATAGGCTGTTGAGCCGGTTGGCGTGGACACAATAATACCGTCCGATGATTGCGTTGTTACAAAATAACCGTCCACATAAATTTCGTATTGAAGCATGTGAACAAATTGACCCGGGTGCAATACCACTTCGTTTAGGGCTTCGCCTGATGCAACAGTTTCCCCCAAATGTTGAATGGACATATCCAACAAAAAGCGTTCTTCTAATGTGAATTTGCCCGATAAAACTTCATCGACTTTAATTTCAATTTCTTCCGGCATAATGTCGGTTAAAAAGCCAAGCCGACCACGGTTCACACCTAACAAAGGTACATTATGTTTCGCCAACGCACGTGCGCCGCGAAGCAAGCTTCCGTCTCCCCCCACAACAATCACCAAATCGCATAAGGCACCTAAAGCGTCTACATCCACAATTTTATGTGCAGCTTGAAACATGGGGTCATCCGCCAACAAACCCGCTGTTTCTTGCTCCAAAACAAATTCCACATTGCGCTTTTGTAGAAAGCTGATCAAACGCTTAAGCGAATAAGTCGCGCGTTCATTGTGGAGGTGACCAATAAGGCCTATTACAGAGAAGGAAGTCATTGTTTCTCACAAAGAGTTGATTATTAGAATCGCCAGACTAAGGCAGAATTAGGATTATTATAGCCACAAGTACAGCATGAAACCCAGTAAACCCAGCGGAAACACAGACGAATAACAACACCAGCGTGATTTGTCTTTTTAGCTTGGTTAGCGCATGTGGTGGCCGCAGTAACTATTAGCTGTAGGGCAACCTCGGAACTCAACACAATTGCCCTCCATTCATTTATCGATTTTCATGTTCTCTTTTGTAGTAATGCTCGTCAGAGCACTGTGGAATGCTGAGCATTGGCTACCAAACCATTATATTCGCCTGATTCATGGAATTGTTTTGCACGCAACGGAAGTTACTTCTTTATGGCGCGATTTGCTCTGGCTTTATAGCTTTACGCTACCAGGCTTGATTGTCGCAGCAAAACGGTTTAAAAAGCGTTTGGATTAATCTCTTTATTTTCAGGATGCTAACAATGAAAGCTGACAATATTTTACAAACCATTGGTAACACCCCGCACGTACGCATCAATAATTTATTTCGTAAAGATATTGAAGTGTGGATGAAAGTTGAACGCTTTAATCCAGGCAGCAGCATTAAAGACCGCATCGCTTTGGCGATGGTTGAGGACGCAGAGGCTCGAGGCCTCATCAATAAAGACTCTGTCATTATTGAACCGACCTCTGGTAACACGGGTATAGGTTTAGCACTAGTATGCGCAGTAAAAGGTTACCGCTTAATTTTGACTATGCCTGAGTCCATGTCAATTGAACGCCGCAAATTGATGAAAGCATACGGTGCGGAATTAGTTTTAACCGCAAAAGAATTAGGCATGGGCGGCGCCATTGCCAAAGCAAATGAATTGGCAGCGGAACATAATCATTCATGGATTCCACAGCAATTTATGAACGAAGCCAATGCGGAAGTTCACCGCAACACTACTGCACAAGAAATTCTTTCGGACTTTCCTGAAGGCATAGATTATTTAATTACTGGTGTAGGCACTGGCGGACACATTACTGGCTGCAGCGAAGTCTTGAAGCGCAAATTTCCCAATCTTAAAACCTTTGCAGTTGAGCCAGAAAAATCACCCGTCATCAGCGGTGGCGAAAAAGGCCCACACCGCTTACAAGGCATTGGTGCCGGTTTTATTCCGCAAGTACTGAATCGTGCCACGCTGGATGGCACTATTTTGGTAAGCGAAGAAAGTTCATTTGAAATGGCGCGCCAAAGTGCGCTAAAAGAAGGGATTTTTGTGGGAATTTCTTCCGGTGCCAGCTTAGCTGCACTTGCACAAAAGCAAGACGAAATACCAGTAGGAAGCCGAGTACTTATTTTCAGTTACGATACCGGCGAACGTTATTTATCAATTGAAGATTTGTTTTAATCTAAACAACGACAGATTAATTTTTTCGACATTTAAATTGAAAGCATAAAAAAGGGGATTTTACAATCCCCTTTTTATTTAAGCTATTCGCTAATTTTATTCTGCTGCAACAACCACAACAGATTTAGCTGGCAGCTTCACACTCAACTTGCCATCTTTAGCTGATGCCGTAAATGGAGCTGGCTTAATAACCTCAGGCTTTTCAAAGGTGTTATGCGCATCCATTATTTGCGATGTTAAAACACGACCTTTTGCACCTGATACTTTTGTGCCTTCAACATTCACCAATACATCTACTGCTTCTTTTGGATTGGTGTTCACCAACGCTACGTACACTTTTCCATCTTTACCGCGTGCTGCAGATACGTTAACACCTGGAACACTTACGTCACCTAATGTGTAGGTGGTGTTGCGCGTAATATTGGTTGGCAATGAAGTTGCATCCTGGAATGGTTTGTACATATCAAACGCATGGTAAGTAGGAGTCAAAATCATTTTGTCGTCTTTGGTTAAGATCATCGCCTGCAGCACGTTAACCATTTGTGCAATATTGGTCATATGTACGCGGTCTGCATACTTATGGAAAATATTGAAGTTAGTTGCCGCAACCAAGGCGTCACGCAAACTGTTTTGTTGATACAAGAAACCTTCGTTGGTGCCGGGCTCTACGTCGTACCAAGTACCCCACTCATCAACATAGAAACCAATTTTCTTCGCAGGATCGTTTTTGTCTAATGTCTTTTTCGCATCAGAGATAAAGCCGTCCATTTTCAATGTTTCTTTGAAAGTAGAAATCCACTCTTTCTCTGGGAAGCCTGTAGCTAAACCTTTCACTTTCCAATCGTTCGTTGGCAAAGTGTAGTAATGGAAGCTAATGGCATCCATACGCAAACTCCACGTCGGAGTTACGTTCGCGCTCAAGTACTCTGTCCATGTTTCATGACCGGTCGTACCACCACTCGCCACTAGTTTTGGCGTGTTGTGCTTAGGCGTTTTCAAGAATGCAGCGGTTTGTTTGTAAAGGTTGGTGTAATGCTCTGGCGTCATATTACCGCCGCAACCCCAAGCCTCATTGCCGATGGTGAAGTAGTCAACTTTGAATGGCTTGTCACGACCGTTTTTGCGGCGCATTTCAGCCAGAGTAGACTTGCTCTCGCCAGTCATATACTCCAACCATTCCGCCATTTCTTGCGGAGAGCCTGTGCCCAAGTTACCGTTGATGTAAGTTTCTGCACCCAGCATTTCTGCCAAGTCAAAAAACTCATGCGTACCTACCGCATTGCTTTCTTCTACTCCACCCCAGTTAGTATTCACTTTTACTGGGCGTTGGTTACGTGGGCCAATGCCTTCACGCCAATGGTATTCATCCGCAAAACAACCACCGGGCCAACGAACCAGAGGTACTTTCAAACTCTTCAACGCGCCAACAACGTCGTTACGCCAACCTCTGGTGTTAGGGATTTTAGAGTCTGTACCAACCCAAAGACCACCGTAAATACCTGCACCAAGATGCTCAGCAAATTGACCATACACATTTTTATTGATAACAGGACCCGGCTTTTGGGCGTCTACCGTTATTTCAACTTTATCGGCAGCAAAGGCGCTTGCCGCAACTAATCCGATGCTTGCGACTGCCAAGCGCAAATTGAGTTTTACCATAGGAAATACCTCTTAAGATTCTTGTTATTGCCTCGTGACCCGCTCGATAGCAGCGCTAATCATACCTGCTAAAATATTATTGTCATACAAGTTAACAGAAATTTACGACATAAAAAAAGGCCAAACCCTTTTGAGATTTGGCCTTCTTAGTTAAGCAGAGAAAGCTTATTTCACAAGTTTGCCGTGCATATCAACAGTAGCCGCCGGCAAATGAACGGTTACGCTAGTGGCTTTTGCATCCATAGCATGAGAAGCAAGAATCACCTTGTAATCGCCCTCGGCAATTTTCCACGTTTTTGATGAACTGTCATACATACCCAGTAAACGTGGATCTACAGTCACACTCGCTTTTGTACTCGCGCCTGGCTTCAAGTCTACCTTTTGGAAGCCACCCAAACGTTTGGGCGATTCCCACTTGGCGGTAACAGGAGCAACGTAAACTTGCGCCACTTCTTTGCCCGCAACAGCGCCAGTGTTTTTGACAGAGAAGCTCGCGTTCAATAGACCATTTTTCACGTCTGCTTTCAGATCACTTAAAGCGAAGTCTGAGTAAGACAAGCCATAGCCGAATGGGAAAAGAGGCTTGTGCCCTTTCAAATCGAACCACTTGTAACCTACTGCAGCGCCTTCGTGGTAATTCACAGTAATGCGGGCATCTTTCACTTCTGGGTAGCCATCCAACACAGGGCGTGGCAATTGAGATTCGGACGCAGGGAAAGTAGCTGGCAAATGGCCTGATGGGTTCACCTCACCAAACAATACGCGAGCTATGGCTTCGCCACCGTTGGAGCCTGGGTACCAAGCTTCAAGCACGGCGCCCACGCTTGAAAGCCAAGGCATAAGTACTGGGCCGCCCGTTTGCAATACAACAACGGTTTTTGAATTTGCTTTGGCGACGGCGCTAACCAAATCGTCTTGCTTATCTGGCAAGGATAGATTTGGCGCGTCAACAGACTCAGCAGTCCATTGGTTAACAAACACCAATACTATGTCGCTCTCGGCAGCCAAGGCGGCGGCTGATTTTGCATCGGTACCGTCGTTGTAGGTAATTTTGGATTCAAGCGCACGCGCCTGAACCGCTTTCAACGGGGATGATGGGTAGTAAAGCATTGGGCCAGGGAATGCAGCTGGGCCACCTTTAAACGCTGCTCCACCCACCGGATATACCTGAGAGGAGCCACCACCTGATAAAACACCTACATCGGCATGGGAGCCAATTACCGCAATTTTCTTGTAGAACTTAGCCATTGGTAACAAGTTGGCATCGTTCTTTAAAAGCACAATACTTTCTTCAGCGTCTTTCTGGGAAATAAGACCGTTAGCCTTAAAATTAATGGATTTGACGTTGGGTGAAACCGGATTATCGACCAAACCAAACTCAAACATCGGGTGCAATACGCGACGCACCATATCATCCAAACGCGCTTCAGTTACCCAACCATTTTGCACAGCTTCTTTCAAGGCAGCGCCAAAGTATTCTGAATGATCGAACGGAATACCAGACTGTTGATCCAACCCGTTGTTGGCTGCAGGAACTGTACTATGAGTCGCGCCCCAGTCAGACATTACCCAGCCTTTGAAACCCCAGTCTTTCTTCAACACCTCATTTAACAAGTAATCACTTTCGCACGCGTAAAAACCGTTAACGCGGTTGTAGGAACACATTACTGAACCAGGGTTACCCTCTTCTTTAGCAATTTGCAAAGCAAGCAAGTCAGACATTCTTGCAGAAGCATCATCAATTTTTGCATCCAAGCTGAAACGGTTGGTTTCCTGATTATTGAATGCGTAATGCTTCAAGGTTGAGACGATATTGTTTGATTGAATACCAGCGATCTGGGCGCCCACAATTTTACCGGACAGCAAGGGATCTTCACCGCCGTATTCAAAGTTACGGCCGTTACGCGGTTCGCGCATGATGTTTACACCACCAGCCAACTGCACATTGAAGCCAAACGCGCGAGATTCAGAACCAATCATGGCACCGCCTGCGTAAGCTGTTTTTAAGTCCCAGGTTGCGGCTGTCGCAATACCGGAAGGCAAGGCTGTCGCGCCACGAACATCTGGGCCACCTTGGCTGGCCACACCCACGCCCGCATCAGCTTCCCACAAGTGCGGAATACCTAAACGCGGAACGCCGTAAACGAAACCTGCAGATTGGGTAATAGATTCAACTGGGCGTTTGAAATTTTTCCAAGGCGCATCTGTACCAAAGTAGCCAAAGACCAATTTGAGTTTTTCATCCATGGTCATTTGCTTTAATACCAAATCAGCGCGTTGCTCCGGGGCGAGCTTTTTATTCATCCAGGCTTTTGGCGCTTCGGTTCCGGCTTTTTTTGTGTCAGATGCAGGTGCATCCGCAGCAAAAGAAGGAACGGTTGACGCGAATGCAATGGCCATTGCCAATGCGCTGATTTTTTTCGGGAATCCCATAATTATTTCCTCAAAGAGTTTGAGTGACTATTAGAAAAGGGTTAGCTGGAACAATGAAGGCTTCAGGAGAGCGAAAAGCCATGGTCGCAGCGTGTTTGTAATCATAGCTGGTTAAGAAAATTCGGCTGGGTTCTTTAACCATTTTTTACCTGAAAAAGAGCGCAAACCAGCCAACACCAAATGCCAGGCTAGTTTACATGCAACTTTTGTGTGGAAGTATCCTACCCTTTGAGGACAGGATGCAACGAGGAAAAATCCTTTTTAATGCGCGCTATATCGAACCCGAATCCCTAAATCAAACGACAATCGAATTTCATCCGCCGATAATTCGTGCGGGAAGAAACAGCCCGATATATGCGCTTGGCAAAAGCTAGCTCCTTCAAGATTAGTATTACGGAAATCTATGCCACGCAAGTCTGCGCCACGAAAATAGGCATCGCGCAAATCCAATCCGCTGGCATCCAGCTCTCGCAAATCCAGTCCGCGGAAATCACCGCCACGCAACTGTTCTTCGGTGGCTTCGCCGGCGGCTTTGCGTTGGTTGAACTCGGCAACTTGTTCTGCGCGCAATAAATCGTAAAGTGGATTGTGATGCACAACGGGCTTGGTCATAACAGCTCCTGAGTACTGGACTTGTTGACTTGAATGATCAAATAACAGGCAAATCAATTTATTTGACTATAGCTCAGAGTCACAAATTTGCTCACTTTAGCGCCCTACAAAATTTAACCCTGTCTAATGGTATTTTCATCTGGCAGGCGGTAAACTTGTGCACCAGCTGCAAGATAGCAGTAGCGCCAGATTACAACGAACCTGCCACGGCAGTTCACCCTCGGTCAAATACCTCAATGCAATTCACCTGCATATCACAACTGTGAGCAATGCCTGTGTGAAGAATGGCTTATGTTTAATTCAACCACGTGCCCCAAGCACAACTTACTTGAATTTAACCACGCCTCAATAACAAATTTCGGGCTAACCTCCCTTATAAAATCCGCTGAGGAATTGTGAGAATGAATTTTATTCATGACGATTTTTTACTCGACACTGAGCAAGCTAAAGAGCTGTACCACAACTACGCCAAGCAAATGCCCATTATCGATTACCACTGCCACCTGCCGCCCGAGCAAGTTGGCGACAACAAACAATTCCGCAATTTGACCGAAGTTTGGCTTGCTGGCGACCACTACAAATGGCGCGCTATGCGCTCCAATGGTATTTCAGAGCGTTTCTGTACCGGCGATGCAAGCGATTGGGAGAAGTTTGAACAATGGTGTGCAACGGTTCCTTACACGTTACGCAACCCGCTCTACCATTGGACGCATTTAGAATTGCGCAAACCCTTTGGTATTACCGACCGCTTGTTAGATAGCAGCAACGCGAAACGCACGTGGGACGAATGTAACGAATTACTCGCCACACCGGAATTCAGCGCGCGCGGTTTAATGACGCAGGCCAATGTAAAAATGGTGTGCACAACCGATGACCCCATCCATGATTTGGCGCATCACAAAAAAGTCGCTGCTGATTCTTCATTCAAATCAGCAATGCTGCCAACGTGGCGCCCCGATCGCGCGATGGCTGTTGAGAGCGCTGAAGCCTACAACAAATACATTGATCGTTTGGCCTCTGTGGCGGATATCAACATCAGCACTTTTGATGATTTGATGGCAGCTCTTAATAAACGCCACGACTATTTCCACGAAAATGGCTGTCGCTTGTCTGACCACGGCTTAGAAACCGTTTATGCCGCCGACTACACCGAAGCAGAAATCAAAACTATTTTTACCAAAATCCGTGGTGGAAATGAATTAAACGCAGTGGAAATTGAAAAGTTTCAGTCAGCAATGATGGTTGAGTTTGCATTTCAAGATCACGCCAAAGGCTGGGTACAACAATTTCACATAGGCGCTATTCGCAACAATAACCCTCGATTATTCCGCACTATTGGTGCTGATACAGGCTTTGATTCTATTGGCGATCACAACTACGCAAAGCCACTTGCCAAATTTTTGGGTAGATTGGATAGCGAAAACCGTTTAGCCAAAACCATTCTGTATAATTTGAACCCACGCGATAACGAAATGATTGGAACCATGATTGGAAACTTTCAAGACGGTTCTTCTGCAGGAAAAATTCAGTTTGGCAGCGGCTGGTGGTTCTTGGATCAAATGGATGGCATGACTCGCCAAATTGAAGCGCTAAGCCAATTAGGTTTAATCAGCCGTTTTGTAGGTATGCTGACCGATAGCCGTAGCTTTTTAAGCTACTCACGCCACGAATATTTCCGCCGCATTTTGTGTGGAATGTTTGGCCGCGACATGGCAAAAGGCATAGTACCTAACGACACCAAGATGGTTGGCAAAATGATTCAGGATATTAGCTTTAACAATGCGAAGAATTATTTTCCGTTTAAGGTACCAGAATAAAGAGTAAGTTCCTGGATGAAGAAAAAGTGCCTGAGTAAAGTTAAACCCTGATTTTATTCCGTGAATTAAGCCCAGCCTTGCTGGGCTTAATTTTTTGTTAAAGAATAAGCTGACAACTTTAAGATCTACTTACGTAGGGATTGTCATCCTCGCGTAGCGGGGATCCAGCCTTTACTTTGTACTCTAAAAATCAAGAGATGGATCCCCGCTACGCGAGGATGACGATTCCCAAATAAATCTAGCGTATGAAAATCACACCAATGCGCCACCCAAAAGATTGACGCTAAATTTTTATTAACGAGACCGCTGTGATTATCGATTCCTCACTTGACACTCTACGTTTCGCCTTCTCAGTGACTGCGCCCATTTTTTTGATGTTGCTTTTAGGCATTATCTTAAAACGCAAAACTATGATTACGGATGACTTTATCAAAGTCGCATCGCAATTAGTTTATAACATTGGTCTTCCCGTGATGTTATTTACCACCTGCGCTACAGCGCACTTTGGTGAAATGGCAGATGCAAAGGTATTAATTGCGTTTAGTGCAATGACAGCGATTGTGTTTGTTGGAAGTTTATTAACCGCGCATTGGCATTGTGAAGACACGCGCGATGAAGGTGTGTTTATCCAAGGTGTTTTTCGTGGAAATTTAGTCATTTTAGGTTTGGCATTTTGCGCAAAAGCTTATGGCGATCACGGATTGGCTATTGCTGCTCTGCCCGTTGCTATGACAGTGGTTGTTTACAATATGCTCTCAGTTTATGTGCTCAACCGAAGCTTGCACCCCGCAAATAGTTCGCTCAAACCTACGTTAATTGGTATCGCAAAAAATCCGCTGATCTTTGCGATTTTTTTAGGATTGCTGATGAACGCCACCAATCTTTCCATACCCAGCGTTTTATTAGACAGCGGAAAATACTTAAGTCAGATGGTTTTACCGTTAGCCTTAATCTGCATCGGTGGGGCATTGGATATTTCGAGCTTCACCACCTTTGACTCAGCAACCTTAAGCGCAACTGCATGGAAACTATTCTTGTCGCCAATCATTGCTTGCGGAATTGCCATTGCACTGGGTGTTCGCGGTGAAAGTTTGGCGATTTTATTTTTATTAGCGGCATCACCCACTGCAACAATCAGCTTTGTGATGGTGCAAGCGATGAATGGCAACACCAAATTAGCTGCCAATATTATTGTGCAAACGACATTGGGTTCAATGCTAACCGTCACGGCAGGATTGTGGCTATTACAACGTATGGGACTTATTTAATATCGGATTTGGTTTGCATCATTTGAATTAACGAGGCTTCCGCGCGGGACAAACCACAACGGCGAGCAACCTCTTCAGCATCCAACCCCATTTTAAATAATTGAGCTGCTTGTGAGTAAGGTTGAAAATCGTCGTCATTGTAGTAATCAATCTTCTGATCGGATTTTTGCGGTTCTTCTTGCAAACGTTTTTCCATCGCAAGTAAACGCTGCCCCATTCCAACCGAACCGCTGTTGGAAACCGATAGTTCACGCGAGAGTTTCTGGATTAATTTTTCGGTGTGATCCTGCTGGGAACGCGCCATGCGCAAGCCTTTTATGGCAATAATCAAAGCCACAATACTGATAAAGAGAGTAATAACCAACCCTATTTCTAGCGGTGTGAGTTGCATGGGAATCTCGACAAAAGTCCGTGTGAAGTTGGGCTAGATCATACTGCAAAAGGAGTGATTGTTAAATCAGGAGGGAAAATCCTCGCTTGCGCGAGGATTTTAAAAACGATTGAGGAATATTAAACGTCTTCCAGCTCGTTCCATTCTTCACTGGTCAGAAGCTTGTTCAGCTCAATCAAAATCAACAGTTCATTGTTTTTGTGGCAAACGCCTTGGATAAACTTGGCTGATTCTTCATTACCAACATTAGGTGCCATTTCAATTTCGGATTGACGCAGGTAAACCACTTCAGCCACGCTATCAACCAATATGCCTATCACATGGCGGTCTGTTTCGATGATAACAATTCGGGTATTGTCGGTGATTTCACCGCTGGGTAAGTTGAATCTGTGGCGGGTATCAATCACTGTCACCACATTACCGCGCAAATTGATGATCCCCAACACATAAGAAGGTGCGCCGGGCACAGGTGCAATTTCGGTGTAACGTAACACTTCCTGTACCTGCATTACATTAATGCCATAGGTCTCGCCATCTAAACGGAAGGTAACCCACTGTAGGACTGGATCGTCAGTGCTTTTATTCTTTACTACATCATTGGCCATAGAAATTTCCTCAAGGGCGTAGCCTTTATACATGCGCAAAATCCACAATGTGGATAATTGTTATAACTATAGCCGAGGCTGCTTGCTCCGCCAGTTTTGGCACCTATTTTTCGCTAGGCTAGGCACCTACTTTTCATTAGGCGCGACTTTTCGTTAGGTTCTTATCGGCCTCCATTAGCATCTGACCAATCATAGGAATATCCAGCAAAGCGCACATATGCTCTTTAACGGTTCCCGCAAGCCATGGGCGCTTGGAGCGGTCACTGCGCCATTTCACTTCGTCCGGCATAAGACTTATGGGTTGGTTGACAGAATCCACGGCCAAACCCCAAGGAACGCCATTAATGGAAACCACATATTTGGCATTTTTGACGAAGCTTTCGTCGTAGCGCTCCGGCATTACAAACTTTGCGGTATTCACAGTACGGATTTTGCCTTGCGGAGTGGGCTGGAAACCCATGAACCAATCCGCTTGACCAAAGAGAGGTGCCAGTTCATCTGTAATAGGCTGAATTTGGCCCAAGGAAATAAGGGGAACTGCCAGTGTTAATCCAGCCACCTTGAACAGCAACACATCAAAACGCGATTGAGCCCATTGCGGCAAACCATTGGGCATCCACTCTAACCCGGGAACTTTAAAGCTGGTCGTCTCGGCTTCGACAACCGCCGGTGTTTCAAGAATAGGTTGCGCATCCACAATCGGTGCTGCAGTTTCGATCACCCATTCCTGAATTTCACTGGGATCGTTAACGAAAGTCGTTTGAGGTTGCGCGACAACTTCAACAGGCGCGACTTTTACGATGGGCGCAACGGCGATTTTAGGTTGGGCACTGCTCAATAACTTTTGCAGCTTTTCTTTCCTGACGGCATCGGGCTCAGCGAATTCTGGCACTGCTTTGGGAACAGCTTTGCGCACAACCGCGCGCTGAGCAATAGGTGGTTTTTCTGCAGGTTTTACAAAAGAGTCTGACACCTGTGCATTTGGTGCAGGTATAAGGTCCTCCGATGGCAGCAAGTCATCAAAGTAGTCTTGCAAACTATCAAACGGATTTTTTATATCACTCACAACCCACCCGCCGCCAAACGTGCATCTTCGGCTGAAAACTTCTGCATAAGAAATTTAAACAGAGATTTGTAGGCATCTACACCGCGAGCAGTTTCATCGAACAAGTGCGGAGGAACACCTGCGCGGCTGGCATCCCGAAATTTGGTATCAACAGGAATATGGCCAGGCCAAACTTCTTCCAGGTAGGTATTACGGATAGTACGCAAACTAGTCACGGAGGCTTGAGTTCGGCGGTCGTACATCAACGGCAAAATCGTATATTCCAAGGCTTTTTTGCGCGAACGGCTCATCATTTTTAAGGTGTTCACCATCCGCTCTAAACCCTTGAGCGCCAAAAACTCGGTTTGCACGGGGATAACTAAATGCTGGCAAGCGGCAAGAGCATTGATCATCAACACGCCTAATAAAGGTGGCGTATCGATAAACACAAAATCGTAATCATCGTAAATGAATGAAAGCGAGCGGCTAATTACCAGCCCCATCCCATCCTGACCAATTGCTTGGCGCTCCAAGGTTGCCAAGGCCGTTGACGATGGCAACACATCCAGATTGGGGTAATCAGTGGCACGAATTAACCGTTTTACACTTGCGGCGGTAAGTTCTTTCCGCTCTTGAAAGAGGGTGTAAGAGCTTAATTCCGTGGTGTCTGGGTCTTGGCGAAAATAAGTACTCAGCGAGCCGTGAGGATCAATATCCATAAGCAAAACGCGGTAGCCGAGCGAGGAAGCAATGCCTCCAAGCGCTACACTGGTGGTTGTTTTGCCCACACCACCCTTTTGATTGGCTACGGTTATTACACGCACTTACCTATTCCTCAGCGAAAAGCAGATGTCAGTTTAGGCTTGCTGCACGTATACGCAAGCCTATAACTGCTATTCAGCAATGTTTGTGCCTATATGGTTGTTGCCGCCTAATTCTTATAGGCATGTTTAATAAGCTCACCCACTCGCTTTAAAGCCCGTTCTTTTTGCGCAGTCCATAACCCACCCGACGAAAGGCGTAGGCAATTTTTGTATTTTTGGGTGGTGGTAAAAATTTTCCCCGGCGTGATGCCAATTCTTTCCTCCAGTAAACGCAAAGTCAGAGTGTAGGTATCAAAATTCTTAGTTCCTAAATTTTCGGTGGGTAACTCCACCCATAAAACATAACCGCCTTGTGGTTGGGTAATTCGAGTTCCCGCTGGGAAGTAGCGCTCAATCGCCACTACAAGTTCATGCATGCTCTTAGCAAGTTGAATGCGCATGCTTCTTAAGTGACGCTCGTATTTGCCGCTTTTTAAAATGTCTGCCGCCGCATACTGAACAATGGTGGGACAAGACATACTACTCATAAACTTTAACTGCCCGACTACCGACGCTATTTGACGCGAAGCCACCCAACCAACTCGCAAACCCGGTGCAAGGGTTTTAGAGAATGACGAACAGTAAATAACTTTTTCATCAAACCGCTTACATACACTGGGCCTTTGATGGCCAAAGGCTAAATCGCCGTAGATATCGTCTTCTACCAAACTGACTTTGTATTTTCGGCACAGCGTTGTTAGAGATTTCTTTTTAGATTCTGAAAGGCTTGCACCCAATGGATTACTGAAATTGGAAACGACCAAGCATGCTTTAATGGGCCAATGTTCCATTGCCAATTGCAAAGCATCCAGCGAAATTCCTTCCACGGGATCGGTGGGAATTTCAATTGCTTGCAAACCTAAATGCTGAATAATTTGCATGAGTCCGTAATAACTGGGGGATTCAATAGCAATGTAATCTCCCGCTTTAGTCACTGCTTTAAGCGAGAGCAGTAAGGCCTCTTGGCAACCATTGGTAATGACAATGTCATCAACATTTAACTGGCAACCTAATAAAGCCATGCGCTTAGCGATCTGCTGGCGCAACCCCAAATTACCCCGCGCATACGATTCGTAAGAGCACACGTTAAGACGCTCCAAGCGCGCCATTTTAACGATTGATTTTTCCACCATAGAGGTTGGTAGCACTTTTACGTCTGGAACGGCTCCGCCCAAGTTAACGTCTGCACCCTCCTGAATTTGGTGAAAAAGTTCCAGGATCATTTGTTGGTCAACAACGTCTCGCGGAATCATTTTATGCTGAGTGATTTCTGGCAACTCCATTTCCTTAGACGCCAATTTATTCACATAAAACCCAGAGCGTGGACGGGATTCAATATAACCTCCATTCAACAATTCGTTATAGGCCGATACCACAGTAGCCGCGCTCACCCCGCGCTGAGTACTTGCGACGCGCACCCCAGGCAATTTATCGCCAACCTTGTAAATTCCCGATTCAATCTGGGAGATAATTTCAGATGCAAGCTGGTGATAAAGATTGCCCATAACATAACCCCAACACTTATTGATGACCAATACAGAAGCCTAATAGATCAACCAGTACAGATTTTTCAAATTTAATCTGTACTGGTTTAATTTAAAAATTGTAAATCTGTACACCTAGGGCATGCAAGATTAATCTGCCCTCATCAGTTCGTTGTCTTGCAAGACAACATTCTAAGGCGGCGGAAATTCACAGGAGTTTGCAATGACGCACAACCAACACTTACCTTTTTTTGTGGTGGACGCTTTTACCAAAAATTCTTTTAGTGGAAACCCCGCAGCTGTGTGCATGTTGGATGAACCCAAGCCTGATGATTTGCTGCAAAAAATAGCTGCTGAATTTAACTTGTCTGAAACGGCATTCTTGTGGCATGAGCACAATAACCAATGGAAATTGCGCTGGTTTACACCTAAGTGCGAAGTAGCGCTCTGTGGCCACGCGACCCTTGCGTCAACGCACGTACTTGCGCAGGAATTAAAATTACCACATACGGAATTTGTATTTTCTACTCTGAGCGGAAAGCTAACCGCGAAAGTTTATGAGCAAACGATTGCATTGCAGTTTCCCAAAGTTGAACCAAGATTGTTCAGCCGCATTTATTTACATTCAGAAAATGTAGGTATTAAAGAGCTCAATCTGAACATAGTCGCGGCTTATCAGGCAGGTGAAGATATTATTGTGGAGCTGGCGCACGAAGATGAGGTATTAAGCTATACACCGGAGCTCGACAAGCTCGCCAAAATTGAAACACGCGGCGTAATTATCACGGGCCCAGGAAAAAACGCGGACCGTGATTTTGTATCGCGCTTTTTCGCTCCCCGCCTTGGCATTAATGAAGACCCCGTTACAGGTTCTGCGCATTGCAGCCTCGCGATTTTATGGAGTAAAAAATTGGGTAAATCGTCTTTGCGTGCCGAACAATTATCTGAGCGTCGCGGGTTTCTGGAGCTGGGGGTTTATCAGGAATATGTGAGTTTGATAGGTGAAAGCAAGACCTTTTCGAAGGGTACAATTCTTAATTGATTGCGGGGGTTACGAATTGATCAAAGACTACAAAATAAGCTCCAATTACGATGACATGGATTTCAAAAAAATTCATGCATTCATTTCCTCAAGCTACTGGGCTAAAAACATTCCCAGCAAAATACTTGAAACTGCCATACAAAACTCCATGTGTTTTGGCGTTTTTTCTAACACAAATGAGCAAGTCGGCTTTGCCAGAGTAATTACTGACAAAGCAACTTATGCTTATCTTGCAGATGTATTTATTGCAGAGGAGCATAGAGGCAAAGGTTTAAGCAAACTCATAATTGAAAGCATTCTGCGCCACCCACAACTACAAGGCCTTAGGCGCTTCTCTTTAGTTACGAACGGTGCTCAGTCGCTCTACCGGAAATTTGGCTTTAATAATTTGGCTCACCCTGACTGGAGCATGGAAATAATCCAGCCTGACATTTATCTAAAACCTTTTACAACCTCTGTGTAAGTCGACTTAAATTCAAAGCTTATCGGGCAAGTATATTTATCATTTATGATCAGTCATTTGAAAATATCTAAAGCAAATTTGGCAGATTGCAAAGAAATTATTATTCTTCAAAAGCTTGCATATGAATGCGAAGCAAAGCTTTACGATAATTGGTCACTACCACCCTTAACTCAAACACTTGAAGCTCTAGAACAAGAGTTTCTACAATTCACTTTGTTAAAAGCCGCTTATAGTGGAACCATAATAGGTTCAGTACGGGCAAAACTTATCAATAATATTTGCCATATAGGTCGATTGATTGTACATCCGAGCTTTCAAAAGCAGGGAATAGGCTCTGGGTTATTGCGGGAGATAGAGCAGGAATTTTCGCAGGCTGAAATATTTGAATTATTCACGGGTAGCAAAAGCAAAAACAATATTCGACTTTACACAACCCAAGGCTATTACATTAGCCACACCAACACTATTTCTGATCAACTGAGCTTAGTTTATCTAAGAAAGCTAAACACCCGTGTCACTGAATTTGAGTTACCGTTGCTTTAGGTCTATCCATTTTTCGTTTTGCAATCATGACCGCAACTCGACGGTTTTGCGCTCGCCCTACTTCCGTGTCATTTGAAGCCAATGGTTGAAATTCCCCATAGCCCACCGCGGCTAAGCGTTCTGGAGCAACCCCTTTACTGGCGAGAAATTTTACTATTTCCGTCGCACGGGCTGACGATAACTCCCAGTTAGTGGGGTAGCGGGAATTTTTGATGGGAACATTGTCGGTAAAGCCTTCAACTTGAATGGGATTTTGATAACTCTTCAATATGTTGGCAATTTCGGTAAAAATTACTTGTGCTTGTGCACTGGTTTCAACACCGCCTGACGAAAACAAAATGCTGTCGTTCAATTCAATTTGCAACCAAAGTTCATTGCTGGAGACTTTAATCATTTGATCATTAATAAGCTGTGAGAACTTTTCATTCACCAAATCAGAAATTTGCGTTAGCTCATCCGATGTTTGCGTTTTAGCGGTAGTATTGGACTCAGAGTTCATGTGCGGATTTGCTGTATCCTCAACAATCACAATAGGTGGTTTCTTGCTCTGATCCTCACTTGCTGTTTTCCCCATATCGATGGGTGTAACAGCATCATTAGAAGGGCTTTGCTTTTCCTGCGGAACCGGGTTTGCTTTAGAATCGTTGGGTTGATTAAAGGCTTCCACAAAGGTTTCTGACAATACGCGGTATTTACTCTCGTTAACTTGTGAAATGGAATACATAACCACAAAAAACGCGAACAGTAACGTAATAAAGTCAGCGTAAGAAACTAACCAGCGTTCATTGTTTATGTGAATATCTTGCTGACGACGACGTACCATAAGCTTTACGCCACAGTGGAATAACTAAAGAAGATTAAGGATGTAGATAGCCGTTCAATTTGATTTCAATTGAGCGGGGATTTTCGCCATCTGCAATAGCGATAATACCTTCAATAATGAGCTCACGATATTGTGATCGCTCGTTAACACACATACGCAGTTTGTTCGCAATAGGCAGTAAAAATAAATTAGCGATTGCAACCCCATAAATAGTCGATACAAAAGCAATTGCAATTCCGGGCCCAAGCAACGCTGGGTTGGCAAGATTGTTCATTACGTGGATCAAACCCATAACGGCGCCAATCACACCAATAGTGGGTGCGTAACCGCCCATGCTCTCGTAAAATTTTACGGCGTCAAAATCGCGTTGCTCATCCAAAATTAAATCGGCTTCTAAAATTCTGCGTAAGGCTTCCGGCTCACTACCATCCACCAAAAGTTGTAGGCCTTTTTTGGCGAATGGATCTTTTTCTTTTTCAGCAATATTCTCTAGGCCCAACAAGCCATCTTTGCGTGCAGCATTTGCCCAACGAACTAACTTTGAAATACCTTCTTTAAAGGGAGCATAAGGAGGTTGGAACACCCACTTAAACATGGAGAGTGCACGTTTCAAACTGTTCTTGGGAGTTTGCAATATGGCGGCAGCTAAGGTTCCGCCAATAACAATGATGGCAGCGGATCCGTTCAACAGAGAGTGAATTGAACCGCCTTCGGCGAAGTTACCGCCAATAATGACAGCAAAGCCAAGAATGACACCGACAATGCTGAGAAGATCCACTACACGACCTCACGCGCGAGGCGCTGGCCAACATCTTTTAAACTTAACACGCGATCTGAATAACCCGCTCGCGCAACAGCCATAGGCATTCCATAAATAACGCAACTCGCCTCATCTTGCGACCACAATTGCGAACCGGCTTCTTTCAATAATCCCGCGCCTTTGCAACCATCAGACCCCATTCCGGTTAAGACAACTCCTAACACCTTATCGCCATAACAATTTGCAGCAGAGCCAAACGTAATATCGAGAGAGGGTTTGTAATTTACACGATCATCATCAGGCAAAACGCGCACGCTTCCGCCACTGCGCTTATCTAACATGAGCTGCTTACCGCCGGGTGCTAATAAGGCCAGCCCTGGCTCCAAAATGTCCCCATCAACTGCCTCGCGCACGCGAATATTGCATTGTTTATTCAAGCGCTCTGCAAATGCTTTGGTGAAATTTTCTGGCATGTGTTGCACAAGTACAATGGGTATCGGGAAATTGGCCGGCAATGCAATCAACACTTCTGTTAATGCTACTGGGCCACCCGTTGATGCACCTATCACCAAAATTTTGGGTTGGCGTTTCAAACGGTATGTGTCTGGGGAACCAACCAAAGAAGGTTTCGGTACGACCGGTGGCAAAGGAGATGAAATGGAGCGCGATGCAGAATGTGCTGCCATGGCCGATGTCGTAGAGCTTAACAAAGACGTAGCTGTAGCCGTTGCACTTGATGTTAGCGATGATGCTAATGGCGCTGGTTGTTGACCAGAACGTGCGAGCGTGATTAAACGTTCATGAAGTTTTTTCTTGAGCACGGCTGAGTTGCGCGAAACTTCTGCAAAATCTTTAGGAATAAAATCAAGGGCACCTGCAGCAAGCGCATCGAGAGTTACCTTAGCACCTTCGTAAGTAAGTGATGAAAACATAATGATAGGCGTTTTACGATTCGCCATAATATGTTTAACAGCAGTAATGCCATCCATCACTGGCATTTCAAAATCCATGGTGATTATATCGGGCTTTAAGTCTTCGGCTTTCTCAACGGCTTCACGGCCATTACTGGCAATACCAACCACTTTAAGATCGGGGTGTTCATTAATAATTTCTTTCAATCTATGCTGAAAGAAACTGGAATCATCAACCACTAACACCCGTAACGGCATGAACTTTACTCCGACCAGCGATTCGCATAATTGCGGTAGACATGAAAATTGATAATTATTTAATTTTAGGTGTGTCCCCAAGAGGTGGAACCTCTGGCGTAACGTCGCAATAAGCTGGGAATATCCAAAATTAGGGCAATAGTCCCGTCGCCTGTAATGGTTGCACCGGCCATGCCTGGGGTGCCTTGTAACATTTTACCGAGAGGTTTTATAACTACCTCTTCTTGACCAATAAGCTGGTCAACCACAAAACCTACGCGGCGAGTACCTACGGTAACAATCACAACATGTGCAAATTGTTGCCGTGCACCACCACTCGAATTTTTAATCAACCAATCCTTTAAGTAGAACAATGGAATCGCCTGATCTCGAATTGCAATGCAATCTTGCCCATCAATGACATGGCTTTTTGATAAATCCATGTGGAAAATTTCATTTACGCTAACCAACGGTAACGCAAAAGTTTGATGCCCAAGCATAATCATCAGTGTTGGCATGATCGCCAAGGTTAAAGGCACTTTAATAATAAAACGTGTGCCCTTACCTAAAGTAGATTGAATTTCAACGCTGCCGTTGAGTTGGTTGATTTTGGTTTTCACCACATCCATACCAACGCCGCGGCCAGACACATCGGAAATTTCTTTTTTAGTGGAGAAGCCCGGTGCAAAAATTAAATTGAAGGCTTCAACGTCAGATAAGCGCGCTGCCGTATCTTCATCGTATAAACCTTTATCCACTGCAACCCGGCGTAGCTTGACGGGGTCCATGCCTGCGCCATCGTCGCTAATGCACAACAGAATATGGTCGCCTTCTTGCTCTGCGGACAATACGACTTGCCCGGTGCGGGGCTTACCGTTTGCTTCACGTACATCCGGAAATTCAACACCGTGGTCAACAGAATTTCGCACCAAGTGAACCAGAGGATCTGCAAGAGCTTCTACCAAGTTTTTGTCTAAATCGGTTTCTTCACCCACCAATTCCAAATTAATTTCTTTTTTCAACTGGCGAGCCAAATCACGCACAACGCGGGGAAAACGCCCAAATACTTTTTTGATGGGCTGCATGCGTGTTTTCATTACGGAAGTTTGCAAATCGGCGGTTACCACATCCAGATTTGCAACCGCTTTGGTTAAGGCCTCATTGGTAGATGCATTACCCAAACGTACGAGTCGGTTGCGTACCAACACCAACTCACCCACCATATTCATAATGTCGTCAAGGCGCTGAGTATCTACACGCACCGTTGTTTCTACGGCTGCAGGTGCGTCTTTGTCGGCGGCAACTGGCGCTGCTGAAGCTTTTGGTGCTTCAGCTTTAGGTGCCTCTGGTTTTGGTGCTGGCGCCGCAGTGGGTTTTGCAGCAGCAGGCGCAGGAACGGGCTTAGGTGCTGGCGCAGCGCTTGAAACAGGGGCTGGTGACGCGGCTTTTGGTGCGGGCTGAGCGCCAGATGCGTTGGGGCCTTTACCTTTGCCATGTAACTGATCGAGCAATGCCTCAAATTCATCGTCATTAATTAAATCTGAGCCATTTGATATGGGTGCTGCAGGCGATGCCGCAGCTACTGGTTTTTCAGCGGGCTTAGCGGCCTCAACACCTGGACCTTTACCTTTACCATGAAGTTGATCCAGCAATGCTTCAAACTCATCTTCACTGATTTCATCTCCCGCTGATGCAGGCGATGCGGGTGGCGGTGCCGGAGCTGCAACGGGTGCTGGCGCAGCTGCAATTTTCGCTGTAGGTGCTTTGCCTTTGCCATGAAGTTGATCGAGCAACGCGTCGAATTCATCTTCGGTAATTTCGTCTCCGCCGGATACTGCGCTGCCAGAATTTGCGGCTGGAGCAGCTGCAACAGATGCGGGCGAAGGCGCGGCGGCTGGGTCTTGGTTTATCGCGTCTAACAGTTTTTCAAATTCATCATCGGTAATATCGCCCGATGCAGCTTGAACTTGCGGCGCAGGAGCTTCTTCTTGCGGAGCCACTTGTGGTTCTGGTTCTAGTTCTGGTGTAGCTTCAACCGTAGCAGGAACATCATTTAAATCTTCACAGGAAACCAAACGTTCCAGCGCATGAATTAACGCGGGATCAACAGGTGGTAATTCGCCGCGCGCGCTCACAATGTCAAATTGATCTTTAACACTATCAAGTGCTTGCAGCACCACATCCATTAATTCAGACGAAACTTCACGCTTACCATTGCGTAAAATATCAAACAAGTTTTCGGTTAAATGGCAACATTCCACCATTGGTGTGAGCGATAAAAAGCCAGCCCCACCTTTTACAGTGTGGAACCCGCGAAAAATTGCGTTTAATAAATTTTTATCGTCAGGACGCTGCTCTAGATCGACTAATTGTTGCGAAAGGCGCTCTAAAATTTCGCCTGCCTCAACTAAAAAGTCCTGGAGAATATCCTCGTCATCACCGAAACTCATTCACCTATCTCCGGAAAAACATGTTGGCCCTAGAAACCGAGACTGGATAAAAGGTCATCGACTTCATCTTGCCCGGAAACTACGTTATCTTTTGCCTTATCGATTTGCGGCCCTTCTGCTTCGTGCTTACGTTTTTCAATCAAATCTTCAATTTCATGTTGTTGATCTGCTGCATCAACAATGCCGGTAATTTCCTCTACTTGACCAGCCATACGCACGAGTTCAACCAAATCGTTTTCAACATCTTTGATTAAACCAATCACACGTTTTAATACTTGCCCTGTTAAATCCTGAAAACCTTGCTCTAATAAAATATCTTGCAAACTTTTATTTAAGCGCTCGGTGCCAACTTCCATTTGCCCGAGAAAACCGTCCATACGATCGTACAATTCACGGAATTCATCGGCAGACATTTCACGGCGTTTTAAGCGTGCCCAATCAGCACGCAACAAACTGGCTTCTTGACCAAGATTTGCGGCAATGGGCGCAGCTTCGTCCACCATATCCATGGTTTTTTCTGCTGCTTTTTGCGTAAGCTCGATGACGTAATTCAAACGATTTGACGCATCGTGAATATCGGAGCCTTCAATTTTTGGTGGTTCTTTAGAGAGATCAGCATCAACGTGAAAGTTAACGATGGCGTTATGCAAACCGCGCGTTAATCTACCCACTGTTTGAAAAATATGACGATCACGTGATTCAGTAATACTTTGAATCAGTGCTGACGCCTCTTCAAATTGATTGCCTTGTAATTTTTCTGCCAGCAGCTTTGCGCACTCTTTAAGCTCAGCGATGAAAATTTCATTGTTAGGATTGACAAGAATCTCGGATGCCATGGGTATGCCTTATTGTTAGGTTGTGGCAACAAAAAAGATTTGTTAGCCCACGCGCTCAAATATTTTTTCAATTTTTTCTTTAAGCGCTTGTGCCGTAAACGGTTTTACGACGTACCCATTAACGCCAGCCTGCGCAGCTTCAATAATTTGATCGCGCTTGGCCTCTGCCGTCACCATTAGCACGGGGAGCGTTGCCAATTTTTCGTCCGCACGGACTGCGCGCAACAAATCTATTCCAGTCATACCAGGCATGTTCCAGTCGGTAACCAGAAACTGAAAGTCGCCATTTTTTAGCATGGGCAATGCCGTCATGCCGTCATCTGCCTCATGGGTATTTGAAAAACCCAAATCTCTGAGCAGATTTTTAATGATCCGCCGCATTGTCGAGAAGTCATCGACAATTAAGATTTTCATGTTCTTGTCCAAAGCAACCTCCGTCACACCTTCAGGAATTTCGTTTACTGTTAGTCTAGACAGACTTATCGATCTAGCCAGTTTTCTGACGTTAAAAACTTTTTTTATTACTTATTGCACTTTATTTGTTCGGGTTGTTTATCAGCTAGTCAGTATTTGTAAGCCCGTAACCCCCTCCCAACCTTCCCCTTGAAAAGGTGGATGAGCTGAGCGTTACTTCGCACTCAAAAAAAATAGCGCGCAATTAACTCCTCCCACTTAATAAAAAGCGCAAGCGCTTTTCATCCGGCCGCACTTGCATATGCGAGCTGTTAGCCCCTCGCCTTTCTCAAGGGGGAGGCTGGGAGAGGGTTTGCTTTATCCGTGCGAATGCCAACCCGCCAAACGTGCTTTGAGTCGCGCTGCGGCCTGACTATGGATTTGGCTTACGCGTGATTCACTTACCCCAAGCACCAAACCAATTTCTTTAAGATTTAACTCTTCTGTGTAGTACAGGGCTAAAACCATGCGTTCGCGCTCAGGTAACTGGGCAATGGCCGCTGCGAGAGCTTTTTTAAGGCCATCCCGTTGCAAGCCTTCAAAGGGGCTGGCAAAAGCGCTGCTAGTTTCGCTGGCGTCTATGTTGCTATCTTCTTCACCAAAGGTTTCTTCGTAGCTGTAGAGGCGGCTGCAATTGGAGTCTTGAAGCATGCTGAAGTATTCGGGGAGATCCACCCCCAACTCATTAGCGACTTCGGCATCTTGTGCATCGCGACCTGTGCGGGCTTCTACCGCTTTTATGGCTTGGGCAATACGGCGGGAATTGCGGTGAACTGAACGGGGTGCCCAGTCGCCGCGACGCATTTCATCGACGATGGAACCGCGAATGCGAATGCCGGCGTAGGTTTCAAAACTGGCGCCTTTAGAGGAATCGTATTTTTGTGCGGCTTCAATCAAGCCAATCATGCCGGCTTGAATAAGATCGTCTACCTGCACGCTGGCGGGCATACGCATCATCATGTGGTAGGCGATCCGTTTCACAAGCGGCGCAAATTCTTCAATGCGCGCGTTGTGAAGGCTTTGCTCCGTTTTATCGTACATGGCTAACCTATCAACTGCGGCCATAAGTCATACTCAGTAACGGTCGTTGGCCGCACGAAGTAAACGTTCTACAAAAAACTCCAGTCGCCCGCTTGGGCCGCTGGGTAAAGGCCATTTATCAACGACCTGCGCCAAACCACGAATGGCGATTGCGGCTTTGGAATTGGGAGCAAATTCCAGCAAGGCTTTTTGTTTGCGTACGGAGTTGCGCACTTCTTCGTCGAAGGGAACCTGCCCCACAAACTGCAAAGTGACATCGAGAAAGCGTTCGCACACAGTATTAAGTTTATTAAACATACTCGTGCCTTCCGCCGGGTTGCGCGTCATATTCGCAATAACCCGGAAGCGCTGCATTCCATATTCTTTGTTGAGAAGTTTAATCAGCGCGTAGGCGTCGGTGATGGAGGAAGGTTCATCGCACACCACCACAACCACTTCGTTAGCAGCGCGTACAAAGCTGACGACAGTGTCTGAAATGCCCGCCGCCGTATCTATAATAAGCACATCAACTTGATCACTTAACTCATTGAAAGCGTTGATTAAACCGGCATGCTCTGCGGCGCTGAGTTCAGCCATGCGCTGCACGCCCGATGAGGCTGGAACAATTTTGACACCTGCGGGACCGGTAACTAACACATCCATTAATGAGTGAGTGCCGGCAAGAACATCAGCAAGGGTATGGGTGGCTTTTAAGCCGAGAAGAACGTCCACATTCGCCAAGCCCAAATCGGCATCAAAGAGAACAACGCGTCGACGCATCTCAGCCAGCGCGATACTGAGGTTCACGGAAATATTGCTTTTGCCGACTCCGCCTTTTCCGCCGGATACGGCGATAACTTGAACTGGGCGCATTAATTATTAACTCCAACAACCGGCCTAAATCTAAATTTGTGAACTGAGTATAGATACTGATTTGGTTTGGCACTGACTTTTTATAACTGGTTTTTCAGTAACGCCCCCCCCCAGCCTGCGGCGACCCCTTCAACAAAGTGGGTTATGCCCGCTCCCTTGGAAAAGGGAGGGCTGGGGAGGGATTTAAGAAACCGCCGATGCAGGATTGGTTTTCAACAGGGCAACCGCTTTGGCTACCAACTGATGCGCACGCGCGACTTCAATGTTTTTAGGGATATCCTGACCGTCTGTGGTGTATACAACCGGCAAGCGGTTTTGCGATACCACCCCCAAGGCTTCACCCATACTGGCGGTTTCATCCAGTTTGGTCAGTACGCAACCGTGCAAACGCGCAGCGCCATAAGCGTGTACAGACGCTTTCAACATTTGCTCTTGGCTGTTGCATGACAACACCAGCAAGCTCTTCACTTGGGGTTGATCAGCTAAGGCTTTTAACTGCGCTTTCAAGTGTGGATCGCCGTGACGGAAACCGGCGGTATCAATCAGGATTAACGAGCAGTGACGAAGGCTGCGTAACAAACTGTCCAGCGAATTGCTTTCATCTACCACGCGCACGGGTACACGCAAAATACGCGCGAGTGAACGCAATTGATCGTGAGCGGCAATGCGGTAGGTATCTGTAGTGATCAACGCCACTTTGTCGGCGCCGTGCTGCAACACATAACGCGCGGCGAGTTTGCCTATGGTGGTGGTTTTACCCACACCCGTTGGGCCGACGAAGGCGAACACACCGCCTTGATCCACAATGTCGCGGCCATTTACCGGCAATTGGTGGGCAAGATTTGCCAAGGCATCTGGCCATGCATCGCCCACGGTTTTGGTTTTTGTGCAGCGGTTTAAAACATTGCTAACCAGTGCAGAAGGCAAGCCCAAACGTTCAAGCCTGCGCCCTACACTGCCCAATACAGGAGAATTGGTGGCAAGCGTGGTGGTGCCAGTCAAACGGTCGAGTTGTTGCTCCAGCAGGAACCGCATATCCGCAATTTCCGCTTGGAGTTCATGTAATTCGTTGGATTGAGTTGTAGCGTATGCAGGTGCGCGATCTGCTTTGGAAGACACATCGGTTAAGGCTTTGCTGAATGAGACTTTGTCGTCCTCATCACCCAGCTCTTCATTATCCACCAAGGGATAACGCTCTGCTGCGCTTACTAGAGGTTTAGCATTAGCCTCTGCTGGAGCGACCACCGCTCTACGGCCTTGCGGGCGATTAGTCGCTGGCTTGGTTTCGCTGGTCAATTGCGCGGCGGGTGTAGCGGCCGTATGCCGTGGAATACCGGCATTGACCACTGTGTTACGGCCCACTAAAAATTCTTTGGCAGATTCTTCGGCTTTTTGAGCAGCAAGCATACGCAACCGTGCTTGTTCAATATTATTCACCAATTGCTGGCCGCTTTTGCCAGCATTACTGCTACCAGTTTTAGGTGCGGAAAGGGTAGCTGCCACGCCGGAATTTATATGTTGTTTGGCAGCGCGCTCAATCACTTCTGTTTCTGCCCAAGCGCCGTCGCTGATCATGGGAGATGCGCTGGCAAACGCCATTCTGCCTAAGGGTTGTTGTTGCAACTGTGCGAGTTCGCTGTCTGAACCCGTGGTGGTCAGCAGTTCCACGCCTTCTGGCACGCGGCCACTCGAGAGAATAATTGCATCGGGCCCCAACTCTTGGCGGACCAGTTCTAACGCACGGCGCATATCAGCAGCTACGAAACGTTTAACTTGCATATTCAGCTCCTGCCTTTCGGCTACTTCGGTTTTGATTTAAGAGCAAATCCCCCCGCCTACGGCGACCCCCTTTGTCAAAGTGGGTTTTTAGCTCCCTCCTTTGAAAAAGGGAGGGCTGGGGAGGGATTTACTTGAGGTGGATTAACCTAGCGGTCAGCACCCACGCTTGCATCAATCGTAATTTGTTTGTTATCGGGAATTTCGGTGTAGGCCAGTACGCGCATATCGGAGAGGCTGTGGCGCACAAAGCGCGACATCATCATCCGCAGTGGCGCTGCCACCAATAACACCAAGGGTTTCCCCGCCATTTCCTGGTTTTGAGCCGCTTGCACTAAAGATTCCTGTAAGCGATCTGCCAGGCCAGGCTCAATAAACGCGCCGTCATCAGCGCCAGCTTTTTGTGCCTGCTGAACGGTACTCAGCAATAACTGTTCCAAACCGGGGTCAATGGTGATAACAGGCAGGTTTTGCTCGTTTCCAATGATGTTTTGGACGATTTGACGGCAGAGCGCAACACGGGCCAAGGCAGTAAGAGCGACGGGATCTTGACTCTTCGTATTGGCACCCGCCAAGGCTTCAGCAATGGAACGAATATCGCGAATGGGTACGCGCTCGCGCAGCAAGGTTTGCAAGACTTTAAGCAGGACGTTGAGACTGATAGTGCCGGGTACTAACTCTTCCACCAACTTGGGCGAGGTTTTGGCCAACATATCCAACAGCTTTTGAACATCTTCATGGCCGAGTAATTCGTGGGTGTGGTTTTGCAGAATTTGGTTTAAGTGGGTTGCTACAACTGTGCTGGGGTCAACCACCGTGTAACCCAGCGTTTGCGCTTGGTCTTTTTGACTGGAGTTGATCCAAATAGCATCCAAACCAAAGGCAGGATCTTTGGTTTTTACGCCGTCGAGATTGCCAAATACTTGCCCGGGGTTGATCGCCAATTCGCGATCTGGGTATACCTCTGCCTCGGCCACGGTTACGCCCATTAAACTGATGCGGTAGCCGGTTGGCATAAGGTCGAGGTTGTCGCGAATGTGTACCGAGGGAATCAAAAAGCCCATTTCTTGCGAAAGCTTTTTGCGGACGCCTTTGATGCGGCCCAGTAATTCGCCACCTTGGTTTTTATCCACCATGGGGATTAACCGGTAGCCCACTTCCAGCCCTATAACATCCACCGGCTGAACATCGTCCCAGCCCAATTCGGGGGTTTCAGGTGAACCTTGCGGCAATGCAGGTGGTGTGCGCTGCGGAGCAAGAGTGGCAGTGCCGCCCGCGCCACCCATTGGCGGATTGGCGTTATTCAGCTCCTGCGCCAAGCGGCTACCAGAGGGAATAAAGGAGCCTTCATCTACGGCGGCAGGTTGTTCTTTTTTCCAGTAGATGTAATAAGCAATGGCAGCACAGATCAATCCCAAGCCCAAAAATGCCACGTGAGGCATGCCGGGAATTAAACCCATAATAATCAAAATACCGGCAGATACGGCCAAGGCTTTGGGCGCAGCAAAAAGCTGATCCATTACCTGCTTACCCATGTCTTGTGCTGTATTTACACGGGTTACCAGGATGGCAGAAGCAACTGACAGCAATAGACCGGGAATTTGCGCAACCAAACCGTCACCAATCGTTAGCAAGGTGTACTTTTGCAGCGCGTCCATAAACGGCAAACTGTGTTGCAACACGCCTACAGCCAAGCCGCCAAAAATGTTGATCAGCATGATCATGATGCCGGCAACGGCGTCGCCTTTTACGAATTTACTCGCACCGTCCATAGCGCCATAGAAGTCTGCTTCGGCGGCAACTTCCTGACGGCGATGACGTGCTTGGTCTTGATCGATCAAACCCGCGTTCAAATCCGCATCAATCGCCATTTGCTTACCGGGCATAGCATCCAAGGTAAAACGTGCGCTTACTTCTGAAATACGGCCAGCACCCTTGGTGACTACGACGAAGTTAATGATCATCAAGATCACAAACACCACCAAACCTACGGTGTAGTTGCCGCCAATTACCACCTCACCGAAAGACTCAATTACCTTACCGGCGGCGTGCCCACCCTCATGGCCGTTAATTAAAATCACGCGGGTAGATGCCACGTTCATACCCAAGCGCAGCAAGGTGGCAATCAACAGAACTGTTGGGAAGGCAGCGAAATCCAGTGGGCGCTGAGCGTAAACGCTGACCAGTAACACCACTAATGCAAGCGCAATATTGAATGAGAAAAAGGCATCCAACAGTAACGGAGGAATGGGCAAAATCAGCATCGCCAGCAAGATCATTACCATGACCGGAATGCCGAGCGCGCCCTTGCTTACTCCACGGAAAGAGTTGAGGGCAGATTTACCGCCAACGTTGTTCAACTGACTAAAGGTTGGAATTGCCATAATTCACGGATTCTTGACGCTTAGGAAGAATGTGAGGTGCTATCGCAAGAGCCGTGCCTATTTTGGAATGCAGCGAACAATGTCTTGAGTAGAGGGAATTGTCGATGAAAAATCGAACAAATATTGAGCCTAAGAGGTTGCAAGGCAATCAGGGTACAAAAAATATTACACGCTAATCCAGTGGTGAATGTATCCATGCGGAACGCTGCAATTCATATAGATACGCAAGAAAACTGGATTCAATTTGGGTAATTCAACAACCATCGCTGAAAGTCACTGTGAGGAAGAGCTGCTAATCACGGGATTTGCACCTATGACGCTGTGGTCGCTTTTGATACTGCTACGCGCGCGCCCTATTTATTTTATTTTTGCCTCGGAGCGAAAGCGACCTGTACTTGCAATACGTAGCAAACGTAAAAATGTGGTGCATTCAAAATGACTAGGTGCTTTGCAAGCGGCGGCGTGGCGAAGACCATCGCGCATGGCGACGAGTTTATTGATCCTGTTATCCAGCTCGTCTGCTTTTTGCAAAAGCAGGGTTCGATCAATAGTGATCTCACCCTCGCTCAGCATGCTGGCGATATCATCCAACGAAAACCCGGCGGCGCGCGCCAGTGAAATAAATGCCACTCGCTGGCTCACAGTCTCAGCGTATACGCGCTTGAGGCCACTTCGGCCAATGGATTTAATTAATCCCTTCTCTTCGTAAAATCTCAGTGTCGAGGCAGGTAAACCAGAGATTTTGGCTAATTCCGCTATATTCATCATCATCTCGCAACAGCTGTTGACTTAAAGCTGACTTGAAGTTGTATCTTAGTGATGTAGGTCAGCCGAGGCAATTCGGCATGTCGAAAATTTCATTTATACCGGGAGTCAATGTGGACGCAAATTACTGGCATCAAAAGTGGCAGAAAAAAGACATAGCATTTCATTCAGGGGAGACACATCCACTGCTTAAAGCGCATTTTTCCGCCTTGGATCTCGCTGAGGAATCTCGTGTTTTTGTTCCCTTGTGCGGCAAAACCTGCGATATAGCCTGGCTACTCGCTCAAGGGTATTCCGTAGTAGGCGCAGAGCTGAGCGAAGTAGCAGTGTCAGAACTTTTTGCCGAACTGGGTGTAGAGCCAAAGATGTCTCAGATTGGCGACTTGGTGCTGTGCCAAGCAAAAAATCTGGATATTTTTGTTGGGGATATTTTTAACCTTGACCCACTATTCCTAGGACGGGTGGATGCTATTTATGATCGCGCTGCCCTAGTGGCATTGCCATTCGACATGCGCACCAACTATACCGCGCACTTGGTAAAAATAACCGAGACAGCACCGCAATTGTTAATAGCCTTCGAGTACAACCAAGCGTTGATGGATGGCCCACCTTTTTCCATTGCTGAAGCGGAGTTAGTGCAACACTACGGCCATCGCTATCAACTAGATAGAATTGAAACCGCAGAGGTTGCCGGTGGATTAAAAGGTAAGGTGGCTGCGGAGGAAACCATTTGGCTTTTGCGTCCGTAATTGAGTGGTTTGCTGAAAAATCACGCTTGTCCCGCGTGACAGATGAGTGAGCAGAAATAGCCCGCGTGAAGGCGACATAGCAACATCATGTCAACGGCTTTTAGGTGCCCCAAAGCCTAGCAAGGCCAAGGGCGCGTCAATAAAAGCGGCACTAATTTACAAGGTGGTGCGAACAAACGTTTGACTCTCTACCTCTGGACTAAACATATTTTCAATAAGCCTCCAAATGATTAGGTGCTTGCAGTGTGGGATTCCGAGTTGCCAGAAGCATCAACACCCTTGGTTTGCCGCAACTTTTTAGCGCGCCCTTCCAAAATTAAATAAGCCACGGTGGCCAAGGCCAACGGAATTAAAAAGTAAGTAACACGGTAACCAATGAGTGCCGCGATAATGGCGCCATGGGAAAATTTATGCTGCAACATAGCGACGAAAACCGTTTCTAATACCCCCAAGCCCGCCGGAATATGTGCAATAGCGCCCGCTAAACTGCTAATCAGTAAAATCCCTAACACGGTGATGTATGACACTTTTGCAGGTAAGAGTACAAACACCAGCAACGCCATTAACGACCAGTTAATAGCCGCCAAGCCCGCCTGCATTAGCGCTAACGTAAAAGTGGGTAAGTTAATTTCATGATCACGAAATTTCCACGAACGACGCTTGGCAAATTTACAGGCAAGCAAATACGCCAATCCAATTGCCAGCAAAAGTACACCAACCAGCTGCAAACCCGTTTCACCAATTTTCCAATTGTCGGGCAAGTCGGGTAATCGCAGCGCGAAAATAATTCCGGCCAACAGCGTGTACCCCAGCCAATTTGTAATTACGCTCAAAGTAAACACTTTGGTAATAGTGGGTGTATCTAACCCAAGCCGGGAATACAAACGAAATCGCAGCGCAAAGCCGCCAACCCAATAACTCAAATTTAACGTAAAGGCGTAGCACACTTGAGCCACGCATAATATTTGCCGCGCAGGAAGCGAATGGCCCGCATATTTTCTCCCTAACAAATCATAGCTTCCATAAACGCAATAGCTCGCCGCCGCTACGGCCAAACCAAGCAATAAGCTTGAGAGCTTTAGCTGTTGGAGGGCGAGCTTAACCTCATTCCAGTCTACGTGTTTGACGAGCATAAATAGAAAGATGGGTACGGCAATAAAAAAAAGGGTCGTTACTATTTTTTTCGCCAGCGCCCATTTTTTAGATGGTTTGCTCTCTGTCATGATATTTTCTCTGAATCCCGTGCAGCGGTTTTCCACGAGGAGCTTTGCGTATGTGAGTTATCAACGGCGTGTGATACTTGTTTAACAGCTTGTGAAGATGTGTCTGGCTTAATCAACTGCATTTGTGGTTTATGAGTGGGAAACCAACCCGCAACGACAGGAAAGGTACGCAGAAAGTGAAAACTTAAAAAGATCAATGGCAAACGCCACCAATATCCGCGTTCGGCAACTTTGACATCCACGGGCTTACAGTGCGCGTTAGCCAGTTGCATTAAATGTTTATGTAACCGTTGATTAAACGATTTATCTTCAATGACAAGGTTCGCTTCCAAATTCAACGCAAGACTAAGCGGATCCAAATTGCTCGAACCAATAGTGGCCCACTCGTCATCGGCCAAAGCAACCTTGCCATGAAGAGGACGCTGGCAATATTCGTGAATCACAATTCCTTGTTTTAGCAAATAGCTGTAGAGCAACCGTGTGCACATAGAAACCCAAGCCATATCCGGCCTGCCTTGCAAAATGAGCGTTACGGAAACGCCGCGCCGAGCGGCCTTACGTAATGCACGCAACAATCTATAACCGGGAAAAAAATAAGCGTTCGCAATAACCAATCTATTTTTTGCACCATGAATAGCACGCAAATAATGACGCTCAATATCTCGCGTGTGCCACAAATTATCACGCACAGCCAGCAGCATTCTGCTGTTGCCCGCAAGTTCAACTACTGGCAACAAAAGAGTGTCCTGCATGTGTCTTTTTTTGTTCGAAGAGCTTTTGTTCAACAATTTCAAACACGCGTTATGAACATCTTGAACAATGGGGCCGCGCACTTGTACCGCATAATCCTGCTTTGCTTTCGGCCCGAAGGCTGCCATATGATCGTCGGAATAATTAATCCCGCCAATAAACGCATTCTCTGCATCCACAACAACAATTTTGCGGTGCAACCGACGAAACATATTCACTCGCACACCTAACAGACGCGGTGTTGGGTCAAACAAATGCAATTTTACGCCAGCATTTACCATGTCGTTTACAAACTGGGAACTTAGATTAGATGTACCGTAATCATCTACCGTTACCTCAACACGTACACCACGTTTTGCAACTTCAATTAACGCTTTCTGTAATTCTGTTCCAACCTTATCTTGCTCGAGAATAAACGTTTCAAGCAATACTTCTTGTTTTGCTTTTCGAATAGAGTCAAATACGCGTGGAAAAAATTCCTCGCCATTAATTAATAAATCAATGCTATTTCCTTCACGCCAATGATCACTCATAACCTAATCTCCACCGACTCTACTATCTACAGGCTCTAATTTTTTCGGACTCTAATCTCTACCGACAAAGGAACATGATCCGACAAATGCGACCAAGGACGTTTATGTAATACAACAGGATTGTGAGTAGTTGCATTGCGTACATAAATGCGATCAAGACACAACAAGGGAAACCGCGCGGGAAAACTGCGCGCTGGCGAACCGTATTCATTGACGAAGGCTTCCGTTAGCCCATAGGGTGCAAGTAAAGAATCTGCACGCTTGCGCCAATCGTTAAAATCGCCCGCAATAATGACGGGCGCATCTTCAGGCAAGCTATCTAACAATTGACCGAGCAAGGCCAACTGCTGGCGGCGATGATTTTCTCGCAAGCCTAGATGCACGCAAATGGCATGCACCTGCCGTTGCCCAGGCACAAAAAGAACAGAATGCAAAAGGCCGCGCTGCTCAATACTGCCAACAGAAACATTTATGTTTTCGTAATGAACAATTGGGAACTTGGATAACAAGGCGTTGCCATGATCACCGTGTGGATAAACGGCATTACGGCCATAAGAAAAATCTGACCACATGCTATCTGCAAGAAATTCATATTGAGGAGCAACCGGCCAATTGGGGTAGCGCTCTGGATATTGCGTATTGGCTCCCAAAACTTCTTGTAGAAAAACAATGTCAGTGGATGTTTGACGTACGGCATCTCGCAACTCAGGCAAAATAAAACGCCGATTAAACGTTGTGAACCCTTTATGAGTGTTAAGCGTTAGAATTCGCAATGAGTGAACTGTACTCAGATCCGACCACTCCCCTTTACCACTTGCGTTAACAATTGATGTCATGGTGAAACATCCTTAATGTCATTCACGTCAAATACACCTATCCCAACCCACAAAAAACAACCCTCCTTAAAAGGAGAGCTGTTTTCATAAACCAATCCTTGGGAACGGTTTGCTAAAAGCGGTAAACACCGCCCGCAAACAATCCTTTCACGTCATCTTTATGACCAGGCATATCTGAAAGATCTGAATAGTTTTGGTATTCAACACGCAAGGCAAGTTGCTCAGTCGCATTGAATTTCACACCGGCACCCCACAAGGGCGTGTAGCCGTGCTCGTCTTTAATTGCCACACCATTCACCATGCCGGAGTTGTTAGTGTCGTAACGCGCGTAACCTACGCGAGCATAAACACCAAAATAATCACCCACAGGCATATTACCCAGCACACTCAACGTAACCGCATTGGATTTTTGCTTAATTTGCACTGAGTTATCGTTTGAATCAAAAATGGTACCAAAGCTGGTATAGCCCAACTCCACGCCGAAGGTTTTATTGAAATCGTAACCAATTTCAATTTTTGGCCCTTTGTCAGTGTCGTCACAGGTAACAATATTGTCGCAATATTTTTTTGCTTCAGTGCGGCCATAATCAACACCCAAGGTAAAGCCGTGGTCATCTGCCGCAAAACTGTTGAACGACATGCTCATCAAACCTGTACACAGTGTACTCAGCAAAATTTTTTGTTTAGTCATGATAACTCCTCCGATCAAATTATTACGTTCACAATTGAACGCAATCTTGTTCGACAAAAAGCAAACCGCTTAATGACGAAACCTTATGAGAAACACAGTTTGAAAAACATGGTTTCCATAATTTTCTATGTTGCGCCAGAATAGGTTGAGGAGCCTGAAATGTATGTGCGACAGCGAACTAAAATAAAATCAGAATATTTTATTTTTTTAAGCAAATTTTTTCAGATGATTTTAAAAAAATTTAAGAATAGAGCCTGATTAAAGCGAAACACCATTTGCAAATATAACTATAAAAAAATTGACATTCCCCGGTAAAAATACGCCACGGTATATTGCAAGTGAAGTGTTAAATCATGCCCCTGCAACCTGAGCTACTCGACTTGAATTCACGCTTGCTAAAACATTTAGGCATTTTCCAAAACAGGCATTTTGGTATACCCTTGCCGCCCTAAATTTAGCCAGCTTATTAATTGTTTATGCGCCGCCAAGACTTCTTTTACGACCTGCCCGACTCCCTAATTGCCCGTGCACCTACTGCTGCGCGCAGGGGGAGTCGTTTACTGCATTTGGAGGGTTCCACCGGCGCATTGCTTCACCGCCAATTCCCAGAGTTGCTCGATCTCATCAACCCAGGCGATTTAATGGTGTTTAACGACACCCGCGTTATTCCCGCCCGAGTGTTTGGACAAAAGGAATCCGGTGGTCAGGTGGAGATTTTGGTTGAGCGCGTGCTGGATACTCATCGCATCCTTACCCATACGCGCGCCAGTAAATCCCCCCGTGTGGATACATACGTTATTTTGGAAGATGGTACGCGCCTGAAAATGGTGGCGCGCCATGACGCCTTGTTTGAATGGCAATTCGAAGGTGAAGAAACTGCCCTTTCGGTGCTGGATCGCATCGGCCATATGCCCTTACCTCCTTATATAGATAGGGACGACGCAGAGAGTGATCGTGAGCGTTATCAAACCGTATACGGCAAACATAAAGGCGCAGTGGCAGCACCAACCGCAGGCTTGCATTTCGATGAGCTGATGCTCGAACAACTCCGCGCCAAGGGTGTTCAAATTGCATTTGTCACTCTGCACGTGGGCGCGGGCACCTTTCAGCCTGTGCGTGCAGATCACATTTCAGAACACCAAATGCATTCTGAAGTGATGGAATTATCGGCAGAGGTGGCTGATTTAGTGAGGAAAACCAAATCTGCTGGCAAACGCGTTATCGCCGTGGGAACCACCAGCGTTCGCTGCCTAGAATCTGCCGCGCAGGGATTTAGTAACCCAAATCACAAAGGCGAGATCCACCCCTATCAGGGCGAAACACAAATCTTTATTTTTCCCAGCTACCAGTTCCAAGTGGTAGACGCATTAGTGACCAACTTCCATTTGCCCGAATCCACGTTGCTGATGCTGGTATCCGCATTTGCCGGTTATGCGAACACCATGAATGCTTATAAAGAAGCTGTTGCAAACCAGTATCGCTTCTTTAGTTACGGCGATGCGATGTTTGTTACGAAGAATCCTGAGGCGATCAACGAAATACCTTCATAAGCGCTCGTCATTCTCGCGCAGCGGGAATCCAGCTTTATGGTTTTGTTTAAGCCTTTTTAAGAGCTGGATCCCCGCTACGCGAGGATGACGATTCCCTGCTAAATGACCATTAAAAAATTGAATATTTATTAGAGAACTACTTGTGACTACTTCCGATAAAAGCACTCAGTGCTTTATGAAATTCAAGCTCGACCCTCTAAAAAACCATGAAGGCGGCCGTGCGCGCCGTGGTCGAATGATCTTCCCCCGTGGCGTGGTAGAAACCCCAGCTTTTATGCCAGTGGGCACTTATGGCACAGTTAAGGGGATGACACCCAAAGATATCGAAGACATAGGTGCTCAGATCATCCTCGGCAACACCTTTCATTTGATGCTTCGCCCCGGAACCGAGGTGGTTAAGGCTCATGGCGATCTCCATGACTTTATGCAGTGGAAAGGCCCCATCCTCACAGACTCTGGCGGTTTCCAAGTATTCAGCCTAGGCAAAATGCGCAAAATCACTGAAGAAGGAGTGACCTTCAAGTCGCCTATCAATGGCAGCAAGGTCTTTTTAGACCCCGAAACCTCCATGCAAGTGCAGCGAGACCTAGGCTCCGATATCGTCATGATCTTTGACGAATGCACCCCCTACCCCGCAACCGAAAAGCAAGCGCGGGATTCCATGGAGCTCTCCCAGCGCTGGGCGGCTCGTTCAAAAGCAGCTCATGAAGGCAATCCATCCGCCCTCTTTGGCATTGTCCAAGGCGGCATGTATGAGCATTTACGAACTGAATCGCTCAAGGCCCTCACGGAGATTGGTTTTGACGGTTACGCAATCGGCGGGCTGTCGGTGGGTGAACCTAAAGAAGACATGATCCGCATTCTCGACCACCTCCCCCCGCAAATGCCAACCGATAAGCCCCGCTACCTGATGGGCGTGGGAAAACCGGGTGATTTGGTGGAAGCCGTTCGTCGCGGTATTGATATGTTTGACTGCGTAATGCCTACCCGTAATGCTCGTAATTCGCATATCTTCGTTACCGAAGGCGTACTCAAGCTGCGTAACGCCAAATACCGCAGCGATACCGGCCCCTTGGATGCCAACTGTGATTGCTATACCTGTAAGAACTTCAGCCGCAGTTACCTGCACCACTTGGACAAATGCAACGAGATGTTGGGTGCCCAACTCAACACCATCCACAACCTTCGTTACTACCAAAACCTCATGGCACGCATGCGTAATGCCTTGAGCGAAGGAACTTTTGCAAACTTCTTAACCGACTTTTACGGTAAGCAAGGGTTGGAAGTGCCAGAAGCGCCCCCACAATAGACCTACCAAGCGCCAAGACCAGCCAGAATGCGTTGTTGTGGCTGGTTAAACAGGTATAATCCGGCGCTTTCATCTGTCGCCACCTGCCACAGTTATAAAAATGATCTGAACCGGCAAGAGCACTATAAAGGCCGCTCAGACAGCCATACGTTTTACACATTCGTCACGGGAATTTTTATGTTAAACCGCTACCCGCTTTGGAAATACGTTCTTATAACCGTTATTTCCATCTTGTCTCTCGTCTACGCTGTTCCGAACCTTTACATTCCGGATCCCGCAATCCAAATCTCAGGCACCTCAAGTGGCACCGTGATTAATGAAACGCTAGTGGCCAAGGTAGAGACCTCTTTAAAAGAAGCAAAGATTGATTATTTTGGCGTTGAGTCGAACAGCAAGGCTGCGTTAATTCGCTTCAAAAACGGCGAGGATCAAATGCCTGCACGTAAACGTGTGCAGCAAGCACTGGGTGACGACTACGTAGTTGCATTGAATCAGGCGTCCACCTCACCGAGCTGGTTGCAAAGTTTAGGCGCAGTACCTATGAAGCTTGGTTTGGACTTGGCAGGCGGCGTGCACTTTGTTTTGCAAGTCGACACAGCGTCAGTCGTTGAAAAACGACAAGTCATTACCGCTGATGAATTCAAAGAAAAATTGCGCAAAGCAAAAATTCGTTATTCATCTATTTTCAACAATGAAGAAAATGCGATTGTCGCTCGTTTTAAATCAGCAGACGCTCGTGACAAAGCGATGGAAGAATTGCGCAGTGGTACAGCGCAACATTTATTCACAACCCCCAAAGAAGAATCTACCCCCGACGAATTTAGTTTCAGCGCCAGCTTAAGTGAGCTCGCCGTGAAAGAAATTGAAGACTACGCTATCAGCCAAAACTTGCAGACATTGCGTAACCGCGTAAACGAATTGGGCGTATCTGAACCCATCGTTCAAAAGCAAGGCCGCAACCGCATTATTGTTGAACTGGCCGGCGTGCAAGATCCTGCCGAAGCAAAACGTGTTATCGGTAAAACCGCAAACCTAGAATTCCATATGGAAGCGCTTCCAGACGCCATGGTTTCCAGCAAAGAACAATTTAACTGGCGCGATGAAAACGAACAACTTCGCCGTGGCCCAGCGTGGTTGGAAAAACAAATTATCGTAACAGGCGACCAAGTAACAGATGCTCGCAGCGGTTATGATCAAGAATCCAACGGCCAAAAGGTTGATATCAAACTCGATAGCGTTGGCGGCCCAAAAATGAATCACGCCACTAAAAACAGTATTGGCCGCAGAATGGGTATTTTGTTTATCGAATACAAAAACCACACTGAGTTCGTTACCAATGAAAAAGGCGAACAAATTGAAAAAAATACTCAGTACATTGAACGCAAAATTATTAGCTTAGCGACCGTACAGTCGGCTTTGGGCTATCAATTCCAAATTACTGGATTGGATGCACCCGGCGAAGCTGCAGAGTTAGCACTGCTACTTCGCGCCGGTGCCTTGGCAGCACCCATGCACTTTGTTGAAGAACGCACTATCGGCCCATCTCTCGGTAAAGAAAATATCCGCAAAGGGGTTAACTCTTGCCTTTGGGGCTTAGCAATGGTCTCGCTGTTTATGCTCGTGTTTTATCGCATGTTTGGCGTTTTTGCCAATATTGCACTCGCCATCAACGTGTTCATGCTAGTTACCGTGTTATCACTTTTCGGAGCAACACTAACCCTGCCCGGCATTGCGGCAATTGTGTTAACAATGGGTATGGCTGTTGATGCGAACGTATTGATTTACGCCCGTATTCGCGAAGAAATCAAAAACGGAGCTACCCCTCAACAAGCAATTTACGCAGGCTATGAGCGCGCGTTCATCACCATTCTGGATGCGAACGTCACGACCTTTATTGTGGGCTTCATCTTGTTTGCAATTGGCACAGGCCCGGTAAAAGGCTTCGCCATCACGCTGTGTATTGGCCTTGCAACTTCTATGTTTACCTCAATCATGATTAGCCGTGCCCTCGCAAACATAATGTACGGTCGCCGTAAAAACTTACAAAAAATATCCATTTAAGGCCGCGGCCTTATATTAATTAAACAGACGCTTTTACTGAGAGCACTGCTATGTCGCAAAATGAAAAAATTATAGACTTTATGGCGATCCGAAAGTACACATCGGGTTTCTCCATTATCTTAACGATTGCTTCGTTAATCTGTATTGCCACTTTAGGTTTTAAATTTGGTTTGGACTTTACTGGCGGCACCCAGTTGCAATTGTCGCTGGATCGCCCCGCAGATTTACCCAAAATCTATCATGTTCTTGAAGAAGAAAAGTTACGCAGCCCTAATGCAGTCCTTTTCGGTTCTGAGACGGAAGTTATGGTTCGCACGCAAGATCTCATGAAAGTGAAGGGCCAAGAGAAAATCACTGAAGAACTTGCCAAGCTTGAAACCAATGTCAGCGTCAAATCTATTTCAGCCGCAGGCCGTGACAACGTTGGTTTTAGCAACCTAATCATTGTTGCCAATATCACTCCCGAAAAACTATCGCAAACCAACATTTTTAACCAAGAACGCTTTGGTAAAGTTGAATTCAAAGCTGCAGGAAGCGACACCCAAGTTGCGATAGAAAACACCTTTGAGAAAGTCTATAGCACTTACTTACAACACAAAATTGCTGAAGCAACCCAAGCTAAAATTGAAGTACGCAGCAGTGAAGAAGTTGGACCTCAAATTGGTGAAGAGCTTTTCAATAGCGGTGGTCTTGGAATTTTGTGCGCATTCGCCTTAGTATTTTTATACGTTGCTATTCAATTCCAGTGGAAGTTTTCTGTAGGCGCAATTGTCTCTCTTATTCACGACACCATAGTGACCTTAGGCGCCTTCGCGTTATTTCAATGGGATTTCGATTTAACCGTGTTAGCGGCAATTCTTGCACTTATCGGCTATTCAATTAACGACACTATCGTGGTGTTTGACCGAATTCGCGAAAACTTCCGCAAGCTGCGAAAATTGGATCCGCTCACCGTAGTCAATATTTCAATGACACAAACCCTTGGGCGCTCTGTTATGACCTCCATGACCGTATTTTTGGTGATGGTTGTGTTATTTTTGTTTGGCGGTGAACTCTTGGCTGGATTCTCTAAAGCCATGTTGATCGGTGTAGTTATAGGCACCTACTCTTCAATCTATATCGCTGCTAACGCGACTGTAGCCTTGGGTATCGGCAAAGAAGACTTGATGCCGCGCGCCAAAGAAGGCGATGGCAACGAAGCAGATATGGCTCCGTAATCGTCGCCCGTTATCAACAAAAAAACAGCGCTCTGCGCTGTTTTTTTGTTTTAGGGCAATGGTTTTGCAATTGTCATTCGGCTGGTTTATCTTCTGCCCCATAACGTCAATAAATCATCTCACTTGCCAGTAAAAACCTATGAGCATTCCAGAAATCCAAATTCGTGCTGACCTTTCGCACTGCACAGATATTTATGTTCTACGCGAAACTGTCGCGCGGTTTCAGCGCATTTTTAGCGGTAGCGGATACGGGTTCTGGGAATGGAATTTAGTTACCCAACAAATTGATTGGTCTGGAGGTTTTTGGGAGCGGCTCGGCTACACCAAAGAAGACGAGTTCCATATTAATAACGCCAATAATGTGTGGATGTACATTCACCCAGAGGATCATCAGGCAAGCACTGACAGCATGCACGAACATTTCCGCACCGGAAAACCTTTCAGCAGCTTTTACCGCGTGCGCATGAAAAACGGCGAATATATTTGGACTCAAGTACGTGCCGATTCTGTGCGAGATGAAAATGGCCGCGTCATCATAATGTCGGGCGTCAGCTTTGATGTGACTGCGCTAAAACAAGCAGAAGACGCACTGCGCGAATCTGAAGCAAGGCAAGAGCGCATCATCCAATCATCGAATGATGGCATTTGGGAATGGTACTCTCAAAAAGGTGGCTTCCATTTCTCAAGCCGCTGCTGGGAATTGATTGGTTACAATGCCAATGACGACGAAATTACGCGCGGCGAAGATAAATTAGTCGTATGGCGAAAACACATTCACCCCCAAGACCTTGCCAAGTTTGACCAAGCACTCGCGGACCATATGGCAGGCAAAGGCCCCTTCGATCTCGAATACCGTTTGATCGGAAAAGATAAAGCCGTGCATTGGGTTCGTGGTCGCGGTCGCGCAAGTTTCAATGCAGAGGGAAAACCCGTTCGCATGTCCGGCGCCAACATGGACATGACGCAAATTAAACTTGCCGAAGAACGCGTTATTCAAGCCAAGGTTGCCGCCGAAAAAGCAAACCAAGCCAAATCAGAATTTTTATCGAGCATGAGCCATGAATTGCGTACACCACTCAATGCTATTTTGGGTTACGCGCAACTATTTGAATACGATTTGAATTTAACGCAACAACAAATGGCTAACATGCGCGAGATTCGCAAAGCAGGTGACCATTTGCTACAGCTAATTAATGACGTGCTTGATCTCGCTAAAATCGAATCGGGAAAAATGACCGTATCGCTAGAACCTGTTTTGGTCTCGCGCATCATCAATGAAGCCTTCACATTAGTTCAAACTCAAGCAGACGCGCGCAGCATTCGCCTTTATTCCGCAACTAATGATCTCGAAAGCCACTATGTTATTGCAGACAACGTGCGCTACAAACAAGCGCTCATAAATTTATTGAGCAACGCTATTAAGTACAACAATATGGGCGGTGAAGTTGAAGTAAAACTACAGCTGCACGACAACAAAATTCTTCGCTTGATTGTGCGCGATAACGGCAAGGGAATTCCTGCCAACCGACAAGCAGAAGTTTTTCAACCGTTTAATCGCCTGAACGCTGAGTTCAGCAAAATTGAAGGCTCGGGCGTGGGATTGGTGATTACAAAACAACTCGTTGAAATGATGAATGGCCGCCTTGATTTTCAGAGTAAGGAAGATGTAGGTACTGAGTTTTGGATTGATCTCCCACTCGCATCTGAGTGGAATCAACAACAAACAGATATCATAAAATCTGTTGGCTTCACCCCAACACAACTGGGATTCCAGCACCACAAAAACGTGTTGTACATTGAAGACAACCCCACCAATATTCGTCTATTGCAACAATTCTTTGATCGCCACTCTTGCTTGAGCTTAGATGTCGCAGAAGAACCTTTTATTGGTATTTATAAAGCGCGAAGCACTCAGCCAGATCTAATTATTTTGGATATCAACCTTCCCGGCATGGATGGTTTCGAAGCCTTGAATGTGTTGAAAAATGATCCTTCAACCAAAAACATTCCTGTCGTGGGGCTATCAGCTAACGCAATGCCTTACGATATTGAACGCGGCATTAAATCTGGATTTTTTGAATACCTTACCAAGCCGGTGGACATGAATAAATTGATTGAGACGTTGAATAGGATTTTTGTGAAGTAAAATAAATTAAACTTATTAAATAGGGAGTCGTCATCCTCACATAGCGGGGATCCAGATTTTCGCTTTTCAAATCTGCAAAAAATAAAAACGAGGCACAAAACCTCGTTTTTTATTTTTTAAAACCCGAAAAATCTTATTTCAAATAGCCCAAATTCTTCTGAACAATTTGCAATACTGGCTTAAATACTTTTGGCGATCCGCACACTATATGGCCAGATTCCAAATAATCTGCACCACCATTAAAGTCACTTACCAAACCACCTGCTTCGGTCACTAATAAAATACCAGCAGCAATGTCCCATTGATTTAAATTCATTTCCCAAAACGCATCAAAGCGACCAGCAGCTACGTACGCCAAATCCAAGGCAGCAGAGCCGCAACGGCGGATACCAGAGGTTTCGCCAGCAATTTCTTTCACGGTTTCCAGATATGGACCAATGTGTTCCAACGCATAACCGCTAAATGGAATACCGGTACCGATCAAGGCACCTTCAAAACCACGACGCGGAGACACACGAATGCGGCGGTCATTCAACATGGCGCCACGGCCACGGCTGGCCGTAAATTCTTCGCGTTTAATAGGGTCAATCACAACGGCGTGTTCAATCTGGCCTTTGTATTTACATGCGATGGAAATAGAGAAATGGGGCAAACCGTGGATGAAATTGGTTGTGCCATCGAGTGGATCAATAATCCACTCGTAATCAGAGTTTTTGCCTTGCTGGAATCCACCCTCTTCGCCACGAAAACTGTGGTCTGGGTAAGCTTTACGGAGATGATAAATAATTTCTTTTTCAGCAGCCTTGTCCACTTCCGTCACGTAATCGTTACGGCTTTTGGCTTCAACCGGGATTAAATCAACACGTTCAAATGCACGTTCAATCAATTCAGCTGCTTTGCGGCCTGCGCGCAAGGCAATAGTTAACATGGGTTCCATAGAGCACCAGATAAGAGGGAGTGGATTGTGAAAGAGCGTGGCCGCAGGC
>CAZOPE010000025.1:0-63585 GCA_964581625.1 uncultured Cellvibrionaceae bacterium
AATTTACGCTTGATACTGGCATATAATCAAATCACAGGTTAAGCTCCTTATTGTCAATTCTGTCGACTTAGGGTATCCCCAAAGTTGCTGTAACCTTTGTATAAGGATAAAAGGCAATATGTCTTACGATTATTTGAAAAACCCATCACCTATGGCTGCTGGCGGTCTGGTTCCAATGGTGATTGAGCAAACCGCGCGCGGTGAGCGTTCATTTGATATTTATTCTCGCTTGTTGAAAGAGCGCGTTATTTTTCTGGTTGGTCCTGTCGAAGATTACATGGCGAACCTTGTGGTGGCCCAGCTCTTGTTTTTAGAGGCTGAGAACCCAGATAAAGATATACATCTATACATTAACTCTCCAGGCGGATCTGTAACGGCGGGTATGTCGATTTACGATACCATGCAATTCATTAAGCCAAACGTGAGCACAATGTGCATTGGCCAAGCTTGTAGCATGGGAGCATTTCTGTTGAATGCGGGGGCGAAAGGTAAGCGTTTCTGCCTCCCGAATTCTCGTGTGATGATTCATCAGCCAAGCGGTGGTGCACAGGGTCAAGCATCAGACATTCATATTCAGGCGCAAGAAATTTTGAAAATGCGTTCTCGCTTGAATGAGCTCATGGCGTTTCATTCGGGGCAACCGATCGAAAAAATTGAAATCGATACAGAGCGCGATAATTTTATGTCGTCTGAACAAGCTAAAGCTTACGGCCTAATCGATGATGTTATCGATAAGCGTGTTCGTTAATCCAAAGCTACACTTTGCGCCTAGCAGATTTGTATTAGCTGTTTTAAGATTTTTACTCAAGATGGAGTAGTTCCAAATGACCGATCACACTGGTGATACAGGCGATAAAAACGGAAAGTTACTTTACTGCTCTTTTTGCGGAAAAAGCCAACACGAGGTTCGCAAATTAATTGCGGGCCCATCCGTATTTATTTGCGATGAGTGTGTTGATCTTTGTAACGATATTATTCGCGAAGAGATTCAAGAAAGTGCAACGGAAGGTTCATCCGAAAAGTTGCCAAAACCACACGAGATTTCTGCAATTCTTGATCAGTATGTCATTGGTCAACGACGCGCTAAAAAAGTCTTGGCTGTGGCGGTTTACAACCATTACAAACGATTGCGTCTTGGTTCCAAAACGAAAGAGAAAGAGCCGGTTGAATTAGGCAAAAGCAATATCCTGCTTGTTGGGCCTACCGGTAGCGGTAAAACGTTGCTTGCTGAAACCTTGGCGCGTTTGCTTGATGTTCCTTTCACCATTGCTGATGCAACTACGTTGACTGAGGCGGGCTATGTAGGTGAAGATGTCGAGAACATCATCCAAAAGCTGTTGCAAAAATGCGATTACGATGTGGACAAAGCTCAACAAGGTATTGTTTACATCGATGAAATCGACAAAATTTCGCGCAAGTCTGACAATCCTTCCATCACCCGCGATGTGTCAGGTGAGGGTGTGCAACAAGCGCTGTTAAAGCTTATTGAAGGCACAGTTGCATCTGTTCCACCCCAGGGTGGACGCAAGCATCCTCAGCAAGAATTTTTGCAAGTTGATACGTCAAACATTCTTTTTATTTGCGGTGGCGCGTTTGCTGGTTTGGATAAAGTTATTCGCGACCGGTCGGAGAAGGGGGGTATTGGTTTTAGTGCAGAAGTTAAGAGCAAAGATGAAAAGCGTAACTTCGGCGAAACTTTGCATGACTTGGAGCCAGAAGACTTGGTGAAGTATGGTTTGATTCCTGAGTTCGTTGGTCGTTTACCGGTAATCGCAACTTTGGATGAGTTGGATAAAGCTGCGCTTATCCAAATTTTGACTGAGCCTAAAAACGCACTTACAAAACAGTATGCACGCTTGTTTGAGATGGAAGGTGTTGCCATAGATTTCCGCCCTGATGCACTCGAAGCTGTTGCTGCGCGTGCGATGGAGCGTAAAACAGGGGCCCGTGGTTTGCGTTCCATTATGGAAAATGTATTGCTCGACACCATGTATAAGATTCCTTCTGAAGAAAACGTCGTCAAGGTTGTGGTTGATGAGTCTGTGATCAAGGGTGAATCAGAGCCTTTACTGGTGTACGAAAACGCTGAAATGCCCGCGAAAGCTGCTTCCGACGAATAATCATATTGCTGGTTTTTTAGACGGAGTGTATTGAAAGGGCGCAATTTAGCGCCCTTTTTACTTATTTAGCGCCAACAAACTTGTAATTTAGGAAACTTCCCCCACTCTTATTTGTGTAAATGAGGTTCTTACCTCAACACGTGAGGATGCCTAATGGAAACACAAGATTTAACTTCGCAAGTATTAAATGAACTGCCACTGTTGCCCTTGCGCGATGTGGTGGTTTATCCGCACATGGTCACTCCTTTGTTTGTGGGGCGCCAAAAGTCCATCGAAGCGCTCGAAAAAGCGATGGCTTCGGACAAACATGTTTTATTGGTTGCGCAAAAAAATCCTGCGCTCGATGACCCTAAAGCAGAAGATGTTTATCAAGTCGGGACTATTGCTTCAATTCTTCAGTTGCTCAAATTGCCTGACGGCACCGTTAAGGTCTTAATCGAAGGAAAAGAGCGGGCTCAAATCGAAAAAATTGAAGAGCTGGAAACTCATTTCAAAGCGCAAATATCTCCGCTTGAAGAAATTGGCGTATCGAGTTCAGAAGCTCATGCAATGGTGTCCGCTGCAGTCAGCCAGTTCGAGCAGTATGTAAACCTGAGCAAGAAGGTCCCTGCAGAAGTAATCACCTCTCTGTCGGGAATAGATGACCCAGGTCGTTTAACTGACACTATCGCTGCGCACATGTCCCTTGAACTTGCTCAGAAGCAAGCCATTTTAGAGATTATTGATGTGCGCGCACGTCTTGATCATTTGCTCGGGTTAATGGATACCGAAGTTGATGTATTTCAGGTCGAGAAAAAGATTCGCGGCCGCGTCAAAAAGCAAATGGAAAAAAGCCAGCGCGAATACTATTTGAATGAGCAAATCAAAGCCATTCAAAAAGAGCTTGGCGAAATGGGCGAGGACGTTAGCGAAGCGGATGAAATTGAGAAAAAAATCGCTGCTGCTGGCATGCCTAAAGATGCTGAAGAAAAAGCGCGTGCAGAAGCCAACAAATTAAAAATGATGTCTCCAATGTCAGCGGAAGCATCGGTATTGCGCGCTTATATCGATTGGATGGTGAAGGTACCTTGGTCAAAACGCAGTAAGGTACGCCACGATTTGGTTCGTGCTGAAGAAGTCTTGAATAAAGATCACTTCGGTTTGGATGAGGTGAAAGAACGCATCCTTGAGTATCTCGCTGTTCAACAGCGTGTTAAAAAAGTAAAAGGCCCGATTTTATGTTTGGTTGGTCCGCCGGGTGTTGGTAAAACTTCCTTGGGCGAATCCATCGCTCGTGCGACCAATCGCGAGTTTGTTCGCATGGCACTCGGTGGTGTACGTGACGAAGCTGAGATTCGTGGACACCGCAGAACGTACATCGGCTCCTTACCCGGCAAGCTCATTCAAAAGATGGCAAAAGTCGGTGTGAAAAATCCGCTGTTCTTACTCGACGAAATCGACAAGATGGGAATGGATAACCGCGGCGACCCCGCATCTGCTCTGCTGGAGGTTTTAGATCCTGAGCAGAATAATCATTTTAACGATCATTATCTGGAAGTTGATTACGATCTTTCTGATGTCATGTTCGTTTGTACCTCGAACTCTATGAATATTCCAGGGCCTTTATTGGATCGTATGGAGGTCATTCGCATTCCGGGTTACACCGAAGATGAAAAGCTAAATATCGCAATGCGTTATTTGATTCCAAAACAAATGAAAGCAAACGGTTTGAAGGAAAATGAGGCCGAAATCAAGCCAGAGGTTATTCGCGACATAGTTCGTTACTACACTCGCGAGGCGGGTGTGCGTGGGCTTGAGCGTGAGATCGCAAAACTCTGCCGTAAGATAGTGACTCGCCATGTGAAGCTGAAGAAGCTCACTGCTGATGTAGTGACATCTGAGGAGCTGGAAGAGTTGTTAGGTGTGCATAAATTTGATTTCGGCAAGGCGGAAACCAATGATCAGGTTGGCCAAGTTACTGGGTTGGCGTGGACTCAAGTCGGCGGTGAACTGCTGACCATCGAGTCTTCGGCTGTTACTGGCAAGGGCCGGATCATTAAAACCGGTTCCTTGGGTGATGTTATGCAGGAGTCTATTCAGGCAGCGTTGACCGTTGTGAGGTCGCGTGCCCAAGTGTTGGGTATTGCGCCTGATTATCATGAAAAGGTTGATATTCATATCCACGTACCGGAGGGGGCAACACCAAAAGACGGCCCCAGTGCAGGTATCGCCATGTGTACCGCCTTGGTTTCTGTACAAACTGGTATTCCAGTGCGAGCTGACGTGGCTATGACAGGTGAAATTACTTTGCGCGGTGAGGTCTTGCGTATTGGTGGTTTGAAGGAAAAGCTGCTGGCTGCTCATCGGGGAGGTATCAAAACTGTTGTTATTCCCGCTGGGAACGAGCGTGATTTGAAAGAGATTCCTTCAAACATCAAGGCTGATCTTTCAATTAGGCCGGTGCAATGGATTGATGAGGTGTTAGAGATTGCGCTTCAACATATGCCTAAGCCATTATCCGACGAAGAATATCGTGCGTTGGAGCAGGCTGCGCAAAAATCGGATGCCGCACGTATAGCTACTCATTAATATCTTATCTTTAATGTGTTGAAACGACACAGTCAGGCCAAGGACGGCGATTATAAAATGATCAGAAACCCAATTGCTTAACAGAATGTTTGATGTTTCCTTGACCCTCCACTCCTCAGTTGGTATAAATCGCAATTCATTTATCGTATAGGCCGCGCATCGCTTGCTTACTAGAGGTGCAGCGCAAATTAGTTGAACAAATAATCAGAAAGGGGTCAAGTGTGAACAAAACTGAACTTATCGAAGCGATCGCCGCGTCAGCAGATATTCCTAAAGCAGCTGCCGGTCGCGCATTGGATGCAGTTGTAGAAAATATCACTAATGCCCTTAAAAGTGGTGATTCAGTAGTACTGGTTGGTTTCGGAACCTTCGCTGTAAAAGAACGTGCAGCACGTACTGGCCGTAACCCACAAACTGGCAAAGAAATTCAAATTGCTGCTTCAAAAGTACCAGGTTTCAAAGCCGGTAAAGCGTTGAAAGACGCTGTAAACTAATTTTATATTGCTGCTGACTTCTGTTTATCACGTTGGTGGTAGGGTAGGAAAAAGGCGCATTGTAAAGTGCGCCTTTTTTTATTAATCGTTTTTCTGAAATACATGGCAAAGCAGCATAATTTTGAATGCTTTTGTGCGGATAGATTAGAGAGTCTGTTGGGAGTTTAAGATGCTACAAGAATTACGCGACAAGTCTACGGGCATGGTTGCGAAAATCATTATTGGTTTTATCATCGTGATTTTTGCACTGTTTGGGACTGAGGCTCTTTTTCAAAATTATGGCTCGGCCAATAAAGCTATAGCTGTTAATGGTGACAAAATCACCGAAGATGATATTGCTCGCGGTATTCAAAACCGTAAACAACAAATTATTAGCCGCTATGGTGACTCGGTTCCCGCCGAATATCTCACCGACGAGAAATTGCGCCAACCTGTTGTCGAGGGTTTGATTCAACGCGCTTTGTTATCTCAGGCTGCCAAAAAAGGTGGTTTAGCTGCAAACACTGCTGCCATTCATAAGGAAATTGTCAGCGCCCCCGTATTTCAGCAGGATGGCGTTTTTAATCAGGATCGATTTGTCCAGCTTTTGCGCAATCAAGGTTTAACACCTGCGAAGTACCAAAAAGCCTTAGCTGAAGATACAGTCATCAACCAACTGCAGTTTGCAATTGCCAATTCATCTTTTGTAACTCCTGCCGAGCTTAAGAATATTATTGGATTAAGTTTTCAATCACGCGATTTCAACTATTTTGTCATCCCCGCTGAATCCGTTGAGAAAACTGTAGTTGTTGAAGATAAAGATATCAAAGCCAATTACGATGCAAACTCTGCAACCTACACCACGCCTGAGCAAGTAGCTGTTGATTATATTGAATTAAGTATTGGTGAATTGACAAAAAGTATTACTGTTACTGATGATCAAATTCAGAAGCAATTTGAGCAAAATACTAAGGCATTTTTGGCAAAAACCGAGCGTCAGGCAGCGCACATTTTATTTGAAGGCGCGGATGCGCAAAAACGTGCTGACGAAGTAAAAGCCAAAATTGCGGCAGGCGAAGATTTTGCGAAGTTAGCAAGTGAATTTTCTGCAGATTCTGGCTCAAAAAATCAGGGTGGTGATTTAGGCTTTTCTGCCGGAGATTCTTTCCCTGCTGAATTTGAATCGGCTTTGGCGAAATTAAAAGTAGGCGAAGTATCGGCCCCTGTGAAAACTGAAGCTGGTGTTCACATTATCAAATTGATATCGGAGCGTGGTTCTAAACCGCCAACGTTGGAGGAATCCAAAGCTAGCATTGCCGATCAGCTTAAACGTGCCGAAGCGGAAGCACAGTTTGGTGTGAAACTAGAGAAGCTAAAAGATTTGGCATACAACGCAGATAACTTAGGTGAGGTCGCAAAAGAATTGGGCCTAACCGCTGTGAACACCGGTTTATTTACCAAAACTAACGGCAAGGATCTCGCTGCCAATACTTCATTTGTAAGTGCCGCTTTTTCAGCTGAGGTTTTGGAGCAAGGTAATGCTAGTGAAATTATCGAATTGGAACCAAGTCGTGTTGTTGTGTTGAAGAAAACAGACCGTAAACCAGCACAATTACAGCCGCTAGAGGCTGTTAAAGACCAAATCGCTATTGTTGTGCGCGCAGAGAAAGTTCAAGCTATTTTGGCAAAGCAATCGACTGACGTTGTAGCGGCACTAAATACTGGCGGCTCAATTGCAGAACAAGCGAAAACACTTGGTTTCGACGTAAAATCTGCAGCTGCTGTTACTCGCTCAGATACTGGAACTGATAGAGATGTGTTGCAATATGCCTTTAGTCTTGCAGCCCCTGCCGCTGGTAAGTCTGTGTTTGGTAGTGTTAAAACAGCTAAAGGTGATTATGCTGTTGTCGCATTAAATGGAGTTCAATTAGCTGGAGAAGATAAAGTCCCCGCTGAGCAACGTGCGGCTATTTCTCTTCAGTTGGCTAACATCAATGGCGAGTATGATTTCAAAAGTTACCAGTCTCACTTGCAAGAAGTTGCCAAAATTAAAAATTAGTTTCGTTTTTTTTCTAATTTAAAAGAGCTGCTTGCAGCTCTTTTTTTATGTTTGTAATTTGTAGAGATTTAACCCATGAATACTGTCGAGCAAAATGTACTTGTTTGGTTAAACTCAGTTGTTATTGGGTTAAACCTTTGCCCCTTTTCGGGTAAGCCAGCTCGTGAAAATCGCGTTAGATTACGTATTAGTGAAGCCAGTATTGAAGAAGGTGTGTTAGCTGATTTATTTTCAGAAATGGAGTTGCTCGATAAAACACCCGTTGCGGAATTAGAGACAACCTTGTTGATTATTCCACATGCGTTGGAGGATTTCTTCGAGTACACCCAATGTCTTGCTTGGGCGCAGTCACAGCTAAAGAGGCGAGGGTGGATGGGGGTTTATCAGCTTGCAAGCTTTCATCCGCATTATTGCTTTGCCCATTCAGATCCTGAAGATGTGGAGAATCTAACCAACCGGTCGCCATACCCAATCATTCATATAATTCGGGAGGAGAGTTTAGAAAAAGCGTTGGGATATTTTGATGATGTGGAAGACATACCGGAGCGAAACAAAAAAACTGTTGCTTCGCTTACCGCCGAGCAGAAACAACAGCTATTCCCTTATTTATTTAAAAAATATTCTTAACGAGAGATTTAGGTGTTGGCAACAGTGAAACGGTTGCGACCACCCTCTTTAGATTGATAGAGTGCAGCGTCTGCTTTTTCGATCCAAGCTCTGTGATCAACAATTTTGTCGGTGAGTTGAGCCAAGCCGAGGCTGATTGTGAATCGCACTTGCTGTCCTTCAGAAACGACCACCATTTTTTCAACGCTGGTGCGCAATCTTTCTGCGAAAACGCTTGCGCCTTTAATGTCAGTGCCGGTAAGAATTACGCCGAATTCTTCTCCGCCGTACCTGCCTGCAATGTCTAAATCGCGCACTTGTTCTTTAAGGGCTCGGCTCACTTGGCGAATAACGTCGTCGCCAACTGTGTGGCCATACTTGTCATTTACCTTTTTAAAGTGGTCAATATCCATCATGATCAATGTGGACGCTTGATCATAACGATCATAACGCTTGAATTCTTGAATCAGGCGCAGTTCCCAGTAGCCACGGTTAAACAAGCCAGTTAGGTGGTCTGTGCGGCTAAGATTCTGTAGTTGATTGTTAGCTTGTTGTTGAGCCATTTTGTTAATGGCTGTGTCGGTCACGTCATAAATGATTAAACAAATTTGCTCCACGTGCCCCTTGGAGTCCATTAAAGGAATGATGGTGCTATTTTGATACATGTGTTCCGCCGTGCCTGTAATTGGACGGTAATGCGGAAAACGGAATAGGTAAGGGCGCTGTTCCCATGTGGTAAAGGTGGCGTTTTGAAGCACGAACACAGATTGAGCTTTGTGCTTGAACCAGGTTTCAGAAAGCTCCGGAAACACGCTGAAAATACTTCGCTGAAGCACGTCTTCTGGTGTTTTACCGCTGTGGTTTTGCATAAAGCTGTTCCACATAACCACGTGGTAATTACGGTCCATTACCACCAGCCCAACATCAATGTTTTGCAGGATATCCATAAACCAATGGACATCTTCGAAAAACTTACTGAAATCTTTATTGTTCGTTGTCATGCGATATAGGCAGCTTCTAGTCGAGTAAGTAATTAAGCTTTTCTACCAAACCATCGATCGAGTGTTCAGCAATTACTAGTAAAAGGTCGCAATTGATCTTGTGGTTTTCAATAGAGTAGTTGATTTCAACCACTAATGCTTGCTTCCAGCTCATATTGTTGTTCTGGAGCAGGTCTGCAATGTTGCAATGCTGGCCCAGCAACATGGGCGGGCCAAAGCTGAAATGAGTATCTAGTTGCTCCGCTAAACCCTTCAAACAAGCTCCGTTGAGAACATTTGCTGTGTCCATCAAGAGTTCGTATTCCGCTTGTTCATCAGCAATGCGATCATACTTGAGTAACTTGGCGAGATCGTTGAAATCTGTACCATTGAAAATAAGCATGGCTTCACCAGCAATCCCACCGCCAATAAACCCTTGGCAAACACCATGTACCACATCGCTACTTTCACGATTCAGTGATTGGAGCGCCATGGCAATATCGGTAGGGTTGAGGATGCTGACATGGGGAATGGAAAGCACAACAAAAACATCCAAGAGCCTAGCCAAACGATCACCAGCGCGCCCCATGGCCACGTTGGTAATTTCCTGAAGGCAATCGCGTTGATCTTCCGTTAGGAGGTGTGCGTGCATAGTTATAATCATGCTAATTAGGTTTAAGTTATTCCAAGCTTAGCAGCTGTGTAGCAATATGCGATTTACTTGTTAAAAAATGTGTCAATTTATTGATTCTTTTAACAAAAGATACGCTCCAACTAGAGTCCGATATCCCATTTCATGAGCTTTTAGCGCATATTAGGGGGTAATACGATAAGGTAGGCTTGATCTCCGAGGGGGGTAGGGAAAGTTAGACTCCTCTCCAAATACCCTCGGTGCAGGCTATTAAACAAATAAGGTAGATAAAATGATTAAATCTTCCCTCAAAACCTTCCTGCAGCCTATGCAAGTTGTTGTAGCCGCGGCTTGCCTGAGTGTTGTGTCATGTAGTCAACCCAATCCCAAAGCTGTGGTGGCGCAGGCGCCGGAGGTTCAGCGAGCTGCATGGGAGCTCCCCAAAGACGGCGAGGCCAAGACCTATCTTTCTGAGTGTGAAACTGAATTTAAGAAACTCGCCGTTGAGTTAGATAGTTTTTCTGGGCGAACATTAGTATCTGGCAAAAGTTTATTAGATAAGCTGAATAAGATGGACATGATATCGGATGCCCAAATGAGCAAGGCTGGGCTGTACTCAAGTGTTCACCCTAATATGGAGGTGCGTTCTGCGGCGGAAACATGTGAACAGCATTTTGTGGAAATTAACACTGACATCAGCTTATCTCGTGCCATATATGATCAGCTCCGCAAGATCGATGCAAGTAAGTTAAGCCTTGAGGATAAACGTTATCTTGAGCGTACACTGCGTGACTATCATCGTTCTGGCGTTGATAAGGATGAAGCGACTCGTGCCAAAATTAAAAAACTAAGCGAAGAAATTAATCTCGTCGGTCAGGAATTCGATAAAAATTATCGTGATGGTGGCAAAAAAATAGAAGTCAATTCCGCTAAAGATTTAGATGGATTGCCTAAAGATTACATTGATCGTCACCAGCCCAACACAGATGGAAAAATTATTCTTACAACGGATTCTCCAGATTATATCCCACTAATGCAGTACGCTAAAAACGATGCGTTACGGGAGCGCGCTTATAAAACTTACCGCAGCATGGCTTATCCAGAGAATAAAGCAGTATTGGAAAAACTGTTGGCTAAAAGATATGAGCTTGCGCAGCTTCTAGGCTACAACGATTACGCGGCCTATGTTACGGAAGATAAAATGATAAAGTCGCCCAAAAATGCGCAAGAATTCATTGATAAAGTATCAACACTTGCGACTCCTCGAGCACAAGAAGAGTATACGGTTCTACTTAAGCGTTTGCAGAAAATAGACCCAAAAGCCACGAGAGTTAACGATTGGCAAAAAATGTATTTGCAGGAGCTTATTAAAAAAGAAAAATATCAAGTTGACGCTCAAAAGATTCGTCAGTATTTCCCTTATGCAAAAGTGCAGCAAGGTATTTTTGATCTAACGCAAGCGATGTTCGGTGTGACTATCAAACCATGGCAAACTCAAACCTGGCACCCTTCAGTTAAAGCTTTTGAGGTTTATGATGGCGATAAGGTTATTGGTCGCTTCTATCTCGACATGCATCCCCGTGAAGGAAAATATAAACATGCTGCGCAATTTGGTATTCAAAGCGGCATAAAAGAAGTTCAGCTACCAGTGGCCGCATTGGTATGTAATTTTCCTGGGGGCGAAAATCCCAATGAGTTATTAGAGCATAGCGACGTTGAAACTTTTTTACATGAGTTCGGCCACCTGTTACACACCATGTTTAGCGGGAACCATGAGCGTGTCTCGTTCTCAGGGGTGAGAACAGAATGGGATTTCGTAGAAGCTCCCTCACAAATGTTAGAAGAGTGGGTTTGGGATGCAGACACTTTGGCAAGTTTCGCTCGAAATGAAAAAGGCGAAGTCATTCCCAAAGATTTAGTGGATAAAATGCGTGACGGCCGAGATTTCGGACGCGGACTGTGGACCAAACATCAATTATTTTATGCGGCTACATCGTTAAATCTGTATAACAAGAATCCTGCAGAAATAGATCTTGATAAAATTACCGCACAAATTCAGGCCACATATTCTCCTTTCGGTTATGTAGATGGAACGCACTTTTATGCGAGCTTTGGTCATTTGAATGGATATTCTGCGATTTATTACACCTACATGTGGTCTCTCGTGATTGCGAGCGATATGTTTAGCGAATTCGAGAAACAAGGTCTTCGAAATCAAGCTGTAGCATTAAAATACCGCAATTCCGTGTTGGCTCCCGGTGGATCTAAAGATGCAGCGGACTTGGTTTCAGAATTTTTGGGTAGACCGTTCAGTTTTGATGCTTTTGCAAAAAAGCTAGAAAAGTAATATTAGTATCGCACCGGATAAATTATGAAGTTTTTTGCGTTAGCTATTTTTCTCGCGATATGTTTACCGATACTCAGTAGTTGCGGGAAGCACAAAACTTTAGTGGAGATCGGCAATGAACAACAAATAATGCATATTGGCAATGCGTTAGAGCCGCCTGACATTGATCCCCATGTCACTACCGGTTTGCAAGAATACCATCTGCAAATGAACATCTTTGAAGGGTTGATTTCAAAGCATCCTCAAACCCTTGAAGCTGTGCCAGGGGTTGCTGATTCTTGGGAAATTTCGGAAGATCAAACGGTTTATACATTCCATATTCGGGATACTGCTAAATGGTCTGATGGTGACAAGCTCACGGCCTATGATTTTGAGTATTCTTGGAAGCGCGTTCTGCAACCAGAGATTGGGTGTGAGTACACAACGGATTTTTTTGTCATAAAAAATGCAGAAGAGTATTACAAAGGCGAAGTTAAAGATTTCAACAGCGTCGGTATTAAGGCGCTAGACGAATCCCATTTTCAGGTTACTCTGAAATTTCCAGTTCCGTACTTTTTGTTGCAAATGGATAATTTTGCAATGTATCCAGTACAAAAAAAGACCATCGAGAAGTTTAATGCGTTTAAAGAGCGCGGTACTCGTTGGACAAGAGCTGGAAATTTTGTAGGTAACGGTGCTTTTGTAGTTAAAGAGTGGATTCCAAGCGTGGTATTTTCAGTCAAGAAAAATCCCTACTACTGGGACGCTGCCAATGTGAAATTAAATGAAATTAATTTCTATCCCTACGATAACCTTTTACTTGAAGAACGAATGTTTAAAGCCGGTCAGCTACATAAGACCGAATATTTACCTACAGAAAAAACCGAAAAGTATAAGGGTTCCGCGGATTACTATCAGAGTCCGTTTTACGCGATTTACTATTACCTGTTTAATAATAAAATTAAGCCATTTGATGATGTTCGTGTAAGAAAAGCACTTGCTTATGCAATTGATAGGGAATCCTTGGTTAAGAATGTTACCAAAGGTGGGCAAACGCCTGCTTATCATTACACGCCTGATAATCCCTACGGTTATACCGCCAAAGTGAATTTTTCTTTTGATGTTCAACGTGCAAAAAAATTACTTGCTGAAGCTGGGTACCCAGATGGCAAAGGTTTTCCCAAAGTTGAGCTTACTTATAATACTCACGCGGATCATTTAAAAATTGCGTTGGCAATTCAGCAAATGTGGAAAAAGAATTTAGGTATAGATATCACATTGAGAAATTTGGAGTGGAAGGTTTATTTGGATGCACGTAATTCTCGAGACTTTCAAATTTTAAGGCGTGCTAATGTGGCAGACATTCTTGATCCAACAACCTTTTTGTTCCCAATGATGACGAAGGACCCAATGAATGACTCTGAATGGGGAAGTAAACGTTATGACGAGTTGATGGAACTCTCCAAACGTGCCAAATCGCAAGAGGAGCGTTTCGAGTATTTTCAACAAGCCGACAAAATTTTGGTGGATGAAATGCCATTAATTCCTTTGTATTTTTACACCACTAACAATTTGGTCGCTTCAAACGTGAAAGGGTATTATAAAAATATTCTGGATTATCATCCCTACAAGTATGTTTATTTAGAGTCAGCTCACTAACAGGTTTTAAGAATGTTTGTTTTTATCCTTAAGAGACTATTGCAAGCTGTTCCTGTACTGTTGGTGGTAACACTTGTGACATTCTTTTTAATTCATTCCGCGCCTGGCGGCCCGTTCGATCAGGAGCGCAAAGTTTCACCCGATGTTCTCAAACATTTGAATGCGCGCTATCACCTTGATGAACCAACTTGGCAACAGTTTTTACGTTACACAGAAAATTTGGTGCAAGGTGATTTTGGTCCGTCATTTAAATACCCGAGTCACACAGTCAATGATTTAATTGCCGCTGGGTTCCCTGTTACTTTTGAATTGGCATGTTACGCGATTGTGTTCGCTCTATTCGTAGGTTTAACCGCTGGAATACTGGCATCCTTAAGGCCGAACACTTATTGGGATTATTTGCCTATGTCTGGAGCAATGGTGGGTATTTGTTTGCCTTCTTTTGTTCTAGGCCCGTTGTTGCTATTGATTTTTGGGATCTGGTTGCATTGGTTACCCGTTGCAGGCTGGGGGAAAATTCCCGGCGATAAAATTTTACCTTCAATTACATTGGGTGCATCTTACGCAGCTTACATAGCCCGTATTACTCGGGGTGGTATGTTAGAAGTTTTATCTCAAGATTATATTCGTACCGCAAAAGCTAAGGGCTTATCGACTGCGCGAATTGTATTTGTTCATGCTCTCCGTGGAGGGCTAACTCCGACAGTTTCATTTTTGGGCCCTACAATTGCGGGGCTGTTAGCCGGTTCGTTTATTGTTGAAAGCCTATTCCAAATCCCGGGTATTGGCCGTTTTTACATACAAGCTGCGTTTAACCGTGACTATACGATGATTATGGGGTGCACAATTTTCTTTGCTTTCTTAATTGTGATATTCAATATACTTGCTGATTTGGTTTTGTTAATTCTTAACCCTAAAACCCGTCAAGAAATAGGTGAGGTTTAAGAATGAGCGGGACATTTTACATTAAGCATGGTACCTCGCTTACGCGCGATGCATTTTCGCGACTGCGCAAAAACTCGCTAGCAATGTTCGGTTTTTGTGTGCTGGTATTTTTGATATTCACCGCATTGCTGACACCGTATATTGCACCTTACACCTATGAAGGCCAAAACCTGGAATTAGGTGCAACACCTCCTTCTGCTCAGCACTGGTTAGGAACTGATACCCTAGGTAGAGATCAGTTAACTCGCATCATGTACGGCAGCCGTGTGTCTTTAATGGTGGGATTTATCGCCACCACAGTAGCTTTATTGATTGGTGTTCTTTGGGGGGCCACCGCAGGTTTTTTTGGCGGGAGAGTAGATGCGTTTATGATGCGAATTGTTGATGCACTCTTTGCTTTACCCTTCATCATTTTTATTATTTTGCTCACGGTTATTTTCGGCAGCAGCATGCTTCTTTTATTTTTGGCAATTGGTGCAGTTGAGTGGCTGACCATGGCGCGTATCGTGCGTGGACAGGTGTTGAACATTAAGCAACAAGAATTTGTAGAAGCTGCAGTGACTATTGGTTTATCACCGTGGCAAATTATTAATCGTCACTTAATTCCAAATGTTATAGGGCCAATTATTGTTTATACAACCTTGACTATTCCGGGCGTAATTTTGTTGGAATCTTTTTTAAGCTTTCTTGGTTTGGGTATTCAGCCCCCAGAAAGCTCCTGGGGTTCACTGATTTCTAGCGGGGTTGAAGTCATGGAGGAGTATCCTTGGCTACTGATTTTTCCGGGTTTAGCTTTATCAATCACTTTGTTCTCGCTCAATTTTTTAGGTGACGGTTTGCGTGATGCGCTAGATCCCCGGGCATCAAAAGATTAAATTTGGAAATCTCAATATGTTAACTGTTAGAAATCTACGTGTTGTTTTTAATACCCGCAATGGTACTAGCGTAGCTGTTGAGGATTTAAGCTTTGATCTCAATGCGGGGGAAGTGCTGGGTATTGTGGGAGAGTCTGGGTCGGGGAAATCCGTCGCTTGTTATAGTTTGTTGGGGTTAATTCCTTCGCCTCCAGGGAGTGTTGAGAGAGGAACCGCAGTTTTTTTAGGTAAAGATCTGTTGACAATGAGCGAAGATGATCTGCGCAATATTCGCGGCCGAAAAATCAGCATGATTTTTCAAGATCCCATGACCTCGCTCAACCCTTACCTGCGTATTTCCGATCAGCTTATTGAGACGGTTATGCAACATCATGATTTATCTAAGCAGGATGCGCGTAAGCGCGCGATTGAAGCGTTGGTAGAAGTTGGTATTCATGATGTAGAAAAAAAGATTGATCACTACCCGCACCAATTTTCAGGTGGCATGCGTCAGCGCGTTATGATTGCGATGGCGTTAATTACAGAGCCAGAATTATTAATTGCGGATGAGCCGACTACGGCGCTTGATGTGAGTGTGCAAGCACAAATTTTAAAACTCATTAAAAATTTGCAACGCAGTCGAAATCTTGCTGTTATTTTCATCACTCACGATTTGGGCGTCGCTGCACAAATGGCGGACCATGTTTTGGTGATGGAGAAAGGAAAATTAGTAGAGCAGGGTAGGGTTGAAGATATTTTCTCTAGTCCTACCCAAGCTTACACCCGAAAATTACTGAGTGCGGTATTAACAACTGCCAAACCAACACAAAGTTTAGCAGACGAAACTCAAGCTCCATTTTTAGAAATTAAGAATTTGAATACAGTCTTCCATCAGTTTGGTGGCATTTTTTTTAAGCGTCGGATCAGCACCCTGACAGCAGTCGATGATATTAGCCTGACAATTAGGCGCGGCGAAATTCTGGGAGTTGTTGGTGAGTCTGGTTCGGGGAAATCGACATTAGGGCGCACCATTATGCGCTTAGTGGATGCTCAATCAGGGAAAGTGTTGTTAGAGGGAAAAAATTTACTCAAGTTGTCTGATGCAGATTTAAAGCGCGCGCGCCGCGATTTCCAGATGATTTTCCAAGATCCCTATGCCTCGTTAAATCCGCGAATGACCGTATTTGATACGCTAGCCGAACCCTTGCTCACACACGGTCTTGCGACGCGTAAAACGGTTTTAGATCAGGTTAGCCAACTCTTGGATGATGTGGGTTTGGATCGTCAATCGATTCGAAAATATCCCCATGAATTTTCGGGCGGTCAGCGTCAGCGTATCGCAATTGCGAGAGCAATTTCAGTAAAGCCTAAATTGATTATTGCAGATGAGCCTGTATCCGCTTTGGATGTGACCGTTCGCGCGCAAATTCTAAAATTATTGTTAGAGTTAACACAAAAACACCAATTGACCATGCTGTTTATTTCGCATGATATGTCAGTCGTTCGCTATCTTTGCGATCGTGTTTACGTTATGCAAAAAGGGCGACTGGTTGAAGAGGGAAAAACAGAAACGCTTTTTGCCTCGCCTAAAGAAACTTATACCCAACAGTTACTGGCAGCTATACCAAAACTTTAGTTTTTAGCATCCACCAGTACTATCAGTTCCTGATCAGGGCGAATGTTGGTTTCATCTTTGATTTTATTCCACGCCATAATTTGCTTGACGCTCACATCGTATTTCGCTGCAATTTTGCCCAAGGTGTCGCCAGATTTAATGGTGTAATTCAGTTTGCGTGATTGGTTGGGGTTGCCTGTGGTTGCTTGGGCAGCCACCAATAATTTTTGTCCGGGTTTTAGCGCGCTTTTAGTGGTCATGTTGTTCAATTGTGTTAGCGCATCCACCGTCATGTTTTGTGATTTGGCTATTGACCACAAATTGTCGCCAGATTTTACAAGGTAGTAATCAGGTTTTTCCGTTGGTGTCGCTTGCTCAGCAACGCTTTTTTCGGGTGCAGAATTAATTGGGGTTTCGCCGGCAGGTAATAGTGGAATTTGTACGCGTTGACCTACATTGAGGTTGGCGCTTTTAATATGGTTGACTGCTTTAATTTGAGCTGCGCTAGCTCCATATTTTTTTGCAATAGCGTCAAGCGTATCGCCTTTTTTAACAAGATGTTCCTGCCATTTTTGGTTTGACGCTATTGGTAGGGAATCGAGCTGTAATTTAAAGGATGCTGCTGAGTCCACCGGTACCAACAGTTGGCGAGGCTCTGTTGGATCAGTGAGCCAACCTTTGTAACCTGAATTTAATTTTTTCAACAAGGCTACATCAAGTGAACTGCTACGTGCAGCATCTGCAAGGTTAACTTGCGAATCCACGTTGATCTTCACAAAATAAGGAACGTCAGCAATCGGGTAGAGTTTGAAGTCGTAAACATTGGGGTCAGCCACAATTTTAGACAATGCTAACAGTTGGGGGATGTAACCCTGAGTTGTCTTATTAAGCGGTAGCGACCAAAAATCTGTGGGCTTTCCTGCACGGCGATTCTTCTCAATGGCTTGCTGTATGGTGCCGTCGCCTGCGTTGTACGCGGCAACTGCAAGTAACCAATCGTTATCAAATTTTGTGTAGAGCTTTTTCAATAATCGAATAGCGGCATCGGTTGACGCGACAACATCTTTTCGCCCGTCATACCAAGAATTTTGCTTCAGCCCAAAATTGCGACCCGTTGCATCACCAAATTGCCACATACCGGCGTTACTGGATGAAGCGGCTGTCGGGTTGTAGGAGCTTTCAATAAACGGTAAGAGCGCAAGCTCCATTGGCATGCCGTTCGCTTCCATCTCGCTTACCACGTAATGAAGGAATGGCTCGCTTTGTTGCGTGACTTTATAAAAATAGGCTTTATTGCTTGTATAAAAACGAATTTGTGAATCAACGGCGGGATTGGATGTTTGCGGCAAACTAAAGCCAGCGCGAATATGGTCCCAAACTGTGTTGTAGGTGCGTTGCGTGGGGGCTGCATCGGTTTTAACGACTTGATGCGAAATTGCGCTCTCAGAGGAAGCTGTTGCTTTAGGTGATGGCTTCAGGTGCAAGGTATCGCAACTCACCAAAAGGGTGGTCACGGAAGCTATGGTCAAAATTGTGTTCGAAAAGGAGCGATGTATGAGTTTCATAGAGTCACATTTCTTATGATGATTACCTTTTGCCCCTCCTTGTTGAGTGAAAATTAAACTACCAAGCGCGTCCGAGGGGTGAAGTCTATGGATTGGGCTGGAATGGGTCAACCCAAGGAATCGGACGGGTTCTCAGAAGTTATCCTTCAGGCGTCTCAAATTGGTGAAAACCTCTAGGTCTGTCGCCAAATACCTATCACAAATCTGCTCCACAGGGGCACGAACAGAGTTTAAGTGACAGCGCAAAAACGGATTGGTTCTATGCTCCTGCCATAAAGACGTGGGCAAGGTTGGGAGACCTTTAGCGCGCTTTTCTGATTCGACTGCTTCTCTGGCTTCAAGATCTTGATTTCCCCGTTCAATCGTGAGCGCAAATCTAATATTGGAAAGGGTGTATTCATGACCACCGTAAATAAGCGTATTGTCCGGCAGTGCAGAAATTCTTTTAAGGGCGTTATGCAAAAGCTCGGCGGTTCCGTCAAACAAACGTCCGCAGCCTACGGCAAATAAGGTGTCGCCACTAAACAGGTGGGGCGTATCGCCCGGTATATTGATCAGATAAGCGATGTGATCCAATGTATGGCCTGCAATCTCCAATACCTCAAGGGTAATTGGGCCCAGCGCTACTTTGTCGCCCTCGTAGAGGTAGTGAGTGACCTGCGGCATTCGGGGCGACTTGGGCCCGTATATGGGCACCTTAAAATAGTTACTAAGCTCTTCTGCACCATCAACATGGTCATGGTGATGGTGAGTTAGCAAAACACCACGCAGGTTTAACTCGTGCTGAGTGAGATAATCGAAAACCGGCTTGCTAGCGCCGGGGTCTACTATATAGGCATCACGGACTTGCCGATGCGGCTGAATTAACCAAAAATAATTGTCGTTAAAGGCAGGAATAGTGTGAATGTGAAGCATAATGACCCAATAATAAGAAATTTGAGCAGGCTGATTTTTCAATATTACCTGAGTTGACTGAATTGCTGGCTTGGATTGCTCTTTTTACGTGAGTTAACTATGTCAAACCGGTTTTTAAAAGGGCTTCGCCGCCAGTGGCGCAAACGCTTCGGCGTACTGCCGCTGCGAACGAGTCTCGACAATTTGAGTGAGTGGTTCGCATCACCACTTGGTCAGTTGTTAGTCGATATAGAGCGGGACTGCATTGATAGTGAGGTGCGGGATTTGTTCGGTTATCACTTGCTTCAGCTAAGTGTTGCCAAGCATTTAGATTTGACCCAATCCAGCCGCATCTCTCACCGTTTTGCGTTCTATCCTCAGGCGGTGGAGCAGCCTATTGTCACCGGTATCGCAGATTTTACGCATCTTCCCTTGCCACCTAACACGATTGATCTCGTCATTCTTCATCACGCATTGGATTTTAGCCAAAAGCCGCATCAGGTTCTGCGTGAGTCGGCCGGAGTCCTTATTTCCCAAGGTCATCTCATAGTGGTAGGGTTTAACCCATGGAGTTTATTGGGGTTGTGGCGTTGGATCGCCCGATTTTTTAGCGACGCTCCGCACTGGCGACACCAGTCACTTCGCTTGGGTCGGGTGTTGGATTGGCTGGCTGTTCTGGATTTCGAGCCTGTTGCCGTACGGCAAGGTTTTTACTGTCCTCCAACGCATAAGGTCGGTGTGACTAAATATTTGCAATGGATGGAGCGCTGGGGTAAAAGGCTGTGTCTGCCTTGGGGTGGGTTCTACGTTATTGTGGCGCGTAAAGATACGCTTGCCATGACGCCTATAAAGCCTCAGTGGCAGGGGTATACCGGTTTACGCGGCTGGGGAGTGACTAAAATTCTCGGTAAAGCGACGCGTGGAAAAGAGCCTCAAATGCAAAATACTTCTAAGAAATAACCTGATATAAATGGAATAACCCATTGAAAAAAGTAGAATTATTTACGGACGGCGCCTGCAAAGGTAACCCTGGTCCGGGTGGTTGGGGCGCTTTGTTACGATATGGTGATGTAGAAAAATCCCTTTATGGTGGAGACGCCGAGACAACGAATAACCGTATGGAATTAATGGGCGCTATTGAGGGGTTGTCTGCACTCAAGGAACCCTGTTCGGTGGTGCTAACTACTGACTCTCAATATGTACTCAAGGGTGTAACCGAGTGGATTGCAGGATGGAAGCGAAATGGTTGGAAAACGGCCGCCAAACAGCCAGTAAAAAATGCAGATTTATGGCAGCGATTAGATGAACAAACCCAGCGACATACAGTAGAGTGGCGGTGGGTTCGCGGCCATACAGGCCATAGGGAAAACGAAATTGCCGATAGCCTCGCCAATCGCGGTATAGAAGAACTACGCTAAAACATAACCAAATAATTTTTTAAGCTCGGGAATTACATGCGTCAAATTGTTCTGGATACAGAGACAACGGGTCTTGAAACCACTCAAGGCCACCGTATTATCGAAATAGGGTGTGTTGAACTTTTTAACCGTCGTCTCACTGGGCGTCACTATCATCAATACATTAATCCTGAGCGCGAAGTCGATGCAGGCGCGTTTCAGGTACACGGAATAAGCAATGAAATGCTGGCCGATAAACCCAAATTCGCCCAAATCGCGGAGGAGTTCATGGCGTTTGTTGGTGATGCGGATCTCATCATCCACAACGCCGCGTTTGATATAGGTTTTATCAACGCAGAATTCGCGCGCCTTCTCCCTCGCCCAGCTACTATTGAAACTAACCGAACGGTAATTGATAGCCTCTTGCTGGCGCGTGCGAAACATCCTGGGCAAAAGAATAATCTTGATGCATTGTGTAAGCGTTATGGGGTAGATAACTCTCAGCGTGATCTTCACGGCGCTTTGCTCGATGCTGAAATTTTGGCCGATGTTTACCTGCTGATGACGGGTGGTCAAACTGCGCTATCTTTAGGTGGTAACCAGTCGAGTAACAAGGATTCGAATACAGTGGTTAGCGAAATTCGCCGATTACCGACAACTCGCAAACCCCTGCCTGTGTTAGCCGCGAGCGCGGAAGAATTGGTTTTACATGAATCAAAACTCGCTGCCATTGAAAAAAGCAGTGGGGGCAATTGTATTTGGCTTAAGGATGCGGCAATTGAGACTCAAGTTGGCGTATAGACGCATATTTGAGAAACCATTAGCATTCCTTGGTTAGGGCAAGTAAATATCCGGCAAAATCTCCCTAAGTGAGATAAAGTCAAAATAACACTAAAATTAGGATTTTATTCATGAGTGCAAATGAAGCTTTTAATATTGCCTCGTTAAAAATGGTGCACGATGAGTTGTTGGCAACCATCGAACAATCTGCGCTCCGTTTAGAGCAGTTTGCGAGCGATAGAACAAATGGAGAGTTGTTGCAAAACTGTATCGAAGGTGTTCGGCAAATTCGCGGTACATTAAGCCTCATTCAATTAAAAGGCGTTGACTTACTGGCCGATGAACTACTTGAACATATTAATGATATTACCCTTGGCGATAATCCCGCCACCGATAAAAAGTTAGAGTTACTTACCTCTGCTTTTTTTATGTTGCCAAGATATTTAGAGTTTTGTTTGCAAACATCGCGCAGTATGGCGTTGCTATTGATTCCACACATTAATGAACTGCGTCAGGCTCGCAGAGCGCCTTTACTTCCAGAAAGTTATTATTTCAGTTACGAACCATTAAAAATTACCCGTGCCGTTCAGCAATTGGCACCTTCGCAAGAAAATCTCACAATATTAGTACGTCGCTTGCGTCACATGTACCAAGCCGGGCTTCTTAAAGTTCTGCAGGGCACGCAAATTAAACCCTCTTTTGGAATTATGTGCCGCGCGCTTGAACGTTTGGAATCTGTATGCGGCACTAGTGCATTGGGCAATTTATGGTGGCTTGCCAATGCAACCTTAACAGCGATGAACGAAGAAAATTTGCGTATCACTAAAAGCCGTAAAATGCTTTTTAGTAGTTTGGATCGTGAGATTAAACGTCTGCAATTTGAAGGTGCAGCGGTTATGAATCGCGAGCCTGATGCGGCGCTGATTAAAGAGCTCTTATATCTGCTTACATTGTCGAAATCTACAACCGAAAAATCCAAAGCGGTAGTGTCTGCTTACGCTTTACCTTCGTTGAGTTACAGTGATAAAGAGCTTGCTCGCGAGATGGATTTTTTGCGTGGCCCCAGCGTCAATACAATCAATTCAATGGCCGCCGTATTAACCGACGAATTGCATAGCACTAAAAATATTTTGGAGCGTGCTGCACAAGGTGGTGCCGATACCTTGTCTGAATCCCCAGAACTTGTTGATACCTTAAAAAAGATTGCCGATATTTTGGCTATCGTCGGTTTGGTCTCTCCCAGTAATTCACTTAAGCAAGAAATCGAAAAGATTCAGCGTTGGCAAACCTCTGGCGAAGCAGTTAACTCAAGTGATTTATTGAGTGTTGCCGATACGCTCTTGTATGTTGAAAGTACCATTGCGGGTTTGGGTAAGACGAATCTTTCTGATGAAAAACTCGCTCAAATTAATGCATTGTCGCGCGATGATGTAATGGCCAATAACCAAATTGCCGAAGCTGAAAAACTGGTTATCGATGAAATCGAATCTGGTTTGGGCTTGGTAAAACGCGCGTTAAGCGCATTTGCAGAGTCCAATTATGACAAGGCACATATTGCCAATATATCAGCAACACTGGATGCCGTGCGTGGTGGTATGTTTGTATTAGGGTTGCCGCGTGCAGCTAAGGTGATTGCTGGTTGCATGAAGTTTATCGACGAGTCCTTAATGGATGACGAACAGCAAGCCGCTATTCAACACATGATGGATACCTTTGCGGACGCGATTATTAGCTTGGAGTATTATCTCGATAATCTAAAAGTCGACAAAAAAGCTGATACCGATGTTTTGGGTATCGCAGAAGAAAGCTTGGAAGCTTTGGGTTATAAGGTGTAATCAGTGCAAACTACGCATGTTCATTATGTAGTTGCCGACGAAAAATTTTTATGCACTGCAAGCGGTCAGATTGCAACCTTAAGTCATGAAGACATGAAGTGCTTGGAATTGGAGTTACACGTAAAGCATGCGTTAAAAAGCCAGCGAGCAGAGGATTTTGTAGCAAATGTTGCTTTTAAAGAAATCCCCGGTTTTCACTGGCGTGGTTTGCGTAGCTTGGTTGAATCGGTTTCTGAAGAGGATTTCCAAACAGCCGGCCGAGCTTTGCAAATATTACGCTGGCATTTCGATCACCAGTATTGCGGGCGTTGCGGCAAACCAACAGAGCAACATTCGAGGGATTTCGCAAAAGTCTGCGTGTCGTGCAAATTAGATTTTTATCCGCGGTTATCACCTTGCATAATCACGTTAATAACACGTGGCGATGAATGTTTGTTGGCGTGGCATACGCGTTCGAAAGAAGAAAAATACAGCTGTCTTGCAGGTTTCATCGAAATGGGCGAAAGCCCGGAACAAACACTGACGCGTGAAGTAAAAGAAGAGGTAGGTGTAAGCGTTGCTAATATCCGTTACATCGCTAGTCAACCTTGGCCGTTTCCCGGGCAGTTAATGTTGGGTTATTTCGCGGATTACGCGGGCGGCGAAATAAAAGTAGATGATGAGGAAATCCAAGCGGCTTATTGGTATCGCTATGATGAGTTGCCAAAAATTCCCCCAGCATCGACTATATCAGGCCGCTTAATAAGAACTTTTGTACAAGAAAGACAATCTATTCGTTCAAATAATAAATCACAAGCTTAGATAAGGATTCCTATGTTATACACTTTGATAGCCTTGCTTATTGTGTTAATTGCCGCCTTTGTTGCATATCGCGCCGCAAAAGTGTTGTGGTTGAGTAGTTGGTTTATGGGCTGGCTCACAGGTATGTTTGGCCTTGGCTTACTTGCAATTGGCGGTGCGATTGGGTTGTTTGCCTACGATATTTACAGTTACAAGCAAATTTTAGTCGGCCAACCCGTTGCAACAGTTAATTTTGAGACTATTGAAGAACAATATTTTGATGCATTAGTGGTAGACGCTAATGGAAAACAACAGCGCTTTAGTTTGCACGGCGATCAATGGCAACTGGATGCGCGCATTATAAAATGGCAAGGTTACTTTTCAGGTTTTGACGTGAAGCCCGCCTACAGATTGGATCGTTTGAGTGGTCGGTATTACGATATACAAAAGGAAACAACTGAGAAGCGCTCAACCTTTTCATTAATTGAAAGCCCATTAGGTTTGGATTTGTGGCGGTTTATTAATGCGCATCCACAATGGTTCTCTGTAATTGATGCTCATTATGGAACAGCGCGCTATTTACCAATGAAGAACGGTGCGCTTTACGAAATTAGTCTGGCCGGCAACGGCCTCAATGTTCGCCCTTTGAATGATGTTGCCAGTAAGGCCATAGCGGATTGGAAATAATTTATTTACCTTGATTGGAGTTATACGTTGGAATTTTTAACAGAATACGGTTTATTTTTAGCTAAGACCATCACATTCGTAGTGGCGATAGTTGTTATCGTTAGCTTGGTTGTGTCGGCAAGTTCACGCAATAAGAAGTCTGAAAAAGGACAGATTCAAATTGGTAAGCTAAACGAAAAATTCAAAGCCATGCGTGAGGCCTTACAGCACGCAATGTTAGATGAAGAGCAAGTCAAGCAACTTGAGAAAGATGAAAAAAAGCGTTTAAAGCTTGAAAAGGCTGAGCAAAAAAAAGTTGCAAAAGGGAAAAGCAAAAAAGATTCAGGTGATTTTTCCGATGAGCACAAAAAACGCGTTTTTGTGCTGGACTTTCATGGAGATATTAAGGCTTCCGCCAACGATAGCTTGCGTGAAGTTATTAGCGCAGTGCTCACAATGGCGACACCAAAAGATGAAGTTGTCGTTAAAGTTGAGAGTGGTGGTGGCATGGTTCATAGCTACGGTCTTGCGTCAAGCCAATTGGCGCGCATTACGAATAAACAAATCCCGCTCACCGTGTGTGTGGACAAGGTTGCCGCATCCGGTGGATATATGATGGCTTGCGTCGCTAACAAAATCGTCGCGGCACCTTTTGCCATTTTGGGTTCCATCGGTGTTGTAGCACAGTTACCTAACTTCCATCGATTGTTAAAGAAAAACGATATCGATTATGAAATGTTCACTGCAGGTGAATTTAAACGCACAGTAACCATGTTTGGTGAAAATACGCAGAAAGGACGCGAAAAATTTATAGAAGATATTGAAGATACTCATGTTTTATTTAAAGACTTCGTTGGTGAGCATCGTCCACAAGTGGATATAGCCAAAGTCGCCACGGGCGAAGTGTGGTTTGGTCGCCGTGCAAAAGAAGTGAACCTTATTGATGTTATACAAACCAGTGATGAATACCTTCTAGATCAAGTGGAAGCAGCCGATATTTTTGAAGTTGAATATGCAGTTAAAAAATCTTTACAGGAAAAAATTGGTTTAACAGCTCAAATTGCCGTTGAGCGCGCTTTGCTCAGCGTATGGGAAAAAGCACAGCTAAATCGTTGGTTTTAATTCTCGTTACATTTGGCTGGAGATAAACATATGTTTTATATACAGCAAAAAACGACATTGCCTACGCCGGAGCAGGCCTTGCCAGGTCGTGCAGAAAAAGTACCGGTGACTCATGCTCACATGGTGTTGGGTAATCCGTTGCAAGAACCTTTTCCGGCAGGGTTTGAGAAAATTGTTTTGGGGCTAGGTTGTTTCTGGGGCGCAGAACGTCGGTTTTGGCAGCAGGAGGGGGTGTACACTACGGCGGCGGGTTACGCAGCCGGCTATACCCCTAATCCAACTTACGAGGAGGTTTGTACCGGTTTTACAGGGCACAATGAAGTCGTGCTTGTGGTGTTTGATCCTCGAATAATTTCACTGAATGCTTTGCTAAAAGTATTTTGGGAATCGCACAATCCTACTCAAGGCATGAGGCAGGGGAATGATCGTGGCACCCAATATAGATCAGGTGTTTATACCTTTAATGAGAAGCAACTTGCTTGCGCTCAAGCATCAAAAGTCGCTTATCAAAAAGCGCTAACGGATGCTGGCTTGGGGGAAATTACTACAGAAATTTTGCCTCTCAACGAGTTTTACTACGCTGAGCCTTATCATCAGCAATATCTCGCAAAAAATCCAAATGGTTATTGCGGTCTTGGCGGAACGGGCGTTTGTTTGAGTTAATTAATGTATATACAAGGATGTTATGCTTATTTTACTTTTCTTTTGTTTTGGTGTTGTGCTTGCGGGCTTTTTGCCAAACTTGCCAGACTTGGCGCCATTAATTTCTGCACTAAGCTTCATACTTCTCTGCACAGTCTTACTCTATAAAAAGTTTCCACCTATAGCGTGGCTAGCAAGCGTATCCGTTGGATTTTGTTACGGAGTCTGTTCAGGTCATTATCTATTAAGCAAACAGTTGCCCCAAAACTTAGCCGAACGCGATTTAATTGTGGAGGGCAGGGTTGTCGGGTTGCCCCAAGAAAATAGTCGACGTCAGTTATTTACGTTGAATGTTAATCGTGCCTACTCTGCGTATGATGGAAATAAGTTCTTTGAACAATTTCCCGGGAAAATAAATATTAGTAGTTACGCCAATTTGCGAGTTAAAACTGGCGAGGAGTGGCGGCTTACCGTCAAATTGAAAAAGCCACGCGGTTTTGTGAATCCCGGTGGATTTGATTACCAAGCATCACTCCTTCGCCGTCATGTGGGTGCAACCGGTTATATTCGTGAAGGCACCAATGAACGATTAAAAGCGCAGCCAAAATTTTCAATTGATGTATTGCGCTACGAGATGCAACAGTGGCTTTTACACGCCAGTGGCAGCTCGCAAAAAGGCATTTTGGTTGCGTTACTTGTTGGCGACACCTCTTTGGTGGAAAAAGATCAATGGGGTGAGATGATCAAGACGGGCACCAATCACCTTATTGCTATATCAGGCTTGCATTTAGGGTTTTTCGCCATTGTCGGTTTCTTTTTCGGAAATTTTGTGGGTAGATGTTTTCAGTTGGTTTGCTCTAAATATCCATCAATGTTTTTTGGTTACGCTTTTTCTGCTTCGTTCACATTATTTTACAGTCTGATTGCCGGGTTCAATATTCCTACTATTCGAACCTTAATCATGTTAATTGTGGTTCAGCTTGCTCTCTTGTGGCGACGAAGTTTTTTTGCGAGCAATAGTTTGGTGATCGCATTAACCTTGGTGCTACTTCATGACCCCTTAGCCGCTTACGATATTGGGTTTTGGTTATCTTTCGTTGCGGTAGCTATGTTGATTTTTTGTTTTTCAGGTCGAGTTTCCATTATCAAGCCCCATGGTGTGGTTGCTGCGAATAAAAATCATTTTTCTGTTTTTGTAAAATCTCAGTGGGTAATGTTTATTGGCTTATTGATTCCTCTATCAGTGTTAATCCACACATCTTCATTATTAGCTCCTCCTGCAAATTTTATTGCCATTCCGGTTATTACTTTTTTTGTGGTTCCCTGTTTAATTATTTCAGCAGTAAGTCATTTTTTTATTCCCATAGTCGAAAGTTTCTTCTTGCGTTGTGCTGAATGGGGATTGATGGTCGTACATGAGTGGCTGGCATATCTATTGAGGCTTGGCGAAGGGAAACTCAATCCTCTGGTTAACTTTAATTCGCTGGCAATTGGTGTGGCTATCCTTGGCGTTTTATTGATGCTTTTACCTCGTGGTTTAGGCAGTAAAATTCTTGCTGTATTTGCAATAATTTTAGCGTTACTTATTCCTTTAAAGCCTCTGCCGACCTTGCAAATGTTGGTCTTCGATGTCGGGCAGGGGACTGCCGTGCTTGTGCGCACACAGCATCATCAATTGCTCTATGATACTGGCCCGATCTATACCGAAAATTTCGATGCGGGTAGCGGCATCATAATTCCCTACTTGCAAAGCCAAGGTATAAGTTATCTGGATCGGCTAGTGGTGAGCCATAACGATCAAGATCACATAGGTGGTTTGAATGGTGTTCTAGCGGGAACCAAGGTGGGGGATCTATTAGTTGGCGAACAAGAAAACGATCAAGCGCCAGCTAATGCAGCGCGAATTGATAATTGTCATACCCAGAAACCATGGCAGTGGGATGGGGTACGTTTTAAATTTTTGGCTTGGCCCCTTCAAGCAAAGGCTAAAGCTAATAATCATTCCTGTGTGCTCTTGGTTGAATTCAATGAGCACAAAATTTTGCTTGCAGGTGATATAGAGAAGGAGGTTGAGCGTAATCTGCTTGATGCTGGCGAGATGAAGCCTGTAGAGATATTACTGGCACCTCACCACGGTAGTCGCACTTCGTCTAGCCTTGAATTTGTGAACAAGCTGCGTCCCCAAGTTGTAATTTTCAGCGCAGGATTCCACAACCAACATGGGCATCCACATCCCGATGTTCAAGCGCGTTATACCGCTTTGGGTGCGCATTCTCTAAATACCGCCACAAGTGGTGCACTGGAATTTAGCTGGGAGGCAGAGGGGATGCCCATGCGGGAATACCGCCAGTTTGCAAAGCGTTATTGGTTTGATGATTCGAACACCCAATAACCTGATTACTAAAGGCTCACGTCTAGAAAAGTTGAAGCCCAGCATGGTTTTCTATACGTCTTGTGGTAAGGTACGCCGCAATATAAGTGGCTTCTGGTTAGGCCAAAAAGTATCCGATAATAAGTTCGATAGCGAGGTCTCCTGTGTTCGAAATCATCGTGTCTGGTGGTGTAATGATGATTCCAATCATCCTCTGTTCAATTGCCGTTATCGGTATCAGTATTGAGCGTTATTGGACGCTAAATCCCAACAAAGTTGCTCCGCGGACCTTACTGGCACAAGTATGGAGTTGGATAAAAAGCAATCAGGTCGATGCGGCTAAACTTCGCGAATTAAAACAATCTTCGCCACTGGGTAAAATACTCGCTGCTGGCCTTAGTAACTCCCGCCACGGCCGAGAAGTTATGAAAGATTCCATTCAAGAGGCGGCTAACCAAGTTATTCACGATTTGGAACGCTACGTAGGTGCCTTGGGCACAATTGCGAATGTTGCACCTTTGCTTGGCTTGCTTGGTAGCGTGTTCGGTATGATCGAAACCTTCAATGCAATCATGTTAAAAGGTTCTGGAAACGCGGGAGTATTGGCCGGTGGTATTGCTGTTGCTTTGATCGCGACTGCCGCAGGTTTGATTGTTGCGATTCCAGCCACTATTTTACATCGTTACTTTTTACGTCGCGTTGATAGTCTTGTCGTAATAATGGAAGAAGAATCCATCAAATTAGTAGATGCTTTACACACTGATCGTAGTGTTGACGTAAAACTGGTGTAGTTTATGAAATTCCGCCGTCAGTCTCGTGACTTGGAACCAATGAATCTGATATCACTAATTGATGTGATGTTCTTTTTGTTGATATTTTTTATGTTATCTAGCACCTTTACTAAAGAAACGCATTTAGGTGTTGAGCTTCCAGAAGCAAAAGGCGAGCCCTCAACCGATTCAAAGCAGCAAATTGAAATTGTTGTAAGCGAGCAAGGCAGTTTTTCTATTAATGGCCAGAGTTTGGTCAACAATGAAGTCGATACTTTGCGCGCTGCCATTCTTAAAACATCTGAAGGCAAAACGGATATGCCTTTGTTGTTAACGGCAGATGCAAAAACACCGCACCAATTTGTGGTAACCGCTATGGATGTCGCGGGTCAACTTGGATTTAGCCGATTAAGTATTACCTCTCGTCAACCGGAAACAGCAGAAATAAAAAAGAAATAGCCTGCTGTTTATTAGCGCTGGGCATCGCGTGAAAAAATCTCACAACCTCTTATTAAAAGCTTGGTACGGTAAGTCCCCATGGATCTACACGCTGTTGCCTTTAAGTTGGTTGTTTGGTTTCATCAGTGTGCTGCGAAAATTTATATTGATAAGGTTTTTCCAGCAAACGCTGCCTGTTCCTGTGGTTATTGTGGGCAATATTTCCGTTGGTGGAACCGGTAAAACTCCACTTATTATCGAGCTCGTTAAATATTTACAGGCACAAGGGCAGAAGCCTGGTGTAGTTAGCCGTGGCTATGGTGGTCGCGCAGCTCAGTATCCCTATTTGCTACATGAAAATTCTCGTGCCGACGAATCCGGCGATGAACCCCTACTAATTTATCTTTCAACAAAATGCGCAGTTTGTGTATCGCCTGATCGTGTAACTGCGGCAAAAAAGCTGGTTGAAACTGGCTGCACAATCATACTGAGTGATGATGGTATGCAGCATTATGGGTTGGGCCGAACCTTGGAAATTGCAGTAGTGGATGGTCAACGCTTATTTGGAAATCAACATTTGTTGCCAGCTGGGCCCTTGCGTGAGCCTGTATCGCGTTTACATAACGTTGATTTTATAGTGGTTAATAACCCTGGCAAAGATCAATATTTATCGGCGTATAAAAACGTCCATACCATGAACCTAATGCCCATTGCATGGCGGCATGTTAAAACGTGGCAGGAGCATGCTTTCAACGACATAAATTTTTCGCGTCCTATTCATGCGATAGCGGGTATCGGAAATCCAGAACGTTTTTTTAAAACACTTGAATCTTTGTCCTTAACCTGTGTTGAACACCCATTTCCAGATCATCACAAATTTTCTGAGCAGGATTTTTCTGATCTCGGTGCTGGTACAGTTGTAATGACAGAAAAAGATGCGGTGAAATGTCAGTCTATTGCAAAACAAGATTGGTATTCGCTGATTGTAAACGCACATCTGGACAACGCTTTCTTTACAGCTTTCCAACAAAAGCTTAGTTCCCTTTAAGGTCGGTCTATGAAATTTACTGTAGTGATTCCAGCTCGTTATGCTTCAACACGCTTGCCTGCAAAACCTTTAAAGGATATAGCGGGCAAGCCGATGATACAGCATGTGTATGAGCGGGCGCTTGAAAGCAATGCACATCAGGTTATTATCGCGACTGACGATGTGCGCATCGAAACAGTGGCTAAATCATTTGGTGCGCAAGTTTGTATGACATCGGCAGAGCACACTTCTGGAACGGATCGTTTGCAAGAAGTTGTTAAGCAGTTGGGCTTGGCAAATGATGAAATTGTGGTGAATGTCCAAGGCGACGAACCTTTAATTCCTGCCCAGGTGATTAATCAAGTGGCTAACAATTTGGTGTCTATGGACTCGGCGGCTATGGCGACCTTAAGTGAGCCGATTCATAGTCTTGCAGATTTCCGTAATCCCAATATTGTAAAAGTTGTTTCAGATCGAAACGGCCGCGCGCTGTATTTTTCGCGTGCACCTATCCCTTGGCCAAGGGATCATTTTGCGCAACCTGATATAAACCAATTGCCCAATAATTTTCCAGTGCAGCGTCACATAGGTATATACGCGTATCGTGTTGGGTTATTGCACAAGTTCGTTACTTGGGCTCCCGCGCCCTTGGAAAAAATTGAATCGCTTGAGCAGTTGCGAGTTATGTGGAACGGTGAAGTAATTCATATTGCTGAAGCTGTTGTTGCTGTACCTGGCGGCGTAGATACCGAAGAAGATCTACAGCGCATAAAATCTTTGCTTGAGAAATAAAATGCCGGTAAATGTGTTGTTTGTGTGTTTAGGTAATATCTGTCGCTCGCCTACAGCAGAAGGTGTTTTCCGCAAATTGGTAAATGATTCAGGGGTGAGCGAACAGATTCATATAGATTCAGCAGGCACCGCTAGTTGGCATGAAGGTAAAATGCCAGATGCACGCACAATCGCCGCTGCAAAAAGCCGCAATATCGATTTATCTATATTGCGGGCGCGTGCTGTTGTCGCAAACGATTTTCATAAATTTGATTACATTTTGGCAATGGACGAAAGTAATTTGAATTTTTTGCAATCGCTTAAGCCAAAAAACTATGCTGGTCACCTCGGTTTGTTTTTGGATTTTGGCAAGCAAAAACATTACTGCGAAGTACCCGATCCCTATCATGGTGGGCAGGCTGGATTTGAGCTCGTTCTTGATTTGGTAGAGGATGCTGCTGCCGGTTTGCTCGCAAGCATTCAGAAAAATAAACTGCGTTAATAACTGTTCCACTTTATTATTTTTGAGATTTTATTGTGCCGCTGTATTTGCCTCATTTTAATTTACAAAACTACAACACACTTGCCTCTCCTGTGTGTGCAGCGTTTTTTACATCCATTAAAGACGAAGACGAATTACACGCCGCAATTAAATTTGCTAAAGAAAAAGAATTACCTCTGCTGGTGCTAGGCGGTGGCAGCAATATTGTTCTGCACGAAGATTTTCCAGGGTTGGTTTTGCATATTCAGTTAATGGGCCGGGAATTGGTCCGTGCGGACAAGGATTTTTACTATGTGAAAGCTGCGGCAGGGGAAAGCTGGAGTAGTTTTGTTGATTACTGTTTGGATGAGGGTTTTTACGGGCTGGAAAACTTATCCTTAATTCCGGGAAGTGTCGGCGCTGCACCAATCCAAAATATCGGCGCTTATGGTGTGGAGCTGAAAGATGTATTCAGCGAGCTAACCGCGCTGGACGTTAAAACTGGCTTATCAATAACCTTTACACCGGAGTCTTGCCAGTTTGGTTACAGAGATAGCGTCTTCAAGAATGAAATGCTCGACAGGTTTGTGATTACATCAGTCACATTTAAATTGGAAAAACAGCCGAATCTCAAACTCCAATATCCTGCATTACAAGCTGCTTTGGCGGACTATGGCCCTCAGGAGATAACGCCGGAACTCGTTAGCGAAGTTGTGTGCGAGATTCGCCGTAGCAAGCTGCCTGATCCAAAGCAAATACCCAACGTTGGCAGTTTTTTTAAAAATCCTATTGTGTCGGCTAAAAAACTTACTGAGCTTCAAAAAAACTACCCGGATATAGTGTCCTATCCAGTCGACTCTAGGCACGTAAAGTTGGCTGCTGGTTGGTTAATTGATCGTGCAGGCTGGAAAGGGAGGGAGCTTGACGCCGCTGTTCATGCGCAGCAGGCGCTTGTACTCACCAACCCTCACCGGTTAAAAGCAGCGGTTGTTTTGGGCCTGGCTGCCGCTATTAAAGAAGCAATTCTGCAGAAATTTGGGGTTGTGCTTGAGCAGGAGCCCAGAAACTATCCCTAAAGTACGAAAAAACCTTTAAGATTTGCACAACACATTGGTTGCGCTGTCATGTCGGTCAACGCTGCGCTAATCAATGTCTGGTAGTTTGCGTTGGCTAAGACTACAATCGCGAAAAATGCGCCACACAGCGTCCATTAGAAAAAATAACACTTGCTATAAGGCATGGGGGCTAGATTGACTAAAATACTCGTTGTCGATGATCACGACTTGGTACGCATGGGGATAGTGCGTATGTTAGCCGATATAGAAGGCTACCAAGTGGTAGGAGATGCCAAAAGCGGGGAAGAAGCAGTAACAAAAGCACGCACACTTTTACCGGATGTGGTGCTTATGGACGTCAAGATGCCAGGAATGGGCGGGCTCGAAGCCACCAAAAAGCTGTTAGTCGTAAATCCCTCCTTGAAAATCATTGCGGTAACCGCGTGTGACGACGACTTGTATCCAACACGACTGATGCAAGCTGGTGCCGTTGGTTATGTAACCAAAGGTGCAGAGTTTTCTGAAATCACCAGTGCGATAGATAAAGTGATCCGTGGCGATCTATATATGAGCAGCAGCATTGCGCAGCAACTGGCGCTAAAAAACTTCTCTGGCAACAGCAGTCAAGATTCTCCTTTTGAAAAACTATCACAACGTGAGCTCCAAACCGCCATGCTCATTGCCAATGGTCAGAAGGTAAACGACATAGCTAATACCTTTTGTGTGAGCCCAAAAACGGTCAACAGCTACCGCTACCGCATCTTTGAAAAGCTAGACATCAATAGCGATGTGGAGCTAACTCTTCTCGCTGTAAAACACAATTTACTTGACCCCGAAGCGGTTGTGTAATTTTGGTTTAAAACCCTGTATTGATCCTTCCTGATTGATGTAAAGTGCAGCATACATTTTTGCTGCACTTTATTGCCATGTCTGAAAAACCTCTCTCACCTCAGTTTGATTCGGTTCGCTTTTTGGCGGATGCATCCCAACAGCCCGGCATTTATCAAATGTTCGATGTGGAGGGCAAAATTCTCTATGTCGGCAAGGCAAAAAATTTAAAATCCCGTCTCGCCAGTTATTTTCGCAAAACCGGGTTATCGCCTAAAACCCACGCGTTAGTTGCTCGCATCAATCGTATCGAAGTCACTATTACCTCAAGCGAAGCGGAAGCGTTGATTCTTGAGCAGAATCTCATTAAAGCCAACCGCCCACCCTACAATATTTCGCTGCGCGACGATAAATCTTACCCTTACATTTTTGTGTCCAGCGGTGAGCCTTACCCGCGTATCAGCGTGCATCGCGGGCCTAAAAAAAAGCAGGGCGATTATTACGGGCCATTTCCAAACGTGGGAGCCGTGCGCGAGAGTTTGCATTTTCTACAAAAAACATTTCGCGTTCGCCAATGTGAAGACAGCGTATTTAATAACCGCTCGCGCCCCTGTTTGCAGTACCAAATTAAACGATGCACAGCGCCGTGCGTGGAGTTTGTCAGCAAAGAGGACTACGCCAATGACTTGCGCCACACTCGCATGTTTCTAACGGGTAATGGCCAAGAATTAATGGCCGAATTAGCTAACCAAATGGACGAGGCTGCGCAACAACTTCACTTTGAGAAGGCGGCGCAATTTCGCGACCAGATTACATTTCTACGCAGTATTCAATCGCAACAAATAATTGAAGAAGGGCAGGGTGATATAGACGTTGTTGCTCTGGTAACTCGGCCTAACGCACTGTGTGTGCATATCTTATTTGTGCGGCAAGGTCGAATTCTTGGCAGCAGAAGTTTTTTCCCACAGATGGGCCTTGCCGAAACACCTGCGGATGTTCTTACACAATTTATTGCCCAGTTTTATTTGGCAAGTACTGGCCGTGATATTCCGCGCGAAATTATCACCAACCATGAATTGGAAGAAGTCGAGCTTTTAGCGACTGCTTTGCAGCAAGCCATAGGCCGTCAGGTTTATTTTTCGCACAGTGTGAGGAGTCATCGCGCACAATGGTTACAAATGGCTGTGAACGCGGCAGAACAAAATTTAATTACACATCTCAACACGAAACAAAATTCACTCGATAGGTTTGTTGCTTTACAGGACGCGCTCCAGTTGGATGATATTCCGCAGCGTATGGAATGCTTTGATATCAGCCACAGCAGTGGCGAGCTTACAGTGGCCTCGTGTGTGGTATTCGATACCAACGGGCCGCTAAAATCTGATTATCGTCGCTTTAATATCGAAGGGATCACTCCCGGTGATGATTATGCTGCTATGCAACAAGCCTTGGAGCGCCGGTACACTCGCCTCAAAAAAGGCGAGGGCAAGATGCCAGATATTTTGTTGATTGATGGTGGCAAAGGTCAGCTAGGAATTGCAAAAACGGTATTGGGAGAATTGGGGGTTGATGACGTATTAATGATCGGTGTTGCCAAAGGCTCCACGCGAAAAGCGGGTTTCGAAACGCTCTATAACGCCTTAACCGATACTGAAATTGTGCTCAACAATGATTCACCCGCACTGCATTTGATCCAGCACATTCGTGATGAAGCACATAGATTTGCGATTACTGGCCACAAACAACGCCGAGATAAAAAGCGCAAAACATCTACCCTTGAGGATATTCCGGGTGTGGGTGCCGTGCGCCGGCGTGAGTTGCTACGTCATTTCGGGGGAATACAAGAAATCCAAAAAGCCAGCATTAATGATCTTTTGCGAGTAAGCGGCATAAACCAGCACTTGGCAGAAGAAATTTATGCATTTTTCCATAATGAATAGTTGATAGTGTATGATCCACCTAACTTGCACGCTTGGCCCCGCTATTGCCTGCTCAGACCCTGTTTTTGGCGAGAAATACTGGTTATGACTTTTGCTAATCAGCTGACACTTCTGCGAATTGTTCTAATTCCCTTGTTTGTAGTGATTTTCTATTTACCAGTCTCCTGGGCTCATTTTGCCTGCGCTGTTATTTTTGCCGTAGCTGCTATTACCGATTGGTTAGACGGTTACGTTGCGCGCAAATATGATCAAAGCACGCCCTTTGGCGCCTTTCTGGACCCTGTTGCAGACAAACTCATGGTGGCAATTTCATTGCTTCTCTTGGTATCCATCCATCATGATTCCGCATGGTTCGTAGCTGCAGCAGCAGTTATTGTGGGGCGTGAGATAATTATTTCCGCACTGCGAGAGTGGATGGCTGAATTAGGTCAGCGCGCCAGTGTAGCTGTGTCTTTTATCGGTAAAATTAAAACCACCTTGCAGATGGTCGCCATCCTGGTTTTGCTGATGGATATTGATAAATGGTATCTCATGGAGATTGGCTACATCGCGTTGGCTGGTGCAGCAGCGCTTACGTTGTGGTCTATGGTGATTTATCTACGGGCTGCGTACCCCTTCTTTTCCATAGGGGCGGCCAAAAAGTAAACATATCGTTGGTTTTCACTCCTTCAATAGCTTTTATCTTGTAAAAAAAGCCTATAACTATCAGAAAATACTAGGATTTTGAAAATGACTCCGCTAAAATTGCGGCCTCTTTAAATGGCGCGATAGCAAAGCGGTTATGCGTCGGATTGCAAATCCGTTGAGCCCGGTTCGACTCCGGGTCGCGCCTCCACTTTTCTTTTACTTACCGAAGTAAAAGCACTCTGCCCGAGTGGTGAAATCGGTAGACACAACAGATTTAAAATCTGTCGCTCTTTGGGGCGTGCCGGTTCAAGTCCGGCCTCGGGCACCATATACTAGTTTTAAGAAATTCAGATACACCCCGAAACCCGCGTAATTGCGGGTTTTTTTATGGTTTTTCATCCTGTACTGTCCTATCAGATACTATTGCAGCCTACTCAATGTGGGGGCACAATAGGGGGCATAAATAAAGCAGGGGGCATAACGGGTGGCAGGTAGCAATAAACTCACTGAGGCAGCCGCAAAGCAGGCCAAACCAAAGGAAAAGTCTTATAAACTTCCCGATGGTGGGGGCATGTATCTTGAAGTTATGCCTACTGGTTCAAAGTACTGGCGATTGAAATATCGCTACGGTGGTAAAGAAAAGCGCTTAGCCTTGGGGGTTTATCCCGTTGTTTCCATTTCAGCTGCAAGAGAAAAAGCTAGACTTGCCAAGGCAGAATTGGCTGATGGGAATGACCCAAGCGAAATTAAAAAGCAGCAAAAAATCTCTAAACAAATTTCTCTTAATAATAGCTTCAGTGCTATTGCTCACGAATTCATTGAAAAGCGGAAAGCCGAAGGCGCTGCACAAGTAACCCTTGATAAACTCAATTGGATCGTTCAAAAAAAGTTAAGCCCTTTCATTGGTCGCCTTCCTGTCTCAGAAATTACGCCGGTTCAAATATTAAATGCGCTGCGTCATATAGAGGCTGAAGGTTTGCACGAAACGGCGAATAGGGCGAAGCGTGTTGCTGGGCAAGTGCTACGCTACTCAGTAGCAACTGGGCGTTGCGAAAGGGACACTACGCAAGATTTAAAAGGTTCGCTGGTAATTAAAAAGCCAGAACACCGTGCGGCGGTAACAACACCTGAAGAGTTGCGCCAAGTCTTAATTGCAATAGACAGTTTTAAGGGTACGCCGGAAGTGAGAGCGGCGCTTTTGCTCACCCCCATGTTGTTTCAACGCCCCGGCGAAATTAGGCATATGGAATGGTCAGAAATTGATTGGGAGCAAGAGCTTTGGGAAATTCCCGCCGATAAAATGAAAATGCGTTTGTCTCATATTGTTCCACTAAGTTCACAGGCAATATCAATATTAAAAAACCTATATCCAATCACTGGGGCTGGTCTTTATGTTTTTCCTAGTGCAAGAAAAGGTGGGCGGCCACTATCTGAGGGCGGCGTTCGCAAAGCGTTGAGAACCTTGGGCTTCGCTAATGAACAAGTTACGCCGCATGGTTTTCGAGCGACAGCTCGCACAATATTGGATGAAATTTTAGGTTTTCGAGTTGAGTACATTGAGCAGCAGCTAGCTCACGCGGTGAAGGATGCGAATGGACGTGCCTATAATCGAACAAAGCATTTGCCCGAACGTAAACAAATGATGCAGGATTGGGCAAATTATTTAGATAAATTGAAGTCCCGATAACCTAGTTTTATCACACATAACATTAATTTATAAAGTCTAATTTTAAGAGAATATTTATGCCCTTATCATGGAACGAAATCAAGAGTCGCTCGCTTACTTTTAGTAAAACTTGGGAACATGAAGGCTCAGAAGATGCTGAAGCAAAAAGCTTTTGGGATGGCTTTTTTGATGTGTTTGGCATTTCTCGCAAGCGAGTTGCCAGTTTTGAAGCCCCTGTGAAAAAGCTTGGTAATAAACAAGGTTTCATTGATCTATTTTGGAAGGGTGTTTTACTAGTTGAGCATAAATCACGCGGCAAAAATTTGGATAAAGCTTATACCCAAGCGCTGAATTACTTTGTAGGTATCAAAGAGCACGATTTACCCAAATATGTATTAGTCTCCGATTTTGCGAGCTTCCGTTTGTACGATTTAGAAGAAAACGAGCAATACGAATTCCCACTTAAAGAGCTGCACAAAAACATAAAGCTGTTCGGTTTTATTGCAGGCTACCAAACCCACAAAATTAAAGAACAAGATCCTGTCAATATTCGCGCCGCCGAAAGTATGGGCAAGCTACATGACCAAATGAAAGCTGTTGGTTATGAAGGCCACGCGTTAGAGCTGTATTTAGTGCGACTGTTGTTTTGTTTGTTTGCAGAAGATACAGGTATTTTTGAGCGCTCGCTATTTCAAGAATATATTGAAGACCGCACCGGTGAAGATGGCAGCGATTTAGCGCATCACATAACCAGTTTATTTCAAACCTTAAATACGCCGCATGACAAGCGCTATAAGAATTTAGATGAACATCTTGCCGCTTTCCCATACATTAATGGTAAGTTATTTCAAGAAATGTTACCCACCGCGAGTTTCGACAAAGCCATGCGTCAGGCCTTGCTCGATTGCTGTGCGTTAGATTGGAGCCGTATTTCCCCTGCAATTTTTGGCTCGCTGTTTCAATCTATTATGGATAAACGAGCCCGCCGCAATTTAGGTGCCCACTACACCAGCGAAAAAAACATTCTCAAGTTGATAAAACCGCTATTTTTAGACGAGTTGTGGGCTGAATTTGAGAAGGTAAAAACAAACAGAAATAAGTTGGCTGAGTTTCACCAAAAGCTACGCAAGCTCACCTTTTTAGACCCCGCCTGTGGTTGCGGCAACTTTCTAGTAATTGCTTACCGTGAGTTGCGCTTGTTGGAGTTAGAAGTTTTGCGTGCTGCTCGCGTAACTGATCAGCTCACGTTGGACGTAAATGGGCTTATTTGGCTGGATGTAGACCAATTCTACGGCATAGAAATAGAAGAGTTCCCCGCTCAAATTGCACAAGTAGCATTGTGGTTAATGGATCACCAAATGAACCTGCGAGTGTCAGAAGAGTTTGGAATGTATTTTGCGCGTATTCCACTAAGTGCGAGCAGCACAATTGTGTGCAGTAATGCCTTGCGAGTGGATTGGAATGATGTGGTGCCAGCGGAAAAGCTGAGTTTTATTATGGGGAATCCGCCGTTTTTGGGTAAACAATATCAATCAAAAGAACAAAAAAGTGATTTAGAGTCGGTTTGCGCAAAGATAAAAAATTTTGGTTTGTTGGACTTCGTTGCGGGCTGGTACATAAAAGCAAAAGAGTTGTGTTTGCTTAATAAAAGTATTCAGTGTGCTTTTGTTTCTACAAATTCAATCACGCAGGGGGAGCAAGTATCAGTATTGTGGCCAAGTATTATTAATGCAGGATTAAAAATTAATTTCGCGCATAGAACATTTAACTGGAACAACGAAGCGAAGGGCCGAGCGGCGGTTCATTGCGTGATTGTTGGATTTGGGTATCACGCTCTCACTTCGAAGTTGCTTTTTGATTATCAAGATATTAAAGGGGAGCCTACTGCGATTAGTGTTAAAAATATAAATCCTTACTTGGTAGATGCACCCGATCTATTTTTGCCAAAAATTAGGGCTCCTATATGTGACTCTGCACCATTGATGGCTTTTGGGAGTATGCCTAATGACGGTGGGTTTTTAATATTATCAGACTCTGAAAGGAAAGCTCTTATTAAACAGGAGCCTTTGAGTGAAAAACACATACGTCTTTTGTTGGGCAGTGAGGAGTTTTTAAATAATCTCAAAAGATATTGCCTCTGGTTAGAGCAGTGCTCTCCAAGTGATTTGAAAATGATGCCTGAAGTACTGAAGCGAGTTCAATCTGTAAAAAGTCAGCGCTTAAGTAGTGATCGAGCCGCCACAAAAAAGCTTGCGGAAACTCCTGCTCTATTCGGAGAGATCAGGCAGCCAAAAAATACTTATATCGCTTTTCCAGAAGTCTCTTCTGGTAGTAGATTTTATATACCGGTTGGATTTCTTTCTGCTGAAATAATATCGACAAATAAGCTTTACACGATTGACTTCGGAAGCGTTTATCATTTTGGTGTTCTTCAAAGCTTAATGCACATGTCGTGGGTTAGATCTATATCAGGTAGGTTAAAGAGCGATTATCAATATTCGTCTGGGTTGGTCTACAACAACTTTCCATGGCCAGAAAATCCCACCGAAAAACAAACGCAAACTATCGAAGTTGCCGCGCAAGCCGTATTAGATGCCCGCGTACAATTTCCTGAGTCATCCCTCGCGGATTTGTACGACCCACTCACCATGCCGCCGGTATTATTAAAAGCTCATCAAGCCTTAGATAAAGCGGTAGATGCCGCCTATGGTAAAACCAATTTTAAAACCGAAGCCGAGCGAGTTGCGTTTTTATTTGAGTTGTACCAAAAATACACTAGCCTATTGCCTACTGAAAAAGCCAAAAAGGTTGCTAAGATAAAAAAATCTGATTCAGTTAGTTCCTAGGATGAACTATGAGCAAACTATTTAAGCTCAAAGAGTGGTTAACCATTGATGAGGCTGCTAAGCATTTATCCACGGTGCTTGGTGAGGAAGTGGCTATTGCCGATATTTATAGGTTGGCGTTGGACGGTCATTTGGTTTTATCAATGAGCTTCCCAAATAAAACCTGTGGCAATTTGGGCGAAGCAGTAGGTGTTGAAAATGTTAAGCGTTTTGAGCTTCCAGATGAACTCCTAGATTTTGTTAACAAGGGCGGCATTAATAGGCTTCCGAGGGAAATTGTTACCAGCGACTATATTGGCAATGGACAATTTATTAACTGGGATGAAAAGGTCACCATCATTGAGGGCGTATGGGATTTGGTAATGCGCGCTAGTGAAAAAATTGATGTTGAGTTTATCTATCACCAGCATATTGGAGGGCCATACATTGATTTGGTAGGTCTTGATGGTGCTTTTGTAAAACAGGGCAATGTTTATTGTCGTCTAGTTGAAAGCTGGGATGACAACGAATACCAAAAGGGTTCGTTGGCAGTAAAAAAACAACTAGAAAACTGGATTGCAAATAATGAAATTCCCAAAGAAAACATCAAACCGATGTGGGAGAAGTTTGAGGCAGATCGAAAAGAATATTTAAAAGATAGGGATTCACGCCCAAGGTACAATGATTATTACCCTGCTGGCGGTTTGCCTAAAGATGGTGTTTATGTGGTACGAACCGCTGCGATTGTCGATTTTCTTAATCGAATCAATGAAGCACCTAAGCAAGAAAAGTTACTTTCAACGAAAGAGCGAAATTCAATGCTTACCCTAATAGCGGCTTTGTGTCGTGAAGCAGACTTTAATTTGGAGCAAAGAGGTATCGCGGGTGCATTGGCTGCAAGCACCGAAACACTAGGCAAACCGCTCACAGATGACACAATCCGAGGCATTCTTAAACAAGTAAAAGATTTGCTGTCTTAACGCTTCACTAAAAAACGAATTCGGAAATTCATAAACCGAATTCGGCCTTTAAATTTTCATCATCTACAAAAATATCAGCATGTTCAACAACACCCGAAGGGGTACTAACATGCCTAAGACCATCCTACGTTTACCCGCTGTTAAATCTGAAAGCGGTTTATCCCGCTCCACTTTATACCTTCGCATCAACCAAGGCTTATGGACAAAACCTATCTCATTAGGTGGCCGTTCCGTTGGCTGGCCTGCGAGCGAAGTTATCACCCTCAATGCCGCGCGCATTGCCGGTAAAACGGATTACGAAATCCGTGCACTGGTGCAAACCTTAGAAGCTGATCGCAAGAGCGCGTTTTGATGATGCACCGCCTAAATGACAAGCCAGTAAAAATTTATAGAGGCTACACAGCGGAGGAGCTTGCCGGATTTGTCGGTGCGCAAAAAAAAGCTGTGCGAGAGTGGTCAGCAAATGGCTTTCCATTGTGTGATGAAAAACGGCAAGCGCCAGATATTAACGAATGGATTCTTGAGCAAATAGAAGCTAGCCGAATCAACGACCATGAGTAATTACAATTACAACCTTGTGAAAATACACCGCAATTATACGTTTGAAGAATTGGCGGGTGTATTTGGTGTTCACAAAAATACGATTGCTAATTGGGTTAAGGATGGTTTGCCGTGTTTAAAAGAGCGGCGGCCATTTCTCATTCTGGGGCAGGATGCTAGAGAGTTTTTAAAGGTGCAGCGAGTCGAGAAAAAACAACGCTGCAAACCCAAAGAGTTCTATTGTATGCGCTGTAAAGTGCCTACAAAACCCGCTGAAAATCTTGTGGAGTTTTTGCCCATATCCACAACCAAAGGCCGTCTTATGGGCTTCTGTTCGTGCTGTGAATGTGTTGTAAATAAATTCATTGGCACTGGTAGCTTGGAGCAGTACGCGGCCATTTTCGATCTCATAAAGCCGACAGTAGTAGAGCATATAAAGGATTGTGATAACCCTCTCTTAAATTGTGACTTTAAAAAGTGAGAATGAACATGAAAAAAATGAACGCAAATAATGAGCGAATCAAACGCAAATATTTAACTTTCTTGAAGCAAGCGAAAGGGCAAAATGAAGCCTCGATAGATGCGGTCGCTAAGGCTATTAGCCGGTTTGAAACTTACACAAAGTGGAAGGATTTTAAAGCGTTTCACTTTGAGCAGGCCATTGCTTTTAAAGCACATCTCGCCAGCCAAAAACATCACCAAACAGGTGAGTCATTAAGCCTTGCTACCATGAACTGTACGGCGCGCTATTTAAAAAGTTTTATTGAATGGCTATCGCAAGAGGTTGGTTATAAATCGCGCATAAAATATTCGGATGCTGAGTATTTCAACTTGTCCGATAAAGAGGTGCGAACCGCAAAGGCAAAACGCAACAAGCCTGTGGCAACTATTGAACAGTTAAAGCATACGCTGGGAGTAATGCCTGCAAATACCGATATTCAAAAGCGCGATAGGGCGCTGGTAGCCTTCACCTTATTGAGTGGGGCGAGGGATAGCGCAATAGCATCCCTCAAGTTAAAGCACATAGATTTCAATGCTGATACTGTCTATCAAGATGCGAGGGAGGTTAAAACAAAATTTAGTAAAACCTTTACTACCTGCTTTTTCCCTGTGGGTGATGATGTTCGTCAAATTGTGTATGAGTGGGTGCAGTATTTAAAGGCTGAACACTTATTCGGCAATAATGATCCTTTGTTCCCTAAAACAAAGATAAGCCAAGGCAGCGACAATAACTTTAAAGCGACAGGGTTAAGCCGTGAGCATTGGAGTAGTGCGGCGGCTATACGGAAGGTCTTTAAAGAAGCCTTTTTATTGGCGGGGCTGCCAAGCTTCAACCCCCACAGTTTCCGCAATACCTTGGCAAACTTAGGGGAAACACTTTGCCAAACGCCCGAAGAGTTTAAAGCGTGGAGCCAAAACCTAGGCCATGAAGGTGTGCTGACAACCTTCTATAGCTATGGCGATGTACAAGAGGGTAGGCAGGCGGATATTTTTAAACAGTTTAAAGAGCCTCGCGCTCGAAGTGGGGCACTCTCTACCGACGTGGCTGAATTAGCCAAGGCATTGGCCAAGGAGATGAAGCAGGTTGGGTGATATTAATGTATGCTTAGGTTCAATTGGTTGTAGTTAACAAATGCCGATCAGCCAAAAAATTTCCTAAATTCGTGCCCTTGTAAACTATTTGGGGGCATATTTGGGGGCACAAAATGATAAACCGATTTTAAGTCCCGGTAATACCAAGGCTTTGATGCCATTATCCTAGTGCGGCCTCGGCACCATCTATTTTTGATGCGATTTTTATAGTTTCCTCTGTAAGAAAAATTATCGCGTGACCTGAACCGGTACCTGGTTCAGGTGGTTCGCACATCCATGTGCTCAGCCCTGCGGGCCTGCTTCGCTGTCAAATTTTGTTCCCTGCAAAATTTACCAGCGTCGGATGGTATGGCATTTATTGCGATTAATTAATTTCAGTTGCGTGAAAATGTATCGTGTAACTTGAAAGATATTCTGTTTAGGTGATTTGCATATCAATGAGCGAGGCTTCTTGGAGCTTTCTCAATTTGATTTGGTTTGCCGTTGTTATCTAAAGACGAAAAGAATCTATAAGTTTCCCAAGCAACTTCAGTGATTCTTCAATCTTTGCATCCCATAAATTTCCGTAGTTCAAACGGATGCAATTTTTGAAGCCTTGGCTCGCAGAGAAAATAGGGCCTGGTGCAATGCTAATGCCCTGAGTCAAAGCTAGCCGGAAGAGTTGTAATGAGTCTACCTGTTGCGGTAGTTCTATCCATAGAAAATAGCCGCCTTTGGGTTTGGTGACGCGAACGTCGGTAGGGAAGTAACGTTCAATGGCGAGCATAAGTTTTTGTTGTTGGAATTCCAAGGTTTCACGGAGCTTGCGTAAATGGCGATCATATCCTCCGTGTTGTAGGTAATCAGCAATAGCCGCTTGCGCAGGGAGCGATGGAGAAATCGTCGTCATAAGTTGTAGACGATGAATTTGTTTAGCAAATTTTCCGCCTACAACCCAGCCAATCCGATAGCCCGGCGCGAGGCTTTTTGAGAAAGAGCTGCAATACATTACCAAATCATTTCGGTCAAAGCTCTTTAACGGCTTGGGTGGTTGTAAACCAAAATAGAGTTCTGCATAAACGTCATCTTCAATTACGGGTAATTGATAGCGCGCGCTTAATTCGCAGAGTTTTTCTTTTTTCTCATCGCTCATGCTCGCGCCCAGCGGATTTTGGAAGGTACTCATAATCCAACAGGCTTTGATTGGCAATCGCTCAAGGCTTTCTTCCAAAATGTCTAGATCAATCCCGTCTCTGGGGTGAACCGGAATTTCAACGGCTTTTAATTTCAATCGTTCAAGTACTTGTAAGCTGGCGTAAAAAGCTGGCGATTCGATAGCGACCAAATCACCCGGTTGAGTTACGGTTTGCAAACATAAGTTAAGTGCTTCCAAGGCTCCATTTGTAATCACTAATTCTTCCGCGGCGTATTTGTTGCCGGTGGACATGGCGCGCAACATAATTTGCCTGCGCAACGTTGCATTGCCGGATGTCATATCCGCAACGACTGCTTGCACAGGTGTTTCGCGTAAGGCTTTGGTCATTGAGCGTGACAAGCGTTGTAAGGGAAAAAGAGTGGGGCTTGGAAACGCTGAGCCAAGCGGAATAGTGGATGGATCTTTAATCGAATCTAAAACGGAAAATACCAACTCGCTGACGTCTACATCGGTTGCTTCTTGTTTCGGATACGCAAAGCTCGATTGTTCGGGTTCCATCAGAACGCCATTTGCGTGGTTTCGAACAATGTAACCAGAACGCGGGCGCGCCTCAATCAACCCACGACGCTCCAACAAATAATAAGCTTGAAATACCGTAGCGGCGCTTATGCTGTGCGTACGGCTTGCGTAACGAACAGACGGAATTTTTTCTCCCGGTTGTAGGGTGCCGACCCGAATTAATTCGGCAATTTCTTCCGCGAATTGTTCGTAGAGTTTCATCAGTTACGTACGCTTTCTGTCATTTTTGGGTAAATAAAAGTTGCTGGCTGCAAAATACTGTCTTGAGCTGCATTGATGTTACTCACCTTAAAGTTGAAGTTGATAAAACCTTTTGCATCCGTTGTTGTAAATTGCTGTGCTGATCGTTTTAACCTAATTGATACGGGTAAATCAAACCGCTCTCCTGGTACTAAGGTGACTTGATATGGCTTTGGCAAATATAGATCATCAGCTGTGTCTAATGTTACCGTGTAAGCCTGTGGCTCTTGAGTTTTGTTAGTAATATTTAAACGATACACGTTGATAATTTCGCCCGCAGCATTGGTGTGAAATAAACTTCTATCTCTGTATACGCTCATACTGATTTGCGCTCGGTCCCTCAAACTGAACATAAGCGCCCCAATAATAAGAACCAGCGCTGCGAGGTAGGACAATAAACTGGGTCTCCAAGTTACGCGCTTCTCTCCAGATAATTCTCGCTCGGATGTGTAACTGATGAGGCCGCGCGCATAGCCCATTTTATCCATCACCGAATCACAGGCATCGACGCAGGCAGCGCAACTAATGCAATCCATTTGCAACCCTTGGCGAATATCGATTCCCGTAGGGCACACCTGAACGCACATGTAGCAATCAATGCAATCTCCCAAACCGCGCGCTTTGTAATCCTCATCTTTTTTGCGTGAGCCGCGGTGATCACCACGTGCGCTGTTATAGGCTACAACGAGCGTATCTTTATCAAACATCACGCTTTGAAAGCGAGCGTAGGGGCACATGTGTGTACAAAATTTTTCGCGCAACCAGCCTGCATTGAGATAGGTACATAAGGCAATAAAACCTACCCAGAATGCGTAATCTAATTCGAGTGATGCGGTAAAAAGGTCTGGTACTAATTGGCGGATGGGGACGAAATATCCCATAAAGGCAACGGCAGTTGCGACTGAAGCCAACATCCACAAACTATGTTTGGATGTTTTTCGCAAAAGTTTTTTGGCGGAGAAGGGCGATGCATCTAATTTTGTGCGTTGGTAGCTGTCGCCTTCAGTGATTTTTTCCATCCAAATGAATGCCCAAGTCCAAGTGCTTTGCGGGCAGGCATAACCACACCAGACACGACCAACAAACACCGTAACCGCGAAAAGCAAAAAAGCTCCGATGACCATCGCAAATGCGAGTAGCGAAAAATCCTGCGGCCAAAAGGTAGCTCCAAAGACGTAAAACTTGCGTTCGCCCAAATCCCAAAGCACTGCTTGGTGACCATTCCAGTTAATCCAGGAAGTAGCGAAAAATAGGATCGCCAATAACCCCGCGACACTGATACGTATATTCTGAAATCGCCCCGTAAAGCTTCTTACATAAATCCTTCCACCCAACTGGGACGGGGTAGGTTTTTGGAGCTCGCCTTGGCTAGGGATGTTGTAGACGGGGATGGATTCGCTCATAGGGATATCTCTCAGCATAGACTCGAATCTATTATGTTGAGGTAACTGCACTCGTAACAGATTCAGAAATCACCTAAAACACCGTATCAGATGATCTTGCCGGTCAAGTCGGTTGGACTTGAAAAGATTCCCCTGTGACCAAATTTGGTGATAGTTTAAGAGCAACCTTCATATCGGAATGACCCTATGCCCAGCGGTTTCGGAACCAAACTTGTTATTGCCATCTCTTCACGCGCTTTGTTCAACTTGGATGAAAGCCACAAGATTTATGAAAGTGAAGGTTTGGATGCCTACGCGCGTTACCAAATTGATCATGAAGATGAAATTCTTGCTCCGGGGGATGCATTCCCCTTGGTACAAAAATTATTGTCGCTGAACGAACGCTTGGGCGGGGAACCTCGGGTTGAGGTGATTCTGCTCTCGCGTAACAGTGCGGACACCGGCTTGCGTGTGTTCAATTCAATCGAGCACTACGGATTGAAAATCACGCGCGCCGCCTTTAGTGGTGGTACTTCGCCTTATGGTTACGCAACAGCCTTCGGCTGCCATCTTTTTCTGTCGACTAACGCGGAGGACGTAAGGCATGCACTCGACCACGGTATTGCTGCGGCGACTTTGCTGACATCCAAAAACAAAAGCGATCACGAAGGTCAGATTCGGTTTGCTTTCGATGGTGACGCAGTGTTGTTTTCAGACGAAGCGGAGCGTGTGTATAAACTGGAGGGGTTAAGCGCTTTTACTGAGAGAGAAAAGGCTTCCGCAAAAGAACCACTTTCCGGCGGGCCTTTTAAGGAATTCCTCGCCGCACTTCAGGGATTGCAGCGTGAGTTTGGCGAATACGATTGCCCCATCCGTACCGCTTTGGTTACGGCACGTTCGGCGCCAGCGCATGAGCGGGTAATTAGAACCTTGAGGGCGTGGAATATTCGTATTGATGAATCACTCTTTTTGGGCGGTTTGTCCAAAGGGACTTTTCTGAAAGCCTATGGCGCCGATGTATTCTTCGACGACCAGCGAGTCCATTGCGATTCGGCCAGCGAGCACGTGGCAACCGGCCATGTTCCTCACGGAATCGCGAATCAGTTGTTAGATTCTCCACACCTAGTTGGAATAAAAAAAACGGACTAAAAACTATAAAAATCTCAGATATGGTCTAAAGTTGTAAGAAACCGAATTTTTGCGATATATGCAAATAAATTGGACATTCAAACTTAAGTGTCTATTCTTGAAAAGCATAACACCTAAGTTTTTTTATAACTGTTGATTGCACCTGTGATTGACGAACATCCTCCAGTTCAATGAGCCATTTGGAGGGCTTATGAAGCTGCAACAATTACGATACATCTGGGAGGTTGCGCACCACGACCTTAACGTGTCGGCGACAGCGCAAAGTTTATATACCTCTCAACCGGGCATTAGTAAGCAAATTCGCCTGCTTGAAGACGAGTTGGGCGTTGAAATTTTTTCCCGTAGTGGTAAGCACTTAACCCGTATTACACCCGCTGGCGAGGCTATTTTAAAGAAAGCGGGTGAGATCCTGCGCAAAGTAGAGAGCATTAAGCAAGTTGCGCAAGAGTTCAGCAACGAGCGTAAAGGTACGCTTACCATTGCAACTACTCACACCCAGGCGCGCTATGCATTGCCGCCTGTTATTGGCCAATTTATTAAGCAGTACCCTGAAGTTGCCTTACATATGCATCAGGGTACACCCATGCAAATCTCCGAAATGGCTGCAGACGGCACCGTGGATTTTGCTATTGCCACTGAAGCCATGGAGCTGTTCAGTGACCTGATTATGATGCCTTGCTATCGTTGGAACCGTTGCATCGTTGTGCCTAAAAATCACCCCTTGGCTCAGGTGTCGCGCCTAACCTTGGAAGATGTTGCTAAGTTTCCCATCGTGACCTACGTGTTTGGTTTCACTGGCCGTTCCAAGTTGGATGAAGCCTTTATTAACCGTGGTTTGGCGCCACGAGTAGTGTTTACCGCTGCTGATGCGGACGTTATTAAAACCTATGTTCGTCTCGGTTTAGGTATAGGTATTATCGCGCATATGGCGTATGACGCTGCGGTTGACACTGATCTGGTGTCTCTGGATGCGAGCCATTTGTTTGAAGCCAGTGTGACCAAAATTGGCTTCCGTCGCGGTACTTTCTTGCGCGGTTTCATGTATGACTTTATCGAGAAGTTCGCTCCACATCTCACCAAAGATATAGTCAACGAGGCGTTTAACCGTCATTCGCGCGCAGAGCTGGATGAGCTGTTTGCGGACGTAAAAATCCCAACACTATGATTTGAAAGCATATATAACCCCTAAAGCCGACGTAAGTCGGCTTTTTTTTGCCCAAGACTCCATCTCAAATTTCAAGTTTCGAAAAAACTTATACGTCGTATTTGCTTTGTACAAGAAAATGAGCTTAAACTTATACATGAATTCACTTCTTGTATAAGGTTGGTGTGCCGTGGATAAGATTCCTTTGGGTGTGAGCCAATGTCTTTTAGGGGAGCCTGTGCGTTTCGACGGCGGGCACAAACGAAATCGTTACCTTACGGATGTTCTCTCAGAATACGTGGAGTTTCGCCCGGTTTGTCCGGAAGTGGCTATTGGTTTAGGGATTCCCCGGAAAACAATCCGGCTGATCGTAACCGATGGGCAAGATCGTATCCGCGGTGTTGAAAATCCCGATCTAGATGTTACCGATGCCCTTGTGAAAGAAGCCGAGACAGCGGCTCAAGCTATGCCCGATATCTGCGGCTATGTGTTTATGCAGAACTCCCCTAGCTGCGCTGTGTTTGGTCTGAAGCGCTATGGAACGAATGGGTACAGTATTGATAGCCAAGGTCGCGGGGCTTATGCAAAACGCTTTATGGAATTGATGCCGTTAATTCCTGTAGAAGAAGCGGGCAGGTTAACGGATGCAGGTTTGCGCGAAAATTTTATAACCCGCATTTTTGCGTTACACGATTGGCGCAAGCAGTTACAACACAATCCCACACCAAAAAAGCTCATCGAATTTTATTCGCGTTATAAGTATCAAGTGATGGCCCACCACGTGCCAAGCTATTTCGCGATTGGAAAACTTCTGGCGAATTTGTCGGCAAAGCCGATTGAAGAGATTAACCAGCAGTTCATTCACATGTTGATGACAGCCTTAGGCCACAAGGCATCGCGCAAGGGCAATACCAACGCCATGATGCATCTGCGCGGCTATTTAAAATCACACATCAACAAGCTCGAAAAAGAAGAGTTGGGTCATCTCATAGAAACCTATGGCAAAGGACAAGTCCCGATTGTTGTTCCGCTTACACTGCTCAAGCACCACCTAATGAAGCTGGATAATCCCTACTTAAAAAACCAAACATTTTGGTCGCCTCATCCAGATGCTTTGGGGTTGCGTAATTTTGTTTTAGAACACTAGCGGCGAAAATTTCCATGGCAATTGAACATTCCGAAGAAACTTTACCTATTCGTGAAATTTCACGGCTCACTGGCGTCAACAGTGTCACTTTGCGCGCCTGGGAACGTCGTTATGGCTTGATTAAGCCGCTGCGAACTCACAAAGGTCACAGACTCTATAGAAAAGAAGACGTTGAGCTGATTAAAAAAATCCAAGCTTGGTTAGCGCGCGGTTTAGCGATTGGAAAAATCAGTGAGCTATTGGACCCGAATCAGTTCTCCTACGAATTGAATGTTGAAAATGTGTGGCAGTCCTATTTGGATGAGTTGCTAGCGCTAATGTCGGAGCTGAATTTGGGCAAACTGGAAGCGTGGTTTAACCAATTATTTTCTGTGTATCCTGCCGACATTATTACCGATCAACTCATTGTTCCTGCATTGGAGCATTTAGAGTTGAGTGTTTATGGTAACGCGACTAAGAAATCTATTTTAGTGAATCGCGTATCTGAATATTTGCTGATGCTAACGCAACGCCAACGCCAGAGCGCCAAGCGCGAACGTGTTGCAATCATTCAATTAACTGCAGAAACCAATTCTTTGCTCAATGTAATGCTGCATTACGGTTTAACGACCAGTCAATTCAAATCCGAATTGCTTGGGCTTAGTACAACGAATGAAATGCTCTTCGCAGTAAATCAGTTAGGATTAAATGGCATCGTTATTTACAACAACGCGTGTTCGAGTTTGGGTGATTTCCAAAAAGAGTTGCAACTCTTTTCCCAAAAAATAGACAAACCGATTATTGTTGCCGGTAGTGTTGCCGCTGCAGTTCATGCAGATTATCCCTCTCATGTCAGTATTCTCAGAACGGGTGGTTTACAGACCGTTTTTGCAACGCTCAGCCATATTTTTCCGGCTGATAAAAAATCGGGTGAGGTGGGTGCATGATAGCTCAACCCATAAAGAATCAGAAATCAATGTCAAACGTGCGATTTCACAAGATCGTTTGGTTCAGAAATGATTTACGAGTGCATGACAATCCTGCGTTGTATAGAGCTGCAGAAGATGAGCAGGGCGTATTAGCGGTTTATTTTATTTGCCGCGATTTTATTAAAAATCATGTTGTTGCACCTTCACGGGTTGATTTTATTCGTCAACATTTGTTGTTGCTGAATCAAGATTTGGCGGAATTGAATATCCCTCTGCGCGTATTTTATGTGGATTCGGTTGCAGAGATAGTTCCGCAATTGCAGGCGTTGATAAGCGAACACAGTGTTGAGCAGGTATTTCTCAATGCGGAATATCCTATCGATGAATTTGAGCGAGATAGAAAAGTTGCCGAAGTCTTACGTGCGCAAGGCGTGCTCGTAAAGCGTTTTCATGATCGCGTTATTATTCCACCTGGAATGGTTAGAAACGGCAAGGGCGAACCCTATAAAGTCTTTACCGCGTTTAAAAACAATTGGCTGGAACAGGCGAGGGCGTTGGAACTTCTGCCGCTTAAAAAGCCAAAGCTTCAACCTGCACATAAGTTTGCTCGTTTAAGCGATGCTGACATTAATCAACTATTCGGGCGTTTGGAGTTGCGGGATTTGTCGTCTTTGTGGCCTGCTGGTGAAAAAGAAGCAAGCAAACGTTTAAAGCAATTTGTAAAAGCTCGAATTGAAAACTACCAAACCGCGCGCGATTTTCCCTATGAAGATGGAACCTCCCAGCTTTCTCCTTACCTAGCGATAGGTTCAATATCACCTCGCCAATGTATTGCTGCAGCACTTCATGCAAACAAAGGTGAATTGGATTCTGGCAATTCAGGTGTGACAACCTGGATCAGTGAGTTGATTTGGCGAGATTTTTATCAGCATGTCGTCGTGGATTTTCCGAGTGTCTGTAAATTCAAAGCCATGCAGAAGCATACGGAAGCTTTTCCTTGGAAATATGACCAAAAACTGTTTGATGCCTGGTGCAATGGTAAAACAGGTATTCCAATAGTTGATGCAGCCATGTTGCAATTAAAAGAGACGGGTTGGATGCACAACCGTTTGCGCATGGTCGTGGCGATGTACTTGACTAAAAATTTACAAATTGATTGGCGAATGGGTGAACACTATTTTATGACGCAGTTGATTGATGGAGATTTTCCGGCTAATAACGGTGGCTGGCAGTGGAGTGCGTCAACAGGAACAGATGCTGCTCCCTATTTCAGAATATTTAATCCGATTAGCCAATCGCAACGCTTTGATCCAGATGGTACTTTCATTAAACGTTATTTACCTGCACTCAAAAACCTGCCGACGAAACTTATTCATAGTCCGCCACCCACACCCGGTTACCCTTTGCCTATTGTTGATTTATCAATCAGTCGTAAAGAAACTATTGCATTGTTCGGCGCTCTAAAACCCTAATTTGTTGCCGTAAATAACGGCATGCAAAAAATCTCGAAGTATTTATACTTAGCACACGGGTTTGATTTAAGTCTATGTGAGGTGGTTGAGAATGCGTTTGTCTGTTAGGTTAATGTGTGCCTTAAGCGCGTTGATTATTGTGAACGCTACTTTTGTTAACGCTGCTTTTGCCAATGATGGATATACGGTGGCGGGTAATGCTTACAATATCAAAACCGGTAAGTTGGCGTATCGCGAGTTATTCACGGAGCTCAATGAAAATAAAGAGGTTCAAGTCAACTACGCAAAACCGGAAGGTGTCATTTTTGCCCGCAAGACCTTGAATTACGCTACCGAAGTATTCCAGCCTAGCTTTGTGTTAAATGACGAACGCGATGATGAAATTACCTCTGCCCAATTTGATGGAGGCCGGTTGCTGTTAACGCATGGAATAAAGGGAAACTCGCAGACCAAAACACTTTACGAAACCTCCAAGTTAATTATCGATGCTGGACTAGATGCATTTATCCAGCAGCAATGGCCTAAGCTTACAGCCGGAAAGAAAATTGAGTTTGATACGGCAGATGCTCGACACTTGGGGATTGAAAAATTCGTGATCAAAGAAGTGGATGCCAGTGTTTCACCTCTAGCCTATAAAGGTGCGAGTGACAACTGGAAATATTTTAGAGTGGATACAGCGAATAAACTTTCCTCTATTTTCACCGATCCTATTTATTATGCCTACGACCCGAATGGGCTTTACTTGATGCGTTATCAAGGCAGGGCGAATATAGATAATGAGAATGGCGAAGCTTGGGATGTTCGAATCGAGTACGAATATTTTTAGCGATACAGCGATACTATAATTTAGCTGTTTTCAGGCAAGGGAAGATAGCTGCACCAATCACTCCAACTTCCAGGGTACAGCTTTGCATCAATTCCGCATAAGTGCAGGGAGAGAATGTTGACGCAAGCTGTGACGCCAGAGCCGCAATAAACACCAAGGTTATTAGTCGTCGGCAATTTACTCCAGTGAGCTTGTTGCTCAGCGAGAGATCTTACAAATCCTGTATCGTCGGTTACGTCTTGCCAAAAGAAATTCACGGCGTTTGGAATGTGACCTGCAACGGGGTCTATGGGTTCTTCCAAGCCTTCAAAGCGGCGCGGTTCGCGTGAATCAATTAGCTTAATCGAATCATCGTGGAGAATGTCGTCTCTGCTAATTGTTTTATTTTCTTGCAACTTTAATTTGAAGTTTCCGTGCTTGGGTGCAGGTTCACGTCTGTCTATCGCCCCTTTGTTTGCTACCCAGGCGTTAAACCCACCATCCAAAATACGTACATCTGCAAGCCCTATGTGCTTCAACAGCCACCAAGCACGCGCGGAGTAGGCCATGCGTGAATCATCGTAAACAACAACCGTGCCGAGTTGGTTGATGCCCATTGTTTGGCATTTTTTTTGAAGCTGCTCAAAATCGGGTAAAGGGTGGCGACCGCCGTGAGCCTGCACAGGGGCAGAAAGATCTCGTTCCAAATCCAAATAAAAGGCACCCGGAATGTGCCCTTGGCGGTAGAGCGTGAGCCCTTGAGTTTTGTCCATTAAATTAAAACGGCAATCTACTACGACAAAACCTTTGCCTAAATGTGATTGTAATTCGCTGGCTGAGATTAACGAGGGATGCATAGGCGATGTATTAACTTACGGGTTGAATAATGTGCCGATGTTGGCACTAATCAACTGTGCTGTGAAGTATGAAATGAGCAATTTGAACAAATTTTAACGGTTTTATTCTGAATTATTCTGGTTTTGTCCAAGCCTCTGGCTCTTTGCCTTCCAGTTGATAGGCAAATGCGATGATGTAGGCGACTGCAAGGTAAAGCGTTTCCGGAATTTCGTCACCCAATTCAAGCTGCACAAGTAGTTCAACCAAAGCACTGTTATCGCACAGGGGAACACCGTGCTTTTCTGCTACAGCAATAATGTTGTCTGCCACCGCGCCTGTACCCTTAGCTGTTACGGTTGGCGTGCTTTTGCCATCGTAAAAAAGTGCGACGGCTTTTTGGACTTTGTTGTCGTTAGTCATGCTTAAGTTGAAATATCTATAAGAGAATAGCTCAGGGCCATAGGTTTTTGAGGTGGTATACCGCGCATGCATTGGAGGAATTTAACTTGAATACCTTCGTTCTCCAATTGCTTACGCAATCCGTCGACATGATCTTTTACTTCTTTAAAGGTTTTTTCCTGCTTTGCCCACAAGGTCGCACTAACCTGTGTATTTACTATAGAGAGTTGCGCGCAGAATTCGCCAAGAGTCGGTAGATCAAAGCGTAAGGTCACTGACCACTGCTTAATTTTTGAGGCAACTTTTTCTGGTTGCGATTCATTTTTTTCATCGATCCATTCACGATCAATACGAAGGTGAACTTGGTGAACATCGCTGTGATGCTTAACGGGAATTTCAATTTGCCATGACGCGCTTGGTGTAGGGCTTTCGCGCTTATCCAGCTCGTGATTGAGCGTGTGGAGTTGTTGTAGTTGTATTTTGGCCAGACTGTGCAAGCCGTGCTGCTGCAAAAGCACCAATAGTTTTGTGCGCAACTCTTTGTTTGAGAGTTCTTTTACAGGTTTTTGCATGAGTTCTTGCACGAACATTCCCAATGCTTGAGTGATGTCCTGTTTGGTGTTCGATGCCAGGTGGGTTTGGTTAAAAACGGGAAGACTACCTAAATTCTGAAATAGCTTCACCGCTTGTTCGCTTGACAATGGTTTGCTGTTGCCAATCAGTTCCTGCGACGCTCTGTGAACAAGGGTTAGTAAAGATCCTTTTAAATCTTGAGAAAAGCTATTGTTGATAGCGTGATTATGCTGTTGGGGGCTACCAGTTGCCGCTAACTGCTTGCCGAGCACATTTTCAAAAAAGACCCCGGAATGCTTTAGTGTTTGTGCTAGTACTCTGGGTTGAGTGAGCTGTTCTGGTGAACGAATTTTCTCGGCAATACTCTTTAATGCTTGCTCGAGGCTAGGCGTAAATAGCTGTGATTTTTTGGCTTGCGGCAGATTATTTAACTGCACCACAGCGGATAACAATGTATTAGGAGTATCGCGGTGTGGTAGCAAGTTGCGTAGTTGTTCACTCGCAATTTGTTTAATGGCAGAATTATTGTTTATCGGCTGGTTGAGCGAGGCGTTTGTTGGCTGTTTTAAGGATGCCCCAGAAAGTGGTTTTAATTGAGCGTCTGCTGAGTTGTAGAGATTTAGTTTTTGCTGAGCTGATTTGTTGGCGGATTCAAGCAAAGGGTTGTTTGCCTGATTTTTCTCCATCACCGCTTTCAAGATTTTTTCATTGTGAACCGGCCTTAGTGTTTGTTCTTCAACTGCTGTTTGGTTTGATGAACTGTTCGGTGTTTTTGGCGCTAGTTCTGTAATTGGTACGCTGGTCGCAAGTTTCACCCGTTGTTGTGCATTGAGTGCGGTAGCCGGGGTTTTAGGTACGAAGTCGGTGGTATTTGGATCAGGTTGTTCAACATCAGTTGCTGGTAAATCTAGCAGCACCAATTTTTGCGGTGTTTGCATTTGAACGGGAACGCTTTGGCCCGCTACTAGAGGTCTATCGCTGTACGTCAGAAGAGGGCGGCCATTAACCACCAAATTTATCCATTTCAATTCAGGTGACTGAATAAGATTTTGTTGCTGCAACAGTCGCGCGATTTCATTTTTTACGGCTGGTGTTAATTTCTCAACAGTTTGCTGGTTTAGTTGCGCCAATGCTGCCGTTGTCTGTTTTAGTAATTCAGTGCGCTCTTGCGGTGTAACGGGTTCGGTGGACACAACGCTGGCAATCACTGTTTTCCCCAATACCAGGTTGAGCACTCGGCTCAGTGCGGCAAGCTGATCTGTGCTTTTTTGTTCAAGCGCTTTGATCAGATTTTGGGGAATGTTGGTTATATCCATGCGTGGTGTATACCGAATCAAAAGTAGTGTTTGATTTCTTGCAAATTCTTTACATATCTTTGGCGGCCATCATTAATAAGGCGTGAAAGACGCTAGTGCTGCCGCTATAATCGCCCAGCAAAATGCGCTTAGGAATCCTAAGGCTCTTTGATTATAGCGACCTCGGGGCGGAAAGCCCGAGCTCTTATCTTGAACCGCATAGATAACGCGAGTTCCCAAACGTCGGTTGGATGATTCCTTGGCTGCCACACCTCTCCTTGAACTTCGTAATCTTGCTTGTGAGCGTGACGAACGTTTTTTGTTCGGGAACCTCAATGCATACTTTTCAGCGGGTGATGTAGTTCAAATTCTTGGCCCCAATGGCAGCGGTAAAACTACACTTTTGCGAGTTTTGGCGGGTGTCTCCAGTGATTTTCAAGGCGACATTTACTGGGGAAAACAGCCAATCTCAAAGGTGCGCTGGGAATATGCCAGTGAGCTACTTTACCTCGGTCATTTGCCGGGCGTTAAAAAAACCTTAACAGCACTGGAAAACTTACAGTGGTACGCGGCAGGTCAGGGCGTTACTGACACGTCACTGCTGGTGTCCGCATTGGCGAAAGTTAATTTAGCTGGCTACGAAGATACACCCTGTTATCGACTGTCTGCCGGGCAGTTACGCCGCGTCGCTTTGGCTCGGCTTGAGTTTAGCCGATCCAAACTCTGGATTTTGGATGAACCCTTTACCGCGCTGGATAAATCTGGCGTTGCGCAACTAGAGTCACGTTTGGCTGCCCATGCTCAGGCTGGTGGTTTGGTGTTGGTGACGTCCCATCAAGATATAAATATTTCTGGTCTTAAATCGCTGGATTTGCAAGATTTTTCGGCCAGCATAAGGTCGCCCTTGGAGGAATCAATCCATGGGTGATTCCTCCTTATTCCTTGCAACCCTCAAGCGGGATCTTACCCTGGCCTTCCGTAACCGGGGCGATATGGTTAACCCGCTGGTTTTTTTTCTTATCGCAATCACCATGATTCCCTTAGCATTAGGGCCAGAAAAGGCCGTACTTATGCGCATCGCGCCGGGCATTATTTGGGTGATGGCACTTTTGGCGACGCTACTGTCGCTAGATGGCTTGTTCCGTAGCGACTTTGATGACGGTTCACTCGAGCAATTGTTGATTTCTCCGCACTCGCTTTCGTTAGCTGTTGTGGCAAAAGTATTTGTACATTGGCTAGGTACTGGTTTGCCGCTTACACTGCTCGCGCCTTTTTTGGGTGTGATGTTGTCGTTACCATCTCCGGCTTTTGGCGCTTTATTGTTTTCGCTTGCGTTGGGAACGGCTTCCATGAGCCTTATTGGATCAATAGGTGCGGCTCTCACCGTGGGTTTACGTAAAGGAGGTGTGTTGATTTCGTTAATCGTTATGCCGCTTTACATCCCAATTTTAATTTTTGGCGCGAGTGCGGTTCAAACCGCGGCGCTCGGTGACCCGTATACTATGCAGCTTGCGGTGCTCGGTGCGGTCTTGGCGTTGGCGTTGGTATTAGCGCCCATTGCAGCAGCAGGTGCTTTGCGCATCAGTGTTAATGGTTAGAGGTTGTTATGAATTGGCAATGGTTTCATCGTTTGGGATCGCCGCGTTGGTTTTATGAGAAAACTAACGCTTGGCTGCCGTGGCTTGCGGTATCAGCTTGGGGTTTGTTGCTAATTGGCGGAATCTGGGGTTTGGGGTTCGCACCTGAAGATGCCAAGCAGCACAATAGCTTTCGCATTTTGTATATCCACGCACCTGTGGCTTACATTTCCATGAGTTGTTACTACATCATGGCAATTTCTGGCGCTGTGGGTTTGATTTGGAAAATGAAATTGCCCTTCATGGTGATGAAATCTTGCGCACCTATAGGTTTGGGCTTAACGATAGTGGTTTTGGCAACCGGTTCAATTTGGGGTAAGCCTACGTGGGGAACCTGGTGGGAATGGGACGCGCGCTTAACATCCTATTTAATCTTGAGTTTTTTATACCTCGGTGCAATTGCGCTGCAACAAGCGTTTCAGAATCGTGACACTGCCGACAAGGCCTGTGCCATTTTAGCCTTGGTGGGAACGGTGAACATTCCTATCATTTATAAATCAGTTGATTGGTGGTACACCTTGCACCAGCCTGCAACACTTAAGATTGTCGGAAAATCAACAATAGCTCCATCGATGTTGTACCCCTTATTTTTAATGATTATTGCGTTCTATTTATTTTTTACCCTCGTTTTAATCTTATACACACGCACAGAGATTTTGCGCCGTGAAAACCGCACTCAGTGGGTTAGAGAATTAGTTTTAGGTAAAAACGATGGAGCGCATTCATGAAATTTCAGTTTGATTCACTGAGCGCGTTTGCGCATATGAATGGCCACGGGGTTTTTGTGTGGACCGCTTACGCGATTGTCTACGGCATTCTGATTTATTTAACGCTAAGCCCATTACTTCAAAAAAAGGCGTTTTTGAAGCAACAAAAAAAATGGCAACAGCTTCAGAAAAATTCAGATTCGCTTTGACAATCTCAGGTCATCGAATAGACGATTTACTATTTATATAGAATTTATTTATGCATCCAGTACGTAAACAACGTTTAATTTTAGTTATTGTTGGAGTTCTCTTCAGCAGTATCGCCATAGGTTTAATTGTTTATGCCATGCGCGAGAACATTAACTTATTTTATCCACCCAGCAAAATTGCGAGCGGCGAAGCCCCGCACAATCGCAACATTCGCGGCGGAGGTTGTGTAAAGCCTGGTAGTGTTGTACGCGCTGCAGATTCGCTCGATATTAAATTCGTGTTAACCGATGGCGTTGCAGATGTTCCGGTTAAGTTCTCAGGCATTTTGCCAGACTTGTTTGCAGAAGGTGAGGCGGCTGTTGTTAACGGGAAGGTAGATGACACAGGCGTGTTTAACGCCGAGCAAGTTCTTGCAAAGCATGACGAAACCTACACGCCACCAGAAGTCGCGAGCATGAATGAAGGCAATGATCATAAAAATGATCAGTTGATCTGCAAGGGGATAAATTATGGTTCCTAGTTCGCTTATCAATAGTTTAATGGTTCCTGAGCTTGGGCATTTCGCCTTGGTATTAGCGTTGTGCATTTGCATCGCTCTATTTGTGTTGCCAATGGTGGGCGCGCAGATTGGCAACCAACTCCTTATGCATTCCAGCCGTTCATTTGCCGCAGGTTTTTTTATATTTGTCGCTATCGCATTTTATTGTTTGTCTTACTCATTTGCGCACGACGATTTCTCTGTCAGATACGTTGCCAGTAACTCCAATACCATGCTGCCTTACTACTACAAACTGTGTGCCGTTTGGGGTGGGCATGAAGGTTCTTTATTGCTTTGGGTATTGATGCTCGCTGGTTGGACATTTGCTGTTTCTATTTTCAGTAAATCCTTGCCGCTGGATATGCAGGCTCGTGTTTTATCTCTCCTTGGTTTTGTTGCAATCGGCTTCTTGTTATTTATGTTGCTCACATCGAATCCATTCGACCGTATATTGCCTATACCGCCGCAGGACGGTGGTGATTTAAACCCTGCATTGCAAGATTTTGGTTTCATTATTCATCCACCCATTTTGTACATGGGTTACGTTGGATTCAGTGTGGTATTTGCGTTCGCTATTGCTGCTTTGCTAACAGGCAGATTAGACAGCGCTTGGGCGCGTTGGTCTCGTCCGTGGGCAACCATGGCTTGGGGTTTTTTAACGGTAGGTGTGGCCTTGGGTAGCTGGTGGGCTTATTACGAATTAGGTTGGGGCGATTGGTGGTTTTGGGATCCCGTGGAAAACGCGGCGTTTATGCCTTGGCTAGTAGGAACTGCCTTAATTCATTCAATTGCGGTCACCGAAAAGCGTAGCCTTTTTAAAAACTGGACTATCTTGCTAGCAATTTTCACGTTCTCTTTAAGCTTATTGGGTACCTTTATTGTTCGCTCAGGGTTGCTGACTTCGGTACATGCTTTTGCGTCAGATCCTGCGCGCGGTATTTTTATTCTCGGATTCTTATTGGTAGTGATTGGCGGCTCGCTCGTGCTCTATGCATTCCGAGCGCCCGTTGTAAAAAGTGAAGTGGGTTTCAATTGGTTTTCGCGCGAAACATTGCTCATGGGTAACAATATAATTTTATCGGTCGTAATGCTCACCGTATTGTTAGGCACTCTTTACCCTATGATTGCAGATGCTATGGGATGGGGAAAAATTTCTGTAGGCCCGCCTTACTTTAACTTTTTCTTTCTACCGCTCATGGGCCTTTTGTGTTTATTGATGGCGCTAGGTCCTTTAGCAAATTGGAAGCAAACGCGACCAAAGCAATTACTGGCGCTTTTAGGGAAACCTTGGGTAATCAGTTTAGTTCTTGCCGCTGTTATTCCTTGGTTTTATGCCGATTCCTTTAAGTGGTGGGCGGCAGTAGCCGTATTTATTGCGAGCTGGATTACCACTGCTTTAGCTGCGGATATGATTTACCGTTTGCGTCATGCTGATTCTTTGTCAGCGGGGTTTAAAAAATTAAGCCTTAGTTATTACGCCATGGCTATTGCCCACTTGGGAGTTGCGGCTACGTTAATTGGTATTACTTTCACTAGCGCCTATAGCACCATGCGAGATTTGCGAATGGAAGAACATCAAAGCGTAAAGCTAATGGATTACGAATTTACATTACAAACTTTGCAGCAAATTAAAGGCCCGAATTACTTGGCCGATGAAGCGGTAATTTTAGTGAATTATAAAGGTAAGTTTTTATCTGAAATGCATCCGCAAAAACGCAGATACTATGCGCGTGCAAGTATGACCACAGAGGTTGCACTTGATCCGGGATTATTTAGAGATTTGTATATCGCCATGGGTGAGCCTGTAGCAGATAAGGCTTGGGCTATGCGAGTGCACATCAGGCCTTTTATTCGTTGGATTTGGTTGGGCGCTTTAATGATGGCGTTTGGTGCTTGTTTGGCAGTAATGGATAAGCGTTATCGCAAACACATAAAGTTGACTGAAAGAGTTCAGCCCGCAAAATTTAATTCCGCTGTTGGTACAGTCACCCATGAATAAACAGCGTATTTTTTTATTTATTCCCATCGCTCTATTTGCAGTCCTGGTTGGGTTTTTCTGGCGCGGCTTGTCGCTAAACCCAAACGACATGCCATCCGCTCTACTGAATAAGCCCATTCCAGCATTTTCGTTACCACGCTTGGCCAATCTAGAGGAAACTCGTACTGAAGCGGTGCTGAAAGGCAAAGTGAGCTTGTTAAATATCTGGGGAACTTGGTGCGTCACTTGTCGAGAGGAGCATGCCTTTCTAAATAAGCTGCAGCAAAGTGGGATTCACATCGTTGGGATCGACTATAAAGACAACCCGCAAGACGCGCAGCGCTGGATTGCAGAGCTTGGAAATCCATACGACGAAATTCTTGTCGATGAGGATGGCCGGCTGGGGTTGGATTTAGGAGTGTTCGGCGCGCCCGAAACCTATGTGGTTGATAAGCAAGGCATCATCCGCTACAAACACATCGGCGACTTGAATCAAAAGGTTTGGGACGAAACCATTCAGCCCATCGTTAAATCACTTGAGAAATAACAAACGTGTAAAGCCCAATATACCGAGCGTAAAGTAAGGTAGTTTGGGCTTTTTCGTATCTGAAATTTACTACGCAAATTCACAGTCATGTGGCCTGAGTTGATTTGCATCAATATCCCAAGGAGTCTTATTTGTAGACTGAAAGTAACCGCATTGTGCGGGTCTTTCAACGGGAGAAGTTTATGTATATTGATACTGTGGTGGTTTCTGGTTTGGTTATAGTTGCATTGGTGTGTGTGATGGCGACTTACATCGGCATATTTGCCTACAAGCACATTAAGCAAGATATTGCTGCCTCTGAAAAAGCCAACCAAAAATAACAGACATAAAAAAAGTCCCTTGTAGGGACTTTTTAGATTTAAAGATATAATTTAAAGCGTTGGATTTAAATTTTATCGTTAAGTCAAATTCAGTAGGAGAGTGGCGGACCGGACGGGGCTCGAACCCGCGACCTCCGGCGTGACAGGCCGGCAT
>CAZOPE010000026.1:0-56138 GCA_964581625.1 uncultured Cellvibrionaceae bacterium
GGATCCCCGCTACGCGAGGATGACGACTCCCTTCTTAAATAGGGCTCTCTTCAAGGCTGTGGTAGAAAGCGATCTTTACTTCTGATAAGGCCAATATCAATTCCTGCCAGCCCATAAATCCAGTACAATGCGCGCCTCTTTAATCCGCCCCTAAATCCACCGACGCTTGAGGCTCAAATCACTATGCTGATTCTGCGTGGCGCCCCCGCTCTTTCTAGCTTCCGTACCCAAAAACTGCTGAACACTGTGCAACAACAGGCTCCAGCCGTAACCGGGATTTCATCCGAGTTTGTGCATTTTGTTAATGTGTCCGCGCCTTTAACCGACGCGCACAGCCAAGTGTTAACGCAATTGCTAACCTACGGCCCCAAAGTCGAAGGCCAAGTGAATCACGAAGGCGAACTTTTTCTCGTGGTTCCACGTTTGGGGACTATCTCCCCTTGGGCATCCAAGGCGACCGATATCGCCAGAAATACCGGTTTGGAAAGCGTTAAGCGCGTTGAGCGCGGCGTTGCCTATTACGTGCAAGGCACCATTTCAGCGGCAGATCGCGCAGCAATTACCGCCATGTTGCATGACCGCATGGTAGAAACGGTGTTTGATCGCTTGGAAGCGGCAGAGCAAATCTTTACCGCGCAAGAACCTGCACCGCAAACCAGTGTGGATATTTTGGGTGGTGGCCGCGATGCACTGGTCGCTGCGAACAAATCCTTAGGTTTGGCGTTGGCAGAAGACGAAATCGACTATTTGGTAGATGCCTTTAAAGGCCTTGGCCGCAATCCCGTCGATGTGGAATTAATGATGTTCGCGCAGGCCAACTCTGAGCACTGCCGTCACAAAATCTTCAATGCCTCTTGGACTATCGATGGCGTCGACCAAGAGCGCAGCCTGTTTAAAATGATTCGCAACACCAATGAAGTGGGCGGCGAAGATGTGCTTTCTGCCTACTCCGATAACGCTGCCGTTGTGGTTGGCCACGAAGCAGGGCGCTTCTACCCAAACCCAGAAACCAAGGCCTACGAATATAACCAAGAGCCTATTCATTTATTAATGAAGGTTGAGACCCACAACCACCCAACGGCGATTTCCCCGTTCTCTGGCGCGGGTACTGGTTCTGGCGGTGAGATTCGTGATGAAGGTGCAGTTGGTCGTGGTTCCAAACCCAAAGTTGGTTTGAATGGATTCACTGTGTCTAACCTGCAAATCCCGGATTTTGTGCAGCCTTGGGAGCAAAACTACGGCAAGCCAGGCCGCATTGTGACGGCGCTGGATATTATGATCGACGGCCCACTTGGTGGTGCAGCGTTCAATAATGAGTTTGGTCGCCCCAATATTTGCGGTTACTTCCGTACCTTTGAAGAAGATTTTGATGGCGAGCGCCGTGGTTACCACAAACCCATTATGTTGGCGGGTGGTTACGGCAATATCAAAACCGAACACATTGAAAAGCCTCCTTTTAATGCTGGCTCCAAGCTGGTTGTGTTGGGCGGCCCGGCCATGTTGATTGGTTTGGGCGGTGGTGCGGCTTCGTCTATGGCTTCTGGATCTTCATCAGAAGATTTGGACTTCGCCTCCGTACAACGCCAAAACCCGGAAATGGAACGCCGTTGTCAGGAAGTGATCGATGCTTGTTGGCAGCAAGGCGACAAAAACCCAATCGCCTTTATTCATGATGTTGGCGCTGGTGGTCTTTCCAACGCTTTCCCAGAGTTGGTCAAAGATGGGGGCACCGGCGGCAAGTTTGAATTGCGCAACGTGCCTAATGATGAGCCGGGCATGAGTCCATTGGCGATTTGGTGTAACGAATCCCAAGAGCGTTATGTGTTGGCGATTAAGCCCGCCGATTTGGCGCGCTTCGAAGCCATCTGTAAACGTGAGCGCGCGCCTTACGCGGTTGTGGGTGAAGCGACTGATGAGAAACACCTGACACTCAACGACAAACACTTCGACGCAAAACCCGTCGATCTTCCTATGTCTGTCTTGTTCGGCAAACCGCCAAAAATGCACCGCGTTGCGGACAAGCACAAAGCGGCGGTAAGCGCCTTTTCAACCGAAGATATCAACATTAATGATGCAGCTGAGCGCGTGCTCAAGCACCCGGCAGTCGCGAGCAAAAGCTTCCTCATTACCATCGGCGACCGCTCCGTAACCGGTATGGTCGCGCGCGATCAAATGGTTGGCCCATGGCAAGTTCCCGTTGCGGATGTTGCGGTCACGACAGTGAGTTACGACAGCCCCCTTGATGGTATTGTGAGGGGCGAAGCCATGAGTATGGGTGAGCGTACTCCGCTCGCTTTGTTGGATGGCCCAGCCTCTGGTCGCATGGCAATCGCTGAGGCTATTACCAATATCGCCGCAACTCGTATTGAAAAATTATCCGATGTAAAACTCTCCGCTAACTGGATGTGCGCCGCAGGCCACAAAGGCGAAGACGAGAAAATGTATCGCACTGTGCAAGCAGTCGGTATGGAGTTGTGCCCTGAACTCGGCATTACAATTCCCGTGGGCAAAGACTCCATGTCGATGCGCACGGCGTGGCAGGAAAACGGCAAAGCGAAAGCGGTGACAGCACCTTTGTCGTTAATTATTTCTGCGTTCGCTCCGGTAGTGGATGTTCGCCAAACCCTAACGCCCCAACTCAGAGCCGATAAGGGTGCAACAGATTTGGTTTTGGTTGACCTCGGTAACGGCAAAAATCGTTTGGGTGGTTCAATTCTCGCGCAGGTTTACAACCAAATGGGCGATGTTCCTGCGGACTTGGATTCAGCCGCACAGCTCAAAGGTTTCTTCAATGCAATGCAAGCTAGCATCGCGAACAACGAAATCCTTGCTTATCACGACCGTAGTGACGGCGGCTTGTTTGCAACCCTCGCGGAAATGGCGTTTGCCGGTCATGTCGGCGTGGACGTAAATCTGGATTGTTTGGGTGATGATGCGCTAGCAGTTTTGTTTAGCGAAGAAGCTGGTGCTGTCTTGCAAGTCGCAAAAGATAAAACCGATGCGGTGTTGAATCGTTTCTTCGCTGCCGGTGTAACTCATGCGAAGGTTATAGGCACATTGAATGATGAAGATACAGTTCGTATCGCACTCAATGGTTCTGCGTTATTCGATCAATCGCGTGCAGTTTTGCAAAGCCTGTGGTCAGAAACCAGTTACCGCATTCAAGCCATGCGCGATAACCCAGCCTGTGCAAAATCTGAATTCGAAGGCATCTTAAAAACCGATCCAGGTTTAAGCGTAAAACTTTCTTACAATCAAAACGAGGATGTTGCAGCACCGTTTATTAGCACCGGTGCGCGCCCAACTATAGCTGTATTGCGTGAGCAGGGTGTCAACGGTCACGTAGAAATGGCAGCGGCATTTGATCGCGCTGGTTTTAAAGCTGTTGATGTACACATGAGTGATTTGTTGTCTGGTCGAGTCTCTTTGGAATCTTTCAAGGGCTTGGTCGCTTGCGGTGGTTTCTCTTACGGTGACGTGCTCGGGGCTGGCGAAGGTTGGTCAAAAACCATTTTGTTCAATAGTAAAGTGCGTGATGAATTTGAGCAATTTTTCCATCGCAACGACACTTTCAGTTTGGGGGTGTGTAATGGTTGCCAAATGATGTCTAACCTGAAAAATTTAATTCCAGGTGCAGATCATTGGCCGCGCTTTGTGCGCAACCTTTCTGAACAATTTGAAGCGCGCTTTAGTTTGGTTCAGGTGCAAGAATCTTCATCCGTTTTATTCAACGGCATGGCTGGCTCGCATATGCCGGTCGCGGTTGCCCACGGTGAAGGTTATGCCGAATTTGCGAGCGACGCAGCCTTAAAAGCCTGTAACGAAAGCGGCACTGTCGCTCTGCGTTTTATCGACAATCATCTGAACGCTACTGAAACTTATCCTGCAAATCCCAATGGTTCACCGCTCGGTATTACCAGTGTGTCGAGTAAGGATGGTCGTGTGACTATCATGATGCCGCACCCTGAGCGTGTGTTCCGCGCCGTGAGTAATTCATGGAAGCCAGATGATTGGAAGGACGACGGTGCTTGGCTGCGCTTGTTCAGAAACGCCCGCGTGTTCGTAGGTTAATCTTTGTAGTAATTAAAAAAGGAGGCAGCAGCCTCCTTTTTTTTCGCGTCAAATCGCTTAACGTTTAGCGTCTTCCAATCGCCAAACCAATTTTGTTTGGTGCCAGCAAGCAACTGCCTTATCTCCCTCCATACACGGGGTAAATGCCCAGTTGCGCAACGCGTGTTTGATAGCTGCGTTATCCAAACTGGTTGAACCACTGGTAGAAAAAAGTTTTGCTTCGGCTACACGTCCATCGGCAGTTACGTAGAGACTTAAGCCTGTCGTGCCTTCCTCACCTAAACGGGAAGCCGCAAGAGGGTAGTCAGGTTTGGTTGCTCTGATTAATCTAGGTTTCGATAAAGTTGCCGTTGGAATGACTTCTCCGCCTCCACGTTTAATAACTTGCGGCGCCGTGTCTCCTGCGAAATCAACCACAGGTAAGTTTGTATCCACGATAATTTGCGTTTGGTTGTCGATAATGGGTTTAGGTGCGTCAATTGGTGGGGGCGGTGTAACTTTCTCATCGATAGGAGCTACCTTTAATGGAGGTAGCGGGAGTACATTAATTATTCGTTGCGCGAGCCCTGTGGTCAGAGCCCATATCAACAGAACATGGAAGGCGATAACAATAAAAATGCCGAGGGATTTTTGCTGGGTATTTTGCTGAACATGATATGACATATTTTCTACCATTTTTTTAGAGTTTGACCTGCATAATGAAATGGCATTTCTTGAAACAAACTATCCAGTACTGCGGTAGGTTGCTTCTACCATTTCACGGAGTTTGCACCCAGATTTTTTCCTCTGAGTAGCTTGAGTATAGTCACGATTAGTAACACGCAAACATTTCTTTACATTCCGTTTATACTCTTTGCGCGCAAAGAAATCATCCCTTAGACGAGTCAGCAGTAATGCCATCAGCAATTTAATGCGCGTGATTTTGCGACGGGGAACAATCTTTAACAAAATAGCTCTAAAGCCATACATCTTTTCTTACGCTTCCATGATCCAATGGGTGAAGCGAAAGGTAATAATCCAGAGTTGACGTTTGGCCCATCAGGAGAACCTATGAAACATCTTATTCTTCCAGCATTTTTAATCCTAAGCCTTAGCGCCTGCGGCTATCTAAAGCCTCACGAAAAGACCGCTCAAAGTAATGCTGAGCAAAAGGGTTTAGTTGCCGTACACAAACCGCATTTCGATGCTTCCTATGCGCTGCCAAATACAAACTTTGCGCAATATAAAAAAATCATTGTGAGTGACTTGGATCTTTCAACCACTAAAATTATCAAGCCCACAAGTACGCGCTCGTTCGAAGAGCCTTGGGAACTGAGTGACGATGATAGAAAGTATTATCAAGCCAAATACTCAATCGCAGCACAAAGGTACGTGTTTGATGAGGGTGTTTACGCGGCCGCAACTGCACCTGCTCCGGATACACTTTTGCTGAAAACTAAAATTATTGAAATAGCGCCGCTGGCCTCTAAAGACGATTTCAAAAGTCGCCCTAATTTAATCGATGTCTACAGTGAAGGATTCGGACGCATGACAATTGTGTTTGAGCTTTATGATTCTGTGTCAAACAAACTAGTTGCCACTAGCACCGACGAGCACGACTTGGGAACTATTTGGGAGAAAAATGACCGTGTTCAAAATAATATTCGCGTTAAACTGGCATTTGATTTCTGGATGAGAAATTTAAAAGAAGAGCTGGCCGCGCTTTCAAAGAAATAAATGGCTTCACGAAAAAATCACCAACAAAGCCGGGCATAGCTCGGCTTTGTTGTTTTAGCTATACTGCATTCAATAACCTTCGCCAGAGTTTCACTATGTCTCAATTAGAAAATTTCCCTATCGCTGAGCTTTCTGTTGGTCTGTCAAAAACCTACAGCAAAACTTTAACTGAAAAAGATATCCTTTTATTTGCCGCTTGTTCGGGTGATGTAAACCCAGTTCATTTAGATAAAGCTTATGCCGCTACCACAGCTTTTGGTGAACCAATTGCACACGGCATGTGGACGGGCGCATTAATCTCCGCAGCAATCGCAACTCAGCTGCCGGGCCCAGGTTCTGTTTACCGCAGTCAAAGTTTGAGCTTTAAGCATCCCGTAAAAGTGGGCGATACAGTGACCGTGACGTTGACCGTGGCGGAAATGAAAGAGCGCGTTAAATTAATTACCTTGGATTGTGAAGCACACAATCAGGACGGAAAATTAATTGCTAAAGGTGTAGCAGAAGTGATTGCGCCAAGCGAAAAACAAATTGTTGCAGCGCCGGTGTTGCCGGAGATTTCAGTTGGTTAAGTGGTTTTATTAACTGTTAGATATTATTGAAGAGGTTATTCGATATAGGTGGGATATTTCATTAATCAGGGAGTCGTCATCCTCGCGCAGCGGGGATCCAGTTTTTAAAGAGCTTGACAGCCCGAAGAGCTGGATCCCTGCTACGCGAGGATGACTACTCTCCAAAAAAATATTCTTTGAAGTGAACCGCAGTTTTAATTTCGGTTTCAAACTTGAAGAAGCAGTTTTACTCGGTTTCCTCATCATCCTCGCAAACCGGAATAGGCCATCCACCAAATTCCTTCCATTTGTTCACAATAAAACAAAACAAATCGGCAGTTTTTTCTGCGTCGTAAGCAGCGGAGTGCGCAGCGCTATTGCTGAATTCTAATCCGGCACAGCGGCAGGCTTTTGCCAAAACAGTTTGGCCGAATGCGAGGCCTGAGAGTGTTGCAGTGTCGAACACACTGAAGGGGTGGAAAGGGTTTCGTTTTATATCGCAGCGCTCGACGGCGGCATTTAAAAAATTCAAATCAAAATGCGCGTTGTGGCCAACAATTACGGCACGTGTACAGCCGTTTTCTTTTACGGCGCGGCGCACGGCTTGCATCATATCGGTAAGCGCCATCAGCTCCGGCTCGGCCATGCGGTCGGGGCTGTCCAAATCTATGCCGGTGAAATCCAACGCGGCTTTCTCGATATTGGCGCCTTCAAACGGCTCTATATGAAACGAGAAAGTTTCATGGCGATGCAAAATCCCGTCGTCATCAATTCTGACAGTTACCGCTGCAATTTCCAGCAGCGCGTCGGTTTGAGAATTAAAGCCACCGGTTTCAACATCAATAATTACGGGCAAAAAGCCGCGAAAGCGTTGCGCCAAGGGGGATGAGGGATCTTTTTGGTTTTCAGGTGGATTCACTGGAGAGCCTTAATTCTGAGCTGTCGATATCTTCATTCGGCCAATTGGCTTATTGCTGGAGCTTCCAGCGTAATTGTTCACCCGCTCTTAAAGGAACGAGAGTGGTGTCTGCAAATGCCAATGTCTCGGGGGCTTGCCATGCGGATTTCACCAAGGTGATTGTTTCGCTGTTACGCGGTAATTGGTAAAAATCGGGGCCGAAGTGGCTGGCAAAACCTTCAAGCTTGTCGAGCGCGCCGGCGTCTTCAAAGGCTTCGGCGTAAAGTTCTATGGCGGCATAAGCGGTGTAACTACCGGCACAGCCGCAGGCTGCTTCTTTTTTATCTTTGGCGTGGGGAGCGGAGTCCGTGCCTAAAAAGAATTTTGGGCTGCCGCTGGTTGCCGCTTTGATAAGTGCTGCCTGATGCGTGTTGCGCTTAAGAATTGGCAGACAGTAATAATGTGGACGAATTCCACCGGCGAGCATGTGGTTGCGATTGTAAAGCAAGTGGTGCGCTGTAATTGTGGCAGCAACATTGGCGGGCGCAGCAGCGACAAATTCGGCGGAGTCTGCGGTTGTAATGTGTTCCAACACCATTTTCAACTCGGGGAAGTTTTTAACCAGATTGCCGAAGGTGCGATCTAAAAATACTTTTTCGCGATCAAAAATGTCGATGGACGAATCGGTCACTTCGCCGTGCAGGAGAAACGGCATGCCGGCTTTTTGCATGGCTTCCAGCACAGGGTAAACCTTGGTTAGGTCAGTTACGCCGGAGCCAGAGTTGGTGGTAGCGCCCGCGGGGTAAAGTTTAACCGCGGTAACACCGGCAGCTTTGGCCTTGGCGATTTCCGCTGGGTCGGTATTGTCTGTGAGGTAAAGAACCATCAAGGGCTCAAAGGCGTTACCGGCTGGCCGGGCAGCCCTAATACGCGTTTGATAATCCAGTGCCTGCTCAGTTGTCATAACCGGCGGAACAAGGTTAGGCATGACGATGGCTCTAGAGAATTGTTGCGCCGCATCCCCTACGGTTCTGCTTAGAGCGGCGCCATCGCGTAAATGGATATGCCAGTCGTCTGGGCGGGTCAGGGTAATTGTTTGGAGGGCGGGGGATTGCGACATGAACGGCTTTCTCTTCAAATTCAAAAACTTGCCGCATGCTATCAAAAATAGCACCCCGGCGCAGCTACAAGTTTTGTGGCCGAGCGCGGTGCTTGGCTATACTCTTGCATGATGAGTGGTTTTTTAGCGGGCTTTTGAAGTCTTAATTGAGTGACGCAGGTTTTTGTGATGGGTTCTAAGGCTCGATTTTTTGGTGCACTACTGGCGTATTCGGTGCTAGCTCAATTCGCGCAGGCGCAGATGTATGGGGCTGATATCACCAGTTCTGAATGGAAGGTCGCGTCCAGCCCCTTCTCCTGTAACCTCACCCATACCATCCCAAATTTCGGCAAAGCTGTGCTAGCGCGCAAGGCGGGGGCAGCAGAAAGCTTTTATTTGGAATCGCAAGGTAAGGTGGTTTTTCCAGGCAGTATTGCCGGTGCAGAAACGTTGCCGCCGCCTTGGCGAAACGATTTGGTTCCTGTTCCTTTAGGAGCCACTAAGGTCGATCAAGGTAATCAGCCAATTACACTCGCGCCCGCCCAGATTACACAGTTGATCGCTCAACTTTCTGCAGGCATGAATGTGATGTATTCATCCCAGCCGGTTGCGGCGGGCTCATCCAACTCAGCAATTATGCGTGTGGTCGTGAATGCAAAGAATTTTGCATCGGGCTACAAAGCCTACCAGCAATGCATAGCGGATTTAATTCCTTACACCTTTAACCAGGTTGCGCGTACCTCACTGAACTTTGCTGAGAAGGCAGAGGGGCTCACCGCCGCTCAAAAAACTGAGTTAGCTAAGGTGGCGCGTTATATGAAGGCAGACACCGCAGTGGTGGGCGTATTTGTGGATGGCCACAGCGACAACTCAGGCACAGTCGAAGCCAATGAAACTATGTCCAAACAACATGCCGAGTGGGTGAGTACTTATTTGACAGAGCAGGGCGTGGCAGCAACCAAAATTACTACGCGCTGGCATGGAGATAAATTCTTTATTGCAGATAACAAGACGGCAACGGGGCGCGCGCAAAACCGTAGGGTAACTGTGCGTTTAGAAGACGAAGCTGCGCATAAAGAATTTATGAAGAAGGAAGAAGAAAAGCGTAAAGCGGAAGAGAAAGCCAGCTCAGAAAAAGCAGCAGAGGGATCTTCAGCCGCGAGTGCAAGTGCGGCATCGGCCGGCAGCTCTTCCAGCAAAACTAAGATGACTCCCGAAGAAATCAGCCGTATGGTTGAAGGCTATGATTTGAATCACCCCAAGCCATAAAAACTGAATGTTTGCTGAACATTTTTTGCATATTTCATTAAGGCTGGAACCTTTCTACCGCTTTTTTTATAATCGCCGTGCGGCGCGAAATTTTTCATGTGTCGCGGAATTTTTTCAAATCACTTGTGTCATATTCTCCGTATTTCTGGCTGACAGAATGAATTTGTCGGCTTGTGGGAATCGTCTTACTAGAGGTTTATATGAAGAAATTTTTGTTGCGTGCAGCAAGTTTGTTTTTGTTGTCTGTCAGCTTGGTAATGACATCTGTCCAAGCGGCACCCCTTCCAGATTTTAGCGATCTTATTGAGAAAGCATCACCCGCTGTAGTCAAAATTACTGCAGTAACCAAAGCCAAACAAACTCGTCAACTTCGCCAAATCCCTAACAATCAAATGCAGGATATTCCAGAAATATTCCGTGAGCTGTTAGAGCAGCGCCAAATGCCCCAGCGCGAACACGGTTCTATAGGTTCGGGATTTATTATTTCAAATGACGGCTATGTGCTTACCAATAATCATGTGGTTAGCGAGGCGGATGAAATTAAAGTTATCCTCAATGATGAACGCGAGTTTGATGCAAAATTAATTGGTACCGATGATCGTACCGATATAGCACTGTTAAAAATTGATGCTAAAAACTTGCCTCAATTAAGTTTGGCAAAAAATGAAAAGTTAAAAGTGGGGCAGTGGGTTGTAGCCATTGGTTCACCGTTTGGTTTGGATTATTCAGCGAGCGCCGGTATCGTGAGTGCAATTGGCCGCAATATTCCATCTGATCGCGGTTACGTACAATTTATTCAAACCGACGTAGCGATTAACCCCGGTAACTCTGGCGGCCCCTTGTTTAATATGGATGGTGAAGTCGTCGGTATTAACTCGCAAATCTATACGCCTTCCGGTGGTTCTGTTGGTTTGTCATTCGCTATTCCTTCTTCGGTTGCGATTGATGTTGTGCGTCAACTAAAAGACAAGGGGCGCGTTGAACGCGGTTGGTTAGGCGTTGTGATCGGTGGTGTAGATAAAGATTTAGCCAGTGCCTATGGATTAGATAAAGCGCAAGGTGCAATTGTGTCTGAAGTGGCTCCTAAAGGCCCCGCTGAAAAAGCTGGTGTTAAGGTGGGCGATTTGATTGTTCGCTTTAATGGTCAGGATGTTCACAGTCAAGCCGATTTGCCGCGTATCGTAGGTCAATTGGCGCCCGGTACTAAAGTTACTTTTGATGTGATCCGCAAAGGTAAGCGCGAAACCTTGTCGGGCACGTTGGAGAAACTGAAAGACGAATCTGGTGCAACTGAAAAGCCAAACATTCCCGATGGTAAACCCACCAAAACCGATGCATTGGGTTTAAGCGTGGCTCCGGCAGAAGGTGCAGAGAAAGGTGTTCAAATTCTTAGCGTAGAGCCGGACAGTGCGGCACAGCGCGCAGGTTTACAGCGTGGCGATGTCATTACACAGCTGGATTTTGTAGACGTGGATTCGTTGAACACTTACACCAAAATTGTGAGTTCAATGCCTAAAAATACAGCCAAAGCAATTCGGTTTGTACGTGGTGGAACACCTAGCTTCCGGTCGATCACTATTAAATAAACTAGGCAGCCGCCACGCGTAAATTCAGGCGGATCCTGTGACTAGTAATAAAAAGGCCAGAGAGTTTCACTGGCCTTTTTATTTTCGCTTGTCGTTTATATCGTTTACTTGGTCGTCAAACCTTATCTCAGGCTATAATAGCGGCTCCGAAAAGTTGATTTGATGATTATGCAGCCACCTGTGTTTACTCGCGCTTTACTTGCCCCCCGCTACTGGCTTGCCTGGTTTGGTGTAGTGGTTTGGCTTTTGTTGGCGCAGCTACCTTATCGTGTGCAGTTTTATTTACCGCATTTATTAATTCCCTATCTCAAACGCAATAAAAAACGTTTGAATCAAGCGCAAACTAATTTGCGCATTTGTTTTCCTGAGTTGAGTGAAAAAGAACGCGAAGCTTTGCTTTACGAAACGCTTTATTCAACGGCTATGGCGATATTTGAAACGGGCATCGCGTGGTTTTGGCCTAAGTGGCGCTTGCGTCGTTTGTTCACCATTAGTGGTGTTGAACATGTTGAAGCCGCGTTAAAAGATGGGCAGGGCGCCTTACTCTTGAGTATGCATTTCACCACCTTGGATATTGGCAGTGCAATGCTGGGGCAGTATGTAAATTACGATGGTATGTACCGCCCGCATCGCAATAAAGTTTACGATTATATGCAGAAAGTTCGCCGCGAAGCCTATGCGCCGGGTGGAACTGCGTTTAGCCGCGATAATGTGCGTGGAATGATTAGCCGTTTGCGCCAAGGGCGAATGATTTGGTATGCGCCAGACCGCGATCTTGGAGAAAAAATCAGCGTATTTGTTCCATTCTTTGGTGTGCAGACCGCAACGGTTACCGCCACCGCGCAATTTGCTCGTTTGGGTCGCGCAAAAATAATTCCATTCACACAAAAACGCTTGCCTAACGGGAAAGGTTACGAATTAGTTATTCATCCCGCTTTTGACAATTACCCTACGGGGGATGAATATGAAGATGCATTGCGCGTAAGCAAATTTATGGAAGATGAAATTCGCAAAATCCCCGGCCAATATTTTTGGGCGCAACCACGCTTTAAAACTCGCCCTGAGGGTGAGCCGCCTCTTTACTAGCTCTTATAGTTTATTAATGCTTGATGGGTTTGTCTGAGTAGTGGACTTTCCCATCCGCATCTGTCCAACGGTAAAGTTTTTGTTCGGGAGTTTTGTCTGCTTCCGTCTCTTTTTCGCCGGTTGGCGATTGCTTGTTGGCGGGCGCTTCGTTGATTTGCTTTACACCATTCGTAATATCTTCTACTTCGTACCGAGTCATTTTTGTCGAACGGGGTTCTGGCGCGTTTGCTTTTTGTGGTGCGGGCGCAGGATTCGATTCACTGTTAAAAATAATTTCCGTGAGCTCGCGCATGCTTGGGTTCATAAGTAATGGCAGTTTGTTGGGCGAATTTAGCTGTGCTTGAAATGCGGGGTCATTGACGATATTCATTACGCGCGGATCATTTCGGAGTGTTTCTACTTTTTGCCAAGCTTGAATCATTTTTTCTGCGGCGGCCTGTTCTGAACCCGCATCTTGATTTTCGCTCGCAATAATGGCGCGCATATCGGGGTTTTGCATAAGCTCTTGGAAATCTTTGTTTTGCAACAAAGCTTGTGCGTTACCTTCGTTGAGTTCCTGCTGAAATTCCGGGTTGTTTAACAACTGCTTAAATTCGCCGTCGTTCACCATATTTTGCACATGGCCCAGTGTGGCTTGCGGGTCTTGTGTCATGGTTTTGGTGAGTTGTTTGCTGGCATCGTCAGAGGTAATTACACCAACAGCGGTTGATGCTGCGGTGCTCACCAATTGTTTCGCCGTGATATCAATAAACGAATCTTTTGAGGCGGTTGTTGGTGCATCTTCGGGAACAACATATTGTTGAATGCTTTCTGCTTCCGCCGCCGTCATTTGTTTTGCGGATGAGTTCTTCTCAGTTGCAGCAACGGGTGGTGTTTTTGGTTTTGCAATTCCGATAAGGTAAACCGCAACTAAACCCAAGAGGCTGCCAACCAGAACTCCAAAAACGGTTCCGCCGATTTTGGAGCTCGTTGCTGTGAATTCGTTGTGGGGAATGAGTTTAGCAATGCCGCCGAGCACCAAGGTGACGATTAAGCTTGTGATTAAGAAAATACTGCAGCCTGCCACCAGAAATAGCACAAGGCCATCTAAGCTCGTAAAGCCACGCAAAAAATTCGCAAAAGGTTTGGTGAGGAAAATAGCGGCAGGATAGGCGATAACAAAACTCAATAGTTTTGTGATGGAACCCAAGAATCCTTTTTGATAACCGCGCCAAGTAAAAAAAGCCACAATGGCCAAAAACACGCCGGTCGTTAAACTCATAAAGTCTCCATTTATTTATTATTAATTTTTACACGTCCGCAATCGCGCCTTTATTAATTCCTTCAAATGCTTTAACGCGAATGCGTGAGTTAGGGCGCGCTGCTTTGGTCGCATGCGCAAAATGTTGGGCGATCAATTCAACGGTGCTATCTGTATCAATTAAATAGCAAGAATTTTGCGGAATAGTCAGCTCAAAGGCGCCTTGCTGGGAAACGTAAGCAAACTGGTAGTAGGGCTTATTGTTATACACCGGTGTACCGACTATATCTTCACGCGTGCCTATATAAATATCGCACCAGCGCTGCGCCCATTGCTGTTCAAGTTCTGGAGATTTAACGCCATTCTCCCAAATATCAATACGAGACCTGTGGCCGTGGGCAATGCGTTGGCAGTTACCTAAATGCTTTTTCAAGCCGTGGCTGTAATGGTAGCTCGCGCCCGCAATATGTTCGTGAGTAAAGTTCAGTTCCAATGTTGCAACGCTACCCGGGAATAAACTTTTGAGTTGGGTGATACACCATTGTGCAATGGATTCGGGCGTAAGACTTTCTGTATCGACCAAGGCTATGGCGTCGCGCGGAGAGCGTGTGTGTAGAAATTGATTGTCTGTGCCGAATTGCCAGCGGATATCCAAAAATTCGCCTTCATCATTAATTGTTATATTCGGCGAGCGTGCGGGTACTGCCAAGCGGTGATCCAATTCGGTATCTAGCCAATTACGCACGATTTTCTTCACTGTGCCAAAATCGCAAACCATGCCTTGTTCGTCTAGGTCGCCGTGCAAGGCGATATTGGCGAGATAGGTTTCGCCCAGAAGGCCGCGGTTGGCATCCAGAAAGCTGAAATCTACATTGGTAAGGTTATCGACAAAAAGCAGCATGGTGATATGACTTGGGCAGTAAAACGAACCGCCATCATAGCATTGATGCTGCTTTTGTGCCCGGACAAGTAGGGTGCAGCGGTGGATAACTGCTAGGCTGTGTAATAACAAATGTGGAGAATTTGGTCTATTCTGTGCTCAGTTTTTCAGGAATAAGAAGAAGGCGTGCAACCTAGCGCTCAACCTTTATCTGCTTGGGAGAATGTGTTCTGAATCGGGTCATCCTAGGCTGCTTTTTAGGGCTTTTATCAATGGTGTCCATGGGGGACGCAGCGAATGAGGCATCCCTCAGGGTTCCGTTCGTCTACAAGTTTTTAAAGTTCATAGAGTGGCCCGCGCAGCCCTTTGGCCCCGAGTTCCACCTGTGCGCGCTGGGGGCAACGGGCGATGCTCGGAATGTGCTCGCCGCCTTAAACAAACAGCCCGTATCCACCCAAATCCTCAACGGCCAGCCTGTTACCAAACAAGTTATTCAACTTACGTTTTTGGATAGCCCCGTCGCCGCATTGGAAAACTTAAAAAGCTGCCAATTGATTTACCGCCCCGTGAATGGAATCCCCATCGCCTTGCCTTCTCCATTGCCACCTGGCGTGCTTTTAGTGGCGGATGATCCAGACCCTTACGAATCCAATGTGGGCATAGCGCTTGCGCGCAACCAAGAGGGGCGAATCGAATTTGCAATCTCTATGGCAGCAGTAAAACAATCTGGCGTTAGCGTGAGCAGCCAGCTTTTAAAATTGGCGAGATATCGCCAGGGAGGGAGGTAGCATGGGCGACACTAGCTTTACCCGCAAAGTTAGCCATTTGGCCATGTTTGTCTCAGCCTTCGCGGTGCTTATTGCCGGAACCATAAGTGTGTGGCATCAGCATCAAGCGGCACGCCAGCAAATTGATACTCAGTTGATGATTCTGGCGGAAGCCACAGCATTTAATCTCGCATCGCCCAGCATGTTCGCAAATGACAAAGAAGCTACTGAAGCCTTGCAAGTGCTGCAGGTGGACCCCAAGGTGGTGTCTGCGCGTTTGATGTTGACGAACAAGCAAATTCTCGCGGAGTACTATCGCCAACAAAATATATTGCAACATGTTGATAAGCACATTGCCGTCGATGTGAAATGGAAAAATGAAGTGGTGGGGCAGTTGCTACTGGATGTGGATTTATCCAAAGTGCGCAGCCAGCTTTTGAGTCAGCTGGGGTTGGCGGCGGGAACCTCTTTGCTGGTGTTGGCTATTACCGGTTTAATTGCTGGACGATTCACCGGAATTATCACTCGCCCTTTGCGCCGACTCAGCGAGCTAGCTAGGTCAGTGGGTGAAAAAGGTGATTACAGCATGCGTGCAGAAGTCACTAAAACGGGTGATGAAGTTGAACAACTCACGCATCGGTTCAACACCATGTTAGATCGCATAGAGGTGCAAGACTCAGAGCTGCGCAAACAGCAAGAACTGCTGGAGCAACGCGTGGAAGAACGCACTTTGCAATTACAGCAAGCAACGCAACGCGCAGAAGCAGCTAACAAAGCCAAGAGTGAATTTTTAGCCGTAATGAGCCATGAAATTCGCACGCCGCTTAACGGTATTTTAGGCATGACGAATATGCTGATTGATACCCCGCTCGACGCAAAACAAAAACGTTATGCACGGGTTGCACGTAGTTCCGGCGAAGATTTGTTAACCATCATTAACGACATTTTGGATTTCTCTAAAATCGAAGCCGGGCGTTTAGACTTAGACCCTCGCCCATTTCAACTGAATCGTTTGCTGGAAGACCTTGCAGAGCGTTACGCGCCGGCAGCGCAAGGCAAGGGATTGGAATTATTGTGCAACACGCCCGTTCCTCCTGTATCTGTAAGCGGAGACTCAGCCCGCTTGGCGCAGGTCATTACTAATTTACTGAGCAACGCCATAAAGTTTACGGCGCAGGGCGAAGTCATTTTGTCGGTAGACGTGCGTGAAGAAACCGCAACGCAGGTTATCTTACATTTTTCTGTAAAAGATACGGGCATAGGCATCACGCCCGAGCAGAAAGCAAAATTGTTTACGGCGTTTACGCAAGCAGACACATCCACCACTCGCAAATATGGTGGCACAGGTTTGGGGCTCGCTATTTCACAACGCCTTATTAGTTTGATGGGAGGCGAAATTTTTATTGAAAGTGATTTTGGTAAAGGTTCGCAATTTCATTTCACTTTATCTCTACCCAAAGCAACAGATGTTCGCACCTACAAATTTGTGCAGGGCTTTGAAAACCTGCGCATTCTTATCGTTGACGACAATCAAACAAACCGTGAGATTCTTGAGCACTGGCTCGTTTCGTGGGGTGCAAAACCTGTTATGGCTGAGTCTGGGGCCCAAGCACTCACACTCTTGCAACGCGCAGCCGACGCGCATACACCTTTCCAAATTTTATTAACGGATTGGATGATGCCGAATATGGATGGCGGTGAACTTATAGCCGCCATCGCGAAAGACAAACGCCTAGATCACTTATCTAAAGTTGTTTTGAGTTCATCGGGCATGCCAGCTCATCCAGCATTGCCGAGTGATGTTGTTTATCTGTTAAAACCCGTTAGACAGTCAGATCTGCATAATCTTATTGCGAATATATTAGTTGGCGAGCATCAAAAAAATAACCTGCTGCCTGAAGTGTTGTTGCCACTCAATAGTGCAGATAATGGCTTTTCACGCTTGGAAGGAAAGGTGCTGCTAACAGAAGATAATCTTGTTAACCAAGAAGTTGCTTTAGCCATGTTGCAGTCGTTGGGTCTGCGCGTGGAGGTTGCTAACAACGGAATGGAAGCGCTCAAGTGTTTAGATCAGCAGACATTTGATCTGGTATTGATGGATTGCCACATGCCGATTATGGATGGCTTTGAAGCAACGCAAAAAATTCGCGAACGCGAAATGGCAAATTCTTCAAGTAAATTACCGATTATTGCACTAACCGCAAATGCGGTAGTGGGTGATCGGGAAAATTGCATTGCACGAGGTATGGATGATTATTTAAGTAAACCTTTCACCCTTGAACAACTGTATAAACTTTTGGTGGAATGGTTGCCGAAGCACAATCCATTAAACGAACCACCAAGAATCACAGCGCCAACACTTGATATCGACAAAAAAGTGATTGCGCAATTAAGACATCTAAAGCCCGGGTTATTGGCTCGCGTTATTGATCTTTACTTGGAAGGAAGCCCTAATTTACTCAAAGAAATGGAAGCGTCGCTTTTGCAAAAAGATGCAATAAGCTTGTACAAAATTGCACATAGCTTAAAAAACAGTTCAGCGAATTTAGGTATTGGTGCGCTTACAAATCTCTTTCGAGAGCTAGAGACAGCAGGCCGTGAAGGCGATTTAGATGCTGCAACATCACTATTGAACAATAGCAAAACACTTTACGCACTTGCCGAAGCCGAGTTGCTGCATATAAAACAAGAGAATTTGGTGTAACTATGTTTAAACCCAAACCTGCTGTTGTTTTAATTGTTGAGGACGATGAAGCCGCGCGCTTGATGATGCTCGCCACGCTTGAGCAGGCTGAATTCAACGTATTAACGGCAGAAAATTGTGCGCAAGCTCGTCAGCTTTTTGAACAGCACTTAGTAGACATAGTGTTGCTAGATGTTTTGCTGCCCGATGGTGACGGCTTCAGTTTATGTGCTGAATTATTACAACACCCTCGCGGCCACGACATACCCATCGCCATGGTGACCGGCTTAGATGATGTTGAATCTATTCGCTTGGGCTACCAAAGTGGCGCAACAGATTTTATTACCAAACCCGTGAGCTGGGGCACCTTGCCTTATCGCATCCACTACTTGTTACGAGCGAGCCATGCATTTTTAGATTTAAGTTTAAGCGAAAGTAAAACCCGCGCTTTGTTGTCGGCTATTCCCGATATTATTATTCGCGTAGAGCGCAGCGGAAAAATTTTGGATATGCAAGCAGGCTCCTATGTCTACGACATGGGTGAGTGGGTAACTCATGACGCCGGTCAGGATTTCGGTTATTTACCTGCGGGAATATTTAGCTCAGTTGAGTGCGCTATGAAGCAGGCGTTTCGTAGTAACCAAATGCAATTGGTTGAGTTGCAATGGTCGCAGGATTCAACGCGCTTGCGTTATTGGGAGGCTCGTGTGCTCCCTCGCGGTACCGATGAAGTGCTTATGGTTGTGCGCGAAATTACACAACGCAAACAGCAAGACAATCAGTTGCGTTTGTGGGCTAAAGTTTTCGAAAGCTCTAATGAAGCTATTATGATTACCGATGCTGATTTTCGCATTGTATCGGTTAACCGTGCTTACGAATCCATAATGGGGTTTAAAGAAGCGGATGTTGTAGGTGTTGACACCATTGCCGAAGGCGTTCGTTTGCACACACACAGTTTTTTTCGAAATGTGGTTAGTGCACTGCGCGAACAAGGCTATTGGCAGGGTGAACTTTCAAATCAGCGCAAAAATGGGCAAGTGTTTCCCTCTTGGTATTCTATTAGTCTTGTTCCCAATGCGGAGGGAAAGGCTGAAAACTATATCGCTATTTTTAATGACATTACTGAATACAAAAATTCACGTGCACAAATTGAATTTCTTGCCCACCACGACAATTTAACCGGGCTTCCTAACCGGGTACTATTGAATGATCGTTTGGAAATGGCGATCAACGCGGCCAGGCGCCAGCAGGAAAAGGTCGGTGTACTCTTCATTGATCTTGATCGCTTTAAGAACGTAAACGATTCTCTCGGGCATGCTGTTGGTGATCAGCTTTTAAGAGAGACCGCAAAGCGCTTAAGCTCAACTATTCGTACGGATGACACCGTCTCCCGCTTGGGCGGTGACGAGTTTGTGGTGCTCTTTTCTAAAATAAAAGATGAAACCATCATTGCGGATCTCACCATAAAGCTGCGCGAAGTTTTGCAGCACCCTTATGATCTTGGTGAAATAAGCCTTCACGTTACGCCGAGTATCGGCATTGCTATTTATCCAGACGATGGCGATAGCGTTAACAGCCTGATTAAAAATGCAGATGCTGCTATGTATCTTGCTAAAGAAAAAGGGCGTAACAATTATCAGTTTTATACGCCGCTGTTAAATGCGCGTACCTTGGATCGCCTAAAGCTGGAAAGCGATTTGCGGTTAGCTTTAGATCATGGCGGTTTCGAAGTTCATTATCAGCCTCAGCTTATTGCCAAGAATGGAAAGCTTTGGGGTGCAGAAGCGCTCGTGCGTTGGCGTCACCCTGATCGTGGGTTGATCTCCCCTGCAGAATTTATTCCGCTAGCAGAAGAAACCGGTTTAATTATTCCCTTAGGCGATTGGGTTTTTGCGCAAGCGGCAAGGCAGGTTACTACTTGGCGCAAGCAGGGGTTTTCCAATTTGGTGGTTGCTGTGAATATTTCGGTAGTGCAATTCCGCAAAGAAGATTTTGTTCACCGTATTGAAACTATTTTAAAAGAAGAAGGCGCCGCATCTGATTCTATTGAGTTGGAATTGACTGAAAGTATTTTGATGCACGATATGGAATCTTCCATTCAAACCGTAAATTATTTGCGCAACTTGGGTTTCCGTATTGCTATTGATGATTTCGGAACAGGTTATTCCAGTTTAAATTATTTGCGTCGCTTACCTGTAAATGTGCTCAAAATCGATCAATCCTTTGTGCGGGAAATGTTGGATGAACCGGCGTCTCTCGCAATCGTAAATTCCATTATTTCGCTGGCAAATTCGTTGGGCAAAGAAACCATTGCAGAGGGTGTTGAAACGAAAGCGGAACTCGATGTGCTCACCGAGCGCGGTTGCGATTTAATGCAAGGCTTTTATTTTGCAAAGCCGATGCCTGCACTGCAATTTGAGGAGTGGGTTAAAAAAAATAATTAAATACTCGGCGTTGGTGAAAAATATTGCCATCCTTGGCGCTGCGTTAATCGATACCAGTCAGTTTGTTAAGCTTCCAAGAGTTCACGCTTTGCTGATGTAGATTCACTTGTTTTTTGGCGGTAGTCCGCACGCAACAACTTTGCTGCTTGTACCATGCGTTCTAATGCTGCTTCTGTTTCCGGCCAGCGCCGTGTTTTCAAACCGCAATCCGGGTTAACCCATAAACGCTCAGCAGGAATTTTTCGTGTTGCGCGCTTCAATAAATTCGCCATGCTTTCTACATCCGGCACGTTCGGCGAGTGAATATCATAAACACCTGGGCCAATGTCGTTCGGGTAGTTGAAGTTTTCGAACGCTTGCAACAAATCACCATCGGAACGCGACGTTTCAATGGTGATGACATCCGCATCCAAATCTGCAATGGCTTTGATAATGTCGTTAAATTCGGAATAGCACATGTGCGTGTGAATTTGTGTTTCATCGCTCACACCACTGGCGCTTATACGGAATGCAAATACCGCCCAATCCAAATAAGCAGCGCGATCTTTAACGCGCAGTGGCAAGCCTTCGCGAATTGCGGGCTCGTCAATTTGAATCACTTTGATTCCAGCGCTTTCCAAATCCACCACTTCATCCCGCAATGCCAAGGCAATTTGCAAGGCGGTGGTTGCACGCGGTTGATCGTCGCGCACAAACGACCAAAACAGCATGGTGATGGGGCCGGTTAACATTCCTTTTACGGGTTTTTCGCTAAGCGATTGCGCATAGCGCGCCCAAGCAACAGTTATTGGGAATGGACGAGATACATCGCCATAAATAATGGGTGGTTTAACGCAGCGCGAGCCATAGCTTTGCACCCAGCCGTATTGAGTGAATGCGTAGCCGTCCAATTGCTCGCCAAAATATTCCACCATGTCATTACGTTCCGCTTCGCCGTGAACCAAAACATCAATTCCTATACGCTCTTGGCGAACGATGCAATCTGCAATTTCAGCGCGAATTTTTTGTTCGTAATCTTCCGCAGTTATGTCACCTTTTTTAAATTCTTTACGAATTTGGCGAATGAAATCGGTTTGTGGGAAGGAACCAATTGTGGTGGTTGGGAACAAAGGCAGCTTTAAAACAGCTTGTTGCTTTTCAATACGCTTGATGAAAACAGAATCGCGATTCGCGTCTTCTGGTTGTACGGCGGCCAGCCGCGCTTGTACCGCTTGATTGTGAATTTTGGGTGATGAAGATCGCGCTAACACCGCTGCGTTGCTGAGTTGTAAATGCTCCTGCGCCGCGCGATTTTTCTCATCAACCAATAACGTTTTGAGCGTGACCACTTCCTGCACTTTTTGCTTGGCAAATGCTAGCCAGCTTTTAATATCAGCATCCAGCTTTGTTTCCCGCTCTAAATCTACGGGCGAGTGTAATAGCGAACAAGATGGCGCAACCCATAAACGATTGCCCAAGCGCGAGCGAGCGGTGTGCAAAAGATTTAGCGATTTTTGTAAATCGTTACGCCAAATATTGCGACCGTCCACAATACCTATTGACAGTACTTTGTGTGCAGACAAGCGATCCACCACCGTTAAAACTTGCTCTGGCGCGCGCACCGCGTCTATATGTAAACCTGCCACGGGTAAATTAAGCGTCGTCGAAAGATTTTCACCCAGTGCGCCAAAATAAGTTGCCACTAACAGTTTCAATGCGGGGTGTTTGAGTGTGTGATAAACGCGCTCAAAGGCTTGTTGCCATTTGGTGGGTAGATCCAGTACCAAAATAGGCTCGTCAATCTGAACCCACTGCGCCCCCGTATCAGCCAAGGCGTGCAGCAATTCCTGATAGGCGGGTAATAAATTGTCCAATAAATCAAAGCGATCAAGGTTTTCTGATTTCTCTTTACCTAACCACAGGTAAGTGAGTGGCCCCAAAATCACAGGCTTAACGGCATGACCGGCCGCAATAGCTTCTTTGGTTTCGTCGATTATCTGCGTCCAGCTGAGTTTGAATTCCTGATTCGGGTGAAACTCCGGCACTAGGTAGTGGTAGTTGGTATCAAACCATTTGGTCATATCGGATGCGCTGGTTGCTGCACCACTTGGCGCGCGGCCCCGTGCAACACGAAACAGCGTATCCAAATCTATGTCTGAACAAGCAGTGCTAACACCTTGGGCGGAACTTGTTTGATGCGCTGCGCAGCAACCTTCATGGATGGCGTGATCAGCCTTGGCGACTATATGGCTTTTGCGGTGGCGAAGCGGAATGTTGCCCAAGGTTGCAGACAAGGTAAGAACTTGGTCGTACCACGCAAAATCGCCGGTGGGGATGAGGTCTAAGCCTGCATCTGCCTGAAGCTGCCAGTGCTTCAGGCGTAATTCGCGCCCTACGGCCTCTAAGTCGGCTTGGGAAATGTCTCCGCGCCAGTAGGCTTCCTGAGCTTTTTTGAGTTCGCGATCTACGCCTATGCGAGGAAATCCGAGGCTATGTGTAGTAACAGATTGGGACATGGAAAATACCTTTAATGACTTCATTGAATGTGCAGCCATTATTCATTTCATTATAAATATGAATCAAACTGATAATTTTCAGTTTAAAGATGAATTTTTTTAATGTTAAGATGGGTAAAACATGGCGGGGATACAAGCATGCTGGAAGTTCGACACCTCAAAACGCTCATCGCCCTGCGCGAAACCGGTAGTTTGGTTGAAGCGGCGGATCGAGTTTTTCTCACGCAGTCGGCTTTGTCGCACCAGCTCAAGGAGTTGGAGTCTAGGCTGGGTTGTGAATTATTTATCCGCAAAAGCCGGCCTTTACGCTTTAGTGAAGCGGGAAAGCGTTTGCTGCAACTGGCAGATGACGTGCTGGCGCGCGTGGACGAAGCTGAGCGGGACATCAAAAAGTTAATTCACGGTGAGGCAGGGCGGTTATTTATGGCCATTGAATGCCACAGCTGCTTTAACTGGCTAATGCCCACCATTGAAATTTTTCGTAACCAATGGCCTGCGATCGAGTTGGATTTTTCCGGCGGCTTTACCTTTGAGCCACTACCAGCCCTCGCGCAGGGCGACATAGATTTAGTGATCACATCTGATCCACAGTTCATCAAAGGCGTGGAATACGTACCGCTTTTTTCTTATGAGATGCATATAGGCATAGCCAACCAGCACCCTCTGGCGAATAAGCCATATCTCGAACCCCAGGATTTAGCCGACCAAACGCTCATTACCTACCCCGTAGAACGCGGCCGCTTAGACGTTTTCCGGCAGTTTTTGAATCCGGCCGGTGTGGAGCCGCTTGCGGTTCGCACTTCGGAACTGACCTTGATGATGGTTCAGCTAGTTGCGAGTGGGCGCGGGCTTTGCGCTTTGCCCAACTGGGTTTTGGCGGAATATGCAGACAAGCAATTGATTAGTGTGCGCTCAGCCGGCGAAAAAGGTATTTGGCCTAGGCTTTACGCTGCGGTACGAGAAGAGCAACTTAATAACGGATATTTGCAGGATTTCTTACAGCTTGCCAAAGCGCATTGCTTAAAGAACCTACAGGGCGTTAAACAGGTTTAGAAAATAATGCCCATAAAAAAGCCCAGCCTGAGGTGTCAAGCTGGGCTTTTTTGTTACTTAACGATTACGCCAAAGCTTTCAAGGCTGCGTCGTAGTTCGGCTCGTCAGCAATTTCGCTCACCAATTCGGTGTGCAGAACTTTACCGTCTGTGCCTACAACAACAACTGCACGGGCGGTCAAGCCAGCCAAAGGGCCGTCAGTTAATTTTACGCCGTAAGTAGATGCGAAATCTGAGCGGAAGGCAGAAGCTGGGATCACGTTATTCAAACCTTCAGCGCCGCAGAAACGCGCCAAGGCGAATGGCAAATCTTGCGATGCACATACAACAACAGTGTTATCCAAGCTGCTTGCCTGAGCGTTGAAGGTGCGAACAGATTGTGCGCAAGTTGGGGTATCAACGCTTGGGAAAATGTTCAGTACAACGCGCTTACCCGCCAAGCTCTCGCCGGTCACTTCAGACAGATCGGTTTTAACCAAGTTGAATGCAGGTGCCTTGCTACCTACTGCAGGAAGATCGCTATTGGTGTGGAATGGGTTGCCTTTGAGTGTAACTGTAGCCATGGGAAAGCTCCTTTGAGGTTGTGGGATTTGGCTTTGAAAGACGAACAAGGTTGATGGAGGCGCGAGTCCAAATTACAAGGGGCTGGTCAGACAAATAAGTGCCAGCGCTCACTTCGCCTGACGCATTTTACGGCGCCTGCTCCATGCACGGCTCACATGCCAACGCCAATAGAGTTGCAACGTAAAATAGCCCAGAGCGCCAGCAATCAGGCCAGTTATCACGCAACCTAGCAACACGGGTTTCCAAATGATGCCCACGCTGCTCATAAACCATTCAAAGGTAATGGCATTAGGGTCGAAAGACAGGTGCTCAGATTGCAAAATGAAGGAGCCAATAGCGTAGCTGATCACCAAAATAAAAGGCGTTGTAAATGGGTTGCTCACCCACGCAAGCGCCACAGCAATTGGCATGTTGCAACGGAAAACCACAGCTGCGAGTGCAGATAAGGGCATTTGGCCGGGAATAGGCAGGATTGCGATGAACAATCCCCAGAAAAACGCGACGGATACGGAGTGGCGGTTCAGGTGAAACAGGTTTGGGTCGTGCAGAAACTTTTCAAACATGCGCAGCGCGGGGTTATTTTTAATCGTTTCCGGCGTTGGAAAATAGCGTTTCAGTAAATTACGCGCCATAACAAATCACAGCTCATCAAAAGTAGGCTGCATTATGCATAAGTTTCATGACAGGTTCTATCAATCTGTCTGATGCGCGGCCAATTGACCCATCACATTGGCGGCTGAGCTGCTTTTGTATATAGTCGCGCCCGTCCTAACCTTCAGCCTGAGCCCTTCTATGAATAGCGACCAACTCTGGGTCATTTGCCAATCGCCTGAGCGACTGCAGCAAGCGCAAGCCCTAGCGGAACGTTTAGGTGCTTCGCTTAAGCAGGATGGAGACATTACTGCCCTAAATGAGCCCGAGTTCGTAATAGTGGTTGACGATGCGGTTTCACTCCAACAAACCGGCCGTAAGGCGCCGGGGCCAATCCGCGCTGAATTTGCCGAAGGCTCTGTGGATCACCGCCGCAAGTTCGGTGGTGGCAAAGGGCAGATGATTGCTAAAGCAGTAGGTGTTAAAGCAGGTGTCTACCCCAAGGTGTTGGATGCAACAGCAGGGCTGGGTAAAGATGCTTTCGTGCTCGCAACGCTGGGTTGCGCTGTGCGCCTTTTGGAACGCTCGCCCATAGTTCATGCGCTCTTGTCCGATGGTTTGGAACGGGCGCACGTTCAAGCGGCAGGTGAAGACCCGGAGCTTTTGCAAATTCTGGCCCGTATGGAATTGGTCTCAGCAGATAGTCAGGATTACCTCGCGCAAATTTCAGAGGATGATCGTCCCGATGTTATTTATCTCGACCCTATGTTTCCCGAGCGCCAAAAATCAGCGGATGTTAAAAAAGAAATGGCCGCTTTCCATCACGTGGTAGGCAAAGACGAAGATGCAGATTCGCTGTTGGAGAAAGCGCTCGCTAAAGCCAATTACCGCGTTGTGGTGAAACGGCCACGCAAGGCTCTTTTTATTGCGAACAAAACACCTTCCTATCAGCTTGAAGGAAAATCGAGCCGCTACGACATTTACACGCTCAAAAAAATGCCGGAGCGTTTATGACAGAATCTCTGGAAGTATTGTTCGATTCAATTGCCGATGCCCTGGTCGAGCGTGGTTATTGGGTTTCAGACGCGGCGATTCCTAAGCCAATTGGTTTAGGGTTACTTGAGGTATTCAATGAATTGCAGGGCAGCGAATTTAAATCTGCCGGGATTGGGCGGCAAACGGATTTTCAATTAGAAGAAAAAATTCGCGCCGATAAAATTCATTGGATTAGCAACAACACTCCCGCCACATCTCATTTTTTAAATTGGATGGAGGCTTTGAAAGCTGGCATAAATCGTCGTTTGTTTATGGGCTTGTTTGATTACGAAAGCCACTTTGCATATTACCCAGTTGGCGCTTTCTATAAAAAACATGTGGATGCCTTCCGCGCGAAAAGCGGCCAACCAAGTTCTAATCGCGTGCTCTCCACGGTTTATTATTTAAATGAACACTGGTTGCCTGAGAGCGGTGGAGAGTTGCTGATTTACAACGAGGCTGATTCAGAAGTCATTGAAAGAATCTCGCCTGTGTTTGGTCGCTTGGTGATATTCTTGAGCGAAAAATTTCCACACGAAGTATTGCCTGCTAACCGCGAGCGTAAAAGTATTGCAGGTTGGTTTCGTGTCAACGAAGGTGCGCTTTAATGAGCAACGTATTACCGTTCAAACGTCCGTCACCTTTTGAAAAACACAAAGGCAAAACCCTGTGCAAAAGCGGTTTCCACAAATGGAAAATTAAAACCGATAAAAAGTTTGATGTGAAAGAAGGAAAGTTGGTTACAGTGTTTGTGTGTGAGCGTTGCGGTGAGACAAAGGTGGAAGCGAGATAATAAAAGTAGATGCGAGATAAGATGGTCTAATAAGGCTGCGTGCATTGCCCAACAAAAAAGGAACCTTTCGGTTCCTTTTTTGTTGGGCATCGTCACTAAAACTTAGTGATGGTGATGGCCGCCAGCGCCGTGAGCGTGGCCGTGTTGCAATTCTTCTTCAGTGGCAGAACGAACTTCGGCAACTTCAACATCAAAGGTCAAATCAACGCCAGCCAAAGGGTGGTTGCCGTCGATTGTCACGTTGTCGCCTTCAACTTTAGTTACGGTCACAACTTGCAAACCGTGTTCAGTTTCAGCGTGGAATTCCATGCCGACTTCAATTTTATCAATGCCGCTAAACATGTTAGATGGCAACTCTTGCACCATGCTGTCATCGCGTACACCGTAAGCTTCTGATGCAGGAATACTTACTTTAAATTTATCGCCAACGGTTTTGCCAACCAAGGCTTTTTCCAATCCAGGGATAATATTGCCCGCGCCGTGCAAATACGCCAAAGGCTCTTGACCTTCAGATGTGTCGATAACCTTACCTTCGCCATCGGTCAAAGTGTAGTGAATGCTGGCAACAGAGTTTTCTGCAATGTTCATAGTGATATCCAATCGTTAAATAAAAAATTAATAAGTAAATCACCCAGCGTCATGAGCGATGGTAGTACAAGGCAAAAATGATTTAAAAAAACGGAGCCTACTAAAGTAGGTGAGTATTTTTTAAATCATTTTTAACACCGTAATACTGAGCGTAATAGCTGGTTAAAAGTGGTCGATTGCTTTGCCGTTTATAGAGGCTTTACTGATATAGATGGTGTAAGCAGAACCATTTTCCTCTTGCTGTAAACGGACTAACAAGTATTGAAAATCTTTAGCAAACCACGCGTAAGTTTCGCGCTCGTCGCTGGTTTGTACGCGTTTGACTCTAACGGTATTCACTTTGCCTAAGGGCGTGTCCAGCACTTCTTCGCCGTCAACTTCAAATTTGTATTCGCGAACTTTTTTGCCGTTGGTAATGAAATAGCTAAATTTCTTTTTTCCAGCGACCAGATCTTGGTGCAATTGAACTTGATAGCTCAGGCTATCCTGAATTTTCTTTTCCGGTTCCAGTGGAAGCTGTGTTTTCTTTTCGCTGTTGCTAACCTGATTGGTGTTCCAATCAAAGGCTAATTGCAAATTGCGGTTTTTGCCAACGCCATTGCGTTTGTAATTGTATTCTTGCGGAATGGCGTAGTGTTCTTTGCCATTCCACGCAAACTTACTGGTTTCCGTTACGCGCCCCAAAGTAGCATTGGCGTCAAAATAAAATTCGTAAAGACCACTGCCTTGAGCGGTTAAACGGCTGGTAACTTCAATATTAAAACCGTAGAGTTTTGCGGCGTAGGTGTTGTCAAACGTAATCGGTTCGCTGGCGTATAAGGCGTTAGATAAAAACAACGAAGTAATACACAACAGCCAGCGTAATCGATTCATAAGTAAATTCCCATTAAGGTTCATCCGACCTAATTAGGAACCCCGAGGGTGGTAAAGGTTCACCGTTTAACACACATTTACCCTCTTGCATGCAGATATCGCCCTGCGCAAACCACTTAACCGCAAGCGGATAAATAATGTGTTCTTGTCGCTGCACGCGTTTGGCTAAGCTGGTCGCGTCATCTTCCGCAAGAATAGGAACCCAAGCCTGAACGATGGCTGGGCCGCCATCTAACTCCGCAGTCACAAAATGCACGGTTACGCCGTGGTGACTTTCGCCTGCATCAATCGCGCGTTGGTGAGTATGCAAGCCTTGGAATTTGGGCAGCAGGGAGGGGTGGATATTTAACATTCTGCCCAAGTAGTGCTGGGTAAACTCTGGAGTGAGTATGCGCATAAAGCCAGCAAGCACGATTAGATCCGGCGAGTAGCTGTCAATTTTTTCCATAAGCGCGCGGTCAAAACTCTCGCGGTCGGCAAAGAGCTTGTGATCAAGCACATCAGCCGCAATATTTGCTTTGGCGGCGCGTTCCAAGCCTAAAACACCGGGGCGGTTGCTAATTACCGCCACCAGTTCAACCGGTAAATTGCCCGCTTGAACGTCATCTATCAGCGCCTGTAAATTACTGCCACTGCCAGAAATTAAAACGACAACACGTTTTTTTTGCATGGAAATTAAAGGCCCTGCAAATCGACTTGGGGTTCATCGCCAACTGTTTTGGCAATATGACCTACCACAAATGCCGTTTCGCCAGCCGCTTTCAAAATCGCCAAGGCATTGTCTTTTTCGCTCGCTGGAACCGCAATCACCATGCCTACACCGCAGTTAAAGGTGCGGTACATTTCGCGGATATTGACGTTGCCGCCTTTTTGTAGGAATTGGAATACGGGTGGGAACGTCCAGCTTTTGGTGTCGATAACTGCTTTGCAGTCATCCGGCAATACGCGTGGGATATTCTCGGTCAAACCGCCGCCAGTAATATGCGCCATGGCATTCACTTGGCTTTCTTTGATGAGTTTAAGAACAGATTTCACATAGATGCGGGTCGGTTCCATGAGCGCATCGCCCAATGGACGGCCGCCACAATCTTGGGTCAAGTCAGCTTTGGATACTTCGATAATTTTGCGTATCAATGAGTAGCCGTTGGAGTGCGGGCCGCTTGAAGTCAGTGCGATCAGGGCGTCACCCGCTTGTACTTTGCTGCCATCAATGATTTCGGCTTTCTCAACAACGCCGGTGCAGAAGCCCGCCAAATCGTAATCTTCACCTTCGTACATGCCCGGCATTTCAGCGGTTTCGCCGCCTACCAATGCGCAGCCAGCCAATTCGCAGCCATCACCAATACCAGAAACCACAGCAGCGGCCACATCAACATTAAGTTTGCCGGTAGCGTAATAATCAAGGAAGAACAAAGGCTCAGCGCCTGTAACCACCAAGTCGTTGACGCACATGGCAACCAAGTCGATACCAATGGTGTCGTGCTTTTTCAGCTGCATGGCCAAACGTAATTTGGTGCCTACGCCGTCGGTGCCAGATACCAAAATAGGCTGCTTGTAGCCCGCCGGAATCTCCACCAAAGACGCAAAACCACCCAATCCACCCATTACCTCAGGGCGCTTGGTGCGTTTGGCAACGCTTTTAATGCGTTCAACCAGCGCATCACCGGCTTCAATATCAACGCCAGCGTCTTTGTAGCTTAAGGATGGGGTAGGGTTTTGATGTTCGCTCATATAAGGGCTCTCAGGCTGATGCAGTCGGAGTAAGACAAAAGGGGGTGGCTAAAAAAGGCCGCCATTCTAACAGCTTGTGTGGGTTTTGGCTGCTCTATAAGGGCGGTCGCAACGAGGAAGAGAAAAAAGGGAAAGTGCGATAGGGGCAGCCGATAGCGTCAACCGTCATGTCGGCGGTGACGCTGCGTAAGGACGAGTATTAACGCTCGTAAAAATCTAAATCCCGTCCAAACGTTTCTTTCGCAAAATAGAGCGCAATCAGCGTAATCAACATTACTCCACCACCTACGTAGTAAAAGCTTTTAATAACATCGCCATTGTTCGCGCCCAACACTAACGAATAACACCAAGCGATGGGCACAAGCGACCCGCGTACAAAGTTAGGTACGCTGGTGGCAGCGCTTGCCCGTAGGTTGGTGCCGAATTGTTCGGATGCGTTGGTGACGAAAACAGCCCAGAAACCCACGGAAACACCCAGCAAAAAGATCGCGACATAGAAAGTCGTGTTGCTGACGGCTTCTAGGTTTAAGTAGGTGACCATCATAAAAGTGCAAATCCCGTAGAAAATCAGCAAGGCTTTTTTACGGCTGCGCAGGATTTGGCTCAAGCCGCCGCAAGCAAAATCGCCCAATACGAGCCCGCCGTAGGCGGCCATGATGCAGTAGGCTTGTTGGATGGTGCCCTGTACATGCAGGATTTTCGCAATCTCCGGCGCTCGGGCAACCAGCAGCCCTACAACAAACCACAACGGCAGGCCGACCAATACGCAAATCAGCAAGCGCGCAAATCGCTCGCCATTGTTAAACATCATAAAGAAGTTGCCTTGGGGGATGTTCGCATCGTGAGCTTTGTTGAACATCTTGCTTTCGAACAAGCCGATGCGTAAGAACAAGAGGGCGATGCCCAAAAGCCCGCCAATGATGTAACAGGTTTGCCAGCTCACAAATTGCGAAATGGTGCCCGCTACTACTGCACCGAACACGCCGACCGACGCAACGATCATGGTGCCAATGCCGCGTTTGTTTTTGTCCATCAGCTCGCTTACCAGCGTTATGCCCGCGCCCAATTCACCGGCCAAGCCAACGCCGGCAACAAAGCGCAGAATTTCATAAGTCGTCATATTGGTAACGAAGGCATTCAGCAGGTTGGCGACCGAATAAAGAATGATGCTGCCGAAGAGTACGGCAAGCCTGCCTTTTTTATCGCCAATCACACCCCAGAGTACGCCGCCAATCAGCATGCCCAGCATTTGCAAATCCAGCAGGTGTTGGAATTTTTCAATCAGAATTGGCTGATCTGCCCATTGGGGGTAGAGTTCGACCAGGCTTTTCTTGCCGACAATGAGGAACAAGAGCAGGTCGTAAATATCCACAAAGTAACCAAGGGCTGCCACCAAAATGGTGGTGGTAATCACTTTCTTCTGGGCGTCATGAGATAGGGGTTGGTCAGTTGTTGCGGTCATGGCTTTATCTTTATTAGGGTTTAATTTCAAAGTTGACTTGCCCTAGGGCAGACGCGCGCATTGTACAAAAAATTGGCGGGCTTAGATCTACTTTATTTTTCTGTGCCGAACGCACGTGGTGTGTGGGTGTTTTCACCAAAAAATAAATCTAAGCCTGTACAATGCGGTTTTTGCACCAGAACCGAATGGCAGGAGTTAGCTGTGGCCCGAATCGCCTTGTTAGTGTTTAGTCTTTTATCCTTGAGCTTATCGCTAAGCGCACGGGCGCAATTGAATAGCGACATCTACCGTGTGGAGGCTACAGTTGCCAACCAATCAGAGAGTGAACGCGTAGCTGCTGCTAAGGCAAACTTGGGTGAAGTGATTACGCGCGTAGCGGGCGACTCAGCCGCCCTGCAACATCCTCTGGTGCGCCAAGCCATTAATGTTGCGCCAAATTATCTCGCCAAATTCAGTTACACTTCCGATAAAACCATCGTTCTTAATTACTCCCCGCAAGCCATTCAAACCCTTTTGCAACAAGCGCAAATTATCGCTGCAAGCGCGAGCGCGGCGCAGGGCTCCAAGCTGTACGTAACAGGCGTAAAAGACTTTGCGAGTTTTAAGCAAGTGCAGGCTTATTTGAAAACTGTGGGCATGATTCGCAGTTTAAGTTTGCACAGTGTTGAGAAAGACGTATTGCAGTTTGACATCACACTCGATGGAGATGCACAAATGCTTTCTACCACCTTGATCGCCGCTGGCCGGTTACAACCTGTAGCGGGCGATACAAAAGAGTCGCTAAGCTTTCGCTGGCAGAACTAGTAGGTTTTAGGGAATGAATCCGCAGCAACTTTCACTGGGCGTGAGTCTTAACGACGACGCCACATTTGAAAATTTTTATGCGCCTGTTGAATCACCCAACGCGCAAATTGTGGCGAGCTTGCGCCAGCAAATTGAAACCGCGAACGAGCCGTTTATTTTTTTGTGGGGAGCAACGGGTAGCGGTTTAACACATTTGCTCCAAGCGGCCTGCCACCACGCGCAGAGTTTGCAAAAAAGTTTTCAGTATTTTCCGCTCTTTGATTTAGCCGGCTACGCCCCGGATGAATTATTTTTGGGTTTGGAAGAGTTGGATCTAGTGGTACTGGATGCCCTGGAAGAAATCATCAATCGCCCCGAGTGGGAGTTGGCGTTGTTTCACTTATTTAACCGCATGCGTGATGCGGGAAAATTATTGGTGGTGTCTGCAGTGCAAGGCCCGCAAGAGTTGCCGGTGAATTTGCCGGATTTAAAATCGCGTTTGCAGTGGGGCACAACCTTTCACGTACAAACGTTGGATGACAATGAAAAGCAAGCAGCGTTGCAGTTCCGCGCGAGAGCGCGCGGATTGGAGTTAAGTGATGACGTTGCCGCTTACATCATTCAGCGTTTGCCGCGCGATATGTACGAATTGTTCTGGCAGTTGAATCGCTTGGATCATGCATCTCTCGCTGAACAACGAAAACTAACCATTCCGTTTGTGAAGAAAATTTTAGGTTTATAGATTTACCAATCACATGATAAATCCTGATCCCTACAGGATCATTTTCAATCGAATAATAACAGGTGGTGCATTGTGGCCAAGGCGACAATCGATGACGTAGCGGCGCTCGCTGGCGTGTCCATGAAAACTGTCTCGCGGGTGATGAATAAAGAACCCAACGTGAGGCCCGCGACGCGTGAAAAAGTTGAGGCTGCTATTGCGCAACTGGATTACCGCCCCAATTTGTCTGCGCGTAGTTTGGCGGGCAATCGTTCTTATCTTTTAGGTTTGTTGTACGGTATTCCTTCGGCACACTATGTGTTGGATATTCAAGAAGGTGCTCTCGATATTTGTCGCCCCGAGGGGTACGAGTTGCTGGTTCACCCGTGCAATCATCAAGACCCCAATATTACGCAAGAAATTGTCAACCTCCTGCAGGATAAGCGCATTGATGGCGTTATGCTCACGCCTCCAATTTCGGATAACCTCTCTTTAATGGCAGCACTCAAGCGCATGTCGGTGCCTTTTGTGCGCGTAGCACCGACTGAAAATAAAAGCTTGTCGCCTTACGTGGAAACGAACGATCAGGAAGCTTCCTACGATATGACCTGCAAGCTCATTGCCTTGGGGCATAAGCGAATAGGTTTTATTTGTGGCCATCCAGATCACCGCGCTGTGACCTTGCGTTACGACGGATACAAAGCAGCGTTAATTGAAAACAATATTCCTATTTCTAGTGAGCTGGTTGAGAAGGGTTTAAATTCATTTGAATCCGGTGAGGCTTGCGCGCGCAAATTGTTGCAAAAGAAATCTCGCCCAACCGCTATTTTCGCCGCTAATGATGATATGGCAGCGGGCGTGATGATGGTTGCTCATCAAATGGGCATTAAAATTCCGCAAGAATTATCGGTTGCAGGGTTTGATGATACGCCTGTTGCACACCAAATTTGGCCTGCGTTAACCACAGTGCGGCAACCGATTCAACCCATGGCAAAAAAAGCGACCGAGTTGTTGATTAAACAATTGCGCGGAAAGGACGTGCAGCTACCGGCAAGTATGTTGAGTTCCAGCATTATTGTGCGTGAATCGACGGGGGTTGCGCCTAAAAAGAGTCAATAAAAAAAGCCGCAGTATTTCTACTGCGGCTTTTTTTATTTCCCGAGTTGCTTAAACCAAAACGGGTTTCAATGCTGGCGTGTTGTGAATCAACCAAGCCGCTGAACCAACAAGTGCGGCCTTATCGTTAACGATAACTTTAATAGAAATATCGCTAACGTATTTTCTCATGGGGCCTTTGTTTTTGTAGCGTTCTTCAAAATGAGTTTCAGGCAAAATTCCCATGAGCTTTGGCGTAATGCCACCACCAATCACTACGCCGCCGCGTGCGCCAGTTGAAACGGCTTTATCACCAGCTACTGCGCCTAATGTATTGCAGAAGGTAACTACTGCTTCGCGGCAAATTGGGTCTTCGTTGTCCAAGCCTTTGGTGCTTACGTCGGCGGGGGAATAGTTTTGCGCTTCTACGCCAGCAATGCTCGCCAATGCACGATACAAATGAACCAATCCAATCCCAGACAAAATATTTTCAACTGAAACGTGTGATTGCTCTTTCAGCAAATAAGATTTGATGGCCAATTCTTTTTCGGTGGTTGGTGCAAAACTCGCGTGACCGCCTTCGGTGGGAATGATTTTCCAGCTGCCGTTTTCGGGGACTAATAGCGCCATACCAAAACCAGTGCCTGGGCCCATAACGACAATAGGGGCTTCTGGATCTGAATCAGCAGCGTAAAGTGTTTTAGTTTCATCGGGAGACAAAAAAGGAACCGCATAGGCGAGCGCTGCAAAGTCGTTAATCACGTGCAGGGTTTTCATACCTAACTGATCGCGCAATTCATTAATATTGAATTTCCACGCCAAGTTAGTCATTTGTGCAAAGCCGTGTTCAATAGGGCCTGCAATTGCCAAGCACGCGTATTCCGGCATAGCAATGTTAAATTCAGCACAGCAGGCTTTAATCATGCTACCCATATCCGGGTAGTTGGCGCACTTGAGCGTAATTTGCTGAGCGGCGGTGTAATTAGGTTTGCTGGTGTTAGGAGCCTGTTCGACCAAGCCGAAACGAGCGTTGGTGCCGCCGATATCTGCAACCAATAATAAGCTCATGCATTAGTCCTCTATGTCGATGGAGTTGGATTTTTTGTAATGGATTGATGTGGAAGGTTGGATTGTGAGATGCGAGACTCTAAGCCAGCTTTCTGACGCTGATTATGACTTATTTCCAAATACATGGAAGTCTATGTGTCATTGACAGCGCTGTCAACAAAAGCTAGCCTATAGGCTAACAGCAGACAAAGGCGTAGGTTCCGGCATTTTTACAATGTATTTGTATATATAAATATATTTTTAAGGGTAAAATTTAAGCATTGGGATCTGCGAGCCAGTGGCCCGCAGCTATAAAATGAATAAAAGATGTCGCCAGCACTCGCTAAGCATATCTAACTCATCTATTTTCTTTTTTAGTGCTCGCACCTCCATATACCTATGGAGCGTGTTTTTATTTAATTTGTAACCGGAGGTTTAGAGGTGATGTGGCCTACGCTCACGCACGCAGTAAAAAAAGATCCTGCCATTGAACAAAAGATCGAAGAACTTTTGGCTCGTATGAGCGTGGAAGAAAAAGTAGGGCAGTTGATCCAGCCTGAAATTCGTCACCTCACTCCCCAAGATGTTAAGGACTACCACATTGGCTCAGTGCTAAATGGCGGTGGTTCTGTTCCCAACGGCAACCGCTATTCTAAAGCGGCCGATTGGCTGGCAATCGCCGATGCCTATTACTTGGCTTCTATGGATGAAAGCGATGGCAAGGTTGCAATCCCAATTATGTGGGGCACTGACGCCGTTCACGGCGTAGGTAACATTGTAGGTGCAACCTTGTTCCCGCATAACATCGCCCTCGGTGCTGCTAACAACCCAGATTTGATTTACAAAATTGGCCAAATCACCGCCACTGAAATTGCTGTTACAGGCTTGGATTGGGATTTCTCGCCAACTGTAGCTGTTGCGCGCGATGACCGTTGGGGACGTACCTACGAATCTTATTCCGAACATCCTGATCTGGTTCGCTCTTACGCCGGTCAAATGGTTGAAGGCTTGCAGGGCGTTGCGAACACGCCGGATTTCCTCGCTAAAACGCGCGTTATTTCTACTGCGAAACATTTCCTTGCCGACGGCGGTACTCTTAATGGAATTGACCGTGGCAACACCATGGTTGATGAGCAAACCCTGTGCGACATTCACGCGGCTGGTTATTTCAGTGCAATTGAAGCAGGTGTCCAAACAGTGATGGCCTCGTTCAATAGCTGGCAAGGCGAGCACATGCACGGCCACAAATATTTATTGACCGATGTGCTCAAAGATAAATTAGGTTTTGACGGTTTGGTCGTCGGCGATTGGAACGGTCACGGTTTTATTGCGGGTTGCACTGCGCTTGATTGCCCAAAAGCGATAAATGCTGGCCTCGATATTTTTATGATCGCAGATCCAGAATGGAAAACACTTTATAAAAATACCCTCGATCAAGTGAAGAGTGGTGTTATTTCTATGGAGCGTACTGACGACGCTGTTCGTCGCGTACTCCGCGTAAAATTGCGCGCTGATTTGTGGAACAAAGGCCTGCCTTCCACGCGCCCGCTATCAGGTAAGGATGAATTGCTCGGTGCTGCTGCGCATCGGGAAGTTGCTCGTCAAGCTGTGCGGGAATCCATCGTGTTATTAAAAAATAAAAATAATATTTTGCCCTTGTCGCCAAGCGCCAACATTTTAGTTGCTGGTGATGGTGCAGATAACATCAGCAAACAAACGGGCGGCTGGTCGGTGAACTGGCAGGGTACCGGCAACACTATGGCGGACTTCCCCGGTGCGACGACCTTGTGGATGGGCATTGAAGCAGCTGTTAAAGCGGCGGGTGGTAAAGCGACGCTGAGCCCTGAGGGCAACTACAGCGAAAAGCCCGATGTTGCCGTGGTAATTTTCGGCGAAGACCCTTACGCGGAGATGCAGGGCGATGTGCAAAACGTGTTGCTCAAATCTGGCGATACCAAAGACCTGGATCTGCTGCGCAAGCTCAAAGCCGATGGCATTCCCGTTGTTGCTCTGTTCGTAACAGGCCGTCCTTTGTGGGTTAATCGCGAGTTAAATGCGTCTGATGCCTTTGCAGTGATTTGGCAACCGGGGACCGAAGGTTCTGGCGTTGCCGATGTGATCTTCAAATCAGTTGATGGCAAGCCAAGGTTCGATACCTCAGGTCGTTTAACCTTCTCCTGGCCGAAACGCCCTGATCAAGCTCCGTTAAATGTGGGCGATGAAAATTACGATCCACTCTTCGCTTTCGGGTTTGGTTTGAGTTACGGCGACAAAGACACCTTGGGTGATGATTTGTCGGAAGAGGGGATTCAACACCAAGCAACAACCGATGTGTTAGAGCTCTTCAAGCGTCGGCCCATGAATCCGTTCACGATTGTGTTGGAAGGTAAAAATAATGACCGCGCTGACCTTAATGGAAACATCGCCAAGGTGTCCTCTTTAACGGTGACTGCCGTTGACCGCGATGTGCAGGAAGATGCTCGTCGTGCGCAATGGAACGGCAATGGCGAAGGCTTGGTGGCTATATCCACGTTGAATCGCCAAGTGCTGAGCGATTATTTGCATGCGAACTCAGCCTTGATATTCGATGTAAAAGTCGATCAGGCACCTAAAGGTACTGCGCGCGTTCGTATTGGTTGCGGCCCATCTTGCTACACCGAAGTTGATTTGACCTCGCAATTTAAAACTATTGCTGGCCAAGGTTGGAAAACGGTGAAAGTAGATTTGGTGTTGTTCCCTGATGCGGGAACTGATTTTGGTCTAAAGCGTACTCAAGAAGAACTATTTGAATTGGTATTAGATCCCTTCGCGCTGGTCGCCAATGACGAGCTTGACTTGGTCTTCTCTAATGTCCGTATCGAAAAAGAAGCTGGTCAAAACGGAACTGTAAGGTGTGAATAATATCTGCTAGCCCGCCACTAGAAAGCCGCCTTGTGCGGCTTTTTTTATCGCCATACATTCTGCAAACCTCCATTAAGTCTCCTTAGTCAGTCAAAACTAAAAAATGATTGTGCTTTTGGGTTGTTATGCTTCACCAAAAAGTTGCAGTCGAAAATTAGATTTGTATTGTTGTGCGTACTAATGGCGCATTCATAAAAAATACAGTGCATCTTTTTGTATTAAAATGGCGCACTAAATTTTTATAAAATGTTTGTTTTTAGCGCGATGTTTTTTCGAGTGTCACCAACAAAGTGCGTTACTAAATTGTTACAAAAATTGAGCGTCAAAAATTTAATTTTTATAACCTCTTGATTTCGATAAATAAAATTCCATTTTTTGGCGCATGTTTTTTGTTTGGCATAGGCCTTGCTCTAGTGAAAATCACTCATGCCAATAAAATCTAGTTTTTGAAAATTAGGTAAGAATGCGACTAAATATTTCACGGACGTCGCAAAAAAAATCCGGCAAGTGTGACCATGACTAACGCTAACTTTTGGAGAAAGCCCCTATGAAAAAACACACTGCTCATCTTCTTTGCGCCGCTGCAAGTTCATTATTTTTTTCTGCGCAGAGTGCACAGGCTGCTCAAACACTTACCGAAGGTTTGGTGTCTGGTAGTTCAATCAAGGTCAATATTCGCACTCGCTACGAAGATGTTAGCTGGGACGGCTATGAGGACGCAGATGCACTTACTGTGAGATCGCGTTTGTCTTATCAGTCTGGAGCGTGGAATGGTTTTGCAATTACGGCTGAGATGGATAACGTCACTGAAGTTGATCATGATGTGGATTACGCAACCTGGGCAGCTGATCCCATTAACGCTGGCACCAAAAAATACGCGCAAATTTTTGATCCGCAAGGCACAGATTTCAATCAGGCGCTTATGTCTTACACAACCTTCAACAACGCTATCAAATATGGTCGCCAACGTATTGTGTTAGACAACTCCCGTTTTATTGGTAACGTTGGTTGGCGTCAGAACGAGCAAACTTACGACGGTGTTTCCTTCACCAATAAATCTATTCGCTACACCAATATTTTTGTTGCACACATTACGAACGTTAACCGAATTTTTGGAAATTCTGTTCCAGTTCAAGGTGATTACAAACAAGATACAAATTTATTGAACGTGAGTTATACCGGTTTTGAAGCAGGAAAATTAACGGGTTACGCTTATTTAATTGATAATGTTGACGATGCAACCTTGGTGGGCACTGGTGCTGCGGCAAATAAATCTGCTGCGATATCCAGCGATACTTATGGCGTACGTTGGGCTAGCACAGCAAATCCATCGTTCATGTACACCTTGGAGTACGCCAAGCAAAAAGGCGCAGCATCTAATCCTTTAGATTACAGTGCAACTTATACTTTGGTTGAAGCTAGTACCACCATTGGACGTTTTGTTCCCTTAATTGGTTACGAAGTTTTAGGCTCCGATAAGGGTAATAAAGGTTTCGCAACACCTTTTGCAACCCTGCATGCTTTTAACGGTTGGGCAGATCGTTTCCTCGCCACACCGAAAGAAGGTATTAAAGATATGTACGCAAGTTTAACAACTACCGTACAGGGTGTGCAGCTGATCGCGGCTTACCACTCTTACGAAGCCGATGAAAAAAGTTTGGCTGCTGGCCCTACTTTAGGAAAAATTATCGACTACGGAACGGAATGGAATTTGAGCGCAAGTAAAAAATTCGGCCCGGTTGTTTACACTGCAAAATACGCGAAATTCGATAACGGAAATTGGGTGCAAAAAGTAGGGACTCAATCTTTGGCTTCGGATACTTCAAAAGTATGGTTGCAAGCTGATTGGAATTTCTAATTCTCAATGTCTGAATAAAAAAATCCCCGGTTCAAGCCGGGGATTTTTTTATCGTCAGTTTGATGTTAAATCTTTTCAGTTTTCGCATCTGCAGATTTAGTTTCCGCTGGTAACTCGGGTGTTGCAATCATATCCGAATCAGCCTCCCACAAGCCGCGATAGCTCAGTTGTTGCCAACCCCAACGCAACCAATTCATTAAAGATGAAGCGAGCCACAGTGACCACAACAGAATGACCATTTTGTAACACCACAACGGTAAGGAAATTACCCATGCGGTAGGAAAGGTTGAGTCGCTGTGATCTTGATACCAGTAAAGAGTAGAGTTGTAACTGTTGCTGCCTGCAATATGCATGTCAGGCGAGCTAAGTAGGCCATTGGGCAAAGTTGCCACCAAGGCGATCAATGCCGCGATTGAAAATGCAAACAAGCCAAGCTGCAATAATTTGAAGTGCCAGCGTTTACGAATACTCGCAAGTTTTCCCCGCTGGCTAAGTACTACTAACCAAGCGGCAACAAAAGTAAACGTCCACATGCTGAGTGTGCAAATACCTAGGCTCAGTAGAACCCACTCGTAAGGCTTAAGCGGGGTTAGATGGGAACGGCCTAAGCCGTAAGCGACTAACGCCATCACCAACAGCATTCCCCACAGCAATACACTTGGGCCAACTTGGGGCCCGCCCACCCACAAAATCCAGCGGTTGTAAGGAATCTCCATATTGATATGTTGATTGCTGCTGCCATTCTCTAACGCAAAACTTGGAGTCTTGGTAATTATGTTCAAGCCATCTTCTTGCTTCCAGTTAATGGCGATGTTTTGAGAGCCGGGGTGCAACGGAATTTTCAACACACCATTGGTTGCGCTCATCAGTTGCTCAGCGTTATCTACGGTCAGTTTTGATAAGGTTGCTCCTTCCGGTAATTTAAAGGTGTATTGGCCGCCTTGGTTAGAGCGCACGCGTAAATTCAATTCACTCAAGCCATTGTTGTTGCCAGGTTTATAATTGAGAGCGGCGTTATCAAGGGTGAGATGGTCGCCTTTCGCGGCCTGCGGGCGCGTCACTTCAAGATTAAGCGTTTCGCCAGGCCAAGGTTGCCACACCGGAATATCTTCGTGCTGTTCTAATTGAATGGGGGAAATACCGGCGGTTTGCGCATGCCAGCGCGATGCTATATCCAGCGACCAAATCTCAATCCATGGAACCTGTTGCGGGGCGGTTAATTTGATAGGCGATGTTTCTTTGAGGTTGGAAGACCATACAAATTCATCATCATCGCTTTCCATGTGCACGGCGATTTTTCCATTTGCGGTTGCCTTGGTCGTTAAAGGCGATTCGCCAGCCAATAGTGGTATTTCAAGATTGATTGCACCTGTAGCCGGCGCAACGCGGGTGACAATTGTTTCAATTGTCCAATCCAAATCCAATTTAATAGTGCGTTTAACCATGACGAATGCGGTTATAGGATCGGGGCGCAAATGTTCTGTTTTTTCTGCGTTTTGATCGCGCTCTGTGCGCTGCAGTTGCAGTGATTGACTGGTTTGTTCTGCCGTGGGCGAACCACTGATATCCCATCCACTTACCGATGAGGTCAAATTATGAAGCGGAAGTGGAAATTGCACATTGAGCGAATCTTGCCCTTGAATATTCGAAAGTATTTCCAGCTTGTGTTGACCTTTAGGAAGGCTCACTAACAAACCTTGATTTGCGGTTTGCACAAGCGCTGCGGGCTTGCCGTCCACAGTAACTTGGTTAGGTCGCCATTGGTGGTGTGCCGACGGCATTGGTAAGGCGATCAATTCGTTAGCGTTAATAATCAGTTCCAGTGATAGCTGATCTTGTTTAATGCTGAGGTTAACGCGTTCAATCGCGGCACAATTCGGCAAGCATTTTGGCGGCGCAGTTAATCGCGTTTCCAGCTCTTTAAGCAGGGCAGGGTCTATGGTTACGTCCGCTTGCGCTGGCTCCGGCATAAACAGGTTGGCGCTTATCAATACCAATACAGAAGCAAGCCCAGCAATCTGGCTGCCGGGAAATTTCAGGCTTGGTAATTGTGTATCTGTATGACCTAAAAACTTGCGCAATAAAATAAGCGACATAAAGATCGGCAAGAGAATGGCTAACAAATTTCCAAGCTTGGTAAACAAGGGTGAAATCAAAAAAAGTTTAGTGGTTTCATCTTTTTTGATGGGGCCGTCCCAATACAAATTAATTATTTTGTGATTGTGGGTGGGGACTGCAATTCCGGTTTGGGTTTGTAGTGAAGGGTCATAACGTTTAACAAAGTTTTTCTGAAGTTTAGCGCCGCTCATGCGTTGCAGTGATTCAGCCGTGTTACTATCGGGAAATTTCCCTATGTCTTCGGCAGAAATGTCATCAACTTCTTGGGATGATTTCGCACCCGTCACAACTATTTCTTCTGCCATGGATTCTTGGACAGGTGCCGGAGCAGCGGCCGGCATAGGTGCATCCATAACAACGCCTTTATGTTTAGCGTTAGATTGAAATATCGATGAAGAACTCACTACCCAAAAATTTTCATTTTCTAACGACGGATTAATCAAAATGCGCGCCTCGCGTACCATAAAAGGCAAAGTGATAATCGCCAAACTCAGGAAGCTTAAATAGCCGTAGCGAAGAATCCAGGATTTGAATTTTCCTGTCACTAAACTCGTAAGCGCTATAACGGCAAGCAAATTAAGCCAGATAAAAATTGGCGCACCCAAACGCTGGTAAATCACAATTAAACCTAAGCCAGCTACCACGCCCATAGGCAAACTTGTGAGTCGTGCAAAGGCAACAGCAATAATTAATACCGCAAACAAATCCCACAACGTCCATGCGGATACCCAGCTTCCATATTCATTGCTGGTGCCAGTTGCTGTTAATAGAGACCAGCCGGGTGGTACAAATAAAGTTGTTTGTGCTTGGTTGATATCTTGATTCCAACCGGCAACAGGAATCGTCAAGCTGCGGTCAAGTTTGCTCACCGCTTGCAACGACAAATCACGCGAGCGAAGTTCAAGACCTGTGTTTGGGTTTTTATCTAGTTGTGTAATAACTTGCGGTTCGCCGTCGATGCTCGCGCTGGTTAACTCAACGGCATTCGTTGTTTCAATGCGTGAGCTATGAATTTGACCGGTGAGGTTATCGTTAAAAATAAATCCGTTACCATCAAAGCTTAACCAAGCGCTTCGGTGTAATTTCAACTCGCTGGCGACATCTTTGTTTTCACCGCGATATAACTCTTCCAACACGAATTGGGTTTGTGGTGTGACTAAGTAAGCGGGTAAATTTTTCCATTCATCGGGTAATTGCGTTTGCTGTGGATCAACCGATTGTGCCCCAGAAATTTGCACGCTGCGCAATTGGCGTTGCGATTCGAAAACCCAAATTTCTTCTTGCGGCCAAAGTTCATTGATTGCTTTGTAGGAAAAGGTTTTGTTGTTGGCAATGGATTGACTGGTCAGAGTTACTTCCCAATTGCCAGGTTTTAATTGAACACGCAGGCCGCCGTTCTTTTCGATGTGCGCGGGTAAATCGCTTTCAAAATCCAGTGTGGTAAAACCATCCAACAATAATTGACCCAATTCAATTTCACGCTCTTTGCCACTCACGCCCAATTGCAGTTGAGTGGTCATTCGCAAGGGAATGGTGTCTTCAATTTTTCTAAACACGCGAACGCTGAGTGCGTCTTGGTGTGCGGTTGCGTTCTTGGGTTGATTGTTAGCGAGCCACAATTGGTTGCTGCCTTCAATCGCGGGATTACTTACGCTTTTCCCGTTTAATGTTAATTGCACCAGCCCCATTTGTGCGGGAATAGTCATGGTGCGAGGCATTTCCAACCAATTTAGGCTTCCAGAAATTGAGTGCGTGCCCGGTGTTAAATACACCTCGGGGGTTCCATCGCGGTCGCGCGGCGCTAATACGGTTTGGTTGTCGGTAATACTGTGAGGCCAGAGGCCGTTGTTTCCCGGTAGGGCGATCCAACCGCTTTTATAAACCTCCACACGCTGCGTAAATTTTGCGCCTGTGTCATTGGCTTCAATGCTAATGCTGGAATACCACTCGCACGAACGCGCTTCATTGTTAAATAAGATTGGGCAATTTATATCGGGATATTTTTCCAGAACCCAAGGTTTCCAGTCCTCAAGTGCTTTAGGAACTTCAGCGGCAAGGCAATTAAACGTAGCGAGTAGAGCGAGAATTCCAACGAGGCGAGTAATGAGTGTGTGCATGCAGGATTCCTTTTTTATTAGCAAGTGTGGCGGCGAGTATACGAGCGATGAAGGGCGAATGCGAAGATGCTAGGCGAGTGAGCCTGAAGGAATTGTGAATAATTGTGGAGCAACACATAAAAGCACGATAAATAAAAAAGGCCGCCTAATTTGCATCGGGCGGCCTTTTGGGTGGCGGTATTACTTTGTAGGATTACTTCGCAGGATAATCGCGTTTCACGCTACCGGTGTACAACTGACGTGGACGGCCAATCTTGTACGAGGTGCTGACCATTTCGTCCCAGTGAGAATACCAACCAACAGCACGGCCCAAAGCGAAGATTACTGTGAACATTTCAGTTGGGATTTGGATAGCTTTCAGGATAATGCCTGAGTAGAAATCCACGTTCGGGTAAAGCTTCTTGCTAATAAAGTAAGGATCTTCCAATGCGATTTGCTCAAGGCGTTTGGCAATCGCCAGTAATGGAGAATTTTCTAAACCCAATTCGCCCAATACTTCGTCACAAGTTTGTTTCATCACTTTAGCGCGTGGGTCAAAGTTCTTGTAAACACGGTGACCGAAGCCCATCAAACGGAAGCCTGAGGTTTTATCTTTAGCGCGAGCAACGCATGACTCAATGTTTTCCACAGTGCCAATTTCTTCCAGCATTTCGAGTACAGCTTCGTTGGCTCCGCCGTGAGATGGGCCCCAAAGCGTGGAAATACCTGCTGCGATAGCAGCGAAGGGGTTGGTGCCAGACGAGCCAGATAAACGCACTGTCGATGTGGAGGCGTTTTGCTCGTGGTCAGCATGTAGCACAAAAATACGATCCATAGCTTTAGCAAGGGTTTTGCTCACATTAGGAGCTTCACCCGCTTTGCCGAAAGTCATATGCAAATAGTTTTCTGCGTAGCCCAAGGTTGCATCTGGAGCAATAAATTCTTCGCCCTTGCGATGTTTGTACACCATTGCTGAGAGCGTTGGCATTTGGCCAATGAGGCGGTAAGCAGTCAGTTTGCGGCTTTCAGCGTTAGTAATGTCGATCTCGCCGTGATAAACACCCGCCAAGGCTGCAACGGCGCTGCACAAAATTGCCATTGGGTGAGCATCACGCTTGAAGCTTTTGATTACGTTGACGACAGATTCGTCAACGTTTGAGTTGTCTTTGATTGCTTGGGCAAATTCGGCTTTTTGCGCGGGAGTTGGCAGTTCGCCGTTGAGAAGGAGGTAACAGGTTTCGATGTAATCGGAGGAGACTGCAAGTTGTTCGATGGGGTAGCCACGGTGAAGGAGAATGCCTTCGTCGCCATCAATGAATGTAATCTTGGATTCGCATGAGGCGGTGGACATAAAGCCCGGGTCAAACGTAAAAAAGCCATTCTTGGTAATACTGGTGACGTCAATAACGTCTGGTCCGACACTGCTGGCATAAATAGGCAATTCAATCGTGCTATCAATACCATCAATCGTGAGGTGCGCTTTCTTGTCAGTCATTACTGACTCCTGTACTTACTAATAGGACTAATGTGCTTGAGTATGTTCGCTGTTTCGATCCATTCTCGTGAGGTTGCATTTTCGTGTGAAATAAGCGGCCTCTAAGCGAGATGCCGATACTGCTCACCTGCAAGTTGCATGCTCAAGTGGGTAAAACCTTGTGCCGCATGTTACAGCTACTTTCTTTTTTAGCCGCCCATGTTTGCAGCTGCTTTATAGACTAGTCGAAAATCGACTGTGCCGTTTGTTTGCGGACGGCATTATAGATGACTTAATTGCTGCAACGAAAGTTTTTGCCAATAAATAGGGCGCAATTGGTTAAACTTTTTTGCTGCGATTAAGTGTGTTTCGAGCAAGGGAAAGTTATGTCGCTTTATTTTGCACTATATTAGCTCTTTGTGGTTTTTTTGTGCGCCCTTATGAGACAAAAAAATCGGTGAAATCCGATGAAATTCGTTGATATTGCAGAAAATTTGAGCGATTGCGTCAAAGTCAAAAAACATCCTTCGGATTTGGTTTTTGCTTGGGGTTTTTGTTTGTGTTTCTGTAACTCACTCTCTATAATGCTGCGCGACTTGCAGGATGCCCCAGCGATTGCCCCAAAATCTCTCATTTTCGTCAATTCTGGTGCTCACTCTACATAACCTGCCCGCCATGGGCTAAAAGGTGATTCAAACGTGAACAAAAACAGACCTGTCAACCTCGATCTTACAACCATCAAACTTCCTATCACTGGCTTCGCATCCTTCTTTCATCGTGTATCTGGCATTTTTCTGTTTGCTGGCGCTGCGGTATTGCTGTGGATGTTGGATTCAAGCTTGGACTCGCAAGAGAGTTTCGCCGCCGTGCGCGATGCATCAGCAAACCCGATTTTTAAGGTTGTGCTGTGGGCTGTTTTGTCAGCTTTGGCGTATCACACTGTGATGGGACTCCGTCATTTAATGATGGATTGTGGTGTTGGCGAAAGCCTTGAGGGCGGTAAGCGTGGTGCAACCATCGCTTTCGCATTGGCTATCGTACTGATTGCATTGATAGGAGTTTGGGTATGGTAACTTCAGTAACAAGTTTTGGCCGCAGTGGTCTTTACGACTGGTTGATCCAGCGTGTGGGCGGCGTGATTATGGCCGCTTATCTTATTTTTATTGTGGTATTTATTGCTCGCAATCCAGAGCTCACCTATGAACAGTGGAGCTCGCTGTACAGCCAGTTGTGGGTACGTGTATTTAGCTTTGTAACCCTGCTTTCATTTATCTCTCATGCGTGGATCGGTTTGTGGGCAGTGCTGACCGATTATCTCACTGAGCGCTTGATGGGCGCTAAGGCCACAGTTCTGCGTATATTCGCGCAGGTCGCTTTGGGCGGTGTGGCTGTGACTTACCTTATCTGGGGCATCGAAATACTTTGGGGTTTTAAATAATGGCTAGCATACGCACAATTTCATTCGACGGTATTGTGGTTGGCGGCGGTGGCGCGGGTATGCGCGCTGCACTGCAATTGGCACAATCCGGTTACAAAACCGCGGTAATCACCAAAGTATTTCCAACTCGTTCTCACACAGTATCAGCTCAGGGCGGAATCACCTGTGCGATTGCCAGTGCTGACCCAAACGACGATTGGCGCTGGCACATGTATGACACCGTAAAAGGTTCGGACTACATCGGTGACCAAGATGCTATTGAATACATGTGTTCCGTAGGCCCTGAAGCCGTATTTGAATTGGAACACATGGGCTTGCCATTCTCACGTACTGAAGAAGGCCGTATTTATCAGCGCCCATTTGGCGGTCAGTCAAAAGGCCCTGATAATCCGACTCAGGCAGCTCGCACTTGCGCAGCAGCTGACCGTACGGGACATGCGTTGCTGCACACGTTGTATCAAGGCAATATTAAAAGCAAAACCGTATTTTTGAACGAATGGTTTGCAGTTGATCTGGTTAAAAATGCGGATGGCGCTGTTGTTGGTGTGATCGCAATTAACATCGAAGACGGCGAAACTGTTTATGTAAAAGCTAAAGCTACCGTGTTGGCGACAGGTGGTGCAGGGCGAATCTACGCTTCTACCACTAACGCACACATCAATACCGGCGACGGCGTTGGTATGGCGTTGCGTGCAGGCTTCCCAGTGCAAGATATTGAAATGTGGCAGTTCCACCCAACCGGTATTGCTGGCGCTGGTGTGTTAGTAACTGAAGGCTGCCGTGGTGAAGGCGGCTACCTCATCAATTCCGACGGCGAGCGTTTCATGGAGCGCTACGCGCCCAACGCTAAAGACCTTGCAGGTCGTGACGTTGTGGCTCGTTCAATGATCCAGGAAATTATTGCAGGTCGTGGCGTAGGTCCAAACAAAGATCACGTATTGCTCAAGCTCGATCACCTTGGTGAAGACGTGCTTGAAAGTAAGTTGCCTGGTATTTGTGAGTTGTCTCGTACGTTTGCGCACGTTGACCCTGTATACGCTCCCATTCCAGTAGTTCCAACCTGTCACTACATGATGGGTGGAATTCCTACCAATATTAATGGCCAAGCACTGCGTCAAGATGCAGAAGGTAACGACGTAGTAATTGATGGCTTATTCGCGTGCGGTGAAGTGGCTTGTGTATCTGTACACGGCGCTAACCGTTTGGGTGGCAACTCATTGCTCGACCTGGTTGTGTTTGGTCGTGCTGCTGGTCTGTACATTGAGAAAGCTTTGCGCGAAGGTGTTGAACACAAAAACGCAACCCAAGCCGACATTGAAAAAGCCATGGAGCGCCTCAACAAGATCAATACCTCGACATCTGGCGAAAGTGCATCTGTTCTTCGCAAAGAGCTGCAAACTATTATGCAGAACTACTTCGGTGTATTCCGCAAAGGCGAGTTCATGCAGAAGGGTATTCAGCAATTGGCTGAGCTGCGCAAGCGTATTGAGAATGTCTCAATTACCGATAAGAGCGGTGCGTTTAACACTGCACGTATTGAAGCATTGGAATTGCAAAATCTGCTCGAAGTGGCTGAAGCCACTGCTATCGCCGCAGAAGAGCGCAAAGAGTCTCGCGGCGCTCATGCTCGTGAAGATTATGAAGACCGTGATGATACCAATTGGTTGTGTCACTCCCTGTATTTCCCCGGCGAGAAGCGCGTCACCAAACGTGCGGTGAATTTTAAACCGCACACGATGGAAGCCTTCCAGCCGAAAAAACGTACTTACTAACTGTAAAGCACTGACTACTTGGGGATTACAAACATGTTGAAAGTTGAAGTCTATCGCTACAACCCTGACACCGATAAAGCGCCTTACATGAAGACTTACGAGTTGGATACCGGCGGCAAAGATCTGATGGTGTTGGACGTATTGGAATTATTGAAAGCTCAAGACGAAAGCTTGGCTTATCGTCGTTCATGCCGTGAAGGTGTATGCGGTTCGGATGGTATGAACATTAACGGTAAAAACGGGTTGGCTTGTATTAAGCCAATTTCCGAAGCTACCGGTGGTAGCGGCAAGTTGGTATTGCGTCCTCTGCCAGGTTTGCCGGTGATTCGTGATTTGGTGGTAGACATGACCCAGTTCTACGACCAGTACAAGAAAATCGAACCTTATTTGCAAAATGATACTCCAGCTCCAGCGATCGAGCGTTTACAGTCTCCAGAAGACCGCGAAAAGCTAGATGGTTTGTACGAATGTATTTTGTGTGCTTGTTGTTCAACCAGCTGCCCTTCTTTCTGGTGGAACCCTGACAAATTCATCGGCCCGGCTGGCTTATTACAGGCCTATCGCTTTCTAGCGGATAGCCGCGATTTGGCAACGGAAAAACGTCTGTCCAAATTGGATGACCCCTTCAGCGTATTCCGCTGTCACGGTATCCAGAACTGTGTTGCCGTATGCCCGAAAGGTCTCAACCCGACACGAGCCATCGGCCATATCCGCAACATGTTGTTACAGAGCGCTACCTAAGAGTGGCGCTTTTCTGTATCTGTAGGTTTGAAAATTGTGGCTTAGCGGCATTTAGCAGCTAAGCTTTTAGACTGTTCGCTACGCTGTGAACACGGCCAAGTGATAGTGATTTGAAAGCGGCGTCTTTCGCATGGGTGATAGACGTTATTGTGTAGTTAATTAGCTAGTTAGATAGCAGGGTGTAGCGGGCCCAGTGGGCAAGTGAACCCGTGATTAAGGTGGGTGGAATGCAAGACAGCATTATGGAGCATTTTTGGAGTAGTTCGCACATCTCTGGTGGGAACGCTGCATACGTCGAAGAGCTCTACGACACATATTTACACAATCCTAATGCCGTTCCAGAAGAATGGCGTAATTACTTCGATCAGTTGCCCCGCGTCGCTGGTGTGCTGACCCAAGATACTCCTCATTCTGTTATTCGCGCCCAATTTGAGCAGTTAGGCAAAACCCGTGTCCGCTCAGTGGCGGTTGGTGGTGGTTCTGTCAGTGCGGAGCACGAACGCAAACAAGTCAAAGTATTACAGCTGATTAGCTCCTACCGTTTCCGTGGCCATCAAAAAGCGCAGCTTGATCCCTTAGGGTTAATGGTGCGTGAAACCGTACCCGATTTGGATTTGAGCTTCCACGGTTTAACCAACGCGGATTTGGACACCGTCTTCAATACCGGTAATTTGTATATTGGTAAAGAAGAAGCCACTTTGCGTGAAATTATCGAAGCCTTGGAAAAAACCTACTGCGGTCATGTAGGTGCAGAAATCATGCACATTACTCCATTGGCTGAGAAGCAATGGTTGCAACAACGTCTTGAAAGTGTGCGTTCCAATCCAGATTTCAGCAAAGAGCAAAAGCTCGCCTTGCTTGAGCGCTTAACTGCTGCAGAAGGTTTAGAGCGCCATCTCGATTCTAAATACCCAGGTACAAAACGTTTCGGCTTGGAAGGTGGCGAAAGCTTCATTCCACTCGTCGATGCATTGGTAAAGCGTTCGGGTACTTATGGCGCAAAAGAAATTGTATTGGGTATGGCGCACCGAGGTCGTTTGAACGCGTTAGTAAACGTGTTTGGTAAAAATCCGGCTGAATTGTTTGCTGAGTTTGATGGCAAGCGTTCGTTGAATACCTCCGGCGACGTAAAATATCACTCAGGTTTCTCATCTAACTTGATGACTCCCGGCGGCGAATTGCACTTGGCGATGGCGTTCAACCCCTCGCATTTGGAGATTGTGTCTCCTGTGGTTGAGGGCTCTGTACGTGCACGTCAAGATCGCCGCAAAGACAAAACTGGCGCTACAGTTGTGCCTATTAATGTCCACGGCGATGCTGCATTTGCAGGTCAGGGCGTGGTGATGGAAACATTCCAAATGTCCCAAACACGTGCTTATGGCACTGGCGGTACATTGCATATTGTTATCAACAACCAAGTGGGCTTCACTACTAACAAGCGTGAAGATGCTCGTTCAACGGAATACTGTACCGACGTTGCCAAAATGATCGAGTGCCCGATTTTCCACGTGAACGGAGATGATCCTGAAGCGGTATTGTTCGTTGCCCAGTTAGCGGTTGATTATCGTTACGAATTCAAGAAAGACGTTGTTATCGATTTGGTTTGTTACCGTCGTCGCGGTCACAACGAGACTGACGAGCCTTCGGCTACTCAGCCGTTGATGTATCAGGTGATTCGCAATCAAAAAACAACTCGCACTCTCTATGCTGACAATTTGGTTGCCCAAGGATTGTTAACTCAAACCGCGGCAGATGAATTGACCACTAATTATCGTGCTGCGTTAGACCGCGGTGAACATGTTGCTAGCGGTTTAGTAAGTGAGCCAGACCGTAGCTTGTTCGTGGATTGGACACCATATATCGGACATGATTGGCTGACGCCCGCCAACACCGGTGTTGAATTGAAGACTCTGCAAGCCGTTGCCAACAAGATGCTCGAAATTCCGAGCGGTATTGTTGTGCAAAAGCAAGTTGAAAAAGTATATGAAGACCGCCGTAAAATGGCCGGTGGTGCATTGGCGCTTAACTGGGGTATGGCGGAAACATTGGCCTACGCAACCTTGCTTGAGCAGGGTTATTCAGTTCGTATGACGGGTCAAGATGTGGGGCGCGGAACCTTTTCGCATCGTCACGCCGTTGTTCACAGTCAAAAAGACGGTACATCATCAACGCCGCTGAAAAGTGTAAACTCGAATGTTGAGTTCGAACTTTACGACTCTTACTTGTCTGAAGAAGCGGTACTTGCGTTTGAATACGGTTATGCCACCACCGCGCCAAAAGGTTTGGTGATTTGGGAAGCTCAGTTCGGTGACTTCGCTAACGGTGCCCAAGTGGTTATCGATCAGTTCATTACCAGTGGTGAGCACAAGTGGGGCCGTTTGTGCGGCCTGACTATGTTATTGCCCCATGGTTATGAAGGCCAAGGCCCAGAGCATTCATCTGCACGTTTAGAGCGCTTCATGCAATTGTGTGCTGAACACAACATTCAGGTTTGTATTCCATCAACACCGGCGCAAGTATTCCATATGTTGCGTCGTCAGGCGATTCGCCCAATGCGTCGTCCGTTGATTGTAATGAGCCCCAAATCTTTGTTGCGTCATGAGCTGGCAACATCCACTTTGGAAGAATTGGCGAATGGTCAATTCCAAAATGTGATTGATGATTCCGCTAACCCAGACAAGGTTGAACGTTTAATTTTGTGCAGCGGTAAGGTTTATTACACCTTGTTCAAAGAACGTGCAGCGCGCAAACAAGATAACGTTGCGTTCATCCGTTTGGAGCAACTTTATCCGTTCCCCGATGTGGAGTTGAAAAACATCCTCAGCAAATACAAAAATGTGAAGAGCATTGCTTGGTGTCAGGAAGAGCCAATGAACCAAGGCGCTTGGTATAGTAGCCAGCACCATTTACGCCGTGTTGCGCATGATCTCTACCCAAGCTTGTATTTAGAGTATGTGGGCCGTGAAGCTTCTGCAGCACCAGCTGGCGGTTACATGTCTGCCCATATCGAAGAAGAAAAACGTTTTGTAAACCTGGCGCTGACACTTCCCGCGCAAAAATAAGCCGGAATCAGCCTAAACACTAACACGTCATATACCAAGCCGAGAGAGAAGGAATAGTAATGAGTATCGAAATTAAAGCCCCAACGTTCCCAGAATCAGTTGCTGACGGCACCATCGCGACTTGGCACAAAAAGCCAGGCGAAGCAGTAAAGCGCGATGAGTTAATCGTTGATATCGAAACCGATAAAGTGGTTTTGGAAGTGGTGGCTCCTGCCGATGGCAGCATCGCTGAGATTCTGAAAGGCGAGGGCGATACCGTACAAAGCAATGAAGTTATCGCCAAGTTTGTTGAAGGAGCTGCAGCTGCAGCTCCCGCACAAGCAGCAGCTCCTGCAGCACCGGCTGCTGCACCCGCTGTTGCAGCGACCGAAAAATTGGTAAATCCAGCTGCACGTAAATTAGCTGACGAGAAAAACGTAGACACCTCTGCGGTTGATGGCACAGGCAAAGGTGGCCGCGTGTTGAAAGAAGATGTGGCTAACCATGTTAAATCAGCACCGGCTGCTGCTCCTACATCAGCTGCTGCTCCTGCACCACTGCAAGCCGTGGGTGATCGTGTTGAAAAACGCGTTCCAATGACTCGCTTGCGCAAGCGTATTGCTGAGCGTTTGCTTGAGGCTTCCAACACCACCGCTATGTTGACTACCTTCAACGAAGTGAACATGAAGCCTATTATGGAGTTGCGTGCGAAGTATCAAGCGCAATTTGAAAAAGCACACGCCGGCACTCGCTTGGGCTTTATGAGTTTCTTCGTAAAAGCAGCTACCGAAGCTTTGCGTCGCTTCCCACAAGTGAATGCATCAATTGACAACAACGATATTGTTTACCACGGTTACCAAGATATTGGCGTTGCTGTTTCTACCGATAAAGGTTTGGTTGTGCCGGTTTTGCGTAACACTGAAAATATGAGTCTCGCAACTATCGAAAACACCAGCCGCGATTTCGGTTTGCGCGGCCGTGACGGTAAGTTGGGCATTGAAGAAATGTCTGGCGGTACTTTCACCATCACCAACGGTGGTACTTTCGGTTCATTGCTTTCAACCCCAATTTTGAACTTGCCGCAAGCTGCTATCCTCGGTATGCACAAAATTCAAGAACGCCCAATGGCGGTGAACGGTAAAGTAGAAATTTTGCCAATGATGTACTTGGCCTTGTCTTACGACCACCGTTTGTTGGATGGTAAAGATGCAGTGCAATTCCTTGTTGCAATTAAAGATTTGCTCGAAGATCCAGCGCGCATTTTGTTAGAGATTTAACTTTTTGAAACGCTCTTGCTAACCCAGGGGCGTTTTTTTATGTAAATGATTGTCGCTCACAAGGCGTTAATCGAAATTAATAAATTGAAGCTAGTGATGAATGCTAGCCAATCAAAAGTAGGAACAAATTATGTCTGAAAAATTTGATGTGATAGTTATCGGCTCAGGCCCAGCGGGTTATGTTGCTGCCATCCGCGCCGCTCAACTCGGTTTAAAAACTGCGTGTGTTGAGAAGTGGAAAAACGAAGAAGGTAAAGGCGTTAATGGCGGTACTTGTTTAAACGTGGGTTGCATTCCGTCAAAAGCATTGCTCGATAGCTCTTACAAATACCACGAAGCTAAAGATGATTTAGGACTTCACGGTATTACTACTTCAGGCGTAGAACTGAATGTTTCTTCGATGATTGCGCGTAAAAATCAAATCATCAAAAATTTGACTGGCGGTATCGCTGGTTTGTTTAAAGCTAACGGCGTTACCAGTTTGTTTGGTACTGGCAAGTTGTTGGCTGGTAAAAAGGTTGAAGTTACTGACTTTGATGGCAAGGTCACTGTATACGAAGCTGAAAACGTTATTTTGGCCTCAGGTTCTAGCCCCATCAATATTCCACCAGCACCCGTAGATAATGATGTCATTGTTAACTCCACTGGCGCATTGGAATTTGCTGAAGTGCCAAAACGCCTCGGTGTAATTGGTGCAGGCGTAATTGGGTTGGAATTGGGTTCTGTTTGGAATCGTTGCGGTTCAAAAGTCGTTGTGCTTGAAGCTCTTGATAGTTTCTTGGCAATTATGGATCAACAAATCGCTAAAGAAACACAAAAAATTCTGACCAAACAAGGTTTGGATATTCGCACCAGCTCACGTGTTACCGGTTCAAAAGTTAACGGCAAAGAAGTTACCGTGACCTATTTGGATAAGGACGGAAAAGAGCAACAAGAAACCTTCGACAAGTTGATCGTTTGCGTTGGTCGCCGTCCATATACAGAAAATTTATTGGCTGCTGATAGCGGCGTGAATTTGGATGAACGTGGTTTCATTTTCGTTAACGAATTCTGCGCAACTAACGCCCCCGGCGTTTGGGCAATCGGCGATGTTGTTCGCGGTCCAATGCTTGCGCACAAAGGTTCTGAAGAAGGTGTGATGGTTGCTGAGCGTATCGCTGGCCAAAAATCACAAATGAATTACGACATTATTCCTAACGTAATTTATACCCACCCTGAAGTTGCCTCTGTTGGTAAAACAGAAGAACAAATTAAAGCATCGGGCGAGCCTTACAATGTGGGTACGTTCCCATTCGCGGCATCTGGTCGCGCAATGGCTGCTAACGAAACCCAAGGCTTGGTAAAAATTATTGCTCACGCTGTAACTGATCGTATTCTTGGTGCGCACATTGTTGGCCCAAGCGCTGCTGATTTGGTTCAACAAGTGGCAATCGCAATGGAGTTTGGTTCCAGTGCAGAAGATTTAGGAATGATGGTGTTCGGTCACCCAACCTTGTCTGAAACTATCCATGAAGCAGCCTTGGCGGTGCATGGCCATGCCATTCACATTGCCAACAAGAAGAAGCGTTAATTATTTAAGAGATACCAAAGAGTTCTCATCCCAAAGGCGGCCATCTACTCACAAGGTTTATGGCCATCGATAACCTCAGTTGACACGATCACCTCATTAACGTGTTCAACATCGTCAAATGGAACAACACCATGAATTTGCACGAGTATCAGGGTAAGCAGTTGTTTGCCCAATATGGCTTGCCAGTCTCTAAAGGCATTGCTGCCGCAACCGTTGAAGAAGCTGTTGCAGCTGCAGATCAAATTGGCGGCGACATGTTCGTCGTTAAAGCGCAAGTACACGCTGGTGGCCGCGGTAAAGCGGGCGGCGTGAAGTTGGTTAAGAGCAAAGAGGATATTCGCGCTTTCGCTGAAAAATGGTTGGGCAAGAATTTGGTGACTTACCAAACAGACGAGAAAGGCCAACCAGTAAGCCGCATTTTGGTTGAAAGCTGCACTGACATTGCTAAAGAGTTGTACTTGGGTGCTGTTGTTGACCGTTCTTCACGTCGTATCGTGTTCATGGCATCTACCGAAGGTGGTGTTGAGATCGAGAAAGTTGCGCACGATACTCCAGAAAAAATCCTGAAAGTTGCAGTAGATCCATTGGTAGGCGCGCAGCCATACCAAGGTCGTGATTTGGCTTTCAAACTTGGTTTAGAAGGCAAGCAAATTAACCAATTCGTGAAGATCTTCTTGGGTCTTGCGCAATTGTTCAAAGAGAAAGATTTGGCTCTGTTGGAAGTTAACCCATTGG
>CAZOPE010000027.1:0-53315 GCA_964581625.1 uncultured Cellvibrionaceae bacterium
ACATCACCTACGTGATCTTCTGGGCTGTACACGTCAACTTTCATGATTGGCTCAAGCAATTGTGGGCCAGCTTTTGGCATAGATTGACGGAAAGCGCCTTTTGCAGCGATTTCGAACGCGATTGCAGATGAGTCCACGGCGTGGAATGCACCATCAACCAAGTCAATTTCTACGTCCAATACTGGGAAGCCTGCCAATGGGCCGGTAGCCATCATAGAGGCAAAACCTTTTTCAATGGCTGGGTAGAATTCTTTTGGAACGCTACCACCAACAACAGAGGTCTTGAACACGAAGCCAGTGTTTGGCTCACCTGGTTTAATGGTGTAGTCAATCTTACCGTATTGACCAGAACCACCTGATTGCTTCTTGTGGGTGTAGCTGTCTTCGATAGAGCGAGTAATGGTTTCACGGTAAGCAACCTGTGGTTGGCCTACGTTCAACTCAACACCATAAGTACGCTTCATGATGTCTACTTTAATATCCAAGTGAAGTTCACCCATACCTTTGAGGATGGTTTCGCCTGAATCTGGGTCAGTTTCAACGCGGAAAGTTGGGTCTTCAGAAACCAACTTACCAATGGCAGTAGCCATTTTCTCAATCATGCTCTTGTCTTTTGGTGTTACAGAGATAGAAATTACTGGCTCTGGGAATACCATGGGTTCAAGAGTACATGGGAACTTAGGATCACACAGGGTGTGACCAGTTTGTACGTTTTTCAAACCCACCAAAGCAACGATGTCGCCCGCTTGTGCAGTGGTCAAATCGGTACGGTCATTAGCGTTCATCTCCACCATACGGCCGATACGTTCGGTTTTGCCGGTGAAAGAGTTAAGGATGGTGTCACCTTTATTCAACACGCCGGAATAGATACGGCAGAAGGTGAGTGCACCGAAACGGTCATCCATAATTTTGAATGCCAAAGCGCGGAATGGCTCGTCAGCAGAAACGATGGCGAATTGGCCAGTTTCATTACCTTCTTCGTCAGTCAAAGGCTGTGGGTTAACTTCGGTTGGGCTTGGCAAGTAGTCAACTACTGCGTCCAACAAGAGTTGCATACCTTTGTTTTTAAAGGCAGAACCACAGAATGTTGGGAAGAACATCAGATCGCGAGTTCCTTTACGGATACAACGCTTGATGTCTTCTACAGAAATTTCTTCACCTTCCATGTATGCCATCATAAGGTCGTCATCCGCTTCAACAGCGTTTTCAACCAATTGATCGCGGTACATGTCAACATCGTCAACCATGTCAGCTGGAACGTCGGTAATGGTGTAGTTCTCTGGTAGACCTGAATCGTCCCAAACGTACGCTTTTTTGCTCAATAGATCTACAACACCTTTAAAGGTGTCTTCACGACCAATTGGCAGAGTCATGATAAGTGGCTTAGCGCCAAGTACTTTTTTAACTTGATCGGTTACGCGCAAGAAGTCAGCACCGATACGGTCTAACTTGTTTACGAAGATCAAACGTGCAACTTTAGAGTCGTTCGCATAGCGCCAGTTAGTTTCTGACTGAGGCTCTACACCGCCAGAACCACAGAATACGCCGATACCGCCATCGAGTACTTTCAATGAACGATACACTTCTACGGTGAAGTCAACGTGTCCGGGGGTATCAATAACGTTGAAGCGAGTGCCTTTCCAGAAACAGGTAACAGCCGCCGATTGAATGGTAATACCACGCTCAGCTTCCTGAACCATGAAGTCGGTAGTCGATTCACCTTCGTGAACTTCACCGATCTTATGGATCTTACCGGTGAGCTTCAGGATACGCTCGGTAGTGGTGGTTTTGCCGGCATCAACGTGGGCGAAGATACCGATGTTTCTGTAAAGGGATAAATCAGTCATAGGACTCTCTATAAGCTGGGTTGGAAAATAGGCGCGTAATATACAGGATTTTATTGAGATGTGCCCTAGGAAAAAGCGACGAAATATCAACCAATGGCATTCTTTTCGTCAAAAAAGCCGAGTTGGGCGAAAATCGGCTGAGTTAAATTGGGGCGGCGCCATTTTTGGCCTATCTCTGTGACAACTTTAGTGTCAGGAAATATTGACAGCGGGATAGCCATGATACTGCTGGCTTACAGCTCAAACCCGCTAATTTTTATACCAATATGAAGGATGTACCCTTTGTTCTTCCAACAGCCGGACATCTGTCGGGGTAGACATTTCAATGACATGGCGCTTATCGAGTTGAAGGCGTTTTAATTTGTCGCTGAAGTACCGATTGAATATTTTATCGAACGAGCCATCCGCCAGTGCACGCTCAAGCCCAATTTCGATATCGTTGGCGAGTTGTTCGTTGTCTTTGTTCACATAAAAATAATAGGTCGCGGGGTAGCGCAGCACTAAATGAGATTCAATCTTTAAGCCCAATTCAGGGAAAGCGTCTTCCTCATCGTAGATTTCCAGCGCCGAACGGGATAGATAATCAATACGTTTTTGTTTCAGCATATAAAAAAGCCCTTTCCAACTGCCAGACAGTTTTTGCGGCAGTTGCAAACTTTCGTAACGAATCACCTCTGGCCAATCGTTTCCGTGACCAGCCGTGTAGTTACCCAATTCTTTTATTGTTTTTAGCGTAGATAGTTCTCGTTGGTTTTCGGGGCGGATAAATAAAATTCGCCAGCCGGTTAAACCTTTGCACAAGGGGATGTGAATCGCTTTTATATCATTATCGAGCGAAGGTTGCGCATTCAGCCAATGCACATCGTAAACATTGTTGAGGAGATTGGTTTTGGAGCGACTCTCATTCATAAAAGGTAATGATATTTTCTCTAGTTGATATTTGTGGTCGGACTTATGTAACGCCAGCTCAAGAATTTCCACGTAGTACTTTACGCGCTTGTAGTAAAAAGGATTGGAGTCAGAAGCCGGGTAGCGAATTGAAATGGGTTTTTCTTGCTCGGCACGGGCTTGTTGGCACCACAATAGAATGCATAAGTAAAGAGACGCTCTCAGTGCAGTGGCGAGTGACCTTGGCACTTTAGGTTGGAACAACTGGCGAATTGGAGCGCGAATGATTAAACACTCCCATAGAAGGCTGCTTAAAGGTTCTATACGGGTAAAGCATTGGCTGAGAATTCGCATCTATGATGCCATAGGCAATTTAAAGTTTAACAAGCAAATTTGAATAGCGAGGAAAGCGATAAGCGCATAAATGAATATATTTGGCCGACGAGCATGCAGGCTCAATTGCACCCTGGTTAATGGAGATGACGTTTTTATCTGCTTACAACACCACCCTAATAGATATTTATTGCTTTCGATAAACCAGTATGGGTGCCCAACATGGCTGCACAGTGAACGTGTTTGGTGTGTGCCTATTTGTAAGTTAAGGTGATTTGTTTTGCGTTGCGATTCGCTTGATTTTTCAGAAGGCGAACATCTCGCAATGAGTGTGAAAAGTACAAAGAAATAAAATAGATATGTAATGTTTCAGTGCAGCAGGCACAAAGCTTCTCTCAGCTAAATGCCTGCTGTTAAGGCGCATCTTAATTTTTAAAGGTATTGCAGCTTTCAATTGTGCCGGTTTGAAAACCGCGGTTGAACCATTCCGCTCTTTGTTTGGATGATCCATGCGTAAATTTTTCAGGTCGAACGGTGCCTGTGGCTTGTTCTTGCAAACGATCATCGCCAATGGCCGCCGCCGCGTTGAGTGCTTCGTTAATATCCCCCGCATCAAGAAGCTTGCGCTGGCTGTCTGCATAATGACCCCATATTCCCGCAAAGCAATCGGCTTGCAGTTCCAGCCGCACCGACAAGGCATTGGCTTTTGTTGCAGATGATGCGCGTTGTGCGTTGCTGACTTTTGCAGAGATTCCTAATAAATTTTGGACGTGGTGACCAACTTCGTGAGCAATAACGTAGGCCTGCGCAAAATCGCCAGGTGCACCGAGTTTTGTTTTCATGTCTTCGTAAAAACTTAAATCGATATAAAGTTTACCATCCGCAGGGCAATAGAATGGCCCAGTGGCAGAACTTGCTAATCCGCAGGCAGAATCCACGCGGCTTCTAAATAATGTGAGTACGGGTTCTTGATAGGTTTTTCCCATTTTTTGAAATTCCGTTTTCCACGCATCCTCTGTGCTCGCCAAAATAACAGAAACAAAATCCGTCAATTCCTGATCCTGAGCGCTTAAGGCTTGCTGTGGAGCGCTAGCAGGCGCACCGCTCATAACCTGCATCATATCGATACCCAGAAAGCGAGCACCAAAATAAACCAAGCCACCGATAACAAGGATAATTCGTCCAATTTTGGTAGTGATTAAATACGGCAAAAAGCGAAATAAAATGGCCGCACCGCCCACACCGGCTGCGATGGGTGCATTGCGTTGATCGTCAATATTGCTGCTGCGTCGTTCGCCTTTCCAATCCATAATGTCTTGTCTCGTCAGGCCGAGTGATTAGGAAAAAACTCGGGGCAAGTATATCGGCATAATAGCGCTGTGTTTAGAATATGCACTCCAAATGTTGACTCGGTTGTGGTTTACGGCGCCGAGCCAATAATAAACGTGGCTTACTTTTACACAGGGTAACGCTTTATAAAAATGTTCGGAAGAAAATTGTATATATCAATTTATTTTCTTTAGCTGTTTATAAAAACACCGTCGTTTTGTACAACAGTTTTCGCTTCTGAGCGCTCTATCATTTTGACGATCGCAGATTGAATGGTTTCATCATCGCGCACATCAAGGTTGCTTGAAAAGCGTTCTGTTTGAGTCTCGGCACCTTCTTCAAGTACAAACTCCACAACGACTGTGTCTGCATGAGCACTTGTCTTACCAAAGTAGTTCAAGGAAATTTTCGGGTAACCCTGAAACCCCATTTTACTGCGCTTTGCTATGCGCTTTTTTGATTTATCTAAATTCATGTGTGTCCCTTTGGTCATTATTAGCTTTTAATAAATGAGTGCGATTAACAAGTATCATTTATCAATGACATGAACTTGGTTAAGTTCGCCGCGTTCAAAGTGGTCGATATTTGCTAAGGTAATTTCACTGATTGCGGTCAAGGCTTCGCGGGTAAAAAATGCTTGGTGGCCGGTAACAACAACATTGGGGAAGGTTAACAAGCGCGCAAACACATCGTCTTGTAAGAGTTTATTGGAGTTGTCCTCAAAAAATAGGTTTTCTTCTTCCTCGTAAACGTCTAAACCCAAGTAGCCGATTTTTTTTGATTTCAATCCGTCAATGGCGGCTCGTGTATCAATCAGCGTGCCGCGCCCGGTGTTAATGAGCATAACGCCGTCTTTCATTTGAGTAATCACGCTGGCATTAATTAAATGTCGCGTTTCAGCGGTGAGCGGGCAATGCAGGGAAATAATATCGGCTTGCGGCCAAATGTCTTTCAAAGGTAAGTAGCAAATCCCTTCGTTAATTAATTGTTGTGATGGAACCGGGTCGTACGCAATAACCTTGCAGCCAAGGCTATTCATAATATGGGCAAATACCTGGCCGATTTTACCCGTACCAATAACGGCAACCGTTTTTTGAAATAAATCAAACCCTAGCAAACCGTTTAGTGCGTAATCATTTTCGCGCACGCGGTTGTAGGCGCGATGAAAATTTCGGTTAAGAACCAAAATCAACCCCAGCGCATGTTCCGCAATCGCGTGGGGAGAATACTCCGGAACTCGCGCCACAAGAATCCCCAGTTGTTTTGCAGCGGGAAGATCAACTTGATTAAAGCCAGCGCAACGCAATACCACAAAACGAATATTTAACGCCGCTAATTCATGCAGCACCGCAGAATCAAGGTGATCATTCACAAAGCAGCAAACCGCATCGCAATCTTTTGCCAAGGAAACCGTATGCATGTTAATAGGCGTACTGTGGAAAATAAGCGTGTGCCTGCCATTATTGGCGCGGCTTAAGTATTCTTCATCGTAGGGCTTACTGCTGAACACGGCGACTTTCATGTGGGTATCCTATGAGCTACGTATAAAAAGTCTTGGGGCTTTGGCGGCAAAAGTGTTTAAAGATTTGACGCTCTAATGCGATTCTACGCTCATCTCCTTAGGTGAGGTGTTCTAATGTGTAAGATGCGTTAGGCGCTTTCATTAATCTCAGCGATGAACACTCGCAGAATATAGTGTTGCTGGGTGTGTTGCGTCATCGTCATCTGTTACTAACAGCAAGTCTATGGTGCTGCCTCGTTCCTTAGCTGTTATCCCTTCCAGTTTTATTTTTTTGCTATTAGACTTTTGGGTGTTAATAGGTTCTAAGAAGCCTAAATTGCCTTTCGCGTCCATCATGCCGATAACAGATCCCATGCAAGCGCCATCGAAGTAAGCATCAGAGGTGTTTTCTGCACTGGCGGTAAACACAATCTCGCCGCTGGGGAGAGAAGTAGCGTCTGTAAAACACAGTGGAACCTGATCTATTTCGCCTAATTCGTAGGGCCTTATCTCAATGCGGGGTTCACGGTATTTGTGTGAGTCTAAGAGAACGCGATTAAAATCATCAAGATCCAAGCGAACAGTAGCATTCAGTTTATTTTTCTTATTGCCACGTTGAAACAACAGAATGTGGTTTTTAACGATTGCCGCCCCCTCTATATTTAATTTACCTATTTCTTTTTTAAGGAAATCGTAAAACAGCGAAAGGTCAATAATCTCGATAGGCGCTGAAATATCGTAATGGGCATTCAGTGGAATCATGGCGCTGCGGTCGCGATTTTTCTTGGAGCCAGAACCTAGGGCCAGTAGTGCCTGCCGCGAAGGGTTCTTAAGCTGTGGAATCAATGTGAGCACTTCAATATCCGGTTTCTCTGCTTTGCGCGCTTCTGTTTCTAAGGGTAGGGCGCCCTCAAAACAAGGGTGGAGATCGCCCGCGCCATCGCCCTCTAGGGAAAACCTCCCCAAGTGCAACTCATCGTCGGCTACTACATAGAGCCACGGCCCAACCTGTACCAAACCGCTCGCGGCGCTTAAATGCGCAGGGCGATTGGGTTGCGCAGGTTTTTCCAGCAGCAGGCTTTTTATTTCTGTGAGTTGAATCATTCTTGCTTCCGTGAAATCAGGTTTCAGTCTTGATAAGTAACAATGCTTGATGTTATTGCAAAATCTAATTTTTGTAAGGCCATTTTAGGCGTACTAAGTGTTGGCCTTGGTGTGTAGAATATGCATTGTAAATTTTCACCTCATTCGCAAAAAAACTCAGGAAACCCCACATCATGCATTTAACCTTAAATGACTTAACACTGTTGATAGAGCTTGTTGAAAGAGAGCTTGCAGACCTCAATGAAAATATAACTGAGGATACTGAGTTTGCCGACGATTACAAAGAGTTACTTGTACAAGTTGGTGTTACCTCCGATAACCTCCGCACGCAGTACAAATCGCAGTGGAGCGAGGATTCCGGCTTCCCATCTTATGACGAATTGCTCGTTGAAATTGAAGAGATGTTTGCTGAGGATGAGGGTAAATAGTGATGAGTAAACAAGTAGCCGGCGCAGGTATTGGATTAGGCACCGTGGTTGCATTAATTTTATCGTGGTCGGCTAACAAGTCTATTTTGTGGCTGATTATTCATGGCTTTTTAGGTTGGATTTACGTCTTTTATTATGTGTTGTTTAAATAGAGTTTAGGTGCAACTAATCCCTTTTATATTTTTCAGTAGGATGAGTTAGGTGTAATGTCGGGATTGATTTCACCATAAATTTCTTCGGGGTCGAGGTTATTCATAAGTAATACCTCTCTAACGGTTTGAATATGCTCAAGTACCGTTTGGTAGCGGTCACCGTATTCGTACTTGTTGACCTCAATGGCTTTGGGCATATAGGTAAACGCAACTTTTAGCGCTTCTAATAGGTCGTCATTTTTTTTGTCGGTCATGTTTTTCTCCAATCATTGGCTGTTTGTATATGTAGAGGGGCGGTGCAATCTTTAAACGCGAACACTTACTGGCGGCTTGCTCGGAATAATTAAAGTGTTCTCTAAGGATATTAGCGCAGGGTAGGTTGCTCCCTCTAAAAAATACGCCGTACCGAATTGCGCGCCTTTTTCCGGCGCCTTTCCTATGGATACAAAGCGAATCTTGTGGCGAGTGCTGGCATCTGAGTCAGCTAAGGCAATGAAACTTACGTTGTTCTCCCACAGCTCAGTTTGAATATCCACCTTAATTGTTTTAACAACATGTGGTTTGTCAGCCGCGTTCAATGCAGCATCCACATACTTAAGCTGCCCCTTACCTAAGAAACTCACGATTACAATTAACAAACCAATCGCAATACCAAAGAACGACTGAAAAATTAATGCCCCTAAAATGACTGCGCCACCAATAACGCGCAATGTTGTATGAGCGACCTTTGAGTTTTGGCCACGAATAAAGCGTGCGTAGTCTTCTAAAAGTTGTTGTTGGGTTTGGTTGAGTTTGTTCAAATTCTAAATACCTATGTTTTTGACGAAACCTTTTGTGTGCTGGTCAATTAGTTTTTTATGCTACCTATACATCAGCCTCTAAGTATTCAGTTTCACCTGTGGGAACCGCATCTTTAAAGGTTTTAACCGGTGTAACTTTTAAGTGGTTAAACACTTTTGGGTGCTCCAGCAAATGGGCTATTTCTGGGTGTGTTTCTGGTTCATCGCTTAACCATAGTCTTAAAAAGTGCGGATCATTGGGTAAAAATAGGGGAAAGGCTTTATCGTGATACTGGTCAAATCTTGGGTGAGAATCCCGTGTAATCACAGCAGTGCTATAGAGATCATTTGGAAATTTCCGATAGACGGCACCAATAAGCAACGGAGTCTCAGATTCCATTAGATATTTAATTTTACCTTTGCCCTCTCCAAGTTCAGTGGCCATGACGATTGCGCGATGATGGCGAATGGCGTGGCGCCAGTAGGGGCTCTTTAAATTTCTTGCATTAAAGGTGGTGAGAGAATTGTTTACATGAAGCTCGCCGTTTTCTTCGCTGCATTCAAACCACCATGTGGCATTTACGCATTTTAATTGCCCGTCTTCTCGAATAACGAGATCTTTGATTTCCTTAGCAGCCGTACCAAAGGCTGGGTAAAAACCGCCGTAATGTAGCTTCAACATGTTTGTCCAGCTACGACTATGCTCGTCCAATAAGTCCAAAAATTCATCCCAGCTGATATTTTTAGGCCGGCGGCCTATGAATCCACACAAATCAAATGCTCCGTAATTTATTGATTCATAATGTATATCTCGAACGCCAAAATATCATTAACTATTTTTAAGTAAAAGTTTTTCCGAGAATTGTGATGTTGAAATTAGGTGATCTTTTAATGCTTGCGGGTACAACTGAACGCTTACTTGTATGAATTTGTGAAAGTTATGTCAGTTGCACCAAGGAAGTAAGATTTATTTACTTTTGCTGCCCTTTCTTATGAAGCACAGCAATTAATATTGCCATTCCACACATGGTTAAAGCTTCAAACGTGGCTGTAGTTTCGTTGGGGTTATGGAAATCAGCTAAAGCTCTAGGAATGTGAAGAATGACTACCCAAATAAAAACCATAATGGCCGATAAGGTCGCTGCTAGTTGAGTTGTCCTCGGTACTAACATGCCTATGGCTCCAGCGATTAAGGCTACGCCTGCAAAATAGGTCCAGAACATGGGGGCAGGAATCCACTTGGGAATTAGGGTTGCTACGAACGGTGCGTAAATATAATGCAGAATGGCAGCGAGAATAAAAAAGCCACACAAAAAATATCGCCCTAACGGAATTAAACTCTCTAAAAATGCAATCAATTTTCCGTGTGATTCTTTTGGTAGGCTTGCTGCCACCAAAAAGTTTGCTCCTGCTATTACTAAGGCTTTTCCTGCATTCGTCCAGATTAAGCCGTTGCTCAAGTTGGTCAGTAATGAAGGCAACAATAACAATGCAAACATGAGTAAAATTAAACTGCCGAGTAGCACGCATAGCAAACGGGTTTTGATTTTCAAGAAAATGCACACGCCTGTGATCAATAAAGATGCACCAAATAGGCAGGCGAGAAGGCTATGCCCCGGAATCGACAGGGGGATTACTGGAAAAGCGCGGGTGACAAATTCAAGATAAATAAAATGTTGAATACCAAAAACTATTAATGCGATAGCGATAAAACTTTGAGCGGTGAGAGTTAATGCTTTCATTTAATCACTTCCTGTTATTTTGCTAGTTAATCTGATTTTAAATGTTATGGGCGTCGTCATCCTCGCGGAGCGGGACTAAAGCACGAAGTGCTTTGAACAACCTGAGGTTGGCCCGCTAGGCGAGCGAAGCGAGTCATCTAGGTTTTTTAATTTCTATATGTTAATTAAGTTCTTTTCGCCTGCTGACGAGTTAGTTTTCCCATTCAAATGTATATTCGTGCTTTTCGCTAACTGATTTACTCTCATTTCCGCTCGAAATTTTTGTTAGCTCTTCCGAAACGACAGTAACCGGTTTTAGGTTAGAGGGGTTTAAGACGGCACGTACAATTATACCTTTGCTAAGTTCATTAATTTGACTGCTGGGGTTGTTTCCATCTTTCAGTGGTAAATTGTTTTCTTGTGTGAAGGTTTGGATGAAATTTGTCATTTCCCTTATTGCTGCTTCTCCACCGATTATTGATGTTTGAGTTATTTTAATATTATTTGATCCGTTCCAGTTTGTGACCATTTCGGTGGTCGCTGTAACGGGCAGCATCATCCCAGAGTAATCCATAGTGGTTCTTTTTGGTTTTGTCTTGCCACCTTTAATCTCTAATTCTGACCAGTTGCATACCCAAACGCACCATTTATCCTGAACGGTAGCAAAAAGCATTTTTCGAACCTGCGGTGATTGAAATAAATTGGATGCTTTCTCGGTTCCCCAATAGCTACTTACGCGTCGAATATAATCCTCAAAATCAATTATTTCCAAGGGGTTCCCATTTGAATCTACCAAGAGATTAGGCAGCTGCATGGCCCGTATTATTTTATCTCTTTCAACTTCTTTGCCTGCGGGAGTTTTCGGTGAAATCAAAACGATATCTGATTGTTTTACTACGTGACCTGCCTTTGTTACTTCCGTTGATATTTTGTAATTCAAAATTATAACTGTATTATTTTTAGTTATTTTCTCAGTTACTTTGGTACTAGTAGCGCCCCAATTGAATTTGGTTTTCGTATCTGCAACTGCATTACATGCCATCACAGTAATAATTAAAGCAATCCATTTATAAAATTTCATTTTTTCTCCTTTTGCTATTTTTATATCTATTAATTTTTGGATTACATGTTTAATCGGCGATGCTTTTTATGATGGTTAAAGTTTTTATCCATTATGTTCATGTGAATTTCCTGAGCATCGCAAGGTGATAGCGTAAAACGGACAGGACGTCCGTTTTAGTCTTGATGGGACAGGTATGTCACATCAAGACGACCCGTTGGCACCTAAGAAGCGCAAGATCAGAAATTCGCTGGGTCGTCTTTCTTTTGCTTACTTTTCTTTGGCGAGACAAAGAAAAGTGAGGTCTGCGGCAGGCAAGGATTTAATGTAACTCTGACCCTAGTTATTAGGTTTGGTTAAAAAATAATTCCTCCGTCCCCTTTAATTAGGCTTACCCCAACCTACGGACTACGGACGGGCTGACCCTAAGTATTTATCGTGGGATTTTTATCACTTCAAATTCAACAATTCTTTTGTAGGTTATAAACTCAGGTAAAGGGTCGCAAAAAGGATGAAGTACTCTCCTTGCAGTTTCTATATGAGACGATTTTAATGAGAAATGATAATTCTGACCTTGGATGTTAACTTGCTTATCACTCATAAATCTTGCATCGAAAATAATGACTGATCCAAATAGAAGATTGGTTTGGAAGCCTGACTGCAAATGCGCCGCTAAATTAGCCTTATTAAACGCACCAAAAACGCCTTTTGGAATTGCCACCAGTTGGATAATCCAATGTTCTGGATTAATTAAAGTTATAAGTTTTAAATCAAAAGCTTCTGCTGTACTTTCATTAAAAGGAGAGGATATTATTTTAATTTTCTCTTTTGGCATCTCTCTGGAAATATTAATATTTGCCGTGTTGCGATCAGCTAATGCTTCAATTGGTGGTGGACCAAAGTCTCCATCTGGTGTCATTATGGTAAAAATATTTCCGGTGCATGTTAGGCTAAGACTTATTTTGTTTTTTGTATTTCTAATTCTTTTGTGGGCGAGGGCAAACATTATGATGTTTAAGTTATTGTCTTTTATTGTAGATTTTCCAATTAGGATGCATTTTTGTTCATGCTGTATTTTTTTTAACGCTCTATTTATTTCGAGTAAATTTTTAGCAATTCCAACGTGAATTATTAATTCTTCATTTTCTAACAAATTATTTGCATCTATCTTTAATAAAGAGTTTATTTTTTTTCCATAGTATTTTTTTAATAGATCTGAATTTTTGTACCATTGCGAAAGGTTGTCAATACTCATTGAGGCTAAAGTTTTGTGCCCTCGAAATTTTTCAATAGGATTGGAATATTGTATGTTAACGTATTCATGATCTTTAGTCTCACGCGAAATAAGTTTTGTGTGAGTTCTTCCTGATCTATGGTAGCTGAAGTGAGAGTTACAGCCTGATCGTGCTGCGTAGAATTCATGTCCTGTTTTTATTAAATCAAGAAGCTCTCTTGAGTCTCCATTCAAGGAAATTATTACTTTTGCTCTTAAATCTGGTTTTGCCATTTAGGTTATTCCTTTAAATTAAATTTATTTGAACGGCCATATTGTAGAAATTAGTGGTGGGAAGTATTTTTGGTTTTTTTCAAAAAAACCGCTATCAAGTCTCATCAATAATCTGATTAACTCAATAACGGTTTTGGTTATTCACTCCGGAACGTGGTTGTCCATTTTTAAAGTCGCTGGATTACTCGCTTCGCTCGCCCTTCGGGCCAACCTTGCGGTTGTTCAAAGCGCTTTGCGCTTTAGTCCCGCTACGCGAGGATGACGACTCCCAATTTAATTACGGTCATCGTCAATAATTTTTTAAAAAATCAATCCCAAGAAAGCGCACCACCTGTTTGATACTCAATCACGCGCGTTTCAAAGAAGTTTTTCTCCTTACGCAAATCCATAATTTCGCTCATCCATGGGAATGGGTTTTGTGCGCCGGGGAATTGTTCTTTTAAGCCCACTTGTGAGCAACGACGGTTGGCGATGAAGTGGAGGTATTCTTCCATCATGGCGGCGTTCATGCCGAGTACGCCGCGGGGCATTGAGTCGCGGGCGTATTGAATTTCTAACTCGGTGCCTTCCAAGATCATTTGGATCACTTCTTGTTGGAACTCTGCAGTCCACAAGTGTGGGTTTTCCAATTTGATTTGGTTGATTACGTCGATACCAAAATTCAAATGCATGGATTCGTCGCGCAAAATGTATTGGAACTGTTCTGCAACGCCGGTCATTTTGTTGCGGCGGCCCATAGAAAGAATTTGGCTGAATCCGCAGTAGAAGAAGATACCTTCGGTGACTACATAGAAAGCAACAAGGTTGCGTAACAACTCTTGGTCGGTTTCGGGTGTGCCGGTGGTAAAGGTTGGGTCGCTCAATGATTGAGTGTGTTTCAAACTCCATGCGGCTTTGTTGGCAACCGATGGCAGCTCGCGGTACATGTTGAAGATTTCGCCTTCGTCCATGCCTAAGGATTCAATGCAGTATTGGTAGGCGTGGGTGTGAATCGCTTCTTCGAAGGATTGACGCAAAATGTATTGGCGGCATTCTGGGTTGGTGATTAAGCGGTAAATCGCCAGTACCAAGTTGTTGGCTACCAAGGAGTCGGCGGTGGAGAAGTAGCCGAGGCTGCGCATTACAACGCGGCGTTCATCTTCGGTGAGGCCGTCTTTGCCTTTCCATAAAGCGATGTCGGCGGTCATGTTTACTTCTTGTGGCATCCAGTGGTTGGAGCAGCCGTCCAAGTATTTTTGCCATGCCCAGTCGTATTTAAAAGGTACGAGTTGGTTGAGGTCGGCGCGGCAGTTGATCATGCGCTTTTCATCTACTTGGATACGGGCTGCGCCCATTTCCAATTCGGCAATACCAGCGGCGGCGTCAAGTTGAGCGAGGGATGCACGTGCTTTGGCCAGTTCTGGGCTAATGCCTTCTTCTTTAGCGGCAGCTGCAAATGCGGCTGTTGTTGCGGCGGCAGCTTGTGCGCCAGCAGCTTGAGCTTGGGCAAGAGGCGATTGAGTCGGTTGCGGTGCCGATGCGGCATTCAGCGCTTCTTGACGTGCAGATTCTTTCGCGGCTTCTTTTACAACTTCTTCTGAGTCGAATTCATCCCAACTTAACATGGCTTTCCTCTCTTTAAGGCTTTCTAACGGTTATTCGCTATTGGTTATGCAGTGCTTGGTAGATCTTTTAATGACGTTCGCAAGGGAAGGTTGGTCGCCCTTTATATTGATCAGTGATACGTATCTTTTAAAAGTTCGGCCTCATTCTCTATCGCTCTTTTATAGGTGTTGTTGTGATAGATCAAAGGTTTAAGTGCTGTCCACGCCAAGAGTGTTTCTCTTTGCTGGTTAGCAACTGCTCAAAGTGGCCATACTATAAGGGAGACTTGGGTTGGGCACAATATCTAGTGTTTTATATTTTGTGATGCACTAGATATATGCACCTGTATTTCACAGGTTATCCACAGGCGGAGGCGCTAATCGCCCCTAAAAGCCCTGCTATAAGGGGTTTTACACTAGGTTTTGTCACTCACATCCCTCTACCAACACGTTCGCCATCGTACAGATTAACCATGGGTGGGCGACTACTCTGGGTCACTTCTTAATTCGTTCAAAACAGCCTTCAGCCGGGTTACTTATGGCCAGAGGCACTACTTGGAGTTAGCCATGATTAGAAGCGACGAGTTTGGTTTAAACAATGCGCACCAGCCGTTAGATCGGCATTTCTTCCCCAAAAAAAGCCATGTGACCAAATACATGAACAGTATTTGGCGGGATAAGCGTAGCCCGTTTGATACGGATTTTTGGGATGAGGACGCGCCCCTGCGGGATAAGCCGTTACTTACCGAAAACCAAGTAAAGGTTGTTTGGCAGCAGGAAATTAGTAAGGCACGTATTGCGAAAGGGAAGGTGACTGAGGACGACATGCTGCAAAGTGCAGAGCAAATTGAACGCTTGGCGGGTTTGGTTCAGGAGCGTTACGCGGTGTCGCAGGCGGAAGCCGAAAAACAAATTGCTGCGTTTTTAAGAAGGCGTCATTCATAAGCCGAATGTAGGTTTTTTAAGTTTGGATTTAGCAGGGTTTAAGGATGAGGCCTGTTTTGTTCGCTGTTGTATGGCGATGCAGGAAACTAGGGATAACGATTGATTTGATTGGAGACATTATTTATGAAGACATTATTTTTGAAACCTAGCACCAGCAATTCTGGTTTGCTTAAAACCTTTGCAAAAACCACCATGGTACTGGCGTTGTCAGCATCAAGTTTATGGGCAAATGCCGACGCCAAGCAGGATATTGTTGATGCACGCCAAGAAACTCAAATTTGGACAACCTACGCGTTGAGCCCTTATTTGCGCGCACACGATTTAAAGGTGACTGTTCACAACGGTAAAGCGGTGTTGACAGGTACAGTGGATGAAGACGTCAACAAAGAGTTGGCCAAAGAAATTGCACTCGGTGTTGATGGTGTAAAAGATGTAGATAATCAAATTCTGGTGAAATCAGATTACGTGCCTAAAGCCAGTGAACGCAGTTACGGTGAAAAAATTGACGACGTAACCATTATTGCAGCGGTAAAGTCGCGCTTGGTTTGGAGCAAGTACTCGTTCATGTCTGCCAAGGTAGAAAGCAAAGCTGGCCGCGTGGTATTAACCGGTAATGTAGAAACAGCAGAAGCAAAAACAGCAGCAACTCGCTTGGCACAAAGCACTCGTGGTGTGGTGGCAGTGAGCAACCAATTAGTTGTAGATGGCAAGCCGGCTGTGGCCGATAAAGCCAAATCTGCTGCAAACGATGCCGGTAAAATAGTGGCAGATGCTTGGATTACTACCAAGGTAAAATCCAATTACGTGTATTCCACTAATGTGAGTGGCTCAGACATTGATGTTACTACCAGTGCTGGCATTGTTACCTTGAAAGGTAAAGTGAATAACGGAGCAGAGCGCGCGCTTGCGATTGAACTTGCAGAGAATACGCGCGGTGTTAAAAGCGTAAATGCAAAAGAGCTTGTGTTTTAAGTGAGAAAAAAGCCCTGCAGTAACGGGGCTTTTTTTATTTACATTAAAAATGTTGTTGTGTGAAATCAAGGTTAGATAGCGTACGGAATTACACAGCATTATTTCTTAATCTGCACTTGTGGCTTTTTGCGGGTTAACTGAAACAGGAGATTTATCATGTTAGAAACAATTGCAGTGGTTCTGCTTATTTTATGGGTGTTGGGCTTAGTCTCTTCATACACCGTTGGCGGTTTTATTCATATATTGCTGGTTGCGGCTGTGGTTGTCATCTTGGTGAGAATTATACAAGGTAGACGGCTCTAACTAGGCAACCAATGAACTGATGCAAGGCCTGCTTTACCTTCAGTTTCATCCTCTTTCTGAAATACGCTTAGGTCAAATGCTCGCTTGTTTGCCCTAAGAGTGTTTCGGCTTTTTATTCTCATCAATGAATTATGTGTGCACGCAGTGCCATCTAGTAAGAATTGATTGGTCTTTGCGAAGGGATTTGCTTTTTTTATGGCTTATTCCTCTATCCAAATTGTGGCTTGAAAGAATCCTTTCTTTGGCTTTTCAATTTTAACTCACCTGAGCTTTTTGTTTTCTTACTATTACTCGCCGCGAGTGAATAGCCTCCTCTTATTTTTTCCCTTTATGTCAAAGGCGATATTTTTAAATAGGCCTTTTACTACATCACTGTAGCCAGTGTATGGCTCCCTAAAATCCTTTTAAGCTTAATGACGAACTATTTAACGTTCGTCATTAAACGTGTTACTTCCTTTTTCACCACTTGGTAGCATTCGCAGGTGCGTGCTTCTAACTTCTTTCTATCTAATACGGCAATGTGACCGCGTCTGTAACGAATACATTCAGCGTTTTGTAAGCTGCCTGCCGCTTCGGTTACGCTTTCACGGCGCACGCCCAGCATGTTGGCAACCAATTCTTGTGTCATTACCAGTTCGCCAGTGGGAATGCGATCTACTGTATTTAACAGCCAACGGCACAATTGCTGTTCAACAGAATGGTGGCGGTTGCACACAGCAGTTTGGAACATTTGTGTCATTAAGGCTTGAGCGTAGCGAAGTAGTAAGCGCTGCATAACATCACCGCAATTAAATTCGGCTTTTAAAATGCTGCGCTCCAATCTGTAAGCGTAGCCGGCTGTTTGTACCACGGCTGCGCTGGGAGTTGTGTTGCCACCCAGATACAGACCTACGCCGACCATGCCTTCGTTGCCAACACCTGCTGCTTCTGCAGAAGCGCCAGACTCCATAACGTATTGCAACGAAATAATGCTGGTTGTTGGAAAGTAAGCGTGGCTTACGGGCTGGCCTGGTTCATAAATACTCTCGCCCAGCTTTAATTGCACCAGTTCTAGTCGTGATGTTAAACGATCAATTTCTGGTTTGCTCAGTGCGGCAAGAAGATGATTGTGTAATGGACTTTGATTTATTTGCATTCTCATCCCTACTGGCTGGTGCCAGGCATTTCTTTGCACTGAATACCAATACCTCGGTATCCAATGAAACGGTTAGCCAAATCAAACATAGGTTCACCGCTTACGCGGTAGTGATGTTTGACACCTCTTGGATCAACACGGCTAAATGCAAAATCAATAAAGGGTTGGCGGGCTTCAATGATCCGTTGCAGTTCTTTGCGCTCGTCTTCGTTCCAGCCTGCGTTTTCTATTTCAGAAATAGAAGTGGTATTGCTCACGAGTGGGTCAACTTGAATGCCTAGCATTTCCAACACGGGGCCAGATACCTTCACGAATTTTCCGTCGTGATCTTGTTCCCAGTACCAGTCAGACGCGAGTTCAGTGAGGCTGCGGTAGCGCGCTTCACTTTCACGAAGTTCTGCTGTACGTTCCGCAACGGTTTGTTCCAAAATCTTGTTGTAGTTCTCCAGCTTTTTGTACAGCAAGCGAACTTCTAACATGTTGTGAATACGCGTTTTAACTTCCAGCAAATCAAACGGCTTGCTAATAAAATCTTTTGCGCCCGTTTGCAGTGCGCGAAGCTTATGACCCGGTTGTGCCGTTAACACAATTACCGGTAAATAACCTTCCTGATCGTTGGTTTTAAGGCATTCCATTACTTGGAAGCCATCCATCTCCGGCATTTGCAAATCAAGCAATATTAAATCGTAATAATTCTTGCGGTGCAGCGCGCTAACCTCAATTGGATTCATCGTGGACGAGACATTGGTGTAACCTGCCTCGCTTAAGAGTTGCTCCAATAGCGCTACGTTCGCTTGTTGATCATCAACGATTAAAATGCTCGCGTTGAGAATATCTTGCTCAGTTAGCTTCATGTTCGTTTCTCTTAGTTTATTCTCATGGGTTTTTGGGTGGCGAGTTCAAGCGCACTGTCTACTGTGTGCATAAACTCATTAATTTTAATGGGCTTGGTCAGGTAGCGGAAAAACCCCGCTTCCAAACCTTTTTCTATATCGCGCGGAATTGCGTTTGCGCTAATTGCCACTACGGGAATATGGTGTGTGATCGGGTCTTTGGAAAGAATCTTTAAGGCATCCAGCCCGCTAATTCCCGGCAAATTAATATCCATTAAAATTAAATCGGGTTGTGCAACGCGAGCCAGCTCAATACCACTGTGGCCATCGCGCGCGGTGAGCAACAAAATATCGGGGCGGCCCGCCAATACATCTTCAATTAAACTTAAATTAGCGGCGTTATCTTCTACATACAACACGGTGCGTTTTGGGGCGTCGGGCTTTATTGGAACCGAAATCAGGTTTAAGAATTCTTGCGGTTCGGCGTCAATGACTTCGGCACCTGATGCCATGTCTAAATCGATAGAAAACGTGGTGCCTGTTCCGAGTGTACTTTTAACGTCAATACTGCCACCCATTAATTTTATTAAACGTTTTGTCATCACCAAACCAATACCTGTTCCTTCCTCTGAGCTGTTTTCTTTACCCAAACGGTTGAAGGGTTGGAACAGTTGTGAGAGTTTTTCCGGTGGCAAGCCTTCGCCAGTATCTTCTACAGAAATACGTAGGCGATTAGGCTCGCATTCGGCGCAGGTAACAATAACTTCACCGTATTGGCGATTATATTTAATAGCGTTAGAGAGCAAATTGATGAGCGCTTGTTTCAGGCGCGTACTATCGGCACGCACTACCACCGGTTGTTCAAACTTGGGAAACTTAAGCGTGATGTTGCGATTTAATGCCTGGGGTTCAACCATGGTTTCACATTCGTGAATTAAATCAGGTAGGGACACCGTTTCCATAGAGACTGGCATGCGGCCCGATTCAATTAAGGTTAAATCCAGAATTTCATTAATCAAATCTAATAAATACCAACCCGCTTGCAAAATTTGGTCAACGCTACGTTTTTGGCTGGGAGTTGGTGGAGGATTGCTTGCTTCAATGAGTTGTGCAAAACCTAAAATTGCACTGAGCGGTGTGCGCAGCTCGTGGCTCATGTTGGAAAGGAAATCTGATTTTGCGCGGTTAGCTTTTTCAGCGAGGTTCTTCGCTTTTTTGAGTTCGATGTTATTTTCCAATAACACCTGATCCAACCGTTTACGCTCGGTGATATCAATCATCATATTGATACCGCCAATTAAGTTTCCTTGGGTATCGTGCAGTGGAGTAGGGTGTGCCGTAAACCACACACGTGATCCATCTGGACGCGATGCAATGGCTTCTGCACCTAATAATTGACGATCTTCACGTAACGCAATCGCCATATGGCAACGATCGTTGGGCAGCGGCTCGCCGTTGGGGCTATAGAGGGTTTCGTTAATGCTCCATTGGTCTACACCAATTTGTGGTGTGCGGCCTGAGAATTCCACCGCAGCTTGATTGTAATGCGTTAAAACACCGCTGCTATCGGTGGTGTAAATGGCAACAGGGAGTGCATCTATAACGGCACGCAGGTGGCGTTCGCTTTCGCGCAAAATAGCTTCAGTGCGTTTAAGCTCGGTGATATCCAGATTGGTTCCAACAATAGATTCAACGCGGCCTTGAGAATCAAGACGCATGGTTTCCACTGATTGGATGTAACGCGCTTCGTTTTTATCATCAGCACGATAAATTCTAAATTCGCGGCTGGAACTCTCGCGAATTTTCATGGCTTTATCTAAACCTTGTTGCGCAATACGGTCGTTAGGCAATAAATGCTTGAACCAATCTTCGCGTTTTACTAAGCCGTCGAGTGTGGGTTCTACGCCATAAATACGGAACATTTGTGCATCCCACCGCATATACTGCTCTGAGATATTCCATTCCCAAATACCCACTCCGGTTGCTTCTGTCGCAAGGCGAACGCGTTCGTCACTTTCGCGAAGTGCTTGTTCGGAGCGTTTGCGTTCTGTGACGTCGGTAAACAGAATAGCAACTTTTCGGCTACCATGTTCGCCAAGACGGCACGTATAAATATCTAGCCAACGGTGCAGCGCTTTAGCTTCGTATTCAAAACGTGCGGGTTCGCCTGTTTGCAATACTTCGTGGTAAACGGTAAACCAGTCTGCCTCTAAATTAGGTACTAAATCGCGTACAAAACGCCCTTGCGCATTACGCAGGCCACTTTGCTTTTCAAATGAGGGGTTAATTTCCAGGAAAAGCTGATTAACGATTTCGCCGTGTTCGTAAATCATTTCGGCAACGCAGAAACCTTCATCAATAGATTCAAATAAGTTGCGATAACGATATTCAGATTCACGCATTACGGCTTCAGCATGTTTGCGTGCGGTAATGTTGCGCAATACGCCGGTGAAGAATCGCTGGCCACCCAAACGCATTTCGCTCACGGCGATTTCCATGGGAAAGGTTTGCCCATTCTTCAAGCGCCCGGTCACTTCGCGGACTAAACCATTTGCGCGTTCTTCGGGTGTGGCGTTGTAATATTCGAGAGAACCTTTATCTTCAGCGAGTTCTGGAATGATTGAGCTGAAGCGTTTACCGATTAATTCGTTGGGGCCATAACCAAACATTTTTTCCGCAGCGGGGTTTACGGTTTCAATCGTATTACTGCGTACATGAAAGGTAACAATACCGTCTGCTACAGTACCCAAAATGGTCTTCACCAATTCGTTGCTGTCCATAAGTGCTTGTTGGGCAGCAATTTCAGCGGTTACATCGCGGAATACCAACACGGCACCTATTACTTGGCCGTCGTGGTCTCGAATAGGTGCACAACTGTTTGCAATGTTGCATTGGTTGCCATCGCGCAGAATGAGTACGCTATCGCTTGAGCCTTGCGCGGTGCCGTATAACAAGGTTTCTATAACGGGAACGGCAATTGGCTGGCGTGTTTCTTTATTAATAATTTTAAAAATTTCGGGAATGGCGCGCCCAATAGCTTCGTCCTGTGTCCAGCCCGTTAATAGCTCTGCAACGTGATTCATGAGTGTAATGCGGGCTTCACGGTCAGTTGCAATTACCGCATCGGCAATGGAGTTAAGGGTCACTTCAAGTTTGCGTTCGCTATCTTGCACCGTTAGGTAGGCAGAATTTAACTGCTGGTTCATGGCCTCTTGTTTTTCCAATGAATTTTTTGTTTCAGTGTGTACAAGGTCCATCAAGCGCTGGTGAATATTGCGATAAATGCTGTAGGCAAATACCTGTGCGAACAACAACATAAAAATACTGGCCGACACAATAAAAGCGAACAGAAAATTCATGTTCGTTTGATATTCTTTATTGTGGTAAGCGAGTTGCGTGTTTTGAATTCGGTTGTAGCGGTCAAAAACTTCGCGAATCGAATCCATAATGGCTTTACCCTCATTGTTAGGGAAACTACCTATTACGGTTTTCAAATCATTGGTGCGTTTAAGCGCTATAGCGGTTGCCAAGCGTGAAAGCTTCGCTTTAATGAGAGGTTCAATTCGGTCGAGCTGTGCAATGGCTTCAGGCGTTGTAGTGAGCCCACGCAGCTGCTTTATCTTTGCGGGAATGCCGTCGCGCACTTTTTGGTAAGGCTGTAAGTAAGCTTCATCATCCGTTAGTAAAAAGCCACGCGTACCCGTTTCTGCATCTACCAACGCAGTGAGTATGGTTTGGGAGTGATTAAGAGCTTCAATGATTTGCGTTCGCGCACTACTTGCAGACTGCATTCGGTCAAAAAACCAAAATAGGGTTGCTATCAACAGCAACACAAGTACCGTTGGCAAGGAGAGCCAGAATAAATTGGCGCGTGTTGTTTTTACTTTCATGGTACCCATTTCCTATGGCTCGTTTGAGCTATAGGCGCAAACACAGGTGAAGGTGCATTAAAAGTTGATATTGCTTTGGTCAATCTCTCACCAATTGTATTTTTACAAGCCGAGCCTGACATGCTGAGTTCCCTATGTAACGGACTTATAAAGGATAAGCCTTGAATATTACCTCTATTCTCATCTGTAACAAGGGATCCCTGATTCACGCATTGATCATATAGTATCGGGCATATAGTCTCAGGTATTGAGCAGGCCCAGCCTGAATAGCGTCATGTAAATCATCAAGCCCAAGGGGGTTTATGTCTGTTGCCTAGCCCACATAAGGCTCACTTGGGCAATTATTCGCAATAGTGCTTAAGGGACAGGCTACAAGCTGAACGGGGTTAGATAAGCGGTGTATGGCTAAAGCGGTAAGTAAAGGTGCATTGAGGGATATGGAAATTGCGTTTAATGGAAGGCGCGTTTAACGGAAGGTGCGTTTAATGGAGGTGTATTTTTAAAGTGTAAGCACCTCACCACCTAGGTGGTAAGGTGCTATGAAGCTTTTTTAGTGAAATTTTGCCGCCATCAATTCTTCCTTGCGCTCGGTTAACTGGGCGCCCAGTTCAACCAAATCCAAATTTGAGGCTTTCACTTTCGGGAAAATCTCATTTTGCTCTTCCTTAACGTGGTGTTTCACATATTCAGAGAGTACTTTGATTTTTGCATCGTACATCTCACCATCTGGCTCTACACCTTCTACCTGTGCAATAAGATCTTTAAGTGTGGCATGCTCAACGGTTGCTTCTGGAATCAATTCCTTATCACGCAATGCCTTTTTGGCTGCGGGGTAAAAAATTTCTTCTTCGATTTGCGCATGAATGGTTAATTCTGTGCAAATCTGTTTCACCAAGCTTTTCTTCTTTGCGACAGAGCGAGTTTTTTCATACTCCTCAAACAAGTCATTTACCAATTTGTGATCCGCGCGAAGAAGTGCAATGGCTTCTTTGGTTTTTTGCGGGCTCGTTGTTTCTACACTTTTTGCTGCAGTTGCCATAATAATTTCCTCGAGTTTAGGTTAGTACGGGTGTTATAGATTAAGTCAAAAGAGCAATTAAAATAATCAGTGGAATTGGAATGCCTAATAGATACAAGAGTATTGAGCGCATAAGATTTCTCCTTAAGTGACAAATCAAACATTAGCGTTTTGAGACTAAAAATTTAGTAATTAAAGATCACGTTGACGACCACCAAAGATCGCTGTAAAGCTAGCAATGAATGCACCGGCTAAGAGTGAAACGAATAACCAGAGTGAACCATAAGCAGTTGCTTTACGAGCTGCTTCTGCGGCTTCACGTGCGGCTGTTTCTGCGTCGCGCATTTTTGTTTGTAAGGTTTTGAACACATCAGTCACCCGTTTCTCAGCATCTTGTTGAGTAAGGCCGGTGGTCTGTGAAACAACTTGTGCTGCGTATCTAGCGTCGTCTACCGGCAAGGAACCGACTGCGAGCGCGTTGATATAAATGCGAGCAACTTCAGCCTTTGACGCATCGGTTCCTGGCTCAGGCTCGATAGCAGGTGCAGGAGCGTTTCCATTCGCTGCGGCAAGCGTTGCATCTTTACGGAATAGCATATCTAAGAAGTAGGGAGCAACGCTGTTATCCACGCTATTTGCAGAAGTTGGTTCTGGTGTTGCCATTTTATCTTTTGCTGCAGTTGCGGTTACAGTTGCAGTCGTAGCGGCAGCGCCACCTACTAATTTTGCACCTGCTTCTGCGCCAGCGCCTACAATAGTTGTAACGACTGACGCCAATAAAGTAGCAGTTGCAAGAGTTGCAACAGCCCACGCTAAAAAGCCGTGCGCGGTATCGCGAAAATAAACTTCATCAGTAGCGGTAGCTAACCAACGATTTCTCAAGCGGCCGGCAATATAACCGCCTATAGCAGATGCAATAAGTGAAGTAATAGTTACCCAGAGAATGGTAGTGAGACTAAAGGTTGTTCCACTAATTCCTTTGCCCGACCACGCAGAAACGGAAGAAAACCCTAAGCCTGTTCCCAAGATTAATAAAATAAGTGATAACGCGGCGGCCGCTGCTGCACCTGCAAAAATTGCACCCCATGACACAGCACTAGTTCCTGCAACGGAATTGGCTGTTAGATTATCGCGATAATCTTGGGCGGGGTTTCGTGAGAATTGTGTTTCCATATTAGCCTCCATAAATTTATCGTTACCATTGCGTCAATGATGTTTAAATACCAAGTATTGAGTGGTTACAAAGTTATTAACCTACAATTTAATAATATGAATTTATGTTTTTAATCTCAGTGTGTTAGCGAACGCTAAAAATTCCAATTCATTGCATCTAAAATAAAAAAAGCCCTCAATATATGAGAGCCTTTGAAGTATCGAAAAATAATCTTCTAATTACGAAAACGGCCGTTGTAAGGACGAATTCCGTAATAGGAGTGAATGTCGTTAGCCCATGTTTTATCGGCTAAGTTTGGCCAATTGTCTTTGTCGAAACCGGGCGCATTTTGTAAACGTTCTTTATTGATGTTTAATAAAAACCGCTTATTTTCTTTGTCTAATTTTAGCGCGCTCCAAGGTACGGCAAATAATTTTCCGCCTATTCCCATCACAGATCCAAATGAAAGCACTGCGTAAGCAATATTCCCGCTCGCGATATCGAGCATAATTTCTTTGATGTCACCCACGTCTTCATCTTCGTGATTATAAACATCGTTTCCGATAAGAGTGTTAGCGCCCATTAAGTGAGGGCCTGGCCCTTGATGATGGTCATTTTTGTAGATGCCATAGGTATCCCGAGTTTCGTAATTCATATTATTTCTCCAGCGCGTGAGGTTAGTGATTAACTCAACGGGGTATATTTACTAAGTAAATATTCGAGCCCTGCTGCGACAATATATAAATATCTAGGTTTTGGTCTGTACGAAGACACACAATTTATATTGTTAAATTTAAAGCATTCATTTCAGATGAGCGAAAAAAACTTCAATGAATTTGTACGCCAGCGTACTGATGTTTGGTTAAGGATTCTCTAGGCTAAGCTCAGGATTGCATAACGCAACCGCATACGATGATTACATCTTTAAGGAGATATATATGAAACAGGTCAGTAAGTATTTTTCAATGTTTTTTATGGTGTTTGCGTTGTTCTCTATGGTTGCTTGTTCATCTACTCATAAAAAGGAAGGCACGGGTGAGTATGTAGATGACGCAGTAATCACTACCAAGGTGAAAGCAGAAATTTTGAAAGAGCCTACTCTGAAGGTTGCAGAAATTAATGTTGAAACGTTTAAAGGTGTGGTGCAGTTGAGTGGATTTGTGAGTTCACAAGCTGACATTAATACAGCTGTTCGCTTGGCTTCAAGTATAGGTGGTGTGAAATCTGTGAAAAACGATATGCGGTTGAAGTGATTGGATTCACTCGCTAAGTAATAGTACTTTTTGTCCGGAAGGAGCAGAAGGCAAAGCTGGTATCGTGTGTGTGTCCAGGGTTGTTTTCAGAATGTTTCTTCCGGACCTTTTTATTTTGTGAGCCGCTGTTTGACTGACTGGTTAACATAAAGAAACACCACGGAAAAAAATAAAGCGGCCTTAGCCGCTTTATTTTTTGAAGGTCTTTTATTAATTAATCGCGGCGTGTCAATACAACGCCAAGCAGAAAGCTCAAGGCTACGCCTGCGCCAATTACAGTCCAGGGTTGTTGGTGCACATAGGTGTTGGTGACGGCGGCGGTTTTGCGAGCTTGTTGGAAGATGTTATCGCTTGCGTCGCCAATAGTCGCTTTAGCGGATTTAATGCGTTGTTTAAGTTGCGATTTAGCCTTTACAAGATCGTCACCTGTTGCCGAGGTGGTGGACTGAAACAAATCTTCCATATCGTCCAAAAAGCTTTTGAATTCGTTCAGTACATCTTCAGATGAATGTTGAACCTGTTGTTTTGCGGATTTTAGTTCTGATTTTTTGACAGAGGATAAGAATGACATGGCTAGTTACCTTTTGCTGATTGAGATTGTTTTGCTGATGAGATAATCCAAAGAACTAATCAATGTAGCCCTTGGTTTGCTTCGTAACCGGCTGTTTCGGTTATTCGAACCTTTAATCTATTCCTCGAGTTTCGTTCAATCTGTGCGACAGCGTACCCATTAATCGCAACAAATTCTCTTATAAAAATAATAGCTCTCTTCGAATAAAAAATTGTTAATCCATTCTGTCGTTAAAAAGCATGAAAAATAAGCGAGCTAGCGCACTGATGTTGAGCATCTTTAATTTTAATGTTGATCCATAAAGGTTTGTGCTTACTCAATTATTGGCAATTGAAGGAAACATTTATGAAAAATTATAGCGATACCACCGAGTCCTTTTTTGTGTCAGGTAGCCAGCCGCACAGGTTTAATGTGCGCAAAAATATAAGCAAAAGTAAAAAGCTACATTCGTTTAAAAAAGAAGAGGAGGGCGTTGATGATTTTGGAAAACATCGCTCTAGTTACAAGCGTGCAGAAACAAAAAATATCATGCGTAGCCAGCTCCGCGAGATTCAAATGGCGTTTTAAAACAGGTTGTGGCATTTAAGTTGGTTAACGTACAGATTAACCGTGCCAGATGCGTAAGAGTGGCGGTGGAATGTTTAAGGAGCCTGAAATGAAAACCTTTAAAGTATGGCAAGTGCTCGTTTCCATAGTGTGTGTAGTGTTTGTTGCAATTTTACTTTACGGCATTAATACCGATTGCCCAAACACGGCTGGGTATGTCTTTTGTGGGAAAGGTGGCGATTGGTCCTTGCAAAGATGAAGTCAACGCTAACGTGGAAAATGGTGAGCGAATGAGAATGGTTATTTCCACTTGGGGCCCGAATGTTTGAAGTCGCAGCGTTTTTTTTAGTTGTGTTTGGTTTTATAAGTTTGGTGACATCATTTTCTGCGGCTTCGTTTTTGTCATCGTTATTTGTTGTTGCGTTGTTGTGTTTGTTAAACAGTGGAGTACAAAAAGGTGGCTAAGCTGCTGAATTATTTTATTTCAACCGAAAGAGGGTAAAAAAATGGGCGTACAAAAAATGATTGGTATTTTGTTGATTGTATTGGGTGGTTTGGGGCTTGCTTATGGCGGGTTTACCTATACAAAGGAAACTCATGAGGCAGATCTTGGCCCACTCCATATGGAGGTTAAAGATAAAGAGCGTGTTAATGTTCCTATTTGGGCCGGAGTTTCTGGGTTAGTTTTAGGCGCGTTACTGTTGGCTACTAGTAAAAAGTCTACCTAATTAACAAGTTAGTTAGACATGCAAAAAAATCCCCGGTATAAACCGGGGATTTTTTTTGCATGCTTGTGGATTTTATTCAGAATTAATTGGGTTTATCTTTCTTAAGCTCGAATAATAATACTGAGCGATCTGCTACTAAAATTTCGTCGTTAAATTTAAAGGTTTTTTGAGTCAGGTTGGCATCTATATTGGTGTCCAGCAAATTAACCCATTCTGATCCTTGTGCGACTTGGGGTAGCTTAAAGTTCACAGGTTGTTGCTGGGCATTTAAGATCAACAGGAGCGTTGCATCGGAACCTTGGCGATGAATACCGGTGGGCTGAGCGCGGCCATCCATGATTAACCCTAAACAGTTCATATCAGCTTGCTCCCAATATTCCGATGTCATTTCTTCGCCGTTTGGGTGCAACCAGGTAACATCTTTTACACCAATTTGTTCGTTGTAGTCGCCCACTAAAAAGCGGCCACGGCGCAAAATAGGGTAGGTGTGCCGCAATTGAATAAGTTTACGTGTGAATTCCAACAGGCTTTTAGCTTCATCGTCTAAATTCCAATCCAACCAACTTAATTCGTTGTCTTGGCAGTAGACGTTATTGTTGCCTTGTTGGCTATGACCAAATTCATCACCCGATACCAACATGGGCGTGCCTTGCGATAAGAGTAAGGTACTTAACATATTGCGGATTTGCCGCGCGCGTAAGCCTTTAATGTGTGGATCGTCTGTTGGGCCTTCAACACCGTAATTGTTTGAGAGGTTATTGTCCGTTCCATCACGATTTTCGTCACCGTTGGCGTCGTTGTGTTTTTCGTTGTAGCTCACCAAGTCACGCAAGGTGAATCCATCATGTGCGGTAATAAAATTCACTGACACAAAGGGTTTGCGGCCACCCCAATTAAATAAATCGCCAGACGCGGTAATGCGGCTCGCCAATTCCGGCAGCTTGCCATGATCGCCGCGCCAATAGGCGCGCACTGTGTCGCGGAAGCGATCGTTCCATTCAAACCAGCCGGGCGGAAATGCGCCAACTTGGTATCCGCCCAATCCACAGTCCCACGGTTCTGCGATAAGTTTGAGTTGGCTAAGCGTTGGGTCCTGGCGGCAGGTAACGTGAAAGCCGTGGCGTTCGTTAAAGCCATTTTTTTCATCGCGTGCGAGTATGGTGCCTAAATCAAAACGAAAGCCGTCCACGCCCATTTCCGCTGTCCAATAGCGCAGAGAATCTGTTACCAAGCGCAGTACGCAGGGGTGGGTTAGGTCGAGCGTATTGCCCGTGCCGGAATCGTTTATGTAATAACGATTGTTCTCAGGCAAGAGGCGGTAGTAGGTCGCGTTATCAATGCCACGCAATGAAAGCGTAGGCCCGAGTTCATTGCCTTCTGCGGTGTGGTTATAAACCACATCTAAAATCAGTTCCAACCCTGCTTCATGCAGGCTCGCTGCCATCTCTTTAAATTCGTTGAGGTGGCCGCTACTAAGATATTCGGCATGGGGAGCAAGGAAGGCAATGCTGTTGTAACCCCAGTAATTTTTTAAACCTTTTTCCAGCAAATGATTGTCGTGTACGAAGGCATGGATGGGCAGTAACTCCACGCTGGAAACACCTAAATCTTTGATGTGTTTAATCAATTCTGGTGTTGCTAAACCTGCAAAACTTCCACGCAAATGTTCGGGTACGGCGGGATGGCGCATGCTAATCCCACGTACGTGGGTTTCGTAAATAATTGTTTTATCCCACGGAGCACGGTAGCTGTGCTTTCCATTCCACTCAAAACTTGGGTCTACCACTTTGGCTTTAGGCACGAAAGGCGCACTGTCGCGTTCGTCAAAACTCAAATCGCCGTCAGGATGGCCGATGGTGTAACCGAACAAGGCTTCATCCCAAATTAATTCGCCCACCAATTGCTTTGCATAAGGGTCAATTAATAGTTTGTTGGGATTAAAGCGATGCCCTGCAGCAGGTTCGTAAGGGCCGTGGACCCGGTACCCATACACCTGACCGGCGCGCATGTTGGGTAAGTAGCCATGCCAAATCTCGTCTGCGTATTCAGGTAATTCAATACGTTCTAACTCGTTTTTGCCGTCATCATCAAATAGGCAAAGTTCAACTTTGGTTGCGTGGGCAGAGAAGATGGCGAAGTTAACACCTTGACCATCCCAAGTGGCACCTAGGGGAAAGGGGTGGCCTTCAGTAATTCGGGTGCATTCTTCAATTTTGGGGCATTGCTGATTTTTAGTCATAGGTCATCTCCATGCCGAATCAGAGAAGCTTGCCTCGCCATTTAGGCGTTTTCGGCAGCTTGCTCGGTCGATTTTGATTTTCGGGGTCTGGTTGCTTTTTTAGCTGCCGGCTCTTTAATAACAGGTTCCTTAGTAGAGGCCGCTTTAGCAGGCGCTGCCTCTTGTTTGAGTGCGGCGCGTTGCTTGGATTTGGATGCTTTATCAGCAGGCTGGCCCATTGAAATTGGGTTGTTGTCGATCAACGACTTGGGCGCTTCAGCTATAGCTTTTGCACGGGTTTTTCGCGGCGGCGCAACAGCTATGGGTTGGGCTGGCGGTTGAGGTGGTTCATCTGGTTGGATCGGATCAGAAACTGGCTGATGTTGCGGGTCGCCGGGTGAAATAGGATCTATGGGTTCGCGCGCGGGTATATCTTCATCGCCCATTTTCAACCCAGCGTCCGCTACGACTTCGACATGGGTTGCTGCAAGTTTGCACGCCATTTCCCAGTGGCGGTCAGAATGGCCGAAGGGGCGTCCCTCTGATTCCCAAATTTGGTAGGCGAACTCGCGTACTTGTTGTTCATTGATGTTCATATTGGGCGCTCCTGTGTATGAATCAATTGGCGTATGAGTTAGTTATGAGGTGCGCTAAACAACAAGAGATTCACTGGCGTATGTGCCAGTAAATCGCCCACTGCAAGGCGCTGGGAATGCGATGTAATTCGGCTGGAATCCAGCTTGCTTTCGAACTCGGCACCTGCAAGTACAGGAGGGAGCACAATATGAGTATCAGCCCAAGCGGTTACAGGAATATGAGGGATAGGTGTTTCGCCCAATAGACTTGAGGTTAGGCGAGGTACGACAACTAATGCATAGTCATTGAGGTATAAACGCATAAATGCCACTACCTTATCCGCATGCTCACCTTCAACATCGAGCGGTTGGTATTCCCCATCGCGAAACAGTTCCGAATGACGTGCGCGTACGGCGAGAGTGCGAGCAATAAGCCATTGCTTGATGTGACCATCGCGCCAATGCTCCAGCAATTCACTCGCGGATGCCTTCAATTCCAGTGCTGCAATACGTGCGCCAAAATCGACTGGGCGGCGGTTATCCGGGTCCACAAGGCTGAAATCCCATAGATCTGCGCCCTGATACAGATCTGGAATGCCTGGCGCGGTCATGCGCAGCAGGGTTTGACCGAGGCTGTTGAGTGCACCGGCGGGAGCCAAAGACTGCGCGGCATGTGCAATTTCAGCGCGTATAGCGCTGCCTTCTTCAGATTGTAAAAGTCGCATAAGGAAACCCTGAGTTGCTGTTTCATAGGCCGCGTGAGGTGCGCTCCAAGCGCTACGTAACTTCGCCTCACGGACGGATTTTTCTTGCCAGCACAAGACGCGGTTAAGAAAGGTTTCCATCTGTGGCTCTGGCATATTCATGTCTTGGGCTGGATTGTCTAATGGCCAGCAGCCAAGCAGAGTTTGGTAAAGAATAAGTTCGTCGCCTGCCGAGGGCGCGGTACCTTCATCTAGCTCAGTTCTTAATGGTGCTGCCATTGACCGCCACCGCTGAACCTGTTCGGCAAACCAAGCCGAGCGCTCACTAATAACGGCCAAACGCGCGCGCGTATCTTCTCCGCGCTTGTGATCATGCGTAGCGGTTGCCAATAAATTGTGTGGAAAGCGTTTCGCACGCTCTGCGGTTTGCTCGTGAAAATAGTGGAGCGACGCGCTAAAACATTGAGGATTAAAACCAACATCGTTACGTGACAACAAAACGGCTGAGCGATAACACGCCGTATCCTCAATAGCCTTAGCAGCGGCAGGCGAAGTGAGTTGTTGGAAGCGAGCGATAAGCGTGCGGCGAAGGTCGCGATTTTCACCCGGTGGAAGCGATGCCAATGGTTCGCCGCCCAGCCATTTATTGAGGTGATCCAAAATTGGAACATCCGCTTCTGGAAGCGTTAAGCGTGCGCCAGCAAGTGCTTCGGTAAAAAACATTTCGTCCTTTGCCGATCTACCGCAAGCGCCCGCATAAGTTCTATACACAGAAAAATTAACGATCAATTCAATAAGTGCGCGACGAATTGCGCCGAGTGTTAAATCTCGCGTTGCAATGTCATTGCGGGCAACTTGCAGCAAACCTTGTGCAACGGTTTCTACGTCGCCTGCCAAACTACTCGCTAACACTACTCGGCGCGCTTCCCTCGCTTCGTCTTTAAAGGTGCCTAAACGGCCAGTAGTGGTGCTCCACAAATCAAAGAGTTGAAGTTCACCGCGCGGATCGTGTTGTAACAACGAAACTTGGTTCATAAATTCGTAACCGGTGGTGCCGTCTACCATCCAATCGCTAGCAAGCTGTTCACTCTCGCCCAGTATTTTTTCAACATAAATGGGGAAGTGATTTTGTTGCAATTGATGGGGCCGCAAACGAATAAGTCGATCAATGCGGCGGCGCAATTTGCGGCAGTAGGCACGCGGGTTAGCTAAGCCGTCTATATGATCTATACGTAATCCGTCAATAAAACCCTGTTGAACGAGTTCAAAAATTTTCTGATGACTGGCCTCGAACACTTCAGCGCGCTCCGCGCGTAAACCGGCAAGTTCATTCACGTCGAAAAAACGACGCCAGTTAATGTCATCAGCTGCTGTGCGCCAACTGGCGAGGCGGTAATGTTGCAGCTCTAAAATTTGATGTAAGCGTTGAAGGTTGTCGTTATCTTGCGGGTCGGGTTGTTCGATGACCTCTGCGTCATCTCTATGTTCACGTTGTAAATCCTCAAGAGCAACCTCTCTTCCTTTAGCAACATTGTAAAAACTGAGTGCCTGAACAATGGCGGCAGCAACATCTTTATTGCCTGATAAACTGTGCAGCTGCTGCTGTAATTTTTTTGCGAGCTCGAGTGCGTTATCTCGGCCTTCTAAATCTTCGAATTGCTGGCCAAGAAGCCGCAAATTATCGATGGTGGTTTTACCTAAAATGTGGCCGTAGCTCACCGGATTCAGTGGGAATGAATTTTCATAATACTGCGTGTAAAAACTACCCGTGGCCGCGTCGAACTCTAACGAAATTTCGTTGGCTGCTAATGCCTCGCCGTAGCCAGCCCCGAGTACTGGGAGGAGTAATTGGCCTTTGAGTAAAGGATCGGGTGAGTTCCATTGGATATCAAAAAATTGCGCGTAGGGGCTGTGTAGCCCCCAACATAAAACATCTGTCCACCACGGGTTATCTTTGCTCACGGCCATATGGTTGGAGACTATATCGACAATAAACCCCATGTCATATTTTCTAAGTTCCGCTACGAGTTCTTTAAGTGCAGTTTCGCCACCAATTTCCGGATTAATACAGGTTGGATCAACCACGTCGTAGCCATGCATGGAACCGCTGCGTGCTTTCAAAATTGGCGAAGAGTAAATATGGCTAATGCCCAGTTTTTGAAAATAAGGTACGAGGGGAAGTGCGTCTTTTAACGTAAACCCACGATGAAACTGCAATCGCACTGTGGCGAGAACGTCCGGCATATAATCCACTCTCAAACTGCATATTGAATATATATGCTTTGTCTCAAATCACGCCGCTTGGGTCTGTGGGTTATCGTACGTTGGAGGGGGATTGTTGATTGGGAAAACCTAGGTTTTACCGTAAATTCTTGACTGGCAAGATGACTGTTGAGCGAAAAGAGTTAGGCTTTCACTATTATGAAAACCCACAATAATTTATTGTATTTCTCTTGTTAGCGAAAATGCGGAGGCAGGATCAAACCCAAGCGTTGCCTTGGTTTCTTCAGGGTCTATTTTAATCGTGTTGTCGCCATCCATACACACCAAGATCGCGCCAGGAGTGAGCGTGCCTTGCGTGTATTCTGCACTCAGTATTTGGTGGCTAAAGATAAGCCGTGTGTCGTTCCATTTGCGAGTAACATGCACCGGTACGCGAGATAGGTTGATATAAATGTGAAGCAATTTCTCATCGCCCATTAACCAAGATGCGACCAGCGCACCCTCACCAAAAATTTCAACGCCTGCGGTCTTTGCACCTTGCAAGCGAGGAATAATTTCTTTATGGCGTAGTGCAATTAGTTGCTGGTAATGTTCACGCCATTCCTTTTGTTCGTTGTCGTCCTCGGTGAGCGGCACAGAATTTTCAAAAGTACTGAGTTCATTCGGGTTAGGAATTTTGCTACGCATATCGGGATCATTAAATTTCGCGAATCCTTCAAATTCCTTGCGCCGACCTTCGCACACCGCTTTTGCTAATTCATCGTGGTGATCAGTGAAAAACAGAAATGGATTTTTGCAGCCCCATTCTTCGCCCATAAACAGTAAGGGTATCATGGGGCTTAAAAGTAAAAGTGCGGTTGCTGCTTTAAGTGCATCGGGGTCTGCCAAATGAATTAACCGCTCACCGAATGCGCGGTTTCCAATTTGATCATGGTTTTGTAAGAACATCACAAATGCTGTAGGTGGTAAATGCGTGCTTGCTTCGCCGCGCAACTTGCCGCGTGGCGTGTATTCGCCTTGGTAAATAAAGCCCTCGCTCAAACAGCGTGCCAGTTTTTCAGTAGGAGAGTCTGCAAAATCGGCGTAATAGCCTTCGTGTTCGTTGGTTAACAAATGGTGCAACACATTGTGCGCATCGTCATTCCATTGCGCATCGAAACCATTAGTCAACAAACTGGCAGCGTTATCTTCGTTCTCTAAAATTAAATGAACGTGCCTGCTGGGCAATATGCAACTGCGAACGCGTGTTGATAATTCAATCAGGAAATCATTATCTTTGATGGCGTGAGCAGCATCTACGCGTAAGCCATCAACGCGATAATCTACAATCCACATGAGCGCATTTTCGCAAAAGAAATCGCGCACCTGTTGTTGGCGAAAATCAATCGCATCACCCCAGCCAGTTTTTATATCAGTACGGAAGAAGTGCTTGGCATATTGGCTCAAATAGTTTCCATCTGGCCCGAAGTGGTTATACACCACATCGAGAATCACCATCATGTCTAGCGAATGAGCGCGATCTATTAATCGTTTGAGTTGCTCAGGTGTTCCATAAGAAGATTCTGGTGCAAATAAAAGTACGCCGTCATAACCCCAGTTGCGGCTGCCGGGAAATTCATTGATGGGCATAAGTTCAATAGCAGTTATGCCTAGCTGTGCGAGCGATGGCAAAAGTTCTTCCACTTTTGCAAAACCACCCAAAGCACCTACATGTAGTTCATACACAATGGCCTCGTGCCACGGGCGGCCACGCCAGGTTGTGCATTCCCAAGGGTAGGCCTGATCAACAACACGGCTCCAACCCTGTACATCTTCAATTTGTTGCCGTGCAGCAGGGTCTGGCACGCGCAAGTCGTTATTAATAACGTAACGGTAATCTGTTCCTGCGCCATAATTCAGTGTAGCTCTGTGCCACCCGTCAGTATCTTTCAATAATTCTTGAAGGGTGCTGTCGTTTGCGAATTCCACGGCAACGCTTCGTGCATCGGGTGCCCACAGCGAAAAATGCGTTGTTCCATCTTTGTTAAGAAGTGCGCCGTATTGCAAGCTCATTGTTTTCAAGCTGTTCACGTGCTTGCTCCCCAATTTCCAAAAATGACTTTTCCATTGCTGTTCTTTTTTAACAGGCTTCTGTACAAATTATCGTAGGGTTGCACGGATTCCTGCCAAAAACGTGGTGATAGCATGGCGCGACAACGCATTGCAGATAAAAGATTCGGATGCTTAAAAACATTCAATGCTCGCTGTACGGCGTTGCGATAATTTTCAAGATTGGCGCCATGAAACAAGAAGCCACTTACACCGTCTTCTATCGTATCTGCCAAGCCGCCCGTGCCATGCGCAATGGGCAGTGAACCAAAACTTTGCGCATACATTTGGCTTAATCCGCAGGGCTCAAAACGCGATGGCATTAGCAGGAAATCGCTGCCTGCAAAAATACGTCGAGCCTCGGCTTCGTTAAAACCAATATGTACGCCAATATGATGTGGATGCTGGCGCGCAAGGCGCTCCAATTCTGTTTCTATTTTGGGTTCGCCTGTGCCCATCACCACCAAGCGGCCACCTGCACGCAATATTGTTCGCAGAATGCCGAGGGTGAGGTCCAAACCTTTTTGATGAGCTAAACGAGACACAACCGCGAACAGTGGGCCATTGGTGTGCGGTAACCCAAATAATTTTTCAACATAACGTGTGTTAATCAGTTTGCGGCTCCACTGACGTGCGCCAAAACTTTCTACTAAATGTGGGTCAGAAAGCGGCTCCCAGCTTTCATCAATTCCATTAACAATCCCACTTAATAGTCCCTGCTCATATTTTAGTTTTAATAAGCCATCAAGACCGCACCCATGTTCGGGAAGAGTAATTTCATGCGCATAAGTTTTACTGACGGTGGTTATGTGATTTGCGTAAACCAGCCCCGCTTTCAAAAACGAAAGCTTGCCGTAAAACTCCATGGCGTTCATGGTAAACGCTTCTGGTGGTAAACCGAGGTCGTTTATACAATTTGGATCAAATAATCCCTGATGGGCCAAGTTGTGAATAGTAAATACGCAGGGTGTTTGTGTGCCTTGCCATTTCATATACGCAGGAGCGAGCGCTGCAGGCCAATCGTTAGCGTGCACAACATGAGGCAACCAGTTAAGCAAATTTGTTGCATGTGCAATTTGGGCAGCAGCTAAGCCGAGCCGCGCAAATCGAATATGGTTATCAGCCCAATCATGTCCATGCGAATCGGTGTAAGGAGTTGCATCACGTTCATAAAGCTCAGGGCAAATCAAAACGTAAATAACGGGCCCTAGACCAATTTGCATTTTGCCTAGTAAGCACCTTGGTAAATTTGCGTAAGCCGGTAATTCTGCAACCACCTCTATTTTGTGCCCACTGTTAATGACGGCGTTGTATCCAGGAATAAGAATACGAATATCGTGCAACGCCGTTAACGCTTTTGGTAAAGCGCTGGAAACATCGCCCAGCCCACCAACCTTAATCAAATCGGCGTATTCAGACGTGACAAATAGAATATTACGACGCTGGCGTCGATTAACAGTGAATTGATTAGTTGCAGAGTCTATTAGCCGCTTATGCGACTTAATAGGAACACTTGATTGTTTAACATTGGTTCGGTCACGATAAAGTGGGCTATGCATAACAACTCCATACGCAAGCATTAGACTGAGCCGCATTTACACGGAGGGCTGATGTTCAGCAACTTTAATTTGTTGCTCTACCGGCGGTGCTTTTGGTGTCTCTTCATGTAAATTCGCACGCACTTGTGGCAGGCATTCCGGGTAATTCAACGCAATAAAATTAATTAATTTCTCACGCACAAAACAACGTAAGTCCCAATTGCTAGAAGAGTCTTTTGTGCTTACCAATACGCGCAGTTGAATAGCTCTATCTGTGGTATCTGTTACCTGTAACACGCAGACTTTGCCATCCCATAATTGTGGCGACTGCGCGCAGAGGCTTTCGAGTTCTTTGCGTAGTGGTTCAAGTGGCATGGCGTAGTCAACCCACAAAAAAAGAGAGCCTATAAGGTTTGATGTTTTGCGCGTCCAATTTTGGAAAGGATGTTCAATAAAATACTGTAGGGGAACAATCAAACGGCGGTCATCCCAAATGCGGATAACAACATAGGTTCCGGTAATTTCTTCTACTCGGCCCCATTCGTTTTCTACGATCACAACATCATCCAAACGTATGGGTTGTGTGAAAGCCAGCTGCAAACCTGCAATTAAATTTCCCAATACGGGCTTTGCTGCAAAGCCAACAGCCAAACCCGCAAGGCCGGCAGAGGCGAGGAGGCTGGTGCCAAATTGTCGGGCGCCAGGGAATGTCATTAACATGGCAGAAATACCAAAGAGTAAAACAAAAAATCCCAATGTTTGAACCAATACTTTGGTTTGGGTTTGCACGCGGCGTGCAGCAAGATTGTCTGTCACGTTCACAGGGTGGCGTTGGATAATGATTTCCTGAGCAGCGCCAATAATTCGCAAAAATAACCAGGTAACTGTTGCGATAATCGCAAGGCTAGTAAAGTGTCTGGCGTGATGAATAAATACAAGTTCATTTGATGCTGAGCCGAAAACTGCACGTAACCCTAATAATGGAATGAGTAAATGAAGAGGTGGGGTGGTGCGGTTTAATAAATCTTGAGTAAAGGGAAAAGGCGCTGCTATACGTGTTAGTACGCGGGTTACCCAAGGTGCAATAGCTCGCAATACCAAAAAAATAATAATGGCGGTAATTAGCAGCTTCAATTCAGGTAGGTGTTCTTCCCAGTTTATTTCCATGTTTGACCTTCAATACATAAAATTGAATAAGACCTTTGATTGATAGGCAATTATTAACAGGGCGCTTAGCTTGCCTCTGTATGGAAACGTACATATAAATAACAATCTATTGGGGAATGATAATTTGGGGTTTTCAAATGAAAGGAGTGGGGGCTTGGTTGGTTAAAGATATTATTAAGATTAAAGGATATTTCTTACGCAAGAGCCGGCACGGATACCCGTGCCAGACTAACTACCTATTTCTTGGTGTACGCTTTTTGCAAGGCTTCAGCGGAGTGGAGGTGGTGCTCCAACTTAGGCAAGGTGGCGACAGCAAAGCTGGCAAGTTCAGCATCAGGCGAAACAGCAGCTTTGTTGAAAAGTTCGATGGCATCTTTATGGGCTTTTACTTGATTGTTTGCAAAGGCCTCATCAAAAGATTCACCGTCACGATGTTTCAAGATCATTGCCTTCGCTTTATTCATCAATTCAGCTTCAGTTGAAACCTTTAATTTTTTCTTCGCAGCAATGGATGCCAACTCTTTGTTTGCTGCGGTATGATCATTAATCACTTCTTGCGCAAAGCTTTTAACATTGGCAGAAGTAGATTTTTGTAAAGCGAGTTTTCCGGTTTCAATCTCCGCAATGCCGGCTGCAGAAGCCTCATCCACAAAATCATCAGCGTCAATGGTATCTTTTGCTAAAGCGTAATTGCTTAGCGCGCCAAAACTTATTAAAAAAGCACCGGTCAAAAATAGGTTAGTCATTTTCATTCGTGTTACCTCTTCATGGTGTGATAAAAAACTTTCGATAAAAGGCATGGACGCTCATTGCGCACCATAACCCATGATGTATGGCTGCTAGTGTGATTTCTGTGTGTTAGCACACTTGATAAGCCAGATTTTTATGCATAATTTTTACGAGCGCCTAAGTCAGCAGAAAGGAGGTTTTTAGAAAGTTGTAGAAGCGTGCAGTGCATCGCGCAAACCATGAAAAAGCTGGTCGCCAAATGGCTCTAAATTTTTCCAATGTTGTTTGCCGTACAGTTTAGCGCGTCATATCGCCTGATTATGAAAGTGTTTGAGTTCGAACCAAGCTTTCGAACTTTATGGGTTAATGAAAGGGCGTTCCTATGCTTGAAGAAAACAGCATTAATAGATCAAGTAAAGTTGCTAATAACCGCAACGCTAAAATCCCTAAGGAGACTTTTTTAAAAGATCCTCTTTGGTATAAAGATGCGGTTATCTATCAGGTACACGTAAAGTCCTACTTTGATGCAAATGATGATGGAGTCGGCGATTTTGCTGGGCTTATTGATAAACTGGATTACATTGCGAAGTTAGGTGTCAATGCAATTTGGTTGTTGCCATTTTATCCGTCGCCCATGCGCGATGACGGTTACGACATAGCCGAATATCGCGATATTCACCCCGCCTACGGCACAATGGCCGACGCTCGACGATTTATTCGCGAGGCCCACAAGCGCAACCTTCGCGTTATTACCGAGATGGTTATTAACCATACTTCTGATCAACATCCTTGGTTCCAAAGGGCGCGTCGCGCAAAAAAAGGTTCCAAAGCTAGAAATTTTTATGTGTGGTCAGATACAAATCAGAAATACGAAGGCACTCGGATTATTTTTTCTGATACAGAAAGCTCCAATTGGACATGGGACCCCATTGCGGGCCAATATTTTTGGCATAGATTTTATGCCAATCAGCCAGATCTCAATTTCGATAATCCAGATGTGTTAAAAGAAGTTCTTAGCGTAATGCGTTTTTGGTTTGATATAGGCGTGGACGGTTTACGGTTGGATGCGATTCCTTATTTGGTTGAACGTGAGGGGACAGCAAACGAGAACCTTCCTGAGACGCATGAAGTATTAAAGAAAATAAGGGCCGAACTGGATACTCACTATCCAGACCGCATGCTCTTGGCCGAAGCGAATTTGTGGCCTGAAGACATACAACAATATTTTGGTAAGGGTGACGAATGTCACATGGCGTTTCATTTTCCACTTATGCCCCGCATGTACATGGCAATTGCCCAAGAAGATCGCTTTCCCATCATCGATATTTTGCGGCAGATGCCGGAAATTCCGCAAAATTGCCAGTGGGCTATTTTTTTACGAAATCATGATGAGCTTACGCTTGAAATGGTTACCGACCAAGAACGTGATTACTTGTGGAATTATTACGCCGCAGATAAGCGCGCTCGTATTAATTTGGGTATACGGCGTCGACTTGCGCCCTTAGTGGAACGCGATCGTCGCCGCATAGAATTGTTAAATAGTTTGCTGTTGTCTATGCCCGGTACACCCACGCTGTACTACGGCGATGAAATTGGTATGGGTGACAATATTTTTTTGGGGGATCGTCATGGTGTGCGCACACCAATGCAATGGTCAGATGATCGCAATGGTGGATTTTCTCGTGCTGATCCGGCGAGTTTGATCGCGCCTACGATTATGGATCCACTTTATGGATTCCAAGCAATCAATGTTGAAGCGCAATCTCGCGATACCCATTCGCTGTTAAATTGGACGCGTCGAATGCTGGCAGTACGTAAGCAGCAAAAAGCCTTTGGGCGTGGCAATTTAAAAATGCTAGCACCCGCAAATCGCCGAATTTTTGCTTACGTTCGTGAGTACACTAGCCCAGAAGGTGTAAGCGAAATTATTCTGTGTGTGGCGAATATGTCCCGTGCTGCACAGGCAGGTGAGCTGGATTTATCCGCCTATGCTGGGAAAATTCCGGTTGAAATGATTGGTGGAACGTCTTTCCCTGTTATTACAAACTTAAATTATCTCTTAACACTTCCCCCTTATGGTTTTTATTGGTTTTTACTGGCAGACGACACGCAAATGCCCAATTGGTACGTTGCGCCTGTTGAGCGCTTACCAGAATTGCGCACAGTCATAATTAAGCAAGATTTACGGGAATTATCTCAACCACCTGCGCAGATTGTGTTGGACCAGGAAGCTCTACCCGTATATTTGGCAAAGTGCCCGTGGTTTATTTATGCAGGGGAATCCTCAAGTGAGATTAAATTATCTCGTGTAATTCCGCTCGAAGACCCGGACGTACTTTTTGCATTGACAGAAATCGAAGTACAGCGCGATGGTTCAATCGAAAATTATTTCTTACCACTCGGCGTGGTGGCAGATCATTTGGCTGGAACTGCATCGCAGCAATTAGCTGTTTCTCGCTTGAGACAAAAGCGCTCGGTGGGCTTGTTGACTGATGCTTTTACCTTAACAGAGTTTAGCCGCAAAATTCTTAATAGCATTCGCGCGAACCTTAGCATTCCTTTAGAAGATGGTGAGTTGCGTTTTATTGCTACACCGCAGTTAGAGCATATTGAACAGCCCACTGATGCTGATGTGGATCTGGTGTCGACTAAGGACGTTAACGGATCAGTGGTCATTGATGGAATTATGGTGCTTAAACCTGTGCGTAAGTTAACCGAAGGGATACACCCGGAAATTGAAATGAGTGAATACCTCGCTGAGCAGGGATTCGCTAATATTGTTCCTTATTTAGGAGATGTGACGCGATTTAATACGGATGGGAAATCCTACACGCTCATGATTTTACAAGCTTATATAAGCAACCAAGGTAATGCATGGCAGTGGGCACAAAATACCTTAGAGCGTGCTTTAAGAGATCGCCTTACAGCGGGCACCTCATCTATGGATATTCAATATCCAGCTATGGATGAATTACACGTTTTTGCTCAAACCTTGGGAGAGCGTTTGGGTGAAATGCACCGCGTTTTAGCAGAAAAATCGGAGAATCCTCGCTTTGGATTTACCGAGTCTACAGCAAAGGATATGACTGCATGGGCTCGTGCTATTACTGACAGGTTTGAGCAGGCGCTTGCATGTCTTGAAGAGAAAAATGAAGGCAATAATAGTGTTAGAGAAACGGTGTGGCTGAAAACGCGTAGAGCGAAAATAGTTGCACTCATAAAAGAGTTAGCCAAAAAATCTGTGGGTGGCAGCCTGATTCGCATTCACGGCAATTTGCACTTAGCCCAAATTCTTGTTGCAAGAAGCGACGCTTACTTCGTGAATTTTGAAGATGGCCTGAACTCTACTAGCAATGCAAGAATGAGCCCGCTGATAGATGTGGCAGATATTATCTGCTCGTTTGAAGATGCCGGAGCTATCACCCTAAATGCTGCGCAAGGTGTTGATACCTCAGCTGAGACAACTCGGTTGCAACAACTTTCAGTGAAATATCGTCGCAAAACCTCGGATGTATTTTATAAGGCCTACCAACTAGCGGTTAAAAACTTTCCCCAGAACTGGAGTTTTGCAGAAGGCAAAGATGCAAGTTTGCGTTTGGCGAAAATAGATAATCGGTTGAAGGAAGTGATAAAAGCTAGTCACAGGCCTGAATGGTTACAGGTGCCTCTGGCTGGGCTTATTCGCGAATTTGAGGATGCTTTATTGCCTAAAGCGTAACTGGTGGGGGTAATTTTAGGGAAGTTTCATCGTTAATTACTTTAAAAGAATTAGCGCAAAAGTTTGTGTGAAGAAAAATTTTTGATCTAGAGGGAAATAAAAAATATCACCTTGGGGGAGCCACTCATAGAATCTTTTACATTAGTACTCTTCCGTATATAGGGCCGCTTCAGGTGCGTGAAGAATTATCCACGCGAGAAGGAGCGATAACGCAATAACAATTACTAAGGCCAAGCCTATCTTTGAAGAGGAAATAGAGGTTTGATCCTCGACATTGTCTTTTTTTATCTTGGTACCCTTAAACATGGCAGCAATAATATTATCCCGCTTTAAAAATTGATGGACGAATACCGCTACTATGTGCAGGGCTATGGCTCCTAAAATCCAATAAAACAATTGGCGGTGAATTGAGGTAATTTTCAAGCTCAATTCGTCAGTAATGTAAGCGTAAAGTGGGCCCACATTTAAAATTTCGTCATTCGTAAATAGGCCAGTAATGCCTTGAGCGAGCGAGCCAAGTAGTAAGATGACTACCATCACTGCGCCGAGGGGGTTGTGGCCGGTATAGTGTTTTTCAATGCCTTTTAGGGCGTTCAAGGCGTATTTAATAGTTGCGATGGGGTTGCGAATAAAATGGACGAAGCGTGCGTGATAGGTTCCAACGAATCCCCAAATAATACGAAAGCTAACTAAAATAATTATGGCGTACCCGCACCACACATGATACGAGAAATAATTTGCTCCTAAGTAGTTTGTAATGTACGCCGCAATAAATAACACGACTAAAAGCCAATGAAAAATCCTGACAGGTAAGTCCCATACTTTTAAAGTTGTTGGGTTCGCCATGGTATGGGGTATTTTCTCATCGGGTTCAGTCATATTTAGAGCCAGCTAGCCATAGAATTAATAGATAGAACAAACGCACATAAAAAAGCACAAATGCCCCTGTTATTAAGCAGGGGCATTTTTTAATTGTTTTAGTTAATTATTTCGCTTTGAAAGATTCGTGGCAGCCTTTGCAATCTTTGGCCAAATTGCCGAAAGCTTCTTTAAACGCATCTGAGGCGGTTTTTTCTGTGGCGGCAACTTTTGCCAATGTGGCGGCGTGCTCTTGAAAGTCCTTCAGTTTCTTGTCGAATTCCGCTTTGTTTGTCCACGCATCGGCCTTGGTTTTGGTGTCCGGTTCGCCCAAGTTAGACGCTTCTGGAAATGCGCTGTCCAAGAATTCTGACAGCATGACAATACGATTTGCGCGCTTTTGAATATCTGCTTGATTGTATTCTGCTTTTCCTTGGGCAGCATCTCCAATGGGCTTGAAGCTATTGCCAATTAGTGTGAACGCAGCTTTGCGCACTGCAATAGCTTGTTTGGCAGGATTTGGGCCTGCTTGTTTATCAGCTGAGGGAGCTGCCTCGGCAGCAAACAGTGTTGCGCTGGTAGCGGCCAAAAGGCCAAAGCTGAGAACTTTCAAGGTTAAACTCATGGCATAACACTCCGTTAGGTGCAGTAGAATAATTAGTAGCTTAAAGTCATCTTAACCAGATGTGGCTCGATTGTTATGGAAAATGCTTTTCTTCGCAACCTGCCGTATTCTCTCGCTTGTGTGACGCATGCAGTATCTACCACAAGTACCGTTTCGATCATCGATAAATCAGTGTGTATGCGATGCGGATTGAGGTGTCAGCAGTAGCGAAACTTCTTCTTTTTTTCAGGATAATCTCTTGTGAAGCAATTATTAGCGCCTCCGGCCTGTTAGAATTCGCAAAAATCATTCGTAAGTAATTACCATGCTCAACCAAAACCACCCTCAAGCCATCATGTTTGCCGATGTTTCCGGCAGCTCGGCGCTTTATAAGCAACTAGGCAACCAGGAAGCCAAGGCAATTGTGGATGATGCAGTGAGCCACATGGCGGCTACTACAATTGTGCACGAAGGGGTAGTGGTTAAGACCATTGGTGATGAAGTCATGGCGCGGTTTGATAGTGCGGCTACCGCCTGCCGAGTAGCCATTGCCATTCAACAGCGTTCAAGCCGAGAGTTTGCAGATTTGGGTTTGGGGATACGCATAGGTATTGCGTTTGGTGATACCGTAATTACCCCGACCGATGCGTTTGGGGAAACCGTTAACGACGCCGCGTTTGTCGCGCACATAGCGCGCGCGAATCAAATTGTGCTCACCCAAGGTGTTATCGATCAGTTAGATGCAAACCTGATGCAACAATGCCAGCTGTTTGATCGCGTAAACATCAAGGGCGATAATCAAAAGACAATTATTTATCGCCTTGCTTGGGAAACCTCGCAACAGAACGATTTATCGACACGGGTAATGCCTGTTCTTGATGTCACGCGTTATGTCTCCACTTTTCAGCTAACGCTAAAAATGGGCGAAAAAGTGATTAGTATTCTGCCAGATCAAACACCTTACTCTATTGGGCGTGATTTAAACAAAGTTCAATTGCATTTGGATAGCTCTGTGTGCTCTCGCGAGCACTGCCATATAGAATTTCGGCGCGGTAAATATGTGCTGGTTGATCATTCAACAAACGGCACCTACGTTCACGAAGAAAATAAAACACCTATTTATTTGCGCCGCGAAGAAGCACCTCTGCAAGGCGGTGGGGTCATCAGCATTGGCCAGCAAGTTGATTCCGTAAACCCTTGGTTAATTCATTACCAACATTAAGTTACCCATGAAAAAAGATTCCACACCTTCCGTTGAGTTTGTCGCTCCCGGTCTTCCCCGAATTTTTGCCGCCATGATTTACGATGGGCTGTTATTGGCAGCAATCAGTATCGCTTACGGCGCCTTAGTCGTTGCGATTGATGTAGCCATTTTCGGTCGGCCTGAGGCGGGAAAACATATTCAGTGGAGTTTGCCAGCAAAGCTTTTTATCACAACCGGTTGGTTCTTCGTTGTGATGTTTTTTTACATCTATTTTTGGCAAAAATTTGGTCAAACACTGGGGATGAAAACCTGGCGCATGCAAGTAGTTGATGCAAAAACACACCAAATTATCACCTATGCACAAGCGTTAAAGCGATGCGCTGCCGCTTTCCTGTCTCTTATTTGTTTCGGTATGGGTTATTGGTTAAAACTGGTTCACCCAGAAGGACGCTTGATGCACGATTTGCTCAGTGGAACCCAGCTTATTTTGCTCAAAAAGAAATAATCTATCTCTCACTTTTTGCGCGTCACCAACTCCATGGTTTGACTCGTTTGCTTAAGAACTCTGTTTATGTCGCTTATTAAAATTGAAAAAGCCTATTTAAGTTATGGCCTACAAGTCCTGTTGGATGAAGTGGATTTGGTGGTCGAAAAAGGCCATCGTTTATGTTTGATTGGGCGCAACGGCGCGGGTAAATCCAGTCTATTGAAAGTTATTGCAGGCGAAGTGGATTTGGATAAAGGCGAGGTCATTGTGCAAAACGGTGTGCGTATCGCACGGCTGGAGCAAGACCTACCTGATGCAGATGATCGCTTAGTATTTGATTCGGTTGCCAATGCCTTTCCGGGGTTGGGTGAACTTTTAAGCGAGTATCACCAACTCGCACATGCTACCGAATTTAACGACAGCACATTGCAGCGCATGGAAAAATTGCAACATGACATTGAAGCGCGAGACGGTTGGTCTATGCAGCAAAAAGTGGAGGCCATTTTAACGCGTCTTGATTTGCCAGCAGACAAATACATGCGTGAGCTTTCAGGCGGTTGGCGCCGCCGCGTTGCGCTGGCCCGCGCCTTGGTTGTAGAACCCGATGTGTTGTTGCTTGATGAGCCCACAAACCATTTAGATATAGCAGCAATTGATTGGTTGGAAAAACAATTGCTGAGCTTTAACGGTGCTTTAGTGTTTATCACTCACGACCGTTCACTCTTGCAAGCTATTGCAACGCATATCGTAGAGCTGGATCGCGGCCACATTCGCTACTGGTCTGGCGATTACGCGTCTTATCTGGTCTACCGCGAACAAGCTCTTGCAGAAGAAGCTAGGCACAATGAATTATTTGATAAAAAGTTAGCTGAGGAAGAGGTTTGGATTCGCCAAGGTATTAAGGCGCGGCGCACACGCAACGAAGGTCGCGTGCGTGCGTTAAAAGAGTTACGAAGTGTGCGCGCCGAGCGACGTGAACTGATCGGTAAAGCAAATTTCTCGCTCGCTACTGGCGAGGCATCTGGCAAGTTAGTGGCGGAGCTAAAAGATGTTTCCTATGCTTGGGGAAATAAGCAGATTGTTAAAAACTTTTCGTCAGCGATTGTGCGTGGAGACCGCATTGGTCTGGTAGGTGCAAACGGTGCGGGTAAAAGTACATTGCTCAAATTAATTTTGGGCGAACTACAGCCACAGTCAGGTTCTGTACGTTTGGGTACAAATTTAAAAGTTGCTTATTTTGATCAATTGCGTGATCAGTTGGATCTCGATAAAAGTGCGGTCGACAATGTGTCGGAAGGGCGCGATTTTATTGAGCTTGATGGCAAAGCCAAGCACATTTTTTCTTACTTGAGCGATTTTTTATTTAGTGGAGAACGCGCGCGCACACCGCTAAGAGCTTTGTCTGGCGGTGAGAGAAACCGTGTGCTTTTGGCAAAACTCTTCAGCAAGTCTGCCAACTTATTGGTGCTTGACGAGCCTACAAACGACCTAGACGTTGAAACATTGGAATTATTGGAAGAGATTCTTACAGATTATTCCGGTACCGTGTTATTGGTAAGCCACGACCGCGCGTTTTTGAACAACATCGTCAGTAGTGTTATTGCATTTGAAGGTCGCGGAAATGTGTTGGAATATGTTGGCGGCTACGACGATTGGCTTCGTCAAGGTGGCAAGTGGACAGAAGAGGATTTTCCAGAGAGCAATTCGGTCGTTGAGACAAAAAAAATAGACGAAACTCCAAAAACCGCATCCCAGCCAATTGCACCGCGCGCCAAGAAATTGAGTTACAAGTTTCAAAAGGAATTCGATGACTTACCTAAAAAAATAGAACAACTTGAGCAAAAAGTGGAAGCAATGAAGGAAGTTGTTGGCGCTACCGATTTTTACTCGCAATCGCCAAAAGTTGTTGAAGAAAAATTACAACTACTGGCGCAGCTAGAATTGGAGCTCGAAGCTTGCTTTGAGCGCTGGGCTGAGTTGGAAGACATGCAGCAAGCCGACTAGTTAAGCAAAACATTATTCCACAGGCGTGCGCGGTGGAACGTAAACTGCGAGTACATCGCAAGTTGCGCCGTGCAAAACGCTATTGGGTGTTGAACCAAGCAGCAATGCAAAACCTTTGCGCCCATGGCTGCCAACAATGATTAAATCGGCATCCTGTTGTTCTGCTAAGTAATGTAACTCGCTGGCAGGTTGGCCCACCAAAACATGTTCTTGTACAACAGGGTAATTAATATTTTTAGCGTGTTCTTGCAGCTCTTTTTCGGCGCGTTCAACTTGCTGGGTTTGCACATCGGAAATATCCAGCGGCATATCGCCACAGTAGGCAAAGGTAATGGGTTCAAGTACATGCGCAATACTTAGCTTTGCGTTGCAGTTGCGCGCAAAATCAACCGCTTTCGCAAGCACTTGCGGTGTTTCATCCGTTAAATCTAACCCGACCAGAATGTGGTTGTATAAGCTCTTAGTTTGGTTCATAAAAAGCTCCTTATTTACATGATTGTTTCTACATGACGTGTCAGTTTAAGCCTAGTCTTGGACAATCAAACTAGCCAGTTGTCACTCTACAGAGGTTTCTTGAATGAATATTGGGTTAATTATTATTGTTATCGTCGTGGTCGCACTGATTTTAGGGCCAATTCGAATGATGCAGCCCAGCCCAGAACAAAAAAAGCGCGAAAAGTTAAGGCTGGTTGCCCGAAGCAATGGCGTGCATTTTGCGATGCGTAATCTTCCTCAGCAGGCGGACGAACAAGAGGCACCGGGTTTGATGCCGGTGTATTTTTTGCCTCCCACCAAGAGCCAAACCGAGAAAGGCTGGATGCTAGTTCGCGCAAACTATGAGCATGAAATTCATTTGCTGGGTTGGTGGGCATGGCTGAATGAGGCTCGTCCATCCGAGGCTGAGCTGGATATCCTGAGGGCTCGTTTACCTTCGGCGCCTGAATCTGTTCGTGCGCTCAGCGCTGGTGCAGAAGGAATATGTGTTTTTTGGGCGGAGCAGGGCGGAGATGCCGCGTTGGAACAAGTAGTGCAGCTTTTGCAGGAGCTTAAGAATGCGGTCACTGTGATGGGTTAATCCGGAAGCGGGCGCTCAGGCAGTAGGTCACGGCTCATGGTTTTGCGCGCGCCCTCAATAATTTCGCTCAATTCTTTAATCATGCGCACCCGCTTAGGGTTGGGGTGCATGGATTCCATCAATAGCCCTTGTGCCTTTTGGTAATAGCCTTGGGCGGAGAAGCGATCCTCAAGTGCCGAAAATTTGTAGCCCTGAGCTATAAAAGAAGCAACGCTCACCATCAAAAATGCCCAAGAAAGTTCGCTGGTGTAGGTTTCCAACTCCACGTCACTGATTTTGCCCTGTGCGCAGATATGCCGCAGGATTTTTACCGCTTCACTTAGTTGCACCTGGGTTTGGGTAATCAGGGCATCACTGTCTTTCTGGTAGCTCGCATTCGCGTAGGTTTTGGCGCTGGCCAAGTCTTCCGAGCGAAGCATGGCGTGGCGAATACTGCTTTCAATATGGTTTTTCGGCCCAGTTTCCAAGATGAGAATCTGTTGTAGCAAACCGATTGTTTCATCATTTATATGCTTGGCAATCATTTGGTTGGGAACGGTTTGTTCGAGGCAATTCACTACATCGACAATAGCTTCCACCTGAAGCCGAAGTTTCCGTTGTTTGGCGCGGCGGGCATTTTCCAGTTCCTGTTTGCGGTTAACTGCGGTCACCACAAACAGTGCAACCAAAGCGAGCACAACTAAACCTATCAACACCATCATGGGAAAATTACCTAGCGAGCAGTGAGCCTGACGAATAAAATATGTCGTTTGGGCAAAAAAATTGTCGACAAATTTAGAGGACTGAAATCAATGTATTAACAGTTTAAGTAACCCAATGAATTTTAAGGACAAATATAGCAATTATTAACCAGCCGGTTAGCGTTAATTTTAGAAGAGATGGTGCATTTTTCAATTTATATGATTTTAACAATCGCTTGACCCTTAGGGTTTGAGGTCTTATATATGCGCACCTCTGATGCAAAGTGGCTAACCTGTAACTATTCTGAGTTGCCAGATTGCTAACATCCTGGCCTATCAGTGCCACCCGAATTCATCTCTTCGCCGATCCACTTAATTGAAAGACAGTCAAAAATGGGTAAATCCTTAGTAATCGTAGAATCGCCTGCCAAAGCCAAGACAATCAATAAGTACCTTGGCGCAGACTTTGTTGTGAAATCCAGCATTGGTCACATTCGTGATTTGCCTACGAGTGGCGGCGCCAAACCTGTGGACGCCAAAGAGCGTGCGAAACAAGCTGCTGCAACCCGCAAGTTATCAGCCGAAGAAAAAGCGGTTCACCAAGCGCAAAAAAGCAAATCTCAATTGATCAACCGCATGGGGATCAACCCTGAGAAGGGTTGGGAAGCCCATTACGAAATCCTTCCCGGCAAAGAAAAGGTGGTAGATGAGCTCAAAAAGCTTGCCGAAAAAGCCGACACCATATACCTCGCAACCGACTTGGATAGAGAGGGAGAAGCCATTGCATGGCACCTGCGCGAAGCTATCGGCGGCGACCACGATCGCTACCGTCGCGTCGTCTTTAACGAAATCACTAAAACCGCCATTCAAAACGCCTTTAAAAACCCTGGTCGTTTAGATCAAAACCGCGTAGACGCTCAGCAAGCACGCCGCTTTCTTGACCGTGTTGTTGGCTACATGGTCTCTCCTTTATTGTGGGAAAAAGTGGCGCGAGGGCTGTCGGCTGGTCGTGTGCAGTCGGTAGCCGTTCGTTTAGTGGTTGAGCGCGAACAAGAGATTCGTGCGTTTGTTCCCGAGGAATACTGGACAGTCTTTGCTGATCTGCAAGCTTCCAAGTCCGAGCAGGTGCCTTTTGAGGTTAAAAAGAAGGGGGATGAAGCCTTCAAACCGCTCAACGAAGCCGACGCTATGGCTGCGGTCAAACTCCTGCAGGGTTCAACATATAAAGTTGTTAGCCGCGAAGATAAACCAACTCAATCAAAACCTTCTGCACCTTTTATTACGTCCACCTTGCAGCAGGCAGCGAGTACGCGTTTGAGCTTCGGCGTAAAGAAAACCATGATGATGGCGCAGCGTCTGTACGAAGCGGGTTACATCACTTACATGCGTACAGATTCAACCAATTTGAGCAAAGATGCCGTTGATGCCTGTCGCGATTACATTCTCGACAATTACGGCAAAAAATATTTGCCCGAAAGCCCAGCTATTTATTCCAGTAAAGAAGGTGCCCAAGAGGCGCACGAAGCGATTCGTCCATCCAGTGTGAGCGTTTTACCGAATCAGTTGAGTGGTATGGAGCGTGATGCTGAGCGTCTTTACACCTTGATTTGGCAACAATTCGTCGCCTGTCAAATGAGCCCAGCCGAATACACCAGTACGGGTGTTGTGGTAAATGCTGGCGATTTTGAGCTGCGGACGCGCGGACGCGTTGTACGTTTTGACGGTTTCACCAAAGTGCTACCGCAAACGGCCAAAAAAGATGAGGATGTGGTTCTGCCCGATATGAAGGTTGGTCAAGTGCTGCCCTTGGTTAAGCTCAATCCCAACCAGCACTTTACCAAACCTACGGCGCGTTATACCGAAGCAAGTTTGGTAAAAGAGTTGGAGAAGCGTGCTATTGGTCGTCCATCCACATACGCGGCGATTATTTCCACCATCCAAGACCGCGGCTACGTACGTGTAGAAAATCGTCGTTTTTACGCAGAAAAAATGGGCGACATAGTTACAGAGCGCCTCGTTGAAAGTTTCGACGATCTGATGGACTACAGCTTCACCGCCAATATGGAGGAGTCGCTGGATGACATCGCTCAAGGCGAGAAAAAATGGCGTAAAGTTCTTGATGACTTCTATGCCGGTTTTACTAAAAAGCTCCAATTAGCATCGAGCGCTACCAAAGGGATGCGCGCTAACGACCCTACTGATACGGATATTCCGTGCAGCTTGTGTGGTCGCCACATGCAAATCCGCACAGGCGGAACTGGAGTGTTCCTCGGTTGTTCTGGCTACGCCTTACCGCCAAAAGAGCGCTGCAAAAACACCATGAATTTGGTGTCTGGCCATGAGGCGGTCGACGCCGATGCAGATGAAGAAGCCGAATCCAAACAACTACGTACGAAGCATCGCTGCAAAATCTGTAACTCAGCCATGGATTCATATCTGCTAGACGAGTCACGCAAAATTCATATTTGCGGAAACAACCCGGATTGCTCGGGTTACGAAGTCGAGCAGGGCAGCTACAAGCTCAAAGGTTACGAAGGGCCAACCCTTGAATGCGACAAGTGCGGTAGCGAAATGCAGCTCAAAACCGGTCGTTTTGGCAAATATTTTGGTTGTACCAACAGCGAATGTAAGAACACGCGTAAGTTGCTTAAAAGTGGCGAAGCTGCCCCACCGAAAGTAGACCCAATCGTTATGGCAGATTTGCGCTGCGAAAAGGTGGACGACCATTACGTGCTGCGCGATGGCGCCGCCGGGCTGTTTTTGGCTGCCAGCCAGTTCCCTAAAAACCGTGAAACTCGGGCACCATTAGTGGCTGAGCTGTTGCCATACAAAAAGCAGTTAGATCCGAAGTATCATTTCTTGCTAAGTGCACCTGTAGCAGATCCTGATGGTAACAAAGCGATAATTCGTTTTAGCCGCAAAACCAAAGAGCAATACGTGCAAACCGAGGTGAATGGTAAGGCGACGGGATGGAAGGCATTCTACGAGGGCGGTAAGTGGAAAGTTTCATCTAAGTAGTTAAGAAGGAATAAGTGTTTATCCGCCGTCATCCCCGCTATGCGAGGATGACGAGATTTCCTGATTAATAAATTTCGCAATATGTTTTTCCAAATCCAGGGTTTAAATGGCCAATCTCTCCCTTACCCGAGTCAACCAGAAACTCATGCAAGCCAAAGCCTTGCTTGATAATCTTGATGAACAATCGCTTTTACCCGTTCACCGCAATGCTGTGCTCGAAGCGGCGGCCTTCCATCTTGTCTGCGCTCATCAGCATTATTTACGTGAGCTGGCGGAAAATTATGGGTTAAAAAATATTATCTCCTTGCGCAACGAACAAGATCTCGTTTCAGCCTTCGAGGCGGCTAAGAAATATGCTGTGGAAGCAGAGGAGCTTCAGGAGTTGCGAAAACAACCGGCTTCTTGGCTCTCCCAGTTGCAGGTTTATTACGATTCTTTATGGCGTACGCCGGTTCGAGCTGAATCCGTACAAAGTGAAAACCTTATCAGCCTGGTGGATACGGATTCAGTGTCACTTCCAGAGGTCGATATAGCGTTGGTCCGCAATTGGCAAACTGAGTTTACGGCGCTTGTTATGCGTCAACGCGAAACCAGCGCTGAGTTTTAGGTCTTTGTGTTTAATTTTGATCTTCCAGCGCTAATTTCCACTTCAAATCATCACGAAGGTTGAACACCGCAATTGTCTATGGCACAATTCGCACCCTTCGTGCCAAGGCTTGGTTGATTATTTAATATTCGTATAAAAATCAATCAGTTAGCAAGAAATAGAACTGCTTTAGCATTAAAGCTCTGCGGACGTGGTGAAATTGGTAGACACACCAGGTTTAGGTTCTGGCGCCGCAAGGT
>CAZOPE010000028.1:0-2547 GCA_964581625.1 uncultured Cellvibrionaceae bacterium
GAGCAACGGTAGCAGTTAGTTATGTGCCGGGGTGTGGCTGGTTAGATTGCCTCCATCTTCGCTTTACCTCTGTTTCATCTTTATTTGTGTTTAACTCGTGAGCGATCTTTCGCGTGTCTATTTGAGACTTGAAAGGCTATAATCGCCTTCATTTTTAGCGTCTTCCTATTGGCTTTGTGAAGGTTAATTATCGGCATGAGTTATCAAGTCCTTGCTCGTAAATGGCGTCCACGCATTTTTCGTGAAATGGTGGGGCAAGAGCATGTTTTACAAGCATTGATTAACGCGCTTGATCATAACCGTTTGCATCATGCCTACTTGTTTACGGGCACGCGTGGCGTGGGTAAAACCACTATTGCGCGAATTCTGGCTAAATGCCTCAATTGTGAAACGGGTGTTAGCTCTGAGCCTTGCGGCACTTGTTCGGCTTGCCGTGAAATTGCTGAAGGTCGTTTTGTTGACCTGATCGAAGTTGACGCGGCGTCCCGTACTAAAGTTGAAGATACCCGTGAGCTCCTAGAAAACGTCCAATACGCGCCGACTCGTGGTCGCTATAAGGTTTACCTGATCGACGAAGTTCACATGCTGTCCAACAGCAGCTTTAACGCGCTTTTAAAGACGCTTGAAGAGCCGCCGCCACACGTAAAATTTTTGCTCGCGACCACTGATCCGCAAAAGCTGCCAATGACAATTTTGTCACGCTGCTTGCAGTTCAATCTCAAAAATATGACTCCAGAGCGCATTGTTAATCACCTCAAGTTCGTACTGGAACAAGAAGTGATTCCCTTTGAGGAAAGCGCGCTTTGGTTATTGGGCCGTGCTGCAGATGGCAGTATGCGCGATGCATTGAGCCTTACAGATCAGTCTATTTCCTACGGTTCTGGCAAAATCACTCAATCTGAAGTTGCCGCGATGCTCGGGACTTTAGATCAAACTGCTGTTTACGAAATCGTCAATGCACTAGCATCTTTAGATGGCAAAGCCATTTTGGCTGCTGTTCAAAATATGGCAGAACAAGCACCCGATTATGCAAACGCCTTGGCAGAAATGCTCTCGGTTTTGCATCGAATTGCCATCGCCCAAGCGTTGCCGGAGGCAGTGGATAATAGCCACGGCGACAAAGAGCGAATTATGCAGCTTGCCCAGCAGTTGCCTGCGGAAGATGTGCAGTTGTTTTACCAAACTGCCTTGCTTGGCCGTCGCGATTTGCCGCTAGCACCCGATGCGCGCGCCGGATTTGAAATGGTGCTCTTGCGCATGTTGGCGTTTAAGCCGCAAGGAGTTGTGGATGTTCCCACGCAATCCTTGCCGCAATCTTCCACGCCTTTAAAATCACAACCCGTTGCAGTAACTGCTCCGGCACCTGTTCCGCAAATTCCGGTCGCGCCGGCCGCACAGGTTGTTCCACTGCAAGCGCCAGCGCCCGCACCAGTGCAGCAAGCACCAATTCAAGACGCTCCAATTCAACCTACATCTAATTTGCAATCGCCACCGCCTTTTGATGGCCCCTACGATAATGCGCCTGACGCGAGTGCTGATGAGTACGACGAGTATGCAGCAGCGCCCGCTTATCTCGATGCTGAAGACTATGCGCCTGCAGATGAGGTGCCCCAACCAAAAAAGTCTGAAGCGCCTGAAACTCAGGCGGCGGTAGTGGTTGAAACCAAACCTGACGTTGTAATGCAGCCAGCGGTACAAACAGTTCATCAGGATATTATTCCTAATGCACCACCTGCAGCGATTCGGAAAATATCTTACGAACACGCGACGGTACAAGATTGGCCAGAAATTTATTTGGGCTTGGGGGTGACGGGGATTTTGCAAAGCACTATCGCTAATTGCCAAATGGTGACTCGTAGCGGCAATGAATTTCATTTTATTGTGGACGAAAACAACAGCACTCTTTACGACCCCAGCCATCAGCAGCGCTTGGCGGATTTGCTAAGCAATTATTTTATCGAGCGCGTGCACGTCAAAATTCAGCCTGGAAAGTTAACGGCGGAAACACCTGCGTTGATCGCTAAGCGGCAACAAGAAGCCCGCTATGCCAACGCCGTGAATGCGATTAAAACAGACCCTGTAGTACAGCAACTTATTGAACATTTTGGCGCGACACTGCGCGAAGAAACGATACAACCTATTTAATTGATTTTGAGGTAGCTATGAACATCGGCGACTTAATGAAACAAGCGCAGCAAATGCAAGCGAATATGCAAAAAATGCAGGAACAAATTGCTCAAGCTGAAGTGAAAGGCGAAGCGGGAGCGGGTTTGGTCTCTGTAGTCATGACTGGTCGTCATGACGTAAAACGTGTGAGCATTGATGATAGTTTGATGAGCGAAGACAAAGAAATGCTCGAAGATTTGCTCGCAGCGGCTGTTAATGATGCCGTACGAAAAATCGAAACCCAAAATCGCGATCAAATGGCCAAGATGACAGCGGGCATGGGTTTACCAGCCGATTTCAAAATGCCGTTTTGATTGCAGTAATAAATCAAATGAAAAATGGTATTTAAGAAGGGAGTCGTCATCTTCGCGTAGCGGAGAT
>CAZOPE010000028.1:2557-50584 GCA_964581625.1 uncultured Cellvibrionaceae bacterium
GCTTTGCTCGCCCTTTGGGCCAACCTGCGGTTGTTCAAGCACTTTGTGCTTAGTCCCGCTACGCGAGGATGACGACTTCGTACCACATGAAGTTTTTTAGAAAAAATTATTGAGACAAAATTAAACGATGTTCAGCCCTTTAATCGACGAACTCATGTCCTCGCTCCGTTGCTTGCCCGGCGTTGGCCCAAAATCTGCGCAGCGTATGGCCTTGCATTTATTAGAGCGCGACCGTGAAGGGGCTGAGCGTTTAGCGCAAAGCTTACATAACGCGGTTGATGGTGTAGGGCGCTGCCAACGTTGCCGCACGCTCACTGAGCAAACGCATTGCGGGATTTGCGCGAACAATCGTCGCGACAATAGCATTTTGTGTGTGGTTGAAACGCCAGCAGATGTGCTGGCGATTGAGCAATCTGGTACTTACCAAGGTAAATATTTTGTGTTGCTTGGTCATCTCTCACCCATCGATGGTATAGGTCCCGAAGATATCGGCATAGACCAGTTGATGCGGTTGTTGCAAGAATCTGCGGCGAGCGGTGAACCTATCAAAGAAATTATTTTGGCGACCAACCCTACGGTGGAAGGCGAGGCCACAGCCTATTACATCAGTGAGCGTGCCAAACAGCATCAAGTATTGGTATCGCGTATTGCCCACGGCGTGCCTTTAGGGGGCGAGCTTGAATTTATTGATGGCGGAACCTTAGCGCATGCTTTCGCCAGCCGCAGAAATTTTTAACCTATGATCATTTCCTCTGAGCCCGTTTGGATCGCGCAAGACGCGGAGCTTGCAGATTTGTGCGCGCGTTTGCGTCAACAAGCAGCGATTGCTGTTGATACGGAATTTATGCGAACGGATACTTTCTATCCCATCGCGGGCTTAATTCAATTAGGTGATGGCAAAACCAGTTTTTTGGTTGACCCACTCGCGATTCAGGATTTTTCGCCGTTGCGTGAATTAATGCTGGATGAGCAAGTTATTAAGGTTCTGCATTCCTGTTCTGAAGATATAGAGGTTTTCGAGCGATTGTTGGGTGTAGTTCCTTCGCCCATTTTTGATACACAAATTGCGGCCGCGTTTGCAGGTTTTGGTTTTTCACTTGGTTACGCCGGTCTAATAAAAGCGGCACTCGGTGTGGAAATACCAAAGGATGAAACGCGCTCAGATTGGTTGCAGCGGCCTTTGAGTGCATCGCAATTAAAATACGCTGCGCTCGACGTTGCTCACATGTTGATTGTGTACGGAAAATTATTGCAGCTGCTAAAAGCCAGCGAGCGTTTGCAATGGGTTAAAAGCGATTGCGTTGATCTCGTTACCAATGCGCGTAAACCGGATGACTTTTCCGAAGCCTTCCACAAAGTGGGTTTTGCCTGGAAATTGCGCCCGCAGGAGTTAGCTATTTTGCGTGACCTCTGTATTTGGCGAGAAACCGAATCGCGCGCGCGCGATATTCCGCGCAATCGTCTCATCAAAGAACCTTCGTTATTTGAAATTGCACGAAAGCAACCGCAAGATGCAATTGATTTGCAGCGCGTTGAAGATATTCCTTCACGAACTTTGCGAGCAGATACTGAGACGATTCTGGCAATGGTAAAAGCCAGCGCTGCAACAGATGCCGTGAGTTGGCCTGCGCGCCTTGATGCTCCTCTCGCTTTGGGGGAAGCGCCTTTGATGAAATCCCTGAAGAAATATGTGCGTGACGTGGCGGAAGCGTTAAACCTGCCGCCAGAATTGCTCATCCGCAAGAAGGAATATGAAGCGCTAGCGCGCTCAGGTTTAAAAGGCGGAGCTTACACCTTGCCAACGCGTTTGTTGGGGTGGCGTTATGAGCTTATCGGAAAAGGATTGTTGGAACTTGCGCAGAAATTTTCGGCCAGTAGCAAAGCGCACACTGAGCCAGATGCATCCTCGATTCCCGATTAAATTTTTAGACTGAGTAACAAGCACGCATGAAAATTATTTGCCAAATTTACCGCAGCCCGAAAGAAGAGGGTATGTATCTTTATGTTAAAAAAGAAGAGGGCCTGTCAAAGGTTCCAGAAGAGCTATTAACGCTTTTTGGAAAACCGCAGCCTGCAATGGTAATTCTGCTAACGCCAGACAAAAAGTTAGCTCGCGTGAGTGTAGAGAAAGTCGCAGAAAGCTTGGAGGCTCAAGGTTACTATTTGCAAATGCCACCGCGCAATGAGCAGGATCCAGAAATGCAATCCATGCGCGCTAAAAATTCCAAACTTTCAGGTCAATAAACCACTCGGGAACCTAAAATGCCGGTACAAGTTTTTTGGCGTGCGAAGAAGTTGCATGAAATGTCGCGCACAGAATTTGAGTCTTTGTGCGACGGCTGTGGTAAGTGCTGCTTACACAAGTTGGAAGATGAGGATACGGGAGATGTTTTCTACACCAAAGTGGCCTGCCGTTTTCTTGATGATGCCAGTTGTAAATGCCAAGTGTATGAAGAGCGCCAAGTGCATGTTCCAGATTGCATTGCACTTACACCGGAATCGGTACAAGAAACCTATTGGTTGCCTGAAACCTGCGCCTATCGTTTAATTGATGAGGGCATTCCACTGTTTGACTGGCATCCATTAGTTTCTGGTGACCCCGAGTCCGTGCATAAGGCGGGCATGTCTGTTGCGGGGTTGGTTGTGCCTGAAAATTCAGTTAATCCTGATGATCTTGAAGAATACGTTGTACGTTGGGTGTAGGAGAACTCATGAATCAAATAACAACTCTGCAATATGCTTGGGCGATTTATTTTGCAGGTAGCCTTGGCTGCACAATTGCGGCTTGGTGGATGTTTTTATGGGCGTGGCGATTCGTGCGTTACGCTGCAGTTGTGACTGTCATGACTATGTTGTTCACACCCTACGCAATTGACGCTGAAACCATGACCATGGCGCCTGCGATTTATACGTTGGTGTTTGAAGGCATATCAAACGGCCCGCAAGCCATTATGCCTTTGGTTAAGGTCATGGTAGGCATTTGGTTAATTGGCATTATCCTGGTTGCGGTGTTCGTTATATTTACCCGCAAATCGGGTGATCAAAAAACGCGTTCCGGTAAGCCTCGGTCGGGAAGAAATACATCATCGCGTGGTTCTCGTCGCGTTGAGCACCACGGCGGGCGTCGGCATGAATCCCCTGTGGTTAGATCATCATCTCGTGGGTTGAGTAAAGACGAATACGAAGCGAGAGAAGAGCTGCTTAAAGGCGAAATTCCCATGCGAGCAGTAAGGGATTAGTGTTGAAGTCAGTAGAAAGCCAGCAAACGCTGGCTTTTTTCATTTGTGGTGTCAGGAAAATGGCGATTTACAGTTTAACTGCTATAAATGTATGAAGATATTACGCAAATTTAGGGTTGCTCCTCACACATTTAACATTGCTGCCTGCCAAAAGGCTTTCATTATGCGAAACAGAATAAGTCATTTTTTAGCGCTCATTATTGTGTTGGGTTTTAGCCCGACCCTTTTCGCGCAATCGCACGAAGCACCAAAAGCGCAAATTCCTGCTGCTTCTGAGTCAGCAAAAAGCAGCGCTGCAGAAAAAAAAGAAGAACCTAAACCCAGTGCGCAAACGGCTGCCGAAACTAAGGCGGTAGCCGAGGCTCACACAACAAAAATATTGCCTTCAGACGTTCGTGTTCTGATTGATATCTCGGGCAGCATGAAGCAAACAGATCCTAAAAATTTGCGCAAACCAGCATTAGATTTACTTGTTCGCTTGCTGCCAGATAAAAGCCGCGCAGGCGTTTGGACCTTTGGCAATTCTGTCAATATGTTAATGCCACTCAAGCCCGTTGACGCAAACTGGCGCAAACAAGCTGCTGCAAAATCCAACGAAATCAATTCCATCGCCATGTACACCAACATTGGTAAAGGCTTGGATGAAGTGAGTTTCGATAAAAAATCCATGAGTCCTGATTACAAAACGCATATCGTTTTATTAACAGATGGCGTGGTAGATATTGGGAAAGACGCCGTTGTAAATAACACGGAACGTCAGCGCATCATTAACGAGATTTTACCCGGTCTTAAAGCAGCAGGTTACATAGTTCATACGGTTGCTCTTTCAGAAAACTCCGATACCGATTTACTCAAGAAAATATCGATTGCAACCGATGGTGTATATACCTTGGCAGCCTCTGCTGATCAGTTGATGAGCGTATTTTTAAAAATCTTTGACCAAGCAGTTCCTGCGGAACGGGTTCCTTTGGAGAATAATGGATTCTTGGTTGATGCCAGTATTAAAGAATTCACTGCATTGATTTTCCGTAAACCAGGCGAAGATAGAACTATTATTGAATCGCCCGAAGGAAAGCAATACTCCGCTACCAATCCTGCTGATGGTATCAATTGGTATCGTACTGATGCGTATGATTTGATTACGGCAGACGTGCCTAAGCCAGGTCAATGGAAAATTAAAACTGAAATTGCTCCTCAAAGTCGCATTACTGTCGTAAGTAACTTGCAGTTAGTAATGGAGCCTTTAAAAAATAATATTCACAGTAAAGATATCTTGAATCTCACTTATTCATTTCAGGAAAATGGTAAAACCATTACGGATCAAACCTTTTTAAGTTTGCTGGAAGCAAATGCAATAGTCGCGAAAGAAAAAACGGAAGAAAATACAAGCTTGTCCTTCCCAGCAGGAGCTTTACCCGCAGATGGTTTGTTCCACCAAAGCTTGGATACATTTCCCACAGTTGGCGATTATGAAGTTCATGTATATGTGGATGGCAAAACGTTTAAGCGCGAGTTTAAACACAGTTTAACTGTGCGTGATAGCGTAATGGTATTAGAAAAAGCCAGTGCGACTGATGATCACGGAAAACTTACCTATACCTATAAAATTTCAACAGACGAAAAACTAGTTGACGTTAAAAAGACTCAGGTACGCGTTAGTATTAAAAATTCGCAAAATAATAACATGGAGAAAAATTTAAATTTCTTGGAGCCGAATCGCTGGGAGTTTTCTTTCTCTCCCGTGCAAGAAGGCGAATATCAAATTGATATTCATGCTCAAGGCGAACTTCTGGACGGTGACAAACTGGACGAAAAACTTCATGCAGATACATTCACCTACACCGCTAAAAAAACTGAAGAAGCACAATCATCGGAGCCAGCGGTAAAAGAGGAGCAAAAGGTAGAGGAAAAACCTGCTGACAAATCCAATAATTTGTTGCTCTATATTGGTATTGGTCTTGGAAACCTACTGTTAATTGCGGCGATTTATTTTGCGTATAGGTTCTTTATAGGTGGTAAAGCAAAAGATGAATTGGCAGAATTTGAGAAGACCTTAAACGCTAGTCCAAGCGATGTTAAATCGAATGCAACCAATAAAACGCCAGTTACTGAAACTGCCAAAACAACGGAAAAAACAGAGATTGATTTATCAGATGAAGATCCTGCGCACATTCCCATGAATGATGAGGACCAAGGTCTGGACAAACTATTCCCTTTAGATAGCATGGAAGACCCTGCAAACACCGAAGAGAAAAAATAAATTTTACGATGCTGTCTGATGTAGACCTTGAAATATTTTCTATTGAGTTGGTAAGTGAGCTTAGGTTACCGCTGGTTAACCGATTTTATTCCAGCTGCAATTATCGTGTTAAATGTGGGCGATTTGAACGGGTTTATAGCCTAACTATGGGTGGTAAAATCGTTGCGGCGGCGCGTTTAATTCCTCAGCGTTCGGGCCATTTTTTGTTGCGCAATCTTTGTGTAGAGCCTGAGTTGCGCCACAAGGGAATAGCGAGTTATCTGTTGCGTCACCTCATGCCTATCTTGGGCGGAGACTGCTATTGTTACGCACTCCCTCATCTGCAAAGATTCTATCTTACGTTGGGATTTCAGCATTTTTCGTCTGAACAAGTTCCTGCTGATATTGCAGATATGTACATTCGACACCGCGAACGTAAGCGCGGTTGGATTTTGATGGGGCACCTTAATTCACCTTGCTCTATACAATAAGCTTCATAAGAAAAATCTACTGGTGCGTGGAATTTCAGAGCGATATGATTTGGGAACTTACCAAGGAGATTGTCTTATGAACATTAATATCGGTATCAACGAACAAGATCGACAAGAAATCGCGCAGGGGTTATCCAAACTACTGGCGGATACGTATACGCTTTACTTGAAAACCCATAACTTTCACTGGAATGTTACTGGCCCAATGTTTCAAACCTTACATTTGATGTTTGAAACGCAATATACAGAACTAGCCTTGGCTGTTGATGTGATTGCAGAGCGTATTCGTTCCTTGGGCGTTTATGCGCCAGGCACATATAAACAATTTGCCGCGCTGAGTAGTATTAAAGAAGAGGATGGAATTCCAAAGGCGCAAGACATGATTCGCTTATTGGTAGAAGGACAGGAAGCGGTCGTGCGCACGGCTCGTTCATTGTATGAGGTGGTTGACAAGGCTAATGACGAGGCAACCGCAGATTTATTAACGCAGCGAATTCAGCTACATGAAAAAACAGCGTGGATGTTACGCAGTTTGCTTGAATAATATTATTCAAGCAAACAAAAAAGCCGGCTCATTAAGAGCCGGCTTTTTTGTTTGGGAGCACTTTACATTACGCAAGTGGTAATTGAATATTGAAGCAGGTGCCGAACTTTTCGTCAGACGTAACTGACATTTGCCCATGATGGTGATCGGTAATAATAAAATAAGAATAAGACAAACGTTGCTCAACCGGGCACGCAGGCTCGCGATCTGAAATTGAAAAGAAAGGTTGAAAAATATCTTCTTGCTCTAAGGGGCTCAAGGGCCGACCATTGTGTTGAACCTTAATCCACAGCGAATCATAAAACTCACTGATTTCAACATTTATTGCAGGGCTGGCCTGTGCGTCATTATTCAGTGAGTGGAAAGCATTGCGTAGTAGACGCACAAATACTTGCTGCAGCTCAGAGTAGTAGCAAGGAATTTGCGGTAAGCCATCGTGATAGTGACGTGTAATGTTTATGTCGCTAAAGCGCAAACCCGATAGATCGGTGAACAATGAGTCAGCGAGTGAAATACTTTCATCCATCAAGCGCCTAATATCAGCAGGCGATTTTTCGTCGTGATGGCTGCTGGATAAATCCAAGAGATTTTGAATAATAGCTGATGCTTGCTTTCCACTAAAGCAAGCATTTTTGAGTGTGCCCATTAGCTCGCTTTTAGTTGAAGTAACATCATTGGTGGATAACTTTTCTTGTGCATCATCCAAACTGGATAAAATGGATTGCAGAGGCAAATTAATATCGTACGCCATCGCTGATGCCAATTCGCCCATGGCAGAAATTTTGTCACGCTCTGATACTTTGCTTTCAGCTTTCATTTGTTTGGTGATGTCATCTACCAAAATAACTACGCCAGTCTCACCTTTGTCGGTAAGGGCATACACCGTAATGTCAAAATAATATTGATCGCGTTGGCTGTGTTTAATGGTCATGGTTTTGCGTGTTTGCAAAACTTCACTAACTTGCTCAGGGGTCAATGTAATGGCTGGGTAGGCATCCCACAATTTTTTACCAAGTACGCTGGCAATGGGGCGGCCAGTTGAAGTTTCCGCAACTTGGTTCCACTGAATAACGTCCATATTCTGATTTAAACCTATAAGCATCAACGGCATTGATTCAACAATACTGGTGATATATTGCTCGCGGCTTTTAAGTGCTTCTGTGGTTTCGATTAAGGATGCCGTCCTGCGTGCTACACGGTCCTCAAGGGTAGATTTAATATCGGTTAATTCCCGGTTAGCGCGACCTGCGCGGCGGTTCGCCAGAATTAAAAAGATCATCACAACCAGCAACGTAAGTATGAGGACACTGCTGGAAAAGTTAGCAACCCATTGCCATTTGGTTGTGCCGTCCGGGTTTCTAAAACGCCAAAAAATATCGGCATAGGTGTGAATGCTTAAGGAGCAAAGAACCAGAGCGGCAAACCATTTCTTCATAGGGGCGTCACTGTACATAAAAGGGGCTCCAATCGCTGGGCAGCTGCCAGGATAGGGTGGCTAATTGTATTACATCTGGAAATTTAGCGAAATTAGCGGTTTCACCTTTGTTATGGGTTCAGGTGAGCGAAAAGACACCTTAAGCTGCGAAGCATAATGACAGCTGAATGCTTTTATTCTTGTTATCGTTTTTTGCGGAACTGCGTAGAGGTTATCTGTTTAGGTTTGATTGATTTAAGTGGCCTTCGCTTTCAGCGGTGCGGTTAGCTTATCCCGAATGATAGATTTGGTCGTTTATTGGTTAAAAGCGACTGGCTTCCTAAGGCTTGAGTTGGGCGCATAGTCTGTGAGCGCTGCATCAGTTGTCTAGGCGGCTTTTGCGTGATGACTGCAAATTCCATGGGTTGTACAAGGAAATCTGCTTTATCCGGGTTACCCTCAACAGCCAACACAGAGTTTTGTAATGAGAGTGCGTTCATATTTCTCCGCTTACCTCGCTGGGTTGGCCACCCGTAACGGTAAACTTAAAATAAAGGTTGACCCCTCCCCGGGCTTACTTTCTACAGACAATTCACCCTTGTGCGCGTGTGCTAGCTGGCGCGCAATATATAAGCCCATACCCAAGCCTTCACTCACTTTTTTGTTCTCGCCTCGCACAAATTTTTCAAAGATGCGCTGCTGCTCGTCAAGGTTAATACCTACGCCGTAATCTCTAACCTTTAATTGGGCGAAGCCATTGTGGGCTTGTAGGTTTATATCAATGTCGCGATCACCGCCATAACGCAAGGCATTGGTCAGCAAATTGATGATAATTTGTTCTATGCGAAACTCATCCCACATTCCAATGACATTTTCTTCAAGCGCTACAATAAATTCACGATTTGCTGCTTTGGCCTGAAATGAGAGGTCTTCCGCGATACGTTGCAAAAGCGAAGATAGATTCGATTCAGCGATACGAATCGTTAATTTATCGTTATCAATACGGGAAACATCATTCATATCATTGATCAGGCGGATCATGCTTTGAATTTGGCGTCCATCGCGCGCAATCATCTCTTGTAGCTTTTCGGGTGTGAAGGCAACCATATTCCCTTTGGCTATTTGAATTTGACGAAGTTGTGTTTCAACATGCAACGTATTTAATGGCGTTCGCAGTTCGTGACCAACCAAAGACATAAAATCGTCGCGCATTTTCAGTGCGCGCTCCAGTTCTGCCTGCGTTTTTCGCAGTTCGTTACGGCTTGCCTCCAGCTCTTCCACTTGCTGCTTAACTTGTGCCCGTTGTTGATAGAGGGATACAAACACATTTACTTTGCTTTTAACAGCTGACACATCGAGCGGTTTATATAAAAAATCTACCGCACCCGTTTCGTAACCTTTAAAAATATAGTTAAGTTCGCGGCCACTAGCGCTCACAAAAACGATAGGCGTATGGCGAGTTCGCTCGGCGCCTCGCATCAACTGGGCCAATTCAAATCCATTCATTTCCGGCATCATTACATCAAGTATGGCGAGCGCAAATTCATGTTCAAGCAGTAATGCCAAAGCCTCTTCGCCAGACTGTGCGTGGTAAATTTCACGGTCATCTGCTTCAATTATTTTAGATAAGGCCAGCAGATTTTCCGGCAAATCATCTACGATAAGTAGCTTGGTGATCTTTTTAGCGGCCATAGTTTTTCCCTAAGTTGATGAGTACATTATGAATCTCATCCAACTTGAGTATGAGTTTAGGTTGGCAACGCTTAATGGCGGTTTGCGGCATTATAGGCGTCTCTGCTTCTTCTGGATCTTGCACAATACTTAAGCCACCGGCCAACGTAAGGCTTTCAAGGCCAGCAGCACCATCATGGTTTGCACCGGTGAGTAAAATGCCTGTGAGAAGTGAACCATAAGCGTCAGCCGCAGATTGCATCAATACATCAATTGATGGCCGGGCAAAAGATTCTGGTTCTTCACAACTTAACGAAAAGCTAAAATTTTTCTCGATGGATAAATGGTATCCCGCTGGTGCAAAATAAATTACGCCAGGTTGTATCCATTCTTTATCCAGCGCTTGTTGTACATTCATTGCAAAATGGTACTGAAATACGTCAGCCAACTTGCTATCACGACTTTGGGGTAGGTGCAAAACAATCGCAATCGGTAATGGAAAACTGCTAGGCAACGGTTTAAGCAGTTTTAACAATGCTGTTATCCCACCGGCAGATGCTCCAATGACAATAGCTTTGATAGGCTGCAGTTCAGTTTCCACTATTAATTCTCTAAAGCTTACGAAAAATACGTTGCGGTTTAACCAGGGGCTCAAACAAATTGGCGTAGCCGGAAAAATCTAAACTTTCTTTACTGCCGAGCCCCAAGAACCCGCGTCTACATAAAGACTCATGAAATAAACCCAAAGCCCGATCTTGCAATGCGTGATTAAAGTAAATCATGACATTGCGACAACTGATCAAATGCGTTTCGGCAAAAACGCTATCGGTTGCTAGGCTGTGATCTGCAAAGCTAATATTTTCGCACAAAGATTTATCAAATAGCGCGCTGTTGTAGGCGGCAGTGTAGTAATCAGAGAAGGCTGCTTTTCCGCCAGACTGTTGATAATTGTTGGTGTAGGAGCGTACTCGCTCTAATGAAAAAATTCCTTTGCGTGCTTTTTCAAGTGATACAGGGTTTATATCTGTTGCATAAATAATACTGCGTTCTAATAGCCCTTCTTCTTTAAGTAAAATAGCCATTGAATAAAGTTCTTCTCCGGTGCTACATCCTGCAATCCAAATCTTTAAAGAAGGGTAGGTCTTTAAAAAAGGAACAACGTCCTTGCGTAGTGCTAAAAAATAGTCCGGATCGCGGAACATTTCAGTCGTTGGAATTGTTATGTATTGTAACAATTCCATAAATGCATCTGGGTTGTGTAAAACACGCGCTTGTAATGCTGAAATAGACTCGTATTTTAAGTGCTTAACGGCGTGCAATAGCCGCCTCTTTACAGAGGCGCCGGAGTAATCACGAAAGTCGTAACTGTATTTTAAAAATATCGCCTCAAGCAGCAACTTTATTTCAATGTCAATATCAGTATGGTGCATTAAATACGTTCCATGGTTGGCATCCACACTCGGAGCAACGAATACAATCGATCAATATCAATCGGCTTTGCCAAGTAGTCAGATGCACCTGCTCTAATACATTGCTCCTGATCATCTTTCATGGCTTTAGCCGTTACGGCAACGATTGGAATTTTTTGAAAGCGTGCGTCACTGCGAATGCGGCGAGTAGCTTCCAATCCATCCATTCCGGGCATCATAATATCCATAAGGATCAAATCCACATCAGGGAATTGATTCATCTTATCGATCGCTTCAAAACCGTTGCGTGCCACTTCAATTACCGCACCTTTTTGTTCTAGCGCTCCCGTTAGTGCAAAAATATTTCTTACATCGTCATCGACTAATAAAATTTTCCGGCCTTCGAGTGCGCGATCTCGCCCGCGAACTGTCTTCAGCATAAATTGCCGTTCAGTAGAAAGTTGTGATTCAACTTTATGTAAAAAGAGAGTCACTTCATCCAACAGGCGTTCAGGTGAACGCGCTCCCTTAATAATAATTGAGCGAGAGTATTTGAGTAGATTGTTCTCTTCGTCGCGCGTTAAGTTTCGTCCTGTGTAAACAATGACCGGTGGAAAACTACAAATGTCTTCATTCGACATGCGTTGCAGCAATTCATGACCTTGCATGTCCGGTAGTTTTAGATCGATGATCATGCAATCGAAAATAGTGTTGTTGAGGTGCGCTATGGCTTCTTTGCCTGATTCAACGGCAGTAATTTCTATATCTTCATCGCCAATAAGTTGCATAACACTGTGACGCTGCAGCTCATCGTCTTCTACGAGCAACACTTTTTTCAGCTTTTGCGTTAGTTTTGATTCCAGTTTTTCAAAAACATCTTTAAGGCGTTCTCTCGTTGCAGGCTTAATAGCCACGCCAACAGCACCTAATTGCAGCGCGGCTTCGGCTCGGTCTGATGCTGAAACTATATGCACGGGAATATGGCGCGTTAATGGGTTTGATTTTAATTTTTGCAATACGCTCATGCCGGATACATCGGGCAAACCTATGTCCAACAAAATAGCGTCAGGTACGAATTCACTGGCTAAGGTCAAGCCCTCGGTTGCGTTTGTTGCAATCAGGCATTGGTATTTTAATTCGTGGGCGAGCGTATAAAGAATCTTTGCGAATTCAGTGTCGTCTTCAATGACTAACACGGTACGCCCTGTGGAAAGATCTTTATGGCGATCATCTGGAAATTCCACCGCCGCAATGCCCGTATTACTGTTAATGGACTCCGCTGGTGCGCTGTGTAATGAAATCGTCGAACTTAGTAATGATGGCGATGCGCTCTGCGATGCAGTGTGCGCGGCTTTTTCTTGTGCAATTTCATTTGCATCGGGAATGGAGTAGGGCAGGTGCAAACTGAATGTGCTGCCATTGCCGGGTTGACTCACAACGCTGATAGATCCGCCCAGTAGTTTTACCAAATCCCTTGATATAGATAAGCCTAAACCAGTTCCGCCGTAGCGACGGCTTATGCTGCCATCAGCTTGCTGGAAAGCTTCAAATATTATTTCCTGCTGATCTGGCGCAATACCTATTCCAGAATCTGTTACGGAGAATATGAGTGAACTATCTGAATCCTTGGAGAGAGCTAAGGTGATCTCTCCGGTATCTGTAAATTTAATCGCATTGGACAAGAGATTCTTGAGGATTTGTTCCAAACGTTGCTGGTCAGTAAAAATAGTTTTTGGAAGGCTTTCGTCGACTTGCGTAATAAAGCGAAGCTGCTTTTGTTCCGCTAGTGGTTTGAATGTCATCTTCAGTGAATCGGTGAGTCGGTTCAGCGATAGATTCTCTGGCATTAATTCGAGTTTGCCTGCTTCTACTTTGGAAATATCGAGGATATCGTTGATTAAATCCAGTAAGTCATTGCCCGCAGAATAAATACTTCTAGCGAATTGGATTTGTTCTTCGTTGAGATTTCCCTTGGCGTTTTCTGCTAAGAGTTTTGCCAGAATCATTGAGCTGTTAAGCGGCGTGCGTAACTCGTGTGACATGTTCGCTAGGAATTCAGATTTATATTTGCTGGCGCGTTGCAACTCCTCTGCGCGAGCTTCCAATTCTTGTTGTGCTCTATTAAGCGCTACATTTTTTTGATCCAGAGCGGCTGCTTGATCAACAAGTTTTTCGTTGATTTGTTCCAGCTCCGCTTTTTGGCTTTCCAGCAGTGCTTGGGATTCTTCCAATACGCGGGATTGTTCTTCTAACTCTTCGTTGGATGTACGCAGTTCTTCCTGTTGTACTTGCAGCTCCTCGTTTAATTGCTGCGTTTCTTCATAAGCATTTTGCAAACGGCGGCGAGCGCATGCAGCCTCGATAGTACTGCCAATATTGGCAGTAATAATGTTTATAAAATCAATCACGCGTGAACTTGGCCGGTGTAAAAACCCCAGCTCCAAAACACTGTTAATTGCACCATCGTGTTGAATGGGCACAAGCACAATATGACGCGGCAAGGTTTCGCCCAAACCTGAATTAATTTTTAAATAATGGTTGGGGATATCGTCCAGCTGCAGTATGCGTTTTGAAACCATGGCTTGGCCTACCAAGCTCTCATGCGCCTTATAGGTTTGATCGTCATTTGATATGTCTTTACTAACGCCAAAACTCGCTAATCGTTGAAGGCTTTCATCCGTTTCATGTTTTACATAAAGGGCCGCCACTGACACTTTGAGATAGTCGGCTAAGAAATCCAGCACGCGGGAACCTAACACTTGTAAGGAGTTCTGGCCCATGCTGCGTTCAGCTAGCTGAACTTGCCCCGCGCGCTGCCATGCTTGGTGCTCAAGTAATTCCGCATGGGCTTGCCGCTCTTGCAAGCTTGCGCCGTAGCTTTTGGAAAGATTGAGTAATTCGCGTCGGCCCATGTAGCTCAGCACACCGGTCAATACAAAAGTGATGACGAGGTAAATAGAAATGCAAACGATAGTGACCTTTTCCGCCGTTTGATTGCGCTCGGTGAGTAATTCGTTTTCAGTGCGCTGTAACTCGGCCAACTCGTTGCGAATTGCGTCAAATTCTATGGCGCCGCGACTGCGCACCAAGCCCGCGTAGTCTTGGTTGTTCATACGCATTTTTATTGCCCGCTGGGCATATTCATCCCAGTCATTGAGCATATTATCCAAACGTTTTAGCCGGTCGATTTGAATGGGGTTGTCCTGAGTGAGTTGGGCTAGTGCGTCCAAATCCACGTTAAACTTGGATTTTGCGATCCGGTAAGGTGCCAGAAACGATTCCTCGCCAGTAATAAGATAACCGCGAAGGCCCGTTTGCATATCAATAGTCAGCTTGGACACTTCACTCGCTTTACCAATAACCGTCTCCGTATGCGTAACCCATTTAAGCGCGTTAAGTAGGTAGATGATGAGGGCAACAAAGAGCCCTGCACTGATTAGCCCGGCGATAAGCGGTGTTGCGACGTTTTTAGTAAGGATTCTGCGAAACTCGGTTTCATCAACAGCAGTGGCGGTGTTCATCGTGTTTCCTTTTATGGGCTTACTGGAAAGCCGGATGGCGAGTAAACATTGGGCATAGTCAAAAAGTGTAGAAGGCTAGCGAATGCCAATTTAGGTAACTGTGCGTTGGCCCACTTAAGGATTTGTAAGGCTCAATAAATGTCTGTCAATAAGTTGGAAAGCCGCGCATGAGCGCTTTAATATGCGCTCCTTGATTCAAAAGGTGTGTTGCATGGCTAGTGATTGGGCAAAATATAAGCAGTCCGTCGTAAACGTAATGGCGCAGGACCATTTTCGCTTGTTGCGTCGGTTGGGGGAGCTCGAAAAGCTGGCGCGTGCCCATAAACCCGTTGAGCAATCCCTGGAGAAATGGCAGGCGCAACTTGCGCAATCTCAGGCCAAGGTTAACCAACGCCTGCAGCTTATTCCCGCGAGCATTGAGTTCTCCGATTTACCCGTTTGTGAAAAACGCGAAGAAATTGCAGAAATAATTGCCAATAACCAGGTGGTTGTACTTGCCGGTGAAACCGGTTCGGGTAAAACCACGCAAATTCCAAAGATTTGCCTGAGCATAGGGCGCGGCAGTCGCGGTTTAATTGGCCACACCCAGCCGCGCCGAATTGCAGCCAATACCGTTGCCACGCGCATTGCAGAAGAATTGCATACGCGTTTGGGCGAGAAGGTGGGCTATCAGGTTCGTTTTAGCGATCAATCAAGCGACCAAACGCTTATTAAGGTAATGACAGATGGGATTTTGTTGGCCGAAATCCAGAATGATCCTTATCTAAACAAGTACGACACGCTGATTATTGATGAGGCCCACGAACGCAGTTTGAATATCGATTTTTTATTGGGTTATTTAAAGCAGCTTTTACCACGTCGCCCCGATTTAAAATTAATTATTACCTCTGCCACAATCGACTTAGAAAAATTCTCACAGCATTTTAATAATGCGCCGATCATTGAAGTATCTGGCCGCACCTATCCAGTAGATGTTTGGTATCGCCCACTGTTTGAATCTCAAGCCAAAGATGAAGAAGGCGAAGATACCGAACAAGATATTTACAGCGCTATGGTAGATGCGGTTCATGAAATTGAATTGCACGAAAAAACCAGCGGCGGGCCGCGCGGTGGCGATATTTTAATTTTCTTAAGTGGTGAGCGTGAAATTCGCGAAGCGGCTGACGCACTGCGCAAAGCACAGTTTGCGCATATGGAAGTTGTGCCTTTTTACGCGCGCTTAAGCCTTGCGGAGCAGCAACGAGTCTTTGCTCCCCATACTGGCAGGCGAATTGTATTGGCTACAAACGTTGCCGAAACGTCTATTACCGTGCCTGGCATTCGCTACGTTATTGACCCAGGCTTTGCTCGCATTTCCCGCTATTCCTATCGCACAAAAGTGCAGCGCTTACCTATTGAGCCAGTTTCACAGGCAAGCGCCAACCAACGCAAAGGTCGATGTGGTCGTGTTGCCGAAGGTATTTGTATTCGCTTATACAGCGAAGAAGATTTTAATAATCGCCCTGCATTTACCGATGCTGAAATTCTGCGCACTAACCTTGCGGCTGTTATTTTGCAAATGCTGCAGTTAAAAATGGGCGACATTCATAAATTTCCTTTTATTGATGCGCCTGATCATCGCCTAATTAGCGACGGGTACAAATTGCTGGAAGAACTCCAAGCAGTTAATACAAAAAATCAACTCACGCCTGTTGGAATTCAACTCAGTAAATTGCCTTTAGACCCGCGGCTCGCTCGCATGCTGTTGGCCGCACAAGAGCAATCTTGCGTGCGCGAATTGCTCATCATTGCAAGCGCGCTATCAGTGCAAGACCCTCGCGAGCGCCCGGTGGAAAAGCAGCAAGCAGCCGATCAAAGCCATCGCCGTTTTTGGGCAGAATTTTCCGATTTTGCGGGCTTTGTAAACCTGTGGGATTATTTTGAAACCCAGCGACAAGAGCTATCGCAAAACCAATTGCGCAAACTGTGTAAAAAAGAATTTTTAAATTACATGCGCTTGCGCGAGTGGCGAGATATTCATCACCAATTGTGTGTTGCCATTAAAGATTTGGGCTTTAGGGTGAATACAGTACCTTCGGGCTATGATCCTGTTCATAAAGCCTTGCTCAGTGGTTTACTCGGTAATTTAGGTTTTAATCACGAAGAGCGCGAATACTTAGGTGCGCGTAATCGCAAGTTCAGCATTTTTCCCGGTTCTTCTCTTATTAAGAAAACACCTAAATGGATTATGGCGGCAGAGCTGATTGAAACTTCAAAACTCTTCGCGCACACGGTCGCCAAAATTGAGCCTGAATGGGCGCTAGCCGCGGCGGAACACTTGGTTAAACGAAATTATTTTGAACCACATTACAACAGCCATAGCGGGCAAGTCATGGCTTATGAAAAGGTGAGCCTGTATGGGCTTACTTTAATTGAAAAAAAATCGGTTGTGTATTCGCACATAGATCCTGCTATTTGCCGCGAAGTGTTTATTCGCGCGGCTTTTGTGGAAGGACAATATGCAGAGCATCCCAAACGCAAAAATATGCAGCGCAAAGGTGAGGTGAGTGATTTTTTTACGCATCAACAATCCTTGCTAAAAGAGCTTGATGATCTGGAGGCGAAATCCCGTCGTCGCGATATATTGGCGGATGAGCAAGTTATTTTTGAATTTTATAACGAAGTCATTCCAGAGAAGATCATTAACCTCGCGGGCTTTGAAAGCTGGCGTAAAAAAGCGGAACAGGAAAATCCAAAGGTTTTATGTATTAGTCGTGAAACACTCATGCGCCATGGCGCGTTGGATGTTACCCAAGCGCAATTCCCTAACGAGTTGGAATGGCGCGGCATGGTGTTTCCGCTGACCTATCATTTTGAGCCCAATCATCCAGACGATGGTGTGAGTATTCACGTGCCTATGAGTGTGCTGCATCAATTACCGGAACAACGCCTTGAATGGCTAGTGCCCGGAATGTTGCGTGAAAAGTGCATTAGTCTTGTAAAAAGTTTACCTAAGTCCTTGCGCAAACATTTTGTCCCTGTGCCGGATGTTGTTGATAAAGCGCTCACAGCCATGTCGCCAGATAACAAGCCGCTAACCGATGCTCTTGGGCTACAACTTAAACGGCAAACTGGAATAGATGTAGGGCCAGATGCATGGCTCGAAGCACAAGTGGATAATTATTATCGCTTCAATATCAAAGTGGTTGATGATAAAGGCAACGTTATTGCCAGTGGCCGTGATCTAGCTCCATTGCGCGAAAAATATCGCGCACAAGTGCAACAGAATATTCAATCTGCCGCCACCAATATTGAGCGCGATAATATTGTTGAATGGGATTTTGAAAGCCTGCCGCAAGCGATTCAATTACAGCGAAATGGTATAGGTATTCGCGCCTATCCTGCGTTGGTCGATAAAACCACCTCGGTGGCTTTGCAAGTGTTAGATAATCCGCAGCAAGCGTTGGCGTTAACCCAGCGTGGTCTGGCGCGCTTGATGTTCCTGCAGTTGAGTCAGCCTGTAAAATATTTGCAAAAAGAGTTGCTCAAAGGGCAGGAGATAGCATTGACCTTTGCGGGTATAGGCTCTCGCGATCAGGTCGCAGATGACATTATTCTCGCAGCCATTAAACAGTTGGCACTTGGCAATCAGCACCAACTACCACGAACTCGGTCAGATTTTGAGAATCTAGTAAACGCAATTCGCGATAAGCTTGTCGCTCATGCACAGGACATTTATTCTCATTTGTTGGTGAGCCTTAAGTTACTGGTGGAGGTTAGAAAGAACATCAAGCAGCAAAAAAATGCACTGGCAATGGCCTTTGCATTAAGTGATATTCAAGAACAATTAAAGCATTTGTTTTATGTGGGGGTTGTTTATAAAACGCCAGACGAGTGGCTCAGGCAATACTCACGGTATCTACGCGCTATTCAATTGCGTTTAGAAAAAATTGCACTCAATCCGCAAAAAGACAAATTGACCTTGTTGGAAATTCAACCGCACTGGCAGCGTTTGCAAGAATATCTGCAAAAAGAAGGTGAGGTCGCCATGAGCCAGAACTCGGCGGTAATCGACTATCGCTGGTGGATAGAAGAGCTTCGCGTCTCCTTATTTGCGCAGACATTAAAAACACAAGTTCCTATTTCACCTAAGCGTTTGGATAAGCAGTGGGAACTCGTCTTGGCTAACTGATAAATAATGTGAAATTTTTCATGAGTTTTCCGGAGTAAAAAATAATGAAGTGGTTAGCCCGTCTAGTACTCGCAGCAAATTTGATGTGTATTCCGGTGGCTCTGGCAAATAATAAGCCTGTGGTCATACAAGTTGATGTCACTCAGCAGAAAGCACCGCTTAAGCCCATTTGGGCGTGGTTTGGGTATGACGAACCCAATTACACCTATATGAAAGATGGCAAAAAATTGCTTTCTGAATTGGCCGCTTTAAGCCCTGTACCTGTTTATGTACGCACACACAATCTTATGACGACCGGTGATGGTACAGCTGCTTTGAAGTGGGGCTCTACCAACATGTACACGGAGGATAAAAATGGTAAACCCATTTACGACTGGACAATTGCCGATAAAATTTTTGATACCTACATAGAGCGCGGCATGAAACCTTTGGCTCAGATTGGTTTTATGCCTGCTGCACTTTCTGAAAAGCCAGAACCTTATCAGCACCATTGGGTGCCAGGTAAGCCACCACAAGAAATTGTTTCTGGTTGGGCTTATCCGCCCAAAGATTACAACAAATGGGCCGATCTAATAACTGCTTGGGTTAGTCACTGCGTTGAGCGCTATGGAAAAGCAGAAGTAGAAAGTTGGTATTGGGAGTTGTGGAACGAGGCAGATGGTTTTTATTTGGTCGCGCCCGACATTGAGCAAACTTATTTCAAAATGTATGACTACGCTGCCTTTGCAGTAAAGCGCGCCTTGCCCACAGCCCGCATGGGCGGGCCTCATACAGCGCAAGGCCGCACTTTTTTCAGAAATTTTATTAAGCACGTTTTGCACGGTAAAAATTATGTAACTGGCGAAATCGGTTCACCCTTGGATTTTGTTGCGTTTCACGCAAAAGGCCAACCGACTGTTATTGATGGTCGTGTGCATATGAGCATGAGTCGTCACTTTATAAATATCAGTGACGGCTTTGCATCTGTGGCTGCCTTTCCTGAATTAAAAAATATTCCCGTAATTATTGGGGAGTCAGATCCAGAAGGTTGCGCCGCCTGCGGTATGCAAACCAATCCTGAAAATGCTTATCGCAATGGAACGCTCTACGCGAGTTATACCGCAGCATCGATTGCGCGTGAATATGATTTAGCCGAGGAGTTTGGCGTAAATTTGTTGGCGGCTGTTAATTGGTCATTTGAATTTGAAAACCAACCCTGGTTCGCCGGGTACCGCGATTTAGCAACCAATGGCATTAACAAGCCCGTATTGAATGTATTCAAAATGTTCGGGATGATGCAGGGAAATCGCGTAGCAGTGAGTGGTGATTTGGCTTACAACGCACAAAAAATTCGCAGCGACAGTGTGCGCGGTGAGCGCACAGATATAAATGCCTTGGCAACGGCAGACAAAAAAGCCATTAGCGTTTTAATTTGGAACTATCACGATGAAGATCTCATAAATGCCGGCTCACCCGTGAACTTGACCATAACAGGTATAGAGGCGAAGGAATTAAAGCTGAAGCATTATCGTATAGATTCAGCACACAGTAATTCCTATACTGCGTGGAAAAAGATGGGGTCGCCGCAACAACCAACGGCTGAGCAAATCGCCATTTTAGAAAAAGCGAGCGCACTAGCAACACTAAAGTCGCCAGAAAAGTTGAAGGTACGGAATGGTGAGGCGAAAATTAATATTCAGTTGCCTCGTCAGGGTGTCTCTTTAATCAAGTTGAGTTATTGAGCAGTATTTAGTTTGGCGCTGCGGATTGATTCGCAGCGCCTTTCTATTGATTTAAGCGGTTTGCGTCTCTATTGCTTCTATTAAACTTCCCTGAATCCAATGTTGTAAATACTGTGCTGCTTTCATAGGAACTTCTTGCGCAGAAAACCATTCACACAAGCCTTCACATACCTCTGCAAAGTGTTTTCCTGTTGAAAATGCAGTAAGTGCCCAGTCTTCAGCGGCATCGAGCGGGCGAAAAACAACTTGTAAATCTTCTCGCCACAGTAGCCATGCTTGAGGGGCTTGTGTTGATTCTGCTGCTGAAAGCTTTCCATCATGTATTAATGTTTGCCATAGAGTTGGTGCGTTGCTATAAAAATGCATGAACTGCACAGAGGGATGCAAGTGCAGTTTAAGTGTCATCCATTGCTCGGGAACTAATGTGCGAAGTTCCTCCAGCGTTGTAATAGAAGTATCGGCAGCATCAAAGGCCATAGCTTGCCGCCATTCAAACTCTGCCAGCTCCGCCATTTCAATTTGTGTATTGAATTTTTCGTGGTTACGCAAAAATGCGGGTAGCTTTTCACCCAGCCACCGCAGTGAAGGATTGTGGGAAGGATGCGCCGCAATAAAGCCTTCTGCAATTGCAGTAAATTCTTTCTCACCCACGTACGCCTGCAGAGCAGGATAATCAGTGCCCAGCGCTTCAATCAAACGTAAACGGTACGCGGAGTGATAAATCTGTAAACGCTCTTGCCGTGAAAATTGCGGCGTTTCCAATGTAAGATCGCTGGCATCCTCATCATTGCCCAGCAAAAAATTTTGCAGCTCCAGTTGTAATTGCGCGAGTGTTTTTGTGTTGGTCATATTATTTGCGCGTTAACCAATGGTCGATAGAGATTTTCCCTGCGCCAGCAATGGCTAACCATAAGAAAATGGCGAGGTAAGCGGTTTCAGAAAACCCTAACAAGGTATCCAGCGAATCAACATCTGCCCAAAGAACACTTTTAATCGCCACAATCATAATCACGCCTAAAATTCCCGCTGAGATGCGCGTGAATAATCCCAGCATTAATAATATACCGCATACAAATTCAGCACCTGAGGTGAAGGGGGTGAGTATGTGCGGAAATGGAATTCCCCAGCTGGTAAAGTTTTGAATCATAGCATCCAAATTTTGTAACTTGCCCCAGCCTGCTGTCATAAATACTTCACCAACAATAAGGCGAGCGGCGAGCGGAGCCAGCCATTGCAAGTAGGCCGCAACTTTTTCCGGCCAGCGAAGCGTAAGATCTATAAAATTATTTAATAGGCTTGCCATAGTAGTTCCTTGTTTTACAGGTTATGTGCGAAAGATTTTTGCGGAGTTAAGATCGCGGCAGATATTTCGCGGGCTTTTTGCAATTCATTCAACAAGGTTGAAAGCGGAGGAATATCGTCATCGCGTTCAATCATGGTGCTTATATGGCCAAAACGGCGAATGCTTTCAGCGTAGAGGGCCCAAACCGAATCGACAATCTCATGGTCGTGCGTGTCTATACTGTAGTCGCCTTTGTTTAAATGCCCGGCCAAATGAATTTGTTGGATACGATCTGCTGGCATTGCATCCAAATAGATCAAAGGATCGAAATCGTGATTGTGTGCGCTTACATGAATGTTGTTAATGTCGAGCAATATCAAACAGTCTGCTTGTTGTGATACTTCCTTAAGAAATTCCCATTCAGAAACAGTTGAGTGCTGATAGGTCAAATAGCTGGATACATTTTCCAATAAGATTCGTTGACCTAAAAATTCTTGCACTTGCGAAATACGTGTAACCAAATGCTTAAGTGCTTCTTCGGTATAGGGCAGGGGCATAAGATCGTGCAGGTTGATCCCTTGCGTTCCTGTCCAGCAAAGGTGATCAGAAATCCATTTGGGTTTTACTCGATCTGCGAGCTTTTTTAAATCTTTTAAATATTCTTGATTCAGTGGGTCAACGCTGCCAATTGATAGGGAAACACCATGCATTACCAATGGGTAGCGTTCACGGATCTTGTCCAGATAATAAAGCGGCTTTCCGCCTGCAACCATGTAGTTTTCGCTAATAATTTCCAACCAATCTAGCTGATGCTCACTTTCCAGCAAGTCAGTGTAGTGCTCACTTCTTAAGCCCAAGCCAAAACCAAGATGTGGTTGGAGGTGTGTGTGTGGTGTTATAGGTTGCATAAATGTCTATTCTTTTGCCGATATAACAGCTGCGTAAGATTAACGTCTTACGCAGCCCTATGTGCTGCGAGCTTATTTAAGCTCTTTACCGCCTTTTGCTGCGCAATCTTTGCCGCTCATTTCGCTGAAGCCATGGCCCTTGCAAGCGTTTTGACCTTTACAAGCGTTTGATGCTGTTTTACATGCAGATTGACCTTTGCACGCGTTTACACCGCCGCATTTAACAGCGCCTTGCGTTGCAGCAGGCTTATCATCAGCCAAGGCAGTACCTGTTGAAAGAAGAGCCGCAGCAGCCAATACCAAAGCAGAAGTAGTCATTGTTTTCATTTGTATAAATCTCCGTTCATGAATAATCAGTAGTGTTAGTTGAGGGAGGCCGTGCATCCTCAACGCCTATAGTAGATGCGGAGGAAAGGGGTTTGTTACAGACAATCAGAAAAAAACTTTAGTTTGTTTAATCTTGGAATATGAAGGGGTAAAACAAACGAGTGAAGGGAGGGTTCGTAATAGAGACATTTTCTCTTTATAGCGAAATATTTAACGACCTTTTATGACTTTTTTATTGCGAAAATGATCCGCCCATCTAGGCTGTAATACAACTGCAATATAGTCACAACATAATGCGCGCCAGAACGCTACAAAAGCTCATGCGTCGCGTCAGTAGTTTACGTTATGACCATATCTATTAAAAACCTAGGGGACAACCTCATGAAAAAAGCTCTACTTCCTTTAATGATCGCTTCTCTTTTGCCTGCTGCTGCGTTTGCTGAAGTTACCGTTTACGGTAAAGCCAACGTTGCTTTGTCATCTACTGATAAAAATGTAGGTGGTACTTTCACTGAAGTGGTGAGCAATGCTTCACGTATCGGTTTGAAAGGTACCGAGAATATAAATGATGATCTGAAAGTGATTTATCAATTTGAATACCAAACCAAAGTAGACGATGGCTCAAACAGCCAAACATGTACTGCAACCTCAACAAGCGTAACTACTACCCCGGCAGCAACCACTAAAACCACTACTACTTGCAGTGTTTCTGGTCAAACCTTCTCTCAACGCAACATTTACGTTGGTTTGAAGGGCACTGGCGGTACTGTAATGATGGGTATGTTCGATACCCCGTTCAAATTGGCGCAAGAGAAAGTTGATTTGTTCAACGACTATGTTGGCGATATTCAAACTGTTTTGCATGGCGAAACTCGCGCTAAAAACATTGTTCAATACTCTACACCAGCATTCAACAACGTTACTTTTAACGTGGCCTACGTAAACTCTGAAAAAGATGCCGTAAATGTTGATGATGGTTACTCTGCATCTATCGTTTATAGTACAAAATCGTTGTATTTAGCCTTAGCTAACGACAGCAACGTAACTAATGCTAGCAATGCATCTGTACACACTACTGATACTGACATTTTGCGTGCTGTAGGTCGTTTCAATGTTGGTCCAGTGGTATTGGGTGCAATGTGGGAAACTTACGACAATGGCGTAATTGATGAAGATGGTTACATGGTTTCTGCACAATGGAATGTGAACGACACTTGGGCGCTGAAGGTTCAAAATGCTAGCTCAGATATGGTTCAATTGGGTACCGATCAAACCAGCCTTGGCGTAGATTACAAGTTGTCAAAAGCCGCTAAAGTGTTCGGTTACTACACAATGGTTGAAGATGAGCGTGCTACTGTTGCTAGCCGTGCAGATGACAAGTATCTTGCTGTTGGCCTTGAGTTAAACTTCTAAGGATTCTGCATATCAAGTAATTGTTGTTTGATATTGAGTAATTGCGGTTAGATATTGAAAAGGGTGCTTAGGCACCCTTTTTTATTAGGAGCGACTGCTTTTTTACAAAACATATTCCCTGGGAGGAACAAATTATGAGGTCTAAATTTACGGTTTTGGTTTCATTTGCATTTGTGTGCTCAATGGCGCTTGCAGAAGAGCAGCTCGAGTGTGGTTCGGCTGTTGAAGCGGCTGACCGCTTGGCTCCCGATTCTGATAAGCATTGTGACTACACTAAAACGGGGTTAAATGGAGTTATACACAAGGCCTTATCGGGAAGGAAAAGCGATGGCGAGTTACTTGTAGAATCAAAAGTCCAAGATTCCAAAGATAAGCAGGCGAATAGCAAGTTGGATAAGCTTGTCGTAAATGATGAATTCAGTTCTCCACAACAATTGCAGCTCGTAAAATACAGTTTATTGAAAGCTGCTTCTGGTCAATGCCCCAAAGGTTTCAACGTGGAAGCTGAGCGGTACATTCCTACGGCGACTGAAGCTTTAAAGCTTGAACTTATCTATCGCTGCCTATAGTTGACCCCGTAAACCCTTCTCCTGACGAGCGACATCAGCCTTCCGTTACAATTGTCACTTATGGTGTGACACCGTGCTTTTATAATGGCCACTCCGGCCATTTCCCGTTTTGCTGCCGTTCAGGCGCATGCCTTCAATCTGTGCCGGTTGTTGTGGCTTGGCACTTTGGGTAAAGTGGCCGCCCTTTGCGTAGCCCTAGCGCTTCGTCTTCCATCAGCTATTCCGTGCGAATCAAGGAATATTATGAAAACGCCATTGTTTACGGCCGCCATTTTATCTATGTCGCTGCTGACTAATCCTAGTCTCGCTGCCGAACCCGAACGAGTGGATGCTGCGCCCGTTGAGGAATCTAGCGCCACCTTGGTTAGATCCCCCGTGGACCCATGGGAAAAATTCAACCGCTCAATGTTTAGCTTCAACATGGGTGCCGACAAATATTTCCTTAAGCCTCTCGCCAAAACTTATGTGCGTGTTAGCCCTGGATTTTTCCGCGCAGGTGTTGATAACGCCTTGTTCAATATTATGGAAATCCCGAGCGCCTTGAATGGCTTATTACAAGGAAACTTCCGCAGTGCCGCTCACGACACCGGTCGCTTGCTCATTAATTCAACTTTGGGATTGGCGGGTATTTTGGATGTTGCTCAGCATATGAACCTTAAGCGCACTGACCACGAAGACTTTGGTCAAACTTTAGCGGTTTGGGGTGTAAGTTCTGGGCCGTATGTTGTATTGCCTCTCCTAGGGCCAAGCAATTTGCGTGATACAACGGCTGTCCCTGTAGATTGGTATACCGATCCAAAAACCTACGTCGACCATATTGCCACCAAAAACACCTTACGTGCGTTCTCAATCGTGAATACGCGCGCTAACTTAATGCCGTTAGAGAAGGGGATATCGGGTGACAAATATGTCTTTTTCCGTGAGGCTTATTTGCAGCGTCGTAACTTCCTCGTTAACAACGGAAAGGTGGAAGACAGTTTTGGCGAAGATGAAGAGGGATCAGAAGACTCGGGTTTTTGATCCGAGTCTGCCGATTTAACCTTACTTGATGATTTCTACAATTTCCAAGCCAAGAACATAGCCCGAATCTGCATCACCTGTAGCTCGCGCCACTTTAGCCTTGGCGTGGAGTGTGGGGTTGTGGCCATGATCAGAAGATATTTCAACCACTAGCTCAGTTCCTGCCGGAATGTGGGTTTTGGTTTCAACCTGCATACCCCCACCACTCAAATCGCGGCATAAGCCTTCAATCACCCCTTCGTGGTGGGAGAGCTTGGCATTCAAAGGCGCGCTGATTTTCATACGGATAAAATCGCGTTTTTCACTAAAGCCTTTATCGATAGAGCTCATAGTCTGTCCTCGTTGTTATCAATCTTATGATCTGGCTGCCGTTTGCTCGTGCATCGAGCTCGCAATCTCATATTGCGTTTTGGCAATACCAAAGAGTGTAGCACAGGCGGCAAAAATGCCATGAGAGGCGAGCAAATCTGCATAATTCAACCGAAAATCTGTGCAGTAATTACTAATTCCGGCCAGTTTTGTTCAGCTCAGGTAAAACCAACCCAGCCTAGGATTAAATGTGGCATGAATTGCTTGCGAGAAGAGTACCGAAAGAGTAGTGTTGTGCGCCTCTTAAAACTTGCCTTAAACCTTGTTTGCCTAAACCATAGCTGAGATACACCTTAGATGGCGGAGAATCCAAAAAAGCTGCTCCTCATTGATGACGATGCACTTGTTCGGCGCAGTATTGCTGTATATCTAGCCGATAGCGGGTTTAGAGTTTTCGAGGAGGGTGACGCAAACCACTTGTGCGAAGCCATTCAAAAATACTCCCCCGACTTGATTCTTACCGACCTGCGAATGCCAGGTGGCGACGGTTTACAAGTCCTCAAACAGATTAAACAGCATCAGCCCGACTTGCCCGTGATTATTATTTCCGGTGCAGGTAGTGTGAGTGATGTTGTGCAGGCTCTGCGACTAGGTGCCAGTGATTATCTCGTTAAACCTGTGCTCGATATCGAAGTCCTAGTCCACGCCATTAATAAAGCCCTTGAGCGCACGGAGCTTTTGTTAGAAAACCAGCGTTACCGAGAACAGTTAGAAACTGCTAACCACGAATTGCGTGAAAGTTTACGAGTGTTAGAGCGCGATCAGCTCGCCGGTAAACAGGTTCAAAAACGTTTAATGCCCAACCGCCTGATTACTCAGGATCATTACGACGTTGCTCACTACATCGCACCATCTTTATTTCTCAGTGGCGATTTTGTTGACTACGCCCACATCAAAAAACGCTACCTTGCTTTTTATCTTGCCGATGTTTCTGGTCACGGCTCTTCTTCCGCCTTCGTTACCATCTGGTTGAAGCACCTTGTTAGCCGCATGGTTCGTGAAGAAGGTTTGTTTGGTGATGAAGCATCATTTGCAACCGGAGCTAATCACTTGTTGCAAACGGTCAATCGCGAAATTAAAGAGACGCGCTTAAATCATCATCTCACTTTTTTTGTCGGTGTTATTGATACGCACACGCAGCTTATGAACTATGCTGTTGCGGGCCATTTGCCCATGCCAATATTAAAAACGGAAGATGATTGCCTCTATTTGGAAGGCAATGGTAAGCCTGTTGGAATTTTTAAAGATGTGACTTGGCAAACCTATCAAATGCAATTGCCCAGCTCTTATACCTTGTCCTGTTTTTCTGATGGAGTGTTAGAAATATTGCCATCCGATATGATTCAAGAGAAAGAAGCCTTGTTATTACAAAAAGTTGCAGAATCAACTGGCAGCTTGGAATCCATCTGCAATACTTTACATGTTAAGGATGATGGCGAAACGCCAGATGATATTGCCATCCTTACGATTGCCAGAGGTAAATAAAATGCGTCCCGGTCAGATACTCGTAGCAGACCATGCCGGTGTGTACATTATCAAAATGCTTGGCGATGTACGCCTCACCTTGTGCGTATCCTTTGATCACTTTATTGATTCTATGTTGGCGGCGCCGGATTTGTCTTCGGTGTTGTTTGATTTGTCAGAAGCAGAAGCCGTCGATAGTACAACGCTGGGCTTGATGGCAAAAATTTCGCTTCTCGCTCAGGAAAAACGCAATATAACGCCAGTGATATTAGCGACAAATGCGAGTATCAAGCGTATTTTAGACACAATGGGATTTGCAGATATCTTCAGTATCGTGAATAAACTTGAGGTCGATATTGAACCCGAAAAGCTTCTGTCGCCCATTGAATGTGGTGAGCAAGAAGTGAAAGAGAAAGTACTGGAAGCACACAAAATACTTATGGGGCTAAACGAACAAAACCGAGAGACCTTCAAAAATCTGGTAAATATGCTCGAAAACTCTTAAGTACCGATTTTTATGCCCTTCTGCAAATCCTTCTGAATTCAATTCATATCACTCAAAAATTTACGCGCCTCTTGCTTTAGCGATAGATTTTGCACGCACAAAATCCGAATGTGATACATAAATTAAATCCGCCACCTTGCGAATCACATATTCTTCGTATTTGTTCAGATCATTATCGGCGAACGCCAGTTCCCACATTGAAATAAGCAATTCAAATTTTTCTTGCGGATTACAATGTTGATGAATCAGTGACGTGAACTGATGCAGTGAAGTCGCCTCAGATGTTTCTTCTCTTGCCAAATCTATCAACTCATTTAATTGCGAGGCTTCAATCGCAAACTTTTTTCTGAGGTGTAATTGCAGAGATTGCATTTCGTGTTCATCAAAAACGTGATCTGCCATAGCAACTTCAATTAATAAAGCAGCAACCGCTAATTGTTTTTGAGAGAGGGAGAGGGTAGTAGAAACGCCACCTGCGGGTTGCAGGTGGCGCTCAAAGAACGCAGAGATTTTACTTAACAAAGTGTGCTCTCGTTTTAAGTGCAGCTAATTACGCGAGTTCTTTCAACAGTTTTTCAAGGCTTAACTGATCCTTCACGAAACCGCGAATACCTTCGGCCAACTTGTCATTTGCCATTTGATTTTGGTTCATACCAAAACGGAAGCTTGGTTCAGTCTCAATCACCTTGGCAATTTTTTCGCCAGTGTTTGAGGGAGAAAGTACGCGTTCCAATTTGCCTTGGTCTTGTTCCAATTCTTGTAACAAGTTAGGGCTAATGGTCAAACGGTCGCAGCCTGCCAAAGCTTCAATTTCACCAATGTTACGGAAGCTTGCGCCCATAACCACAGTGTTATAGCCGTTTTGCTTGTAGTAGTTGTAAATGCGACGAACAGAAACCACGCCTGGATCTTCTTCAGCGGTGTATTCTTTTTTGTCGGTATTAGTTTTGTACCAATCCAAAATACGACCCACAAACGGAGAGATCAAGAACACGCCGGCATCCGCACAAGCGGCAGCTTGTTCAAAGCCGAACAACAAGGTCAAGTTGGTGTTGATGCCTTCTTTTTCCAAAACTTCTGCAGCGCGAATACCTTCCCACGTAGAGGCGAGTTTGATCAGAACGCGTGATTTATCGATGCCGCCTTTGGAGTAAAGCTCGATCAAGTGATGGGCTTTGGCGATACTCGCCTTGGTGTCGAAAGACAAACGAGCGTCAACTTCAGTAGAAATACGACCTGGAACCAATTTCAAGATTTCCAAACCAAGGCCTACGGCCAAGTTGTCACTCGCGGCGCTCAATTGCTCGGCACTATTGGTAATGCTTTTTGCGGCTTTAATAGAAGAGGCCAGCAAGTCTTGGTATTGCGGCATTTGTGCGGCTTTGTATACCAAAGATGGGTTAGTCGTTGCGTCAACGGGCTTGTACAAGCGGATTGCTTCAATATCGCCAGTGTCGGCAACTACGTCGGTAAATTGTTTCAGTTGTTCGAGTTTGCTAGTCACAATAGTTTTCCTATAACGGAGTTAAGAGGCCATTCACGAATACTGCGCTCGACATAACCGCGTTAAAAATTGCTAAAAAATGCTCATTTACTCTGTGTAAACTCCGCTTTTTTAGCAATTTTTGTCTTGTTCTGTCATCGCTCGCTACTTCGTGCAGTAGCCTCATCAAGGTTGATATCTCTAATTTGCCGTAGGATAGATTATAGTCTTTTTGACTCTTAGCTGAAAGTCATCTTCATAAGACTTTAGCTCAACCTAAGCCTTACGTTACGGATGCTGGATCATTTTAATCGGTCAATTCAGGGTTAAATGGTAACTCATTTAATACCCCCAGGGCTGCTTTTATGACCTCAAGTCCGGCATTTGGTTTATAGGCTTGTTCGGAAATAACGCGCCTGAACTTACGCGAACCCGGTAGCCCTTGATAAAGACCCAAGATATGGCGCGTCATGTAATTTATACGTATGCCCTTAGCGACTTGCTTAGTGGCATAGGCAATAAACCCTTCCATAACTTCTTCGCGGCTGACTACGGGTTTATCAATGCCGTAAATTTTCTGGTCTACTTCGGCAAGCAGGTAGGGGTTTTGGTAAATCTCGCGCCCCAACATCACACCATCCACATCATTCAGCAGGGTAAGTGATTGCTCAAGGGTAGTAATGCCGCCGTTAATAATGATTTCAAGTTCGGGATGTTCTTTTTTGAGCTGTACGACCTTCTCATATTGTAGCGGTGGCACTTCGCGGTTTTCCTTTGGACTTAAGCCTTTTAGCCAAGCTTTGCGCGCATGCACAATGAAGGTGTTGCAGCCAGCACTGGCCACGGTGCGAACAAAGTTCACCATGCCCTCGTAATCTTCCATGTCATCAATGCCAATACGGTGTTTGATGGTGACTGGGATTTTCACGGCGTTTTGCATCGCTGACATACATTCCGCTACCAGCTGTGGCTCAGCCATTAAGCACGCGCCGATCATATTGTTTTGCACGCGATCACTGGGGCAGCCGCAGTTGAGGTTCACTTCATCGTAGCCCCAATCTTCAGCCATCTTTGCGCATTCCGCTAAAGCTTTAGGGTCACTGCCGCCGAGCTGCAAGGCGAGGGGATGTTCGCTGGCGTTAAAGTCCAAAAAGCGTGCGCGGTCGCCATGAATCAGCGCTCCGGTGGTGACCATTTCGCTGTAAAGCACGGCTTCTTTTGTGAGTAAGCGCCAGAAGCTACGGCAATGGGTGTCGGACCATTCCATCATGGGAGCGGCGGTAAAACGGCGATTAAGTTTGGTGGTCATGGGGTTGTTCAAAAAATCATGCTGACGAGTATCGGGTGGGCGCTTATGATACCCCAGCTGACCACTATCCCCTAGATTCTTATCCAGAGTTTCCTATGTCTTTAACCCATATTGATGAACAAGGCAAAGCGGCCATGGTGGACGTGAGCGAAAAGCCCGTTACCACGCGTGAAGCCCGCGCATTCGCACGCGTGCGCATGCAGCCTGCTACTTTGGCGCAAATTCAGGCAAATAGTTTAAAGAAAGGCGATGTACTCGCCGTTGCGCGCATTGCTGGAATTCAGGCTGCAAAAAAATGTGCTGATTTGATTCCGCTCTGTCACCCCTTAATGCTTAGCAAAGTTAGCGTGGACTTCGACATAAATGTACCCGATGCCTCAGTAGAAATTCGCACATTGTGCAAGTTGGCAGGTCAAACCGGCGTGGAAATGGAAGCCTTAACTGCCGCAAGTGTTGCGGCGCTCACGATTTACGATATGTGCAAAGCAGTAGATATGGATATGGTAATCGACAACGTTTGTTTACTCGAAAAATCGGGTGGTCGCCGTGGCCATTACCAGCGTGCGGAGTAACTTGTGATTAACATTTTATTTTTTGCACAATTGCGCGAACAGTTAAATTGCGACCGTGTTGTGGTGGAGAACTTATCTCCTTTGAATGTATCTTCATTACGCGAACGGCTTATTGAAACTAACCCGCATTGGAAGGAGTTCCTCTCGAACGAAAAATTATTATTTTCCGTAAACCAAACCATCGTAAAAGCATCACATGTCGTAAAAGATGGAGATGAAGTTGCGTTTTTCCCACCCGTAACAGGCGGTTAAATCGGCAGGCGGCTAAATGATTCAGGTTCAAGAAGCAGATTTTAATGTGGGCGAAGAATATAAAGCCTTGGTGGCTGGTGATACTGCTGCGGGCGCCGTCGTAACCTTTGTAGGCCGTGTACGTGATTTAAATTTGGATCGCAGTGTATTGGGTCTACGTTTGGAGCATTACCCAGGCATGACGGAAAAATCCTTGCAGGCAATTGCAGATGAAGCCTATTCGCGCTGGCATATTCTGCGTTGGAAAGTTATTCACCGAGTGGGCGATTTGAAGCTGGGCGATAACATTGTGTTTGTAGGTGTTACCAGCGCACACCGTGAAGACGCTTTTAATGCGGCGAACTTTTTGATGGATTATTTGAAAACGCGAGCGCCTTTCTGGAAACAAGAATTAACAGAGCAGGGTAGCGTTTGGATTGATGCTCAAGAAAAAGATGCTCTTTCAGCAAAACGCTGGGAATAACGAGTTTTATATACGGGAGTTTTGCGATGATTCACTCAACCTTGGTCAATGCTCGCGCCACGGCTGCGTTAAAACTAATTTACATTGCGGATGCACTCTCGATGCCAGTGCACTGGTTTTACAATCCGCAAGATATTCAGAATGCGTTTCCAGGTGGCATTAAAAAATTTGAGGCTGCTCCTAAACAACATCCTCACGATTTTCTTAAGCTCGCCGATTCGGGCGCAAAACAAATCGTAGGTGACGTAATTTTAAAAGATAAGAAAAAATGTTGGGGCGTTCCCAATCAGCATGTTCACCAAGGTATGCAAGCGGGAGAGAACACACTTAACGCTCATTGCGCGCGTTTGGTTACTCGCACGCTCATCGAAAATGGCGGTGCATACGATCCTAAAAAGTTTATGTCAAATTATATTGCGTTCATGACGAGCGAAACCTCGCAGCATCCTGATACCTACGCTGAGACTTACCATCGAGCATTCTTTGAAAATTTGGAGAAGGGCTTGCCTGCAGATCAGTGTGGTTTGGCTGCGGATACAACAGCATCTGTTGGTGGCTTTGTTACCATTGCACCTATTGCGATTGCGGAATTCTTAAGAGATAAAAATCTATCCGACGTCCAAAAAATTTGCCGCGAACACTTGTGGCTCACTCATCCAGACGAGACGCTTTCCAAAATAGCTGATGCCTACGTTAAATTGATTCATGACTTATTATTTCGTGCTGAGAGTGACGCCCCCAAAACCATCATCGCGAAAATAGCGCAGCTTTCCTGCAAGGTGGATTTAAATGAGCTTTGCGAAAAATTTACAGACGATAACGATGTTATTGGCGGCGTTTATAGTAAGGCGTGCCCAATATCTGATTCTTGGCCGAGCCTGCTGTATTTGGCGTACAAATACAAAGGTGATGCGAAATCAGCATTGCTAGCTAATACCAATGTTGGCGGTGAGAATTGCCATCGCGGGTCAGTGTTGGGGGTGATTTTAGGTTTGAGCAATGCGGATGGCTTAGATGAAATGTTTAGTGGCCTAAAAGATAAACAGGCTATTAACGACGAAATTGAAAGTTTGTTAGCAATAAGCGTTTAGCGCTTCTGCATCTCCAAAAAAAGGCCAGCAATTTTGCTGGCCTTTTTTTGCTTCATGTTCACCTAGGGGCTCACACATTCCAAACACGTTGCGTAAATGCCTTGCGGATCTGTCATTTTTTGCAGTGCTACCAGTGGTTTTAGCAGTGGGGATATTTGTTGTTGCACTAGATTCAATTCTGCGAAAGGTTTCAGCAAAGATTTAGGAACAAATGCTTTTGCATCTTCACCCACCAACTTACGAATAAGCTCTTCTTTCGGTGATAACTTTTGGGTAATCAGTTTAACACTATAATATTTGAGATCGGCTTTTGCGGCTGCTGCTGCAATAACGTCATTCAATGTTCCCAAGTTGTCCACCAAACCAATCTCTTTCGCTTTTTGGCCGGTCCAAACATGCCCCTGCGCGATTTCGTGAATAGCGGCAACATCTTGTTTGCGCGCATCCGCAACCAGTTTAATAAAGCTTTGGTATGTGTGGTCTACGCCAGATTGAATAACGCTATTCATTTTAGGCGCGAGCGGGCGGTCAATGCTTAGAGCACCGCCCAATTCAGTGGTGCTTATACCATCGGTATTTAAACCGATTTTTTGCAAACTGTTTTCCAATGTTGGGAATGCACCGAACACGCCTATAGAGCCGGTGATGGTGGTTGGGGTTGCCCAAATTTCATCACCTGCGGTTGCCATCCAATAACCACCTGAGGCTGCAACACTACCCATAGAAATATAAACAGGGATATTTCTCTTACGAATTGCGTCAATTTCTGCGCGAATAATTTCTGAAGCGAAGGCGCTGCCTCCACCGCTGTCAATGCGGATGACTAAGGCCTTTATGGATTCGTCTTCTTCAACACTGCGCAGCATATCTACGAAATTTTCACTGCCAATCGCACCGTCTTGTTGATGTCCATCTTGAATAGTGCCTGATGCAACCAGTAAACCTACTTGTGTTGTTTTGGGTAATTTGTGCGCGTGCACTTCATTAAGATAAGAATGAACTCCCACGGCATTGTAGAAATTGCCTTCATCACTTTTGCCAAATTTTTCGATCAGTATTTTGTCGATATCGCTTCGTGAGACCAATTTATCAACAAGCTTTTCATTCAGCGCAAGTTGTGCGCTATCGCCTTTAACTTCTGCTAATTTGCTATCGAGATTATTAATCAGTTTGTTCAAGCTGCCTTCGGGTAGCTTGCGTTGAGTTTCAACAGTTTGCGTGTATTGCGCCCAGAGCGCGTTCAACCATTGCGAGTTATGTTCGCGTGATTCGTCAGACATATTGTCGCGCAAAAAGGGCTCAACATAATCCTTATATTTTCCAGAGCGGAAAACGTGAACATTGACCCCGAGTTTATCCAATGCAGATTTATAGTAAGTGATGTAACGGCCAAAGCCGGTGAGTTGAACTTCACCCATGGTGTGTAAGTAAATTTCATCGGCATAAGTGGCAAGAAAATATTGGTCTTGGCTGTAGCTGTCGCTGGTGGCAATAATTTTTTTGCCTTTGGCTTTAAACGCATTGAGTGCTTGGCCTATTTCGCTCATTTTGGTAATGCCACCACCACCTAGGCCACCTAGCTCTAGAACAATAGAGTCGACCCGGTTGTCGTCACTTGCACGATTAATAGCTTCAATTACGTCCCGAACAAGGGTTTCGCTATCTTCTTGCTCATCTTTAAACAGTAAGCTCGCCGTATCCATATAAGTGCGCTGATCTACCAATACTCCGCTTGGCGCCACGCGCAATGCAAATTTTTCAGGCAAGGGTTTTGGTGCACTGCTACCTATGGCAACAATTAGCATTACTAAAAAGAAAAGGAAAAAAACGTTGAGTATTAAGTTGCGAAAAAAGGTAATCAGGGAGCCAATGCCGCCAAAAAATCGGCGAAAGAATCCACGCGGTTTTGGTTGAGGGTAATTCACAATCGTATCCTTAAGAAATTCAATTTGAAGGTGTATGTGATATTTGCCAGCCTAAATAGGATTGTTGTTGCATCCAGCGGCTGGTCATCATCGATGAAATAAATAAAATGACGATCAAGCTAATCATTAGCCAATCGTTCCAAGCTCCGCGCGCCATTACCAAAGGTGTAAGCCAGATGAAGTAGGGCAAAATGCCAAAACATAACCAACTGTAGGTGCGATATCGCTTTGTCATAAAGCCGGGAACAAAAATAAGAAGTGGAATAATTTTTACAAACCACAATTTTAAATTGCTAGCAAAATGCAGCTCGTTAACTTGGCCGGGAGGTAAAAAGTTAAACCAGCTAATCAATACCAAAAATACTACAAAGCTGCTGTGGGTAATGTAGAAGCCTAAGCTTAGCCTTTTACTAACAGCTGTAAGTGCGCTGTTTAGCTGTTCAAGCGTGGGCATTGCTGTTTTGGTTTCGCTCATTGGGCGGCTCCCAATTGCAGTGCAATTTTCGCAACGCGCTTGCCTAGGGCTTGGCAAAGGCTAATTTCGTCGGCGCTTAACACCGGTGAATTTTCAGCAGCAAAGTGGGATGCACCGTAAGGCGAGCCTCCCGTGCGTGTTGATGACAATGCGCTCTCGCTGTAAGGAATACCGGTCATTAACATGCCGTGATGCATGAGCGGCAACATCATCGATAAGAGTGTGCTTTCTTGCCCGCCGTGCAACGTGGATGTGGAAGTGAATACCGCCGCAGGTTTATTAATCAAATCGCCATTCACCCAATTGCTGCTCGTACCATCTAAAAAATATTTCATGGGAGCTGCCATGTTTCCAAAACGCGTAGGGCTACCCAAAATTAAACCTGCACAATTTTTTAAATCGCTTTCGCTGCAATAAATCGCGCCCGTTGCGGGTACGCTCGGCTCAGTCGCTTCTGAAACGGGAGAAACCGCTGGCACTGTGCGCAAGCGCGCTTCAATGTTGCCGGCTAGTTCTACGCCGCGAGCAATTTGCTGCGCCATGGCTAAGGTTGCGCCTTGGCGGCTGTAATACAAAATTAAAATATAGGGAATCATGTGAGGCTCAAAGAATAGTTAATACATTTTCGGGTGGCCGCCCAACAACAGCTTTGCCGTTGTTGATGAAAATAGGGCGTTCAATTAATTTGGGGTTGGCTGCCATGGCTTTGATAAGTGCGGCTTCGCTAAGTTTCTCGTCGCTTAAATTTAAATTTTTGTAAGCATCTTCCGTTTTGCGCAGCAATTGGCGCGCGCTTATTCCCAAGGTGGTAAGCAATTCTTTTAATTCTTTTGTTGTAGGTGGCGTGTCCAAATATAAGCGCACATCGGGTTTGCAACCTTTAGCTTCCAATAACTGAAGTGCTTCACGCGATTTTGAACAGCGAGGGTTGTGGTAAAGTGTGGACATAGTCATCATCTTAAGAAAAGTCGCCATTATAGCCCGATACAGAAAAGCTCTATAGCGAGTTCGGGCGTGTTACATGAGGATGCATCATTTGTTAAGTCAGGCCAATCACTTTTACCGCGTTAGCCGCCGTTTTCTGTTGTTAGCTTACAGCTTGTATCAAGAGAAAGATTGTCAAAAAAGCGCAGGCTCGCTCACCTACATGACGTTGTTTGCCATAGTCCCTATGTTGACTGTGTGTTACTCCATGTTTTCGCTTATCCCCGCGTTTCAGTCGGTTGGAGATCAATTTCAGGCACTCATTTTTTCCCAACTGCTGCCCGGCAACGAGCAGGTAATTGCCAAATACCTTAGTGATTTTTCCCAGCAAGCGCGCAAGCTCACCGCATTTGGCATAGTGTTTTTAATGGTGTCTGCTTACTTTATGCTCAAAAATATCGAGCAAAACTTTAACGGCATTTGGAACGTAACGCGGGCGCGCCGTGGCATAGCCAACTTCCTGCTTTATTGGGCGATTCTGAGTTTGGGCCCGCTGCTGTTGGGCTTGGCCGTTTTCATGAAAACTTACTTAATCGCTCTGCGAACTTTTGTAGGTCATTACGATAGCCTGAGCTTTGTGGATTTCGTCTTCGAGTGGTTGCCTTGGTTGCTCACTGCCGCTGCGTTCACCCTCCTTTTTATCGCTGTGCCCAACTGCAAGGTGCGTTTTAAGCATGCTGCACTAGGCGGCGCGGTGACCTTGGTGGCTTTTGAGTTTGTAAAGTTTGTGTTTAGCTTTATGGTGACTCACTCCAATTTCAAGCTTATTTACGGCGCTTTTGCGGCGATACCGCTGTTCCTGCTGTGGGTTAATTTGAGTTGGATGGTGATTTTGGGTGGAGCAGTACTCGTTCGGAGCATTGAGCTATTTCAAGTCAACTTGCGCGATCGCGCTTACCCGGATTTCTTTGCATGCCTGTTAGTGCTTTGGCAGTTTCACCAAGCGTCGGATAAGGGCAACAGTGTTAAAAACCATGAATTGCTCAACATGGGGCTATCCAGCACCCAGTGGCAACGAATCCGCGAAGCTTTGCTTGTTAATAACGTTATTGTGAATACCCAGCTCAATGAGTTCGTGCTGCGGCGTGATTTGGCGCGGCTCACGCTGAATGATGTACGAGCTTTTGTGGGAGACGTAGAGCGCCTTCCTGCCGATCAGATACAGCTGGAGAGCCTGCCTTGGATTGGCAATGCGCGGGACTATCTTGGCGCCTTGGATACCGCTGCCAGCGAGCGTTTTAACCTCTCCGTAGAGGCCTTTTTCGACCGTCGTTAGAGTATTTGGGAATGTTGGATTATCTATTTGCGACCAAAAGGCAAAAATAATCCGGCGAAACGGGAATGGCTGTCTATACTCAGGTTATTCAACCCACTGCAACCCCGTAAAGCACGTTTTATGACCATACCACTTCTCATTTGTGATGATTCCAACATGGCCCGCAAGCAAGTGGCCAAATCCCTACCTGCAGGTTGGGATGTGGAAATTACCTTTGCAACCAATGGACTGGAAGGCATACAGGCGATTCGTGAAGGCAAAGGCGAGATGGTTTTCTTGGATTTAACCATGCCGGAGATGGATGGCTACCAAGTGCTTGAAGCCGTAAAGGCGGAAGGCTTGGATGCCATGATTATTGTGATCTCGGGCGATATCCAGCCTGATGCTCATGCGCGCGTAACCAAGCTGGGCGCGATGGATTTTATCCAAAAGCCCGTGAGTCCAGAAAAGCTTCACGAAGTGTTGCGTAGATTTGGCCTCATGTAACCAGGCTTGATGTAAGTTAAGGTTCGCCCAGAATCGCCACCGCGCTAAAAGTCTTTCGTTCCCATTCCCTCCAAACCGCGTTAGATTGCCGCTTTTGATTTTACGGCGCGGTTCCCAAATGCAATTCTCCCAATTCGGTAACAAACTCAGCGGCAACGCAGGCATAGTTCAATTAATGGACGACTTGGGCGATGCCCTTCGTACTAATCCCGATATGATTTTTATGGGCGGCGGCAACCCGGCGCGTATTCCAGCCATGGAAGAAGCCTTTGCTCACGCGCTGGAACAAACGCTACAAAACCCTCGCGAAGCCCATCAACTCCTTGGTGTTTATCAGCCCCCACAAGGCGACACCGACGTATTAGACTTAATGGCTACCATGCTAAGCGCGGAGTATGGTTGGCCGCTCACGCGGGACAATATCGCCTTAAGCAACGGCAGCCAATCTGCCTTCTTCGTGCTGTTCAACATGTTTGCTGGAGATTATGGCAACGGCGTTAAAAAGCAAATTCAATTCCCGCTCGCGCCGGAATACCTCGGCTATAGCGACTTAGGTATTAGCGAGGACATTTTCACCGCAACACGCCCCAGCATTGAATTGCTGGACGATGGCTTTTTTAAATACCACGTTGATTTCTCTCAGCTGCACATTACCGAAAACACCGGCGCTATTTGCGTTTCTCGCCCCACCAATCCTACCGGTAACGTGATTAGCGACGAAGAATTGGAGCACCTAGACCAGCTCGCCCAAGCCAACGGTGTACCGCTTATTGTGGATGGAGCCTACGGCACACCTTTCCCCAATATTTTGTTTGCCGATATAAAACCACATTGGAACCCAAATACCATCCTCGTGCTTAGCCTTTCCAAGCTCGGCTTACCCGGCGCGCGTACCGGCATTGTGATTGCCAATCCACAGGTGATAAACGCCTTTGCAAAAGCCAATACCATTGTGAACTTAGCCTGCGGAAACTTTGGCCCCGCGCTTGCCAAACAATTATTGGTTGATGGAAAAATCCTTAAGCTCAGCCGCGAAATAGTCGCGCCTTTTTATCGCGAAAAAATGGAAAGCGCTGTGCAAATTTTTAAGCAGCACTTGGGTGATCTTCCTTATCGAATTCATAAGCCGGAAGGCGCAATATTTTTATGGTTGTGGTTTAAAGATTTACCCATCACCAGCGAAGAACTTTACCAACGCTTAAAAGCGCGCGGTGTTTTGGTGATTTCTGGCCATCACTTTTTTCCGGGATTGGAAGAAGAGTGGCAACACAGTCACGAATGTATAAGAGTGACTTATTGTCAGGATGCGAGTGTGGTGGAAGCGGGGGCTAGGATTATTGCGGAAGAGGTGGGTAGGGTATTTGGTTTGAGCAATAAATTTTAATGGAAACCTGATGGGGAGATATTAGATGTTGGAAGATACAAGGCTTGTTATAGGATTGTCATCAGTAGCACTTGGGTGGTTATTGGCTCAGTTTACTGGAGTGTTTAAGGATTGGCATCGTACTAGAAAAATAAAACGATGTTTAATTGAAGAACTAGACGAATTGCAAACTGAGTTAAATAGGACTTTACTTATTTACACTAGGCAGCTGCAAATTTATGCGAAAAATGAAATCGGTAATGAAAGTCCATCACCGTTATCAAATCATATTTTTAAAAATTACTATAAAGACGCAGTTCTTGGATTAAATACGCAGCAAAGAATTTCTATGCAACTTATTCATACTTTGGTTGATGTTGTGAATGCTGGCATTGATGAATTTAGGTTAATGACAGACAAACTGCAGGAAAAAAGGATGGATGAAGACGCAGAAGATATCACTGAAAAAGATGTTGAAATGTGGGGGCAAAGAATAAAATGTGAATATACTAATGTCGCCACTGTAATTTGGCACATTAGACTGCATTTAACTCAGCCAAAAAAACCGGATTTGTCACTTTTTGCAGAAAGCCATAAATTGTATCTGCAATATCTTGACTCGGTCAAAAGCGAGATCTCAAAGATAATTGAAGGGGCAGTTACGATCAATAAGAAAAATTTCGAAAATATTTATGATGTTCGGAATTCCCTGGAATAGATTTTCAATAGATCAAGTGGATTGAGCTGAGCTTGCGCAACCCAACATTTTTGGCTAATCAATGGCAATATATTTGAAGCTTGAAAAAAGCTAATTGAATTGTGCTGCGCATCATTATTATTGGTTTGTGCGGCAATATGGCCATGTTGCGATGCGCTGGTCATTCGCAAGATCCATCGCGCGCACCCTATGGGCACCCTTCGGGTGTGCAAAAATGCGTTCCTGTATTTTTTCGCAAGCTCACGACTTAGCCGCAACCTACAAAAGCAATTTATATATTCGTTGTCATCCTCGCGAAGCGGGGATCCAGACGTTGACGTTCGTTTTTAAAAGCTGGATCCCCGCTACGCGAGGATGACGATTCCCTTCTTAAAAAATACGATTGTTTTTATCTCTGAAAGAAATCACTTCCGCCAAAACCATTTCTTCGGCGGTGCTGTTAATTCTGCAATCTGCGCCTGCTTATGTTCGTCGTCGGTAAACCAATAATAATCGTGCTTGGTTTTGGGTTTAATCCAGCCTGAAAAAGGGGCGATGTGCTCTACCTGTAGCGCGGGCATGCCGAGCTTTCTGTCGGCGTTAAAGCTGCGGTTCCAGTCCACTAGAATATCGCGTTTGGCGGTGGCAATAGCGAGCTCTTCGGTTTGCGCTTTAATCAAACGACAAGCGATAAAACCAACAACGGGTTCGGTGCGGTTATAGTTTTCAAAGAAAATATTCGCGCCGGAAATTACAACGGTGTAATACATCATCATTTAATAAACACGTTAATCTAATTCAACATCCGATTTATCGGGGTACACGGGGGCTGTTGCAGGCATTTTTTTGAAGAGTTTACTGAAATGCTGCTGCACCTTGGTAATGTTCATCAGCCCCATGCCGCTTGAGAAGCCAAACCAAACATAAAGCCCATTTAAATCACGGAACATGGGCGGTAAATATTTGGGTGCGACGATCACCCCTTCAAGATAGCGTTCGTACAGTAACGGCAAATCATCGAGTGTCACTTTGCCCACAAACAACATGGGAATAATTTCTGGCACGCCTGAATGAATGGCGCTGCGAATAAAATTGACGTTTTCTACAAAGCCTTTTACGTAGGAAATATCTTTAGTAAACACAGAGCCACCGCTTAAGGTGCCACCCCGAAATACGCGTTGGGTTACGCGGTAACTATCGTGCTCGCTGATTCCTCGATCCAAAAAGTACCGGTAAACCTCACAAAAATCTGCGCCTTGTTCTGCCAAGTCCACTGCAACTACGCGGTCGCTAATACGGCGAGCGCGCTGGGGGAAAGAGCTAAAAGTCAGGGTTTCCATTAGAACCGCCATTCCTTCTTGAATGGCGGTAATGCGCGGCGAACCAACGCTCAGCCACGTCGCCCACGGCTGTTGCCTGCCATTGAGTGTGGTTCCAATGTGTACCCAGCCTTCATGCACTTCCAAAACTTGCAGGTCCAACTCCGAGAAAAGCGCTCGGCGGTTAATTTTAATGCAGTCGCCACCGGCGGAGGCGTCGGACACTATGTCATCACTTATTTCTACGCGCACTTCGCCGTTGCCAAAGTATTCGTTCATGCGCCACAGCAGTGTGCTCACGGCGTGCTCTGAGCTGATGTGGTTGGGATAAGGGCGGTTAAGATGTTCAACGGCGGGCAGCGAAAATAAATAGCAAAGGCGCTCACCCATTTCACGCAGGGTTTTACGGTCGCCGCGAATCTTATCTTGCGCAGATCCGTACAGCAGTTTGCTGAAGTGCCCAAATTGCTGGGTGCCGCGTGCCTTTAACAGCTCGATTACGATTTGGTATTGGTCAATGGTGGCGAGCAGTATTTGGCCCAAAGCATCGCCACGCCCAAGATCACGACGTACATCGGCCTTGAGTTCTTTAAGCTGCTGGAAGACTTTTTCGGTATCGAACGCGAGGCGTTGACGGTGGTAAAAATCGGTTGGAAGCTGTGGCAACTCGCGGCCACCTTTGGCACAAAAGCGGGCTTCAAGCTCGGCGGGCCACTTAATCGCATCCAAAATGCGAATCGGTTTTTGCAGGGCTACCAAGCGATTGGATAAACTTCGCAAACGCTCCAGATAGGCTTGATTCGTCATAGGGGATGTTCATCAAAAAGGCGATAAGGCAACAGCAGTGCATGGTGTTGAGGCAGCTGTCATCGACGCGCCCATTCTAACTGCTAGGCGCTTAAAAGTGATTATCTGGGCGGTGTTTTGGCGGAAAAATCTGGGATTTTTATGGATTCTGTCGCCACGTGGCGTAAAAGATGAAAATTGCTTGCCTGTACTTGCTGGGGCAGCGTAAATTTCCGGCCTCGCAAGGCGCGGGGATGTCTTTCAGTAAACGGGGTTAGGTATTCATGGGGTTTGTCGCACTGGAGAAGCTTCATCAGCTCTACGACGGCTACCGCCGCGTTTTTCGCTTGGGTGGCCGGGAGTGGATTCTGTTGCAAGAGGACGGTAAGGTCTATTGCATTGCGAATCAGTGCCCACATTTACAGGCTCCCTTGGTGCAAGCGACTGTTGCTAGGCACGTGTTGCGTTGTCCAAGCCATGGTATTGAGTTTGATCTGCGTACGGGTATGCCCGTTGACCCGCGCAGCTGCCGCCACGCCTTGGCTCGGTTACCGCTCATTTATGAGGGGAATCAAATTGGATTGGATTTAGCAGGGTAGACTACTGCAGGTTAAGTCCAGTTTTGCGTTCGACAATTTTTTCACATCTTCCAGATGCCTACCTCAAAGCTAGGCACCTTGGTTTATTTTTTGGGTTTGTATTTTCAAGGTAATACTATGTCTTTTATTGCTCGCTTATTCGGTAAAAAGCCACAACCAAAACAACCGGCGGAGAAAAAGGCCGTTAATTTAGAAACACTATCGCTCGATGCGCTGGTTAGCATCATTAAAAGTGGCGATGACGATACCGTGCGTGTTGCCGCTCTGCAAAAAGTAAACGATCAAGAAACCCTGCTTGTTTTTGCGGGCATAACCGAAACCGCAAGCGTGAATGCGAGCGTGCAAAAGGCTGCAAAGCAGCGTTTATCCGCTTTGGTTGAAGCAGGTGAAGTTGATTCAGATCGCCTTGGTCAACAAGTGAAAGACAAAACCGCTTTACTCGCGCTTTTGAGTTCCAACAAAGTAATGTTTGAAAAAGCTTTTGGTGAAATTACTGACCAAGCCGAGTTGGCGAAATTCGCACTTGAAGGCAGTACCAGCAAACTGCGCCAAAGCGCCGCTGAGAAAATTACCGATAAAGCTATATTGCAACAGTTATTAAAAGACACCAAAACCAAAGACAAAACGGTTTTTAAAATCGTTAAAGAAAAATGTGATCTTTTCAAAGAAGATGAAAAACGCGCTGCAGACATTTTGGCCTCTGTTACAACGGCCGTTCAAGTCTTGGAACAACACAGTAATCGCCCATTTGATGGGCAGTTCTTTGCGAAATTTGGTTATTTGCAACAACAATGGGAATCTAAAAAGGCGGACGCTACTGGCGAACTGAACGCTCGTGCTGCTCAGGCCATCAACAAATGCCAACAAACTATCGACAATATTTCCGCCGAGCAACGCGTACAAGAACAAGCCCGCGCTGCTGAAACAGCGGTGGCGGAAGAGCGCCAAGCGCATATCCAACAATTACAATCTTTGCTGTTGTCAATTGTAAGCTCCGACGTGAATGTTGAAGAAACTCAAGCCTTGCTCAAATTACTTAATTCCGCGTGGGAATCTTTCAATGTGACTAAAGCTGCAAGTGCCAGCGAACAAAAAGCGGTGGCTAACTTGCGCCGTATTATTGATGAAGAGCTAAACCAGCAGGCCGCGTCCGGTAGCTTGGCTGCACACAAAGCTCGATTTGAGCAGCTAGCAGCAGAGGCATCTGCAGAAGCAAATGCTCATTATCAATCACTTAAAAAGCGTGTGAATGTGTTAAGTGCTTCGTTTAAAAATGAAGTGCCGGAAATCATTTCTGCTGCGCGCACAAGCTATGAGGAATGGGAAAAAGCGGCGGAGCAAAAAGCGGCTGAATTACAAAGTATTCAGCGCCACATAGGTGGCTTAATTCGCAAGGCTAACGAAACGGTAAGTTCGGGTGTCTTAGGTAAGGCGATGGGTATTCGTCGTGCTATTGACGAAAAATTAAAAGATCTGGAGCAACTGCCTAATCATCTAGCCAACCAGCTTGAGCAGTTGGACGAAACCCTCAGCAAATTGCAAGATTGGAAGAACTACGCTGTACAACCTAAAAAGCACGAATTAATCGCGCAGCTTGAAGCGTTGGAGAATTCTGCGGAGCATCCGGAAAGTCTTGCCAATAAAATCAAACGCATTCAAGACGAGTGGCGCGCACTCAGCAAAGGCGGTAAAGACCAAGATCAGGAGCTTTGGGAAAAATTCCACGAGCTTGCGCAAAAAGTCTACCAGCCGTGCCGCGACTATTTTGCAGAGCAAGCGGCGCTTCGCCAAAAAAATCTCGAGTCTTGTAAGCAATTAGTCGCGCAGTTGAAAGACTATGTGCAAAACCACAATTGGGAAGCTGCCACCTGGAAAGATGTAGAGAAAGTCATTCGCGTTGCACGTTCCGAGTGGCGCAACTACACCCCAACAGAACGAGCCGCCACGCAGCCTGTACTAGCGGAATTCGAATCTGCACTGGCAGCTATTCAACAAAAATTAAATGATGAATTCGCGAAAAATGCCGAGCTTAAGAAGGCATTAATTGCTGAAGCAAAAACCTTGGTTGATGTAGAAGATTCACGCAAGGCCACCGATGAAGTTAAAAAGCTGCAAGCTCGCTGGCAAACCATTGGTGCTAGCCTGCGAAAAGAAGAGCAGCAGTTGTGGCACGAATTCCGCGATAGTTGCGATGCTGTTTTTGCTAAGCGCCAACAGCAATCCGCCGAGTTCAAAGCAGAATTGGATGCAAACCTTGCCAGCGCAAATAACTTCATTAGCGAACTGGATCAATTGGCTCAGCTTAGCGGTCAGGCACTAACGGATTCGCGCAAGCGTGTGGATGAAATTCGTCAGGCATTTTCAGGTATCGGGCAATTTCCCAAAGCCCAAGTGAACGATGTTAAAGCCGGGTTTAACGGAGCTATCGAATCCTTTGAGCAAAAAGTAAAAATGGAACGTAACGCGCTTAAGCAGCAGATTTGGGTGAATTTATTTTCAGCCAATAAAACCGTCAACGATTACGAACTTGCACTGGTGAAAGGTAAGTTGCCTGATTTGGCTGACCAAGCCGAATTGCAAACCAGCATAGAATCAATCGAGCAATGGCCTACCGGCGGTTTAAAAGCAATTCAACAAAAACTCGCTCGCGCCAATGGCAGTGCCGATTTGGCGGCGAACCTTAACGCCTTACGCGAGCTGTGTGTACGTGCAGAAATTCTTACTGAAAGCCCAACACCTGCAGAAGAGCAATCTCTGCGCACGGCGTTCCAGGTAAATCAGTTACAACAAAACTTTGGTCGTAAAATTCAAGATGCTGCTGCGGAAATGGAGAATCTGGTATTCGATTGGGTTGCAACGGGTGCGGTAGACGCCAATCAGTACGATGCATTGTTTGAACGTTTTAACGCTTGCAGATTGAAAGCCGCGAACTAAGTTTTTTGGATAGTTTTAAAAAAGGAATAAGGGATTTTTATGAGAATAGTTTTAAGAGGCGTAGTGTTATTGGTGATCGTTGTAGCGATTGCGGTTTATTCGGGCGTTTTGAAACTCCCAGCTGGTGAGTGGATTGCAAATACACCACAAAAGCTGCGCAGCCTAGTGAGCAATTCATCGTCTGCCGATAAAGTGACGGTTTCAAAATGGGTGGATGCCAAGGGCGTAACCCATTATGAAAATCGCCCTGTGGAGGGTGCCAAAACGCTCGAGGTTAACCCGAATCAAAACGTGTTGCCTCCTGCGCCAGCCGTTGAGTTACCGCAGGAAAAATCGGTGAAACCAAAAACAATGAATGAAGAAGTGCAGGAATTGCAAAAAGCAAAAGATGCTTACTATGAATCTGTCATCAACAATTAGCCCGGGCTTTTATCAATGGGTGTGATGCGGCTGTTCAAGCGGTTGTTGTTGCTCGCAGTGCTGGTTGTGCTCGCTTACCAGCTCTGGGTGTTGGGTTGGGTTTTATGGTGGAAATGGAATCCTCCCGCTGAAACCCACTTCATGGAAATCCGCTTGGGCGAACTGCAAGAAAAAAATCAACAAGCCAAGTTGCAATATCAGTGGGTTCCCTACGAAAAAATTTCGGCTAATTTAAAGCGCGCCGTGGTCGCAGCCGAAGATGACAAGTTTATGGATCATAGCGGGTTCGATTGGGATGGTATCGAATACGCGCTCAAGAAGAATCAACGCAAGGGTAAAAAGGTTGCGGGTGGTTCCACTATCACCCAGCAGTTGGCGAAAAACTTGTTCTTATCGCCATCTCGTTCTTACTTTCGCAAAATTGAAGAAGCCGTCATTACGGTCATGATTGAATCTCTCTGGAGTAAGCATCGGATTTTGGAGGTTTACCTCAACGTAGTGGAGTGGGGTAACGGTGTTTTTGGCGCAGAGGCAGGTGCCCGCAGGCATTTTGGCCAAACCGCCGCATACCTTAGCGAATCACAAGCTGTGCACATGGCTGTTATGCTTCCCAGCCCGCGCCGGTTTGAGAAGCGCTTTCCGGCTTACGTTAGTGAGCACGCGCAATCCGTGCAGGAACGTATGCGGTATTCAAGCATTCCCCGTTAGTTTGGCTGTTTTTCGTCCCAAATCGCCTTGCTTCTTGGCGTTTTAAACCCATATGAGCAGTTCTCGCTGGCGGCTCCTTAGGCTATAATCGCGAGCTTTTTCGGGGTTTCGCCTTTGAAGTTAGGTTGTTAATTACGTTTTGAGGTGATTGTTGTGCCTATTTATGAGTACCGATGCGCGTCTTGCGGTCATGAATTGGAAGCGTTACAGAAGTTAAGTGATGCGCCCCTCGTGGATTGTCCGGCTTGTCACAAACCTGCTCTAAGCAAGCAAATTTCAGCTGCTGGTTTTCGTTTGAAAGGTGGTGGCTGGTACGAAACCGATTTTAAATCGGGCAATAAAAAGAATTTAGCGGGCGATACAGGTTCGAGCTCAACCAGCTCAACCAGCACTGCCGGCACCAAAGCAGCGGACTAGACAGTCCGCGCAACTTATCAAATTTATACAAATACAAAACGGGATAATGCTATGCGCAGCCAATACTGTGGCGCTTTAAATGCCACTCATATCGATCAAGAAGTCACCCTGTCAGGTTGGGTGGATCGTCGTCGCGATCACGGTGGTGTGATCTTTATCGACCTGCGCGACCGCGAAGGTATTGTGCAAGT